>DATMCI010000260.1:0-22313 GCA_035558535.1 Kofleriaceae bacterium
GGGCGGTGGGCGGCGGGCGGCTTGGGTGCCGTGGCCGAGCCCATCGGCGGCGTCTTGGCGGCGGCGGCCGGCGGCTTGGCGCCGATGGGCGGCGGCGTCGAGGCGGGCGGCTTGGGTGCCGTGGCCGAGCCCATCGGCGGCGTCTTGGCGCCGGGGGGCAGCTTCGGCGGCAGCGGCGCGCGGCCGGTGCGCCGCTCGTCGTCGTCGTCGTCGGGCGGGGCCGCGCCGCCGGCCGGCTGCACCTGCGGGCCCCCGCTGACGCCGAGCATGGTGCCGCGGCCCGGGGGCGGCGGCGTGACAGACCCGCGGGCGGCGTTCGCCGGCTGGCCCACGACGCGGGGCAGCTGGCCTGCCCCCGGCGTGGCGCGCGCGCCCGGCCGCTTCTCGCGCGCCGTGCGCGCCTCGTCGGCGATGTCGAAGTACTGCGCGAGCTCGTTGATGTCGCCGAGCCGCTTCCACGTCTTGCCGGTGCGCGAGATCAGCGAGTCGCGCGAGACGACGCCGGAGATGATCCACTGCTGCAGGGTCGCGAGCTCGCGGCAGCTCTTCTGATCACCGTTCGAGAGCCGGACGACCCACTGCCGCTCGACGGTGGTCGGCCCCTCGTCGTTGGCGTGCACCGTCTCGGCGTCGTGGAGCAGCGAGTCGGGCCGCGCGTACCCGGCGCGCATCGGCGACCTCGACGTGCTCGGGCGCGCCCGCGGCTCGGCCGGCGACGGCGCGGCGCCCACGTTGGTGGGCTCGCGCTTCCTGACCTTGAACATGTGCCCGCAGTTGGTGCACTTGACCGTCACCCCTCCCGGCTTCAGACGTGCTTCGTCGAGCTCGTACTCCGTCTGGCACTTCTCGCAGCGGACGTCCATAGTGGGTCACGCAACTGCGTGTCTTGGCGCCGCAAGTTACCACGCCACGCTGGGGGCACAAGATGGGGACGGAGGCCAGGAGGTGGCCAGGACGCGGCCAGGAGGCGGCCAGGACGCGGCCAGGACGCGTCTAGGAGGGTGTCGATGGGCCGGAGATCCGCTGCGTCGTCACGGCATCGGGCCACTCGGCCGCCGTCAGCTCGTAGCGCAGGTGCGCGTGCCACTTGCCATCGCGCCAGACGTCGTCCTCGAGGCGGCCGATGTAGCGGAAGCCCAGCTTCTCGATCACGCGCCGCGACGCCACGTTCTCCGAGATGCAGCCCACCGTCACCTTGTGGAGCCCGATCGTCTGGAACGCGCACCGCATCACCGCGTCCGCCGCCTCGGTCATGAGGCCCTTGTTCCAGTGCTCGGGCGCGAGCCAGAAGCCGAGCTCGGCGCGATCGATGCGCCACGCGCGCAGCTCGAACACCATCGCGTCGAGGCTGATGCTGCCGATCACGCGGCCCTCGTGCTCGATCGCCCAGACGACGCCCGTGTTCTGCTCGAGGGTCCGGTTCACCGCGCGCACGAAGTCGAGCGTCTCGCTGCGATCGGTGTGCGCCGCCCAGCTCATCATCTTCGGGAACTCGGGGTTCGAGACCACCGGCCAGATGTCGTCGACGTCGGCCTCCGTGAACCGCCGCAGGCGCAGCCGTGGCGTCTCGAGCACCAGATCGAGCTCGGCCAGTTGGGGGATCGCGGAGCGGGGCGGGAGGGTGCCAGCCATGAGCGCAAAGCGTAGTCTAGTGCGCTTCGTCCACCATGACCTCCTCGACGGTCGCGAGGATGTCCTTCACGTCGATCAGCCGGTAGCGGTCGTCCCACGGCACGCGCACGCCCGCCTCCTTGCGGAACAGCACGTGGGCGCCGTACGGCACGCCGGAGACGTTCTCAGCGATATCGTCAGACGTCGGCCGATCCCGGGCGACCTCGATCACCTTGCCGTAGAGCGCGTCGTCGTTCGCCTCCTTGGCGCCCGGCGGTAGGTACAGGCCCGCATCGGTGCGCTCCTCGATGCGAATGACCTGCACCAGCACGCGCAGCCCGAGCGGGAGGATCAGGCGGTGCGGCCGTCGCGACGGATCAGAGGTCTCGTTCGAAGACAACGGCGCCACTCTGCGCCAGGCATCGCAGCCGGGTCAAGCCGACACCGCGCAGCGCGGCGCGCGCGGCGTCGATCATCGGTCCCATGGCCGGATCGGCGCACGAGCCGGACCGGACGTCGACGCGGTCGCCGCTCGCCGCGACGCGCGACCACAGCCGCTGCTGGCCGAGCGCGCGCTCGAGCTCGTCCGCGACGGAGGTCGGGCTCGGCCCCGTCGCCGCCGGGATGTCGAGCGGCCGCGGCGGGGGCGGCTGCAGGGGCGGGGCGGGCACGGCGGCGGCGGTCGCGCCGGCACCAGGCGCCGCGGCCGGAGCGCCCAGCGCGCCCGGGGCGCCGCCGGGAGGCGCGCCGCTCGCCGCGCCTACGCCCGGGCCCGAGGCCGGGCCGGGCACGGCGCCAGGGCCCGCCGCCGCCGTCGCCGGGACCGCGCCCGCGGCGGGCGCCGGCTTCCGGGTGGCGCCGCCTTCGAGCACGAGCAGCAGGACCACGCCGAGCGCGAGCGCGCCCGCCAGGGCCGGCACGACCGGGAACGCGCGCGGCTCGATCGCGGTGCCACCCGGCGCGAGGCTCGCGCGGCGGCTGCGCGCCGCGCTCGGCAGCACCGCGTGGCACCGCGGGCACTTCACGTAGCCCGGGATCACGGTGACTCCGCAGCTCGGGCACGCGCCGCTCATCCGCACAGGATACAGAGCGCGCTCGCCGGATCGAGCTTTTCGCGCCGGGCTGCGCGCTGGCCGCTCAGGTCCGGTTCGAGATCTGCATCAAGATCTACGTCAAGATCGTCGCGCGGGAGGAGCCGCGCGCCGTCGGCGCAGCACCAGCGCGCCGAAGCCCAGCGCGCCGAGCACCGGCGCCAGCGGTACGCCTGTGCCCGAGGCGCTGCAGCACCCCGTCGGCTCGCCGACCGCGTCGCACGTCCCCGGATCTTCGCCTGCCGGGTAGATCGCGCAGAGCGCGTTCACGTCGTCGGCCTCCAGCGTCTCCTTCTTCATCTCCCCGCACTCCTGGAAGTTGTACATCGTGGCCTCGGTGATCGCGGCGTTGCCCAGGGCGGCGCTGCACATCGGCACGGCCTTGCCTTCGCCATCGACGCGCATCGGATCGTTGCCGACGCGGCACGGGTGCTCGAGGCCGAGCAGGTGGCCCATCTCGTGGGTCAGCGTGTTCTGCAGCTCGGCCTTGCAGGGCGAGGTGCTGGTCGTCGCGCCGTTGTCCGCGATCGCGAAGTTGACGCCGTTCAGCTCGATGTCGGCGTCGACGATCGCGCCGTCGCGGGGGCTGCTCTCGTCGTCGACGTAGACCGCCGTCGTGAGGCCCGCCGCCGAGTCGGCGTGGCAGCGCGGCGGATCGTCGTCGACCGCCGGGCGGCACCACGAGACGTCGCGGAACTTGATGAGGTTCACGTGATCGCGGCCGACCTCCTGCTCCACCGGCGCCTCCATCACGACGTTCATGTACGAGCAGCTCGCGGTGCGGTCGTTCCACATCCGGGCCGTGGCGTCGATGATCTCGTGCTCGCGTTCGCCGGCGATCGCCTTCGTGCCCTCGGCGGACGCCCGGACGTAGACGCAGCCCGACTCCCAGTACAGGTAGTGGCCGGCCTTCGTCGGTCCGGTGCGCACGAAGTGCGGCGGCATGTAGAGCACGCGCACCGAGTCGACCGCGACGTGCATCCGCCGCGAGCCGTCGAGCCGCTCCGTCGCCGCGACCGCCACCTGCATGCCGGGCGCGAGCAGCTCGGGGCCGGGGAACGTGCGCATCGTCAGCCCGTCGACGGTGCCGCCCAGCTGGCTGACCTTGACGTCGCCGTCCGCCGTCCGGACGGTCGCCTCCGTGACGATGCGCGAGCCGTCGCGCGTCCACCGGCTCTGGGCGTCCATGACGGTGCCCTCCACGAGGACCGGCCGCGCGAGCGCCGCGGACGGTGCGAGCGAGAGCCATGCGAGCGAGAGCCAGCGGAGAGCGCGCATTTATGGACGCTACCATGCCGTGTTACAAGACACGCCATGTCAGCCGCCTCCCGGCCGGTCCGTGTGCGGATCGCACCCTCACCGACCGGCGACCCGCACGTCGGCACCGCCTACATCGCGCTGTTCAACTACGCGTTTGCGCGCAAGGAAGGTGGCAAGTTCGTTCTCCGGATCGAGGACACCGATCAGAACCGGGCGCGCGCGGACTCCGAGCGGATGATCTACCAGGCCCTGCGCTGGGTCGGCCTGTCCTGGGACGAGGGGCCCGACGTCGGCGGACCGTACGCGCCGTACCGCCAGAGCGAGCGGGCGCAGCACTACAAGGACCACGCCGGCATCTTGCTCGAGCGCGGCCACGCCTATCGCTGCTTCTGCACCGAGGAGCGGCTCACTGCGCTCCGGGCGCTCCGGGCGCAGCAGGGCGAGAGCGGCGAGCGCGGCTACGACCGCCACTGCCGCGGGCTCGATCCCGCCGACGGCACGCGGCGGGCCGCGGCCGGGGAGCCGCACGTCGTCCGGCTCAAGATGCCGCTCGCCGGGCCGATCGAGTTCAAGGACCAGCTGCGCAAGAAGCCGCAGCGCTGGGACGCCGCGCAGATGGACGATCAGGTCCTGCTCAAGTCCGACGGCCTGCCGACGTACCACCTGGCGAACGTCGTCGACGACCACCTGATGGAGATCACGCACGTGATCCGCGCCGAGGAGTGGCTGTCGTCGACGCCCAAGCACGTCGTCCTCTACGAGGCGTTCGGCTGGGAGGCGCCGCAGTGGTTCCACATGCCGCTCCTGCGCAACATCGACAAGTCGAAGATCAGCAAGCGCAAGAACCCGGTCTCGATCAACTACTACCGGGACGCCGGCATCCTGCCGCAGGCGCTGCTCAACTTCCTCGGCCAGATGGGCTGGTCGTTCGGCGACAACCGGGAGAAGTTCTCGCTCGAGGAGATGGTCTCGGTGTTCGCGTGGGACCGGATCTCGCTCGGCGGGCCGGTGTTCAACCTCGACAAGCTGATCGCGCTCAACGAGAAGTACATCCAGGAGCAGACGATCGAGGGGCTCGTCGAGCTCGTGACGAGCTGGCGCCTGAACCGGGACTACCTGGCGCGGGTGATGCCGCTCGTCCAGAAGCGGATGAAGAAGCTCTCCGATCTGATCCCCCTGACCGAGTTCCTGTTCTCCGGCGATCTCGACTACGCGCCGGTCGCCGCCGAGCTCGTGATCCCCGACGTCGCGCCACAAGACGTCGCCGACGGGCTGCGCGACTTCGTCGACCGCTTCGAGGCCAAGGACGGCTTCAGCGCGGCCGCGCTCGAAGAGATCGCCAAGCAGTGGTGCGAGGCGCGCGGCTGGAAGACGAAGCACGCGTACACGCTCCTCCGGCTCGCGATCACCGCGCGGCGCGCGTCGCCGCCCCTGTTCGAGACGATGGAGCTCCTCGGCAAGGAGCTTGTGCGGCGCCGGCTGCGCCAGGCCGCCGACCTCATCAGCCCGCCCGCCGCGTGATCGCCACGCCATGATCGCTACGCCATGATCGCCACGCTCGGCGGGTGGATCCGCAAGATCACCATCGATCAGTGGCGCGCGATCGATGCCGAGACGGAGCGCGATCCCGGCGCGGGCGGCCAGGCGAGCGTGCTCGTGCTCGTCGTGATGCTCACGTGCGCTGTCGTGCTGACGCTGCAGGAGTACATCGGCAACTCGGCCTGGTTCGCGCGCTACTTCCCGCTCGATCCGGCCCAGCGCGATCCCTACTGGGAGATCAAGAGCTTCGCGTGGTGGTCCGGCTGGCGCGTCCTCGGCTACGTCGTGATCCCGATGCTCGCGATCGGGCTCGTGCCTGGGCAGCGGATCCGCGACTACCACCTCTCGGCCCGAGGCTTCGTGCGGCACTTCTGGATCTACGCGGCGCTGTTCCTCGCGATCCTGCCGGTGGTGATCGCCGCGTCGCGGACCGCCTCGTTCCGCCACACGTACCCGTTCTACCGGATGGCGAACCGGTCCCACTTCGACCTGTGGACGTGGGAGGCCCTCTACGCGGTGCAGTTCGTCTCGCTCGAGTTCTTCTTCCGCGGCTTCCTGCTCCAGGGGCTGCGGCGCGCGCTCGGCTCCAACGCGATCTTCGTGATGCTCGTGCCGTACTGCATGATCCACTACGGCAAGCCCATGGCCGAGACGTTCGGCGCGATCGGGGCCGGCCTCATCCTCGGCACGCTGGCGATGCGCACCCGCTCGATCTGGGGCGGCGTCCTGATCCACATCGGCGTGGCGGTCACGATGGACGTCCTCGCGCTCGCCGGCTGCCCGCCCATGGGCAGCCCCCGGCCGTGCCATGACTGACGCGGCGAGCTTCCGGCTCCCGCCGCCCACGGCCCGGCTCGCGTTCCGGTGCTGGTCGCCCGGAGATCTGCCGCTCGCCCGGCGCCTGTTCGGCGATCCGCGGGTGACCGCCCTCGTGGGCGGCCCGTTCGATGACGCCGCGGTGGCCGCCCGGCTGGAGGTCGAGCTTTCGAACCAGCGCGATCACGGGATCTCGTACTGGCCGATCGCGCTGCACGGCGGTCCCGAGATCGGCTGCTGCGGCCTCAAGCCGCGCGATCCGCCGCGCCGCGTCTACGAGTTCGGCTTCTACTTGCTGCCGCCGTGGTGGGGCCAGGGCCTGGCCACGGAGGCCGGGGCGGCCGTCATCGCGCACGCGTTCGACGCGCTCGGCGCGCCCGCGCTGTTCGCGGGCCACCATCCGGAGAACGCCGGCTCGCGCCGCGCGCTCGAGAAGCTCGGCTTCCGCTACACGCACCACGAGCTGTACCCGCCCACCGGGCTCGATCATCCGTGCTACGAGCTCGGCTCCGAAAAAGACTCGGGTGCAGCGGCTCTCACCGCTGCACCCGATAAATGAGCACTTCGACCGTCCGACCGTGAGGCGTTCTATCCCCTACGCGTTGCGTAGGTGGGCTCCACGATAATCCATTGGGCTTCCCGACTTGCGGGCGTGCACTCCCGGATCAGAGGCAGATCCCTGGATAGCAGAAGTAGGAGACAGTTTCGCCCCGGTTATCGCATCGAACCGCCGGTGCTCAAGTTTGAGACTAGTGATCTGCACACTACTCGTCAACCGAAAAAACTCCGGGCGCCCAATCATTGTCTCCTCACGGTGTCTGCCGGATCGGGAGCGGGCGCACTTTGCGCCATCCGCGCGCGATCCGCCCGGGGCCGATCCGCCCGGAGCCGATCAGTGGTGCGGGTCCTGCTCTTCGTCGGGGCCGCGCGCGCCGGCGTGCTGCCGCCAGTTGGGGCCCTCGCCGCCCTGGGTCGCCGTCGAGTGGATGCCGCGGCCGAGCATCGACTCCTTCGTCTCGATCGCCCGCGCCCGATCCTCGACCGGCCGGGCGTGCTCGCCCGTGTCCATGCGGATCGCGTCGCACGGGCACGCCTCGACGCACAGGCCGCACACGACGCAGCGCAGCTCGTCGATCTCGAACACGGCCGGGCGCTTCTCGATCCGGACCTTGCCATCCTGCTCGATGGCCCGGGTCTCCTCCGGGATGATCGTGATGCAGTGCGCCGGGCACACGGTCGGGCAGCACATGCACGCGACGCACCGCACCGCGCCATCATCGCGCTGCATGAGGCGGTGGAGGCCGCGGAACCGTTCGGGGTACGTGACCTTCTCCTCCGGATACTGGACCGTCTCGATGTCGTTCCGGTACTTCTCCTCGGCCGGCGCGCCAGCCTCGGCGCGCGTGGCGAGCTTCTTCATCGGCAGGAACAGGTTGCGCGCGAAGTGCTTCAGCGTGATGCCGAGGCCCTTGGCCGTCGCCGCGAGGAACGAGGTGTCCTCCGACTCGGGGCGCGCGACCTGCACCGTGCGCACGCGCGGCCGGCCGTCCGCGTGCTTGTCGTGGACCGCCAGCACCTTGAGGCCGGCGCCTGCGGGAGCTTCGTGGTGGTCGTGGGAGTGGTCGTGGGAGTGGGATTGGGACATGGCCGGCGGACCTAGTTGAGGGTGAGGAGCTTGATCAGCGCGGTCACGAGGACGTTCGCGAGCGAGAGCGGCAGGAGGATCTTCCAGCCGAGGTTCATCAGCTGATCGGCGCGGAACCGCGGGAGCGTCCACCGGATCATCAGCTGGAACCAGCACAGGAGGAACGTCTTGGCGCCGAACGCGCCGATCTGCAGCAGCACCACGACGCCGTGCGGCAGCCGGAGCGCCTGGCCGAACGCGTGGAAGCCGTCCGGCTCGAGGTACGGCACGTGGTAGCCGCCGAAGAACACCGTGGTGATGACGGCGGAGATGAAGACGATCTCCACGAACTCGGCGAGGAAGAACAGGCCCCAGCGCAGGCCCGAGTACTCGACGAAGTAGCCGATGATCTCGGGCTCGCCCTCGGGGATGTCGAACGGCGCGCGCTTGGTCTCGGCGATCGCCGCGGTGAAGAACAGGACGAGGCCGACCGGCTGCCACAGCCACAGCCAGTTGGCCGGGTTCGCCGCCGACATCGTCGACACGGCGCCGTGCTCGACGATGAAGCCCGGCTCGAGGCTGCCGACCACGAGGAACGTGCCCATGAGCGAGAGGCCCATCGACACCTCGTACGACATCATCTGTGACGAGCTGCGGAGGCCGCCGAGCAGCGCCCACTTGTTGTAGCTGGCCCAGCCGGCGATCGTGCCGCCGTAGTTCGCGAGCGTGAGGATCGCGAAGTAGAAGATGAGGCCGAAGTCGACCCGCCAGATCTGGAGGCGGATCGCGTCGCGGTACGCGTCGGCGTTCTGCGCCATCAGCGACGAATCGGCCACGTCGGTGAAGACGTGCGGGTAGATCGTCGGCCCGAACGGGATGATCGCGAACGCGATGAAGACCGGCGCGATCGCGAGGATCGGCGCCAGCGCGAACAGCCCCTTGTGGACGTTCGCGGGGATGAAGTCCTCCTTGAAGATCATCTTCAGCGCGTCGGCGACGAAGTGGAGGATGCCCTTCAGCTTGACCCGGCCGATGTTCGCGCGGTTGGGGCCGAGCCGGTCCTGCATCATCGCGCTCTGCCGGCGCTCCATCCACGTCAGGATCGACGCGAGCGGCATGACGAGCAGGAGGATCAGCACCACCCACTTGGTGGCCGGGAAGTCGAGGATCACCCAGAGCCAGCCCCGCTCGACGCAGCGGCCCTCCGCGGTGCACGTGCCGCCGCCGCAGCGATCCACGGTGTCGGCGACGCACGCCAGCTCGCACCTGCCGTTCTCGTTGCAGTGGGCGCCCGCCGGGCACGTCAGGATCGACGAGCCCGGCTCGCACTGGCGCGCGTCCGCGGGCGAGCCCAGCTCGGCCTGGATCGCCGGGCACACCGCCCGGCGGCGCGCCTGCTCGGCGTCGGTGAGCGGCGGCTGGAGCGCGCCGGCCACCTGGTTGTCGCACAGGTTCGGCGCGGCCTTCTCCTTGCCGCAGCCGATCGCGAAGATCGAGAAGCTCAGGGTAGCGAGGAGCGAGAGGAGCAAGGCCCTCGCCTGCATCGTCGGCGCCCGCATCAGCCGCGGCTCCCCGCGAAGCGCAGGGCCAGGGGCCGTGCCTCGCGCGCCCAGGTGAGCCCGCTCCACGGCTTGACCGCCGCGGTCATGTCCTTGAAGACCTCGCGGGCGTGCGCCCACGCGAGCTTCGCGTTCAGCGCCTGCGCCAGCCGGACGACGATCTCCCAGCCCGCGAGCGCGTGGCCCGGCGCCGGGAAGGCCGCGTGCATCCGCTGCACCCGGCCCTGCTTGTTCGTCGCCGTGCCCGAGGTCTCGGCCCACGCCGCCGCCGGCAGCGCGACGATCGCCTGCGCGACCGGGCCGCGCTCGTGCGCGCTGACCGCGATCACGCCCAGCTCCTTTTGCCGGTCGGCGTCGACCGGCAAGATATCGCCGAGCATCACGACCAGCCGGATCTCGGCCGGCAGGGCGCCCAGCTCCCGCGGCTCGTGGGAGAGCGCCTCGAGGATCGCCTTCACGCCCGCCGTGTTCGGGTTCACGTCCGCGACGCGGAGCTTGCCGTCCTCGCGGCCCGGGACCGGCGGCTTGCCGGCGTAGAACACGTTCTTGCACCCGATCGAGGCGGCGAGCCGGGCGAGCGCGAAGTTGTCCTCGTTCGAGGCCGTCGCCGACAGCACGAACGCGGTGGCCGCAGCGCCCGCGGCGGTGATCCGCTCGGCGGCGGCGCGGACCGCGCGGTCCCACGCGGCCGGCAGGCCGTCGACCGTCGGCGCCGCGAGCCGGTGCTCGCGCAGCTCGTGGTAGGTGAGCCGGCCCTCGTCGCACATCCAGTAGTCGTTGACGTCGGGGTTGTGGCGCGGGACCAGCCGCCACGCGCGGCCGTGCTTGTGGTGGATCTCGACGTTGCAGCCCGTCGCGCAGCCGTTGCAGACCGAGGGCGTCGCCTCGAGCTCCCAGGCGCGCATCGTGAACCGGAAGTCCTTCGAGGTCAGCGCGCCGACCGGGCAGACGTCGACGGTGTTGAGCGAGTAGGGGTTGTCGAGCTCTGCGCCCGGGGCGGTCGTCAGGATCTCGTGATCGCCGCGGTGGGCGAACTCGAGCTGGTGCGACCCGGCGACCTCGTCACAGACCCGGATGCAGCGCGAGCAGAGGATGCAGCGCTCCTGATCGAGCACGATCGTGGGCCCCAGGTCGACCACCTTGGCCTTGTGCACCTTCGGCACGTCGACGCGCGAGTCCTGGTTGTCGTGGTCGAAGTACAGCTTCTGCAGCGTGCACTCGCCGGCCTTGTCGCAGATCGGGCAGTCGATCGGGTGGTTCAGCAGCGTGAACTCGAGCATCTGCTGGCGCGCGAGCGTCGACTGCTTGTCCGTCGTGTGCACGACCATGCCGTCGGCGCACGACTGCTGGCAGCTCGGCTGGAGCTTCGGGTTCTTCTCGATCGAGACCAGGCACTGCCGGCACTGCGCGACCACCGGCAGGCCCGGGTGGTAGCAGAACGCGCTGATGTCGACGCCGATCGTGCGCGCCGCCTCGAGGACGTTCGTGCCCTTGGGCACCGTTACCGACTGGCCATCGATCGTCAGCGTGACTTTATTGGGGTCGGGCGCGGTGGCCGGCGGCGCCGGCGTTTGGGACTGCCCCGGCTGCGCTGCGGGGCCCGAGGTCGTACTCACTTGTCGCACTCCCCGCCGATCATGTTGATCATGCCGAAGATCGGCACGACGTCGGCAATGAGGTGGTTGTGGATCAGCTGGCCCGCCGTCGACAGGTGGACGAACGACGGCGACCGCACGTAGGCCTTGTACGGGCGGCCGGTGCCGTCCGCGACGATGAAGAAGCCCAGCTCGCCGTTGCCGCCCTCGACGAACGTGTACGCCTCGCCGGGCGGCACCCGGATCCCGTCGACGATGTGCTTGAAGTGCCGGATCATCGACTCGATCGTGTTGTACGTGTCGCGCTTGGGCGGCAGCGTCACGCGCGGGTCGTCGACCATGATCGGCCCGTCGGGGATCTGCTTCAGGCACTGGCGCAGGATGCGGATGCACTGCTTGAGCTCCTCGATCCGCACGAGGTAGCGATCGAGGCAGTCGCCGGTGGTGCCGAGCGGCACGTCGAACTCGAGCTCGGGGTAGATCGAGTACGGGTAGTCCTTGCGGACGTCGTAGTCGACGCCCGCGGCGCGCGCGATCGGCCCGACGCAGCCCGTGGCGATCGCGTCGGCCTTCGACATCGCGCCGATGCCGGCCATGCGATCGCGGAAGATCTTGTTCGCGTTCAGCATGCCCTCGACCTCGACCATCACGCCCTCGATCTTGTCGAGCGTGTACGTGAGGTCCTTGTCGAAGTCCTCGGGCAGGTCCTTCGCGAGGCCGCCGACGCGCACGTACGAGTGCGTGAGCCGCGCGCCGGACACCTTCTCGAGCAGCTCGTAGAGCCACTCGCGCGACTTCAGGAAGTAGAGGAACGGGGTGAACGCGCCCAGCTCCATCGCCGACGCGCCGACGCACGTCAGGTGGTCGGTCATCCGCGACATCTCCGAGACGATCACGCGGATGTACTCGGTGCGCCGGGGGATGCGCGCGGTGAGCCCCATCAGCTTCTCGACCGCCATCGCCCAGCCGACGTTGTTGATCATCGGCGAGACGTAGTTCAGGCGATCGGTGTACGGGAACACCTGCGTGTACGTGGCGTACTCCGACTCCTTCTCGAAGCAGCGGTGCAGGTAGCCCGGCTGGACGTCGGACTTCACGATCCGCTCGCCGTCGACGGTCAGCACGATGCGCACCGTGCCGTGCATCGCCGGGTGCGACGGGCCCATGTTGACCGTCATGAGGTCCGGCGGCAGCTCGGTCTCGGTGTCCGAGAGGTCCTGCACGTCCTTGCGCCCGAGCACGAGCTGCTTGAGCGACGCGACGTCACGCGTGGCGGCCATCAGCGGGCATCCTTCTTGATCGGGTTGATCGGGAGATCGTCGCGCCGCACGAGCGGCTGGCGCTTCTCCTTGGGGTAGTCCTTGCGGAGCGGGTGCCCGACGAACTCCTCGTACAGGTAGATCCGCCGCAGGTCGGGGTGACCGTCGAAGCGGATGCCGTACATGTCGAACGTCTCGCGCTCCTGCCAGTCGAACGCGGGCCACAGGGTCGCGAGCGACGGGCAGTGCGAGTCCTGCTCGGTGACCGCGACCTTGAGCCGCAGCCGGTGGCGGCGCGTCGACGAGCGGAGCTGGTAGCAGACCTCGAACCTCGGCCGGTCCTCGGTCCAGTGCGTCGATGGCGGCGCGCCGACGGGGTGCCAGTCCAGGCGGTCGATCGCGGTGACGAACACCGGTGAGTCGAACGCCATCGCCGGGTCGTCGCGCAGCCACGTCGCGACCGCCACGAGCTGGTCCTTCTTGATCCAGGCGATCTCGTCGCCGAACTCCGACTCGGTCTTCTCGACGGCCGCGGGGAACTTCGCCTGCAGCGCGGCCAGGGCTTGCTTGGACATGGGAGCCTTACTCGTCGGCGCTCTGCGCCGCGGCGATGAGCTGATCGCGCTTGGTGCGGAGCTGGCTGTGGCCGCGCCCCTCCTGGATGCGATCCATGAGGAGGATCAGCGCGTCGAGCACCTGCTCGGGCCTGGGCGGGCAGCCCGGGATGTACACGTCGACGGGGATGACCTGATCGCAGCCCGGCATCGAGTGATAGTTCTGGTAGAAGCCGCCGGTCGACGCGCAAACGCCGAACGCGATGACCCACTTGGGCTCGGCCATCTGATCGAACACGCGCTTGAGCGCTGGCCCCTGCTTCTCGGTGATCGTCCCGACGACCATGAGCAGGTCGCTCTGGCGCGGCGAGAACCGCGGGAACTCGGCGCCGAACCGCGCGAGGTCGTACTTCGGCCCGGCGACCGACATGAACTCCATGCCGCAGCACGCCGTCACGAACGGGTACGAGAACAGCGAGAACTTGCGGCCCCAGTTGCTGGCGCGCTCGACGAGCGACTGCTTCGCCCACTTGGCGGCGTCCTCGAGGCGCGTGGTCGTGAGCTCTACTCCCATCCGATCGCCTTCTTTCTCCAGACGTAGGCGAGGGCTACCACGAGGATCGCCACGAACAGCAGCATCTCGACGAAACCGAACATGCTGAGCCCGCCCATCGGCGACCGTGAGAGCTGCTCGTAGAGGACCGCCCACGGGTACATGAACGCCGCTTCGATGTCGAAGACCAGGAACAGGATGGCGACCTGGTAGAACCTCACCGAGTAGCGACCGCGGGGCGAGCCGATCGGCTCGGAGCCGCACTCGAACGGCAAGAGCTTGTCGGGGTTGGTAGCTTTCGGGCCGATCAGGACGGCGAGCGCCGTGAACAACCCGCAGAAGCCGAGGGCGAGCGCGATGGCTACCCCGGCTGGCATGAACGCCTGTAACGTCAAAGCGAGGCGAGTATATGGCTCGTGTCCGGGTGGTCAACGGGCCATGTCACGACTTTTCGTTGCGCGATCGGGCGTTTAGGACTTGGCTACAAGTTCGCCTGGGCGTTGCGCAGCGCCTCCTCGAGCGCGGCCACCATCGCCTCGTCGGTGGCGACCAGGTAGATCGTCTCGGGGTTGGGCCGGCGGTGGGCGCGGATCTCTTCGACGATCGCGCGCGCGGCCTCGTCGACCGGGACCTCCCCGAGGTCGGTGCCGATTCCAGGGATGGCGATGACCTTGAAGCCGTTGCGCTCGGCGGCGATCAGCGCGGCTCGCGCCGCCCGCCGCACGTTCTCCGCGCCGATCTTCATGCCTGGCTCCTCCATCGTCGGCACGTGGATGACGTGCTTGGCTGGGAGCGTGCCGGCCGTCGTGACGAGCGCCGCGCCGACCGCGATCGGAGCCGCCTGCATGGCCGCTTGCTGAATGACGTCGCCGCCCTGGCGGCGCAGCGCTCCGCCGATCCCGCCGCCCATGATCCCGAGCGAGTTGGCCGGGTTGACGATCGCGTCGACCGGCATGGTCCAGATCTCAGCGCGTGCCACGTGAACCTGCATCGCGGCGACCCCTATCATGTTCCGCCCGCGCGCGGCAATGCTCCGATCTGGTCGGCCCCCGGTCGGTCCGATCTCCGGACAGCCGGTGCGTGGCCCGCGCTACGGACCTGCCGAAAATACGAACGGCTCCCGGGTACAGGAGCCGTTCGGAGCCGCTCGCTGATTTTGCTGATTTTGCTGATTTCGCTGATTTCGCTGAACGGTTCGTGCGGCGCAGCGCGGCGCTACGCGCAGGCCTTCTCGAGCTCCGCCTCGACCTTCTCCTCGGTCCACTTTCGGGCGACGGCGAGCTCCTTCACGATCAGCTGCTTCGCGTTGTCGAGCATCTTCCGCTCGCCGAACGACAGCACCTTGCTGCTCTTGAGCCGGTACAGGTCGCGGTACACCTCGGCGACGTCGAACAACGAGCCCGTCTTGATCTTCTCCATGAACCCGCGGTAGCGGCGATTCCAGGTCTGCTTGTCGATGTGGACGTCCTTCTCGCGGAGGATGTCGAAGACTTCGTCGATCTCGGCCGAGGTCGCGACGTGCCGCAGTCCCACCTGATCCGCCTTGTCCTTCGGCACCAGGATCTGCATGCCGGTGGCGACCACCTTCAGCACGTAAAAGGAGCAGACCGACGTGTTGATCTCTTTCTTTTCGATCCCGATGACCTCCGCCACGCCATGTGCTGGATAGACGGCCTTCTCGCCGATACGAAAGTCAGTGTTCACGGGTTCTCCTCGGTAGCAATTCCTGGCAGGCCATCGAGGGCGATGGGGGTGCCATCCCACAGCGCGGCCCGAAAAAAAATAGGATTCTCTGCGGTTGCATTACCAAAAACCCGACGGGCTCACCACGCGGACACGAGACGGACTCTCACGGCAAAATTCTCATCCGAGACGAGTATGCGTGGATGGTTCCCTAGGGGCGGGCGGAGGATATCAATCCAGGGATGAATCTCCACACAAAAGATGCCGCGGCGGGTCAGGTAGCTACCTGACGGCGCTCGTCGATCGAGATTCCAAATACTTGAGTGCCCTGGGGTCCTGTAGAAACCCACAACTCTGATACGCTCCTTGCCGACGGTGCGCGGCTCGATCGGGCAGATCTTGCTCCAGCGGGGCGTCATCGACGCCAACGCCCTCTCCGATGCCCTGGCACGGCAGAGCGGCCGGCACCCCGTCGCCTCCGAGCTCTACATGCTCGGCTACGCGAGCGAGCGCGAGCTCTCCCTGGCCCTGTCGGCGCAGACCGGCTGGGCGGCCGTCGTGTTCGATGAGTCGGTCATCCGGCTGGACGTGCTCGAGCACGTCTCGCTCGAGTGGGCGCGGATCTTCAACGCGCTCGTCGTCTACGAGGATGCCAGCTCGCTCGTGATCGCGGCGGCGCGGCCCGAGGACGCGATCGTCCCGGCCCGCGAGCTCGCGACGGCGCGCGGCAAGCAGGTGGAGCTCCGGATCGCGCTCGACGTCACCCTGATGCGCACGATCCGGGTGGCGTTCCGCAAGTGGAAGCAGGGCGAGCTGCACCTGATCGGGGCGGAGGCGGATCGCAACAGCCCCGGGCTCGTGGTCGTCCATCCGGACGGCGGCGAGGACGAGCACCGCCAGGCGCAGCGCGCGCTGGCCGAGGAGGCGGCGCGCAACATCGAGAGCGCCGAGGACCTCCCGTCGGAGGACCTGGGGTTCGGCACGTTCGGCAGCGAGTGGGGCGTGAACACGATCACCAACGCCGATGCCGACGAGGATTCGGATCCGGATGACCCGATCGAGCAGAGCACGATCGTCATCGCGGAGGAGCTCGATCGGGGCGCGGTCGAGCAGGGGATCGGCCGCACCCGCGTCCTCGTCGTGGATCCGGACCCGCCGAGCCGGATCCAGATGGTCGCCGAGCTCGAGCGGCTGGGCTACGAGTGCCAGGCCGCGTCGTCGGGGACCCAGGCGATCGATCTGCTCGGCAACATGATCTTCGATCTGGTGTTCACCGACGTCGCGACGCCGGAGCTCGACGGCCTGCGCATGTGCCGCGCGATCAAGCGCAGCAAGCGGCTCGGGAAGAGCCGGGTGATCGTCACGACGTCGGTCGTCGACTCCGGCCAGGTCCCCGACGAGGTGCTGCAGCGGCACGGCGCGGACGGCTACCTCGAGAAGCCGCTCGACGTGCGGCGGCTGCACCGCCTGCTCCGCGAGCTGTCGGCGGAGGAGCGCGCCGATCACGAGGTGCTGCTCGCCGACGCGCTCGGCCGCTACCACGCCGGCGACGTCGAGGGCGCGATCGCGCGGCTGCGCGGCGCGCTCGTCTCGGATCCAGCGAGCCCGAAGCTGCACTTCATGCTCGCGAACATGCTCCAGCGCGCGGCGCGGTGGGCCGAGGCGGTCGACGAGTACGAGGCGGTCGTCGAGCTGCAGCCGGCGTACTTCCCGGCGCTCACGCGGCTGGCGTACCTCTATTTTCGGCAAGGGCTGCACGCGCGGGCCGTCGAGACCTGGCGGCGCGCGCTGCCGGTGTGCGACGACCCGGCGCTGCGCCGCAACATCGAGCTGTTCATGCGCAAGCTCGTCGCGGACATGTCGAAGAGCGACACGGCGTGAGCGGGGGCCGGGTCGGCGCGCGCTACGCGAGCGCGCCGGGGTTCATGATCCGGTCGGGATCGAGCACCTCGCGCAGCGCGCGCAGGTAGGGATCGAGCTTGTGCGCGCGCGCGCCGAGCAGCCAGCCGCCGGCGGCCACGGCCGCGCGCTCGACGGCGGCGAGCCGCTCGGCGGCGGCGGCGGGCTCTGCTTCGTCGATCGTCACGAAGAGGACGGCGCCGTCGGCGTCGAACCGCGAGATGTGCGCTCGCCCCGCGGCGCCCGCGGCGGCGAGCGCGCCGACCATCGCGTGGTAGACGGCGCGCACCTTGGAGGGCGTCGCCGTCACCTGCAGGGTCGGCGCGGGCCCCGGCGTGGGCTCACCGGCGTGGAGCCGCCGCCACCATAGATCCGCGAGCGCGGGATCGGTGGCCGCGCCGCCCTCGGCCGCGACCGCGCTCGCGATCAGATCGCGGTCGCACGCGGCCAGATCGGTCGGCCCGGCGGTGGCGGCGCACAGGAGCGCGTGGCCGGGCGGCAGGGACAGGCCGTCGAAGTGGCGCGCCGCCTCGGCGGCGTCGTAGATCCGCATCCCCGAGGGGGCCGCCTCCTCGCGCAGCGCGAGGTAGATCGCGGACACCGCCGCGTCGACGGAGGGCAGGACGTACGCGGCCACGAGGCGCGCCTCCGGCCGGAGGTGGATCCGCAGGACGGCGCTCGTGATGAAGCCGATCGTGCCCTCGCTGCCGCACAGGACGCGCGCCAGGTCGGGCCCGGTCGCGCGGCGCGGCGCGGCGCGCGTGTGGACGGTGCGGCCGTCGGCGAGCACGGCGGAGACCGAGACGACCGCCTCCTCGAAGAAGCCGTGCCGCGCGCTCGACTTGCCCGGCGTGCGCACCGCGAGGATCCCGCCGAGCGACGACGTCAGCACGACCGGCGGGTAGTCGCCGACCGAGAGGCCGCGCGGCGCGAGGACGCGCTCGAGCTCGAGGCCGGTGAGCCCGGCCTGCGCGTGGACGAGCAGCGACGTCTCGTCGAGCTGCAGCACCTGATCGAGGCGGCGCGTCGAGACCAGGACGCGCGGGCGCGGCTCGCCCTCGGGGACCGACGGCGGCGGGCGCCCTGCGGCGCCGACCGGGTGCACCGCGGCCCGGTGCGCGCGGGCGCGCCGGATGACCTCGGCGACCTCGGCCGCCGAGCCGGGGCGCACCCGCCACTGGCCGGGGCCGCCGGGGCTGCCGGGGCTGCCCGCGCCGCCCGCGTGATCGACTCGCTCGACGTGCTCGGGTCCGACCGCTGCGGCGAGCTCGGCCTCGAAGGTGCCGGTCGGCCCGATCATGGTTGAAATTGACCTCGCATCCGGTCGCGGAGCCCCATCTTGCCGGGGTTCAGGATGCCGTCCGGGTCGAGGCTCGCCTTCGCCGCCTCGAAGATCGCCATCGCCTCGCGGTGCTCGCCGGCCATGTACGCCGCCTTGAGCAGGCCGACGCCGTGGTGGTGGCTGATCGTCCCGCCGACGCGCGTCGCGGCCTCGAGGCCGTCGCGCCAGATCGCGTCGTACACGCGCTCGGCCGCCGCGGCCTCCGGCGCCGTGCCCGCGAACGTGAAGTAGATCGAGCAGCCGTCCGGGTATGCGTGGGAGAAGTGCGCCATCACCACCGCGTGGCGGCCGATCGCCTCGCGCACCGAGTGGTAGAGATCGAGCAGGCGCTCCCAGCTCGCCGCGACCTCCATCGTGTCGACGAACGCGCCGTCGCGGAACATCGGCGACATCCGGTACGACACGGCGTAGCGGTGGCGCAGCCAGTCCCAGCCCGGCTCCTCGCCCTTGTCGCGCGCGCCGGCCGCCTCGAGCTCGGCGAACGTCAGCGCGGCCTCGATCTCGGTGCGGATGCGCGCGCCCTCGAGCCCGATGATCATGCGGCAGCCGCGGCGCGCGAGCTTGTCGGCGACCGTGCCGGCGAGCCGGTTCACGAGGTGCGAGCGGCCGAGCGCGGCGTGCATCGCCTCGCGCTTCAGCGTGCTCGCGTTGGCGAGCCGGCGCAGCCGGGCGATCACGCCGCGCTCCTCGGGCGCGGGCGGCTCCGGCCACGCCGGCAGCGCGCCCGTCTCGACCGGCGGCACCGGCGCGCGGTGGGGATCCGGCTCCGGCGCGCCCGGCTCGTCGTGCGAGCTCAGCGAATTCATCAGCGTGTCGAGCTCGTCGTACAGCCGCACGACCGCGGGGCGCAGCCCGCGCTGCAGGACGCGCCGGATCGCCGCGACGCCCGTCTCGATGTCGGGCGTCTCGAAGCCGCGGTACACGCGCAGCTGCGGCGCGGGCGCCACGCGGAGCCGCGCCGACGTGATCACGCCGAGCGTGCCCTCGCTGCCGAGCACGAGCTGCGTCCAGCTCGGCCCGCGCAGCGCGCGGCTCGGGCCGTCGGTCTCGATCACGTCGCCGCGGCCGGTGACGAGCGAGAGGCCCGCGACGCGATCCTCGACCTTGCCGTACTTCGTCGACAGCTGGCCGGCGGCGCGCGTGGCGAGCCAGCCGCCGACGGTGGAGCAATAGATCGAGGACGGGAAGTGGCCGAACGTGTAGCCGCGCCGGCCGAGCTCGCGCTCGAAGCGCTCGCCCGACAGGCCGGCCTCCACGTCGCAGACCAGCTCGGTGTCGCGCATCGCGCGCACCTGCTGCATGCGCTTCATGTCGAGCGAGATCCCGCCGTGGAGCGGCACCGCGCCGCCGCACACGCCGGAGCCGCCGCCGTACGGCACGATCGGTACGCGCAGCTCGCGCGCGAGCCTGACGATCGCGACGATCTCGCGCACGTGCTCCGGCCACGCGACGGCGTGCGGCCGGTGCGCGGGCGGGATGCCGTCGCGGTGCGCGAGCAAGAGCCGCGGCCACATGTCGCGCGCGTAGGTGTCGAGATCGACGCTGCGCAGCGAGACGCGGCGCGGGCCGACGATCGCTTCGAGCTCGCGCTGCAGGCGATCTGGATCGATCGCGGCGTGCATGGCGCGACCCTACGGTGCGGCGCCGCGCCGCGCAACCGCTCGCGCTAGCTTCGCGGGACCTGCATCGGCGCCGGGGAGGCGAGGCCGGTCAGCGTGAGCGTGCCCTTGACGTAGATGAGGCCGGCGCCGCCGCCACCGCCGCCGGCGCCGCCGTTGTTGTCGCCGCCCTTGTCGCCGCTCAGCTCCGTGCCGCCGCTGCCCTTGCCACCGTTGCCGCCATCGTTGCTGCCGCCGTCGTTCATGAGCGCGATGCCGCCCGCGGCGCGCGACGCGTCGATCGTCCCGTCCTCGCCGCTGACGCCGCTGTCGAGCCCGGCGCCCTCGCCGCCGCCGCCGCCGTTCGCGGCCAGAAAGCCCGAGATGTTCACGGACGGCGCGTCGAGGCCGATCAGGCCGCCAGAGCCGCCGCCGCCAGCGCCGCCCTGCACGGTGGCGCCGGCGCCGCCGGCGCCATACGACATCACGCGGCCGGAGATCCGGATCTCGGCGCCAGCGATCATGTACAGCGCGCCACCACCGCGGCCACCGCCGCCGCTGGTGCTCCCGCTCCCGCCATTGCCGCCGTTCCCGCCGCGGCAGCCGGCGCGCACCGCGGTCGGGGTGAAGGCGGGCGCGTGGATGCCACCCAGTCCGACACCCGGCGGTAGGCCGTTGCTGTTGAGGTCGCCGGTGCCGCCGTCGCCGCCCGCGCCGAAGTAGCTGCCGCCCGCGCCGCCGCCGCCGCCGCCGTCGTCGCCCCGCGCGGCCTCCAGGCCCGCGCAGGTCTCGCCCTGCGCGCCGGCGCCGGCCCGCCCGCCGCGCTGGCTCCCCACGTCGAGCGTGCCGGCGATGCTGATGCTGCCGGAGGCCACGATCACGATCGGCCGGCTGCCGACGCCGCGGACGAGGGAGGTGACCGCGACGTCGACGGAGGTGCCGGTGATCGCGCACACTTCGATGCCGTTGAGCCGGACGATCTCGTCGCAGGCGGTGTCGGCGCTGGTGTCGATCGTGCTCTGCACGGTGCGCCCCTGCGTCGGCGGGCTCGCCAGGCAGATCTGGCCGAACCCCTGGCCGAAGCAGGACGGCGCGTCCGGCATCGGTTGATCGATCGGCACCACGCCGCCGTCGTCGTTGGTGCGCGGCGGCGAGAACGTACAGCCCGCCGCGACGGCGCAGATGAGCAGCCCGACGGCTCGCATGGGCCCGGAGGATACCTCGGCTCGGGCGCGCGCGCGCGGGTTGACTTTTCCTGGTTCGCGGCTAGGGCCCCCCGGCGGCGTTGTGTACGTTCTTCATGTGACGACGCGCACCGTGGACGACCTTCGAACCATCACCGTCATCGGCGCCGGGACGATGGGGGCGGGCATCGCGCACGTCGCCGCGGTCACCGGCTACCACGTGCAGCTGTTCGACGCCGCGCCGGGCGCCGCGGCCGCCGGCCTCGGCCGGATCGAGAAGAACCTCGCCAAGGGCGTGGAGCTCGGCAAGGTCAGCGCCGCCGACCGCGACGCGGCGCTCGGCCGGATCCGCCCGTTCGACGCCCTCGCCGCGGCGTGCGCCGGCACCGACTGCGCGATCGAGGCGGTGCCCGAGGTGCTCGGCCTCAAGCGCGAGATCTTCGCAGCCGTCGACCGCGCCGCGCCAGACCACGCGCTCCTGGCCACCAACACGTCGTCCTTGCCCGTCGGCGAGATCGCCGCGGCCGTGCGCGCGCCCGGCCGCCTCGTCGGCATGCACTTCTTCAACCCCGTCCACTTGATGAAGCTCGTCGAGGTCGTGCGGCACGCCCGGTCCGACGCCGCGGCCGTCTCGCTCGCGGCCCTGCTCGCGACCCAGCTCGGCAAGACGCCGATCACCGTCGCCGACAGCCCCGGCTTCGCCTCGAGCCGGCTCGGCCTCGTGATCGGCCTCGAGGCGATGCGCATGGTGGAGCAGGGCGTCGCGTCCGCCGCCGACATCGACACCGCCATGAAGCTCGGCTACGGCCACCCGATGGGGCCGCTCGAGCTGACCGACCTCGTCGGCCTCGACGTGCGGCTCGGGATCGCCGAGCACCTCGCGACCGCCATCGGCCCGGCGTTCACCCCGCCCGCCGTGCTGCGCGAGAAGGTGGCCGCCGGCAAGCTCGGCAAGAAGACCGGCGAGGGCTTCTACCGCTGGTCGCCCGACGGCAAGCGCCTGGCCTAGCCCGGATTATTCATGCGTGGGCGCGCCTGGGTACCGGAAACGGGCTGGAGCAGGGCCATGGGCACCAACGACAGCTCCGAGGAGCCGCAGACGGCGCCGACACCCTGTCGGCCAGCTCTCGACGAGGAAGTGCCACC
>DATMCI010000261.1:0-36535 GCA_035558535.1 Kofleriaceae bacterium
TTCCCTGAGACCTTTGCAGGTGATGTCCAGAAGCGGCGACCCGAGACGGAAGCGGTTGGCGCAGGCGCAAGGGAGCGTGGCCATCTCCAAGCTCGCGCGCGGCACCCGCGATCTCGAACCGGCCAAGCTGGCCCGCGGCACGCGGACCCGGATCGCCCCGATCGAGATCGACAAGGACACGATCGTCATCGACGATCCGTCCGAGCTCCCCGAGCCGATCGAGCAGCACGTCGATAGCCACCTCGCGGCCAGCGATGCGGGCGATGCGGGCGATGCAGGTGATGCAGGTGATGACTCGCTCGACGCTGGCGACGACGCCGAGCTCGCCGGCGCGGAGTCCGCGGGCGAAGGGCAGGACGACGGCAGCGCCGCGCACATCGACGCGCGGATGCTCGAGCTCGGCCAGCGCCGGTTCGGGATCACCGCGTTTCGCCCCGGCCAGGCGCTCGCGATTCGCAACGTGCTCGCCGGGATCGACACGCTCGCGATCATGCCGACCGGCGCGGGCAAGTCGCTCTGCTATCAGCTGCCGGCGCTCGAGCTGACCGGCGTGACGCTCGTCGTCTCGCCGCTGATCGCGCTGATGAAGGATCAGCACGACAAGCTCGATCAGCTGCAGATCGAGGTGCTCCGCCTCGACTCGACGCTGTCGCCGCGCGACGAGGCCGCCGCGCTGGCGCGGCTGTCCGAGAACCGGCCGTGCATCGCCTACGTCACGCCCGAGCGGCTCGGCGAGCCGCGGTTCCGCGAGCGCCTCGCGGCCGTGCACGTCGCGCTGTTCGTCGTCGACGAGGCGCACTGCATCTCGCAGTGGGGCCACGACTTCCGCCCGGCCTACCTCGGCCTCGGCGAGGCCGTGCGCGCGCTGCGCAACCCGCCGGTCCTCGCGCTGACGGCGACCGCGCCGCCCAAGGTCAAGGACGACATCCTCGCGCAGCTGCAGATCCCCGAGGCCTCGGTGATCGACATCGGCCTCGATCGGCCGAACCTGCGCTACCACGTCCTCAAGGCGTCGAGCGAGCGCAAGAAGCAGGCGCTGCTCCTGCGCCTGATCGAGAAGCAGGCCGGCTGCGGCATCATCTACGCCGCGACCGTGAAGACGGTCGACGCGCTCGCCGACTTCCTGTGGTCGCAGGGCGTCGAGTGCGGCCGGTATCACGGCCGGATGCGCGCGAAGGACCGCGAGCGCGTGCAGAGCGCGTTCATGGAGCGCAGCGATCCGCGCCTCATGGTCGCGACGAACGCGTTCGGCCTCGGTGTCGACAAGCAGGACCTCCGCTTCGTCATCCACTACAACTTCCCCGGCTCGCTCGAGAGCTACTACCAGGAGGCCGGCCGCGCCGGGCGCGACGGCCTGCCCGCGGACTGCGTGCTGCTCTACCAGCCCGAGGACAAGCGGATCCAGAGCTTCTTCCTCGGCGGCCGCTACCCGACGCCCGAGCAGACCCGGGCGGTGGCGGAGGCGCTCGTCCACGTCACCGGCGGGCGGATCGCCACGTCGGCCGAGGAGAGCAGCGCCGAGCCGGACGACGTCTTCGTGTCGGTCAAGGACATCGCCGAGCGCGCCGACGCGCCAGCGAAGAAGGCGCGCGTCGTGCTGTCGTTCCTCAAGGAGGTCGGGTTCGCAGCGGAGGCGCCCGGCGCGCGGTTCGCGCCGCTCGCAACCGAGCCGCCGAGCCTCGAGAACCTGGCGCGCGCGGCGAGCCGGTACGAGCAGAAGCGGGCGCAGGACCGGGCGCGGCTCGCCTCGATGCTGCGCTACGCGCAGTCGCACCTCTGCCGGACGCGGCTGCTCGTCACCTATTTCGGGTACACCGACGCGCCGGC
Source organism: Kofleriaceae bacterium (assembly GCA_035558535.1). Classification (GTDB taxonomy): domain Bacteria; phylum Myxococcota_A; class Polyangia; order Haliangiales; family Haliangiaceae; genus JABFXX01. The sequence goes on from DATMCI010000261.1 coordinate 1,828, forward strand.
GTGCGGGTCCTGCGACAACTGCATCCGCAACCCGAAGGCGGCGCCGCCGCGCGACGCCGAGTCGGTGGCCCAGGCCCTGGCGGCGCGGCGCAGCGCGGCTGATCCGGTCACCCGCCGCGCGCTCCTCGAGGAGGCGCTCCGCCGGAACCGCGGGACGGGGCGGGGGCGGGCCCTCAAGATCGAGCGCGTCAAGCGCCCGGTCTTCGGCCCGCTCGAGAAGGGCGACATCGTGCGTCACGCCACCTGGGGCGAGGGCGAGGTCGTGCGCGTCATCGGCGACAGCGTCTACACGTTCTTCCCGGTCCACGGCGAGAAGCTCCTCAAGACGAGCTTCCTCGAGAAGATCGAGAATTGATACCGGCCGCGCAGCGGCCGCCGGGCCGCAGCGCGGGCGCGTGCGGAGCACGCGAGTAGGGCAGCGGAGTCCCCGCGCTTCGCCTCCTCGCTGGCGCTCGGGGCTCAGGTGCGCGCTTGCAGGATCGTCTGGCCGTCGCGCACGTAGGTCGAGCCCGGGATCGCCTTCGCCGCGCGCTTGCCGACGGCGGCGACCTCGGCCAGCGCCGCGTACGTCTTGGCCCGCGAGATCGTGATCGCGGCGATCGAGACCGACATGATCGGGAAGCGGCGCTGCACGCCGAAGCGATCCTTGGTCTCGATGTAGCCGGACTCGCGATCCGCCGGATCGTAGTAGAGCCGGATCAGGTGATCGAAGCGCTCGCAGATCGCGCTGCACACGTTGTCGGCGCACTCGGCGGACGTGATGAACACGAAGTCGTCACCGGCGATGTGCCCGATGAAGTCGCCGGGGCCGCCGTGGCGGTGGACGACCTGGCGGATGACGTCGCCGGTCTGGCGGATCACCGCGTTGGCCTTCGCGTAGCCGTAGTAGTCGTTGAACGCCTTCAGGTTGTCGAGATCGAGGTAGCAGGCGACCGCGGTGGAGTCGCACGTCTCGATGCGGCGCTCGATCTCGGCCTGGATCGCGTCGGCGCCCGGCAGCTGCGTCGTCGGCGACGCGCCGAGCTCGCGCGCCTGGCGATCGAGCGCCTTGGCGACGCGCGCGAGCAGCTCCGCCGCGTCGAACGGCTTGACCATGTAGTCCTCGGCGCCGGAGCGGAACGCGCGGACCTTGTCGGCGACGTCGCCGCGGGCGGACAGGAACATGATCGGCGCCATGCCGATCGCGGTGTCGGAGCGGATCATCTCGGCGCAGCGGTAGCCGTCGATGCCGGGCATGAGCACGTCGAGGACGATCATGTCCGGGCGGAAGCGGCGCGCCTCGGCGAGCGCGACGGTCGCCGAGCCGGCGTCCCGGACCTGGTAGCCGCCGAGCTCGAGCACCTCGCGGCAGATCGCGCGGATCGAGGCGTCGTCGTCGACGATCAGGACGCGCGGCGCCTCGCGGCGGCCGGACTCGACGAGCCGCAGGCACGCCTCGCGGAAGTTCGCCGGCTGGATCGGGAAGTCGAGCACGTCGTCGGCGCCGGCGGCGATGAAGTCGGCGCGGCGCTCGCCGTCGCCGACGACCATGACCGCGGTCTTCGCGGTGTCGGGATCGTACTCGAGGATCGAGAGCAGGTCGTCGGCGCGCGACATCCCGCTCGACACGACGGCGAGCGCGGGGCGCTCGGTGCGCGCGATCGCGAGCGCGCCGTCGACGTCGTTGGCGACGAGCACGCGATCGGTGAGCGACATGAGCAGGCCCTTGAGGAGGAGCGCGCGGCGCGGATCGTCGTCGATGACGAGCGCCGACGAGCCCTCGCCCAGGCCGCGGCGGCGCGGCGGCTCGACCGGGCTCGGCGGCGCCTTCGTGTCGACCCGCGCCGAGACGGGCAGGGTGAACACGAACTTCGTGCCCGAGCTGCCGGACTCGACCCAGATGCGGCCGCCGTGCGCCTCGATGATCGTGCGCGAGATCGAGAGGCCGAGCGCCGTGCCGCCGACCTTGCGACCCGCCGTCGAGAACGGCTCGAACACGCGCTCGCGGTCCTCCGGCGCGATCGGCTCGCCGGAGTTGTAGACCGAGACGCCGACGACGTCCTCGGACAGGGACGGCCCGAACACCTGGACATCGATCACGCCGCCCGTGGGCGCGAACCGGATCGCGTTCGTCAGGAGGTTGCCGAGCACCTGCGAGAGCCGCTCGGGATCGCCGAGGATCGAGATGTCGTCGGCGTACCGGCCGAGCACGATCGTGAGCTGCTTCGCCGACGCCGCCGCGCGGTAGCGATCGATCACCTCGCGCGCGAGCCGATCGAGCTGCACCGGCGCCGCCGCGATCGTGATCGTCCCGGCCTGCGCGCGCGCCAGATCGAGCAGCTGATCGACGAGCTGGTTCATCCGCGTCGCCGCTTGCCGCGCCATCTCGACGTAGCGGAGCTGGCGATCCGACAGCGGACCGGCGTAGCCCGACAGCACGATGTCGAGCGCGCCCGCGATCGACGTCAGCGGCGTGCGGAGCTCGTGCGACATCACCTGCGCGAACTCGGCGCGCCGTCGCGCGAGGTCCGCGGTGTCGCCGAGATCGCGCAGGACGACGATCGCGCCGACGATCGTGCCCGCCGAGAGGCCGCCCTCATGCAGTGGCGTCACCACCTGGTGCAGCACGCGATCGCCGATCCGGACCTCCTCGCGCACTGGCTGCCCGTCGCTCGCCGTCGCGGCGAGGTCGAACGGGTAGAACCCGACGATGTCTTTCAGGTACGTCGTGTCGACGGCCGCATCGAGCGGGATCCCGAGCATCTCGCGCGCCGCACGGTTCACGTAAACCTCACCCGACCGCGTGTCGGCGAGGATCGCTCCGTCGGCCATCGCGTCGACAGCGATGCGTAGCTCGTTCACCCCAACTGGCATTCGTTAGCAATCATACCCAAAAAATCGATTGAGTATGTGTAGCAGAGGAGTGGTGGAATGCACGTAAATTACGTCTCTTGTGCGTCGGCCCGCCGAAACGTGCGCTCTAAGGCAGCGTAGTAGCCGCCCCGCGTCACGAGCTCGTCGTGGGTGCCTTGTTCGACGACAACCCCGCGATCCATCACGACGATCAGGTCGGCGTTGCGGATCGTGGAGAGGCGGTGGGCGATGACCAGGGTCGTGCGGCCGCGCATCAGCTCGGCCACGCCGCGCTCGATCAACCCTTCGGCTTCGGGGTCGACGTGGGCGGTTGCCTCGTCAAGGATGAGGATCTCGGGATCGCGCACGAGCGCGCGCGCGAACGCGACGAGCTGGCGCTCGCCGGCCGAGAAGTTGCTGCCGCGCTCGGTGACGCGGGTCGTCACGTCGGCGCCGCGCCGCGCCAGGGCGCGATCGAGGCCGACGCGGCGGACCGCCTCGTCGAGCTGCGCGCGCTCGTAGGACCGGCCGAGCGCGATGTTCTCGGCGAGCGTCCCGGCGAAGAGCAGCACGTCCTGCGAGACGACGGTGATCCGGCGGCGCAGGTCGTCCAGCGCTAGCTCGCGGATGTCCACGCCGTCGAGCCGGATCGTGCCGCGGTCGCGCTCGTAGAGCCGCGTCAGGAGCTTGATGAGCGTGGACTTGCCCGAGCCGGTCGCGCCGACGATCGCGACGGTCGCGCCGCGCTTCACGGTCAGGTCCACGCCGCGCAGCACGGGCTCGGCGCCGTAGCTGAAGTGGACGCCCGCGAGGGCGATCGCGGTGTCGGGGCCAACGTCGGGCTTGCCGTCGGGCCTGGGCGCGGCCGTCGGGACGTCGGCGCCCGCGGCGGCGTCCTTCCGGGCGCCCGCGGCCGCGGCGCCGCCGTCGGCCGCGGGGCCGTCCGGCTCGTGCGTGTCGAGGAGCTGGAAGATGCGCTCGAGTGCCGCCATCGCGCCCTGCATCGTGGCGTACTTCTGGGACAGGTCGCGCACCGGGCCGAAGAACCTGTTGATGTACTCGATGAACAGCCACAGCTCGCCGAGCACCCTCGGGTCGCGGTAGCCAGCGACGTACCAGATGATGGCCGCGATCGCGAGGGTGCCGATCGCCTCGACGATCGCGTACATCCACGCATCAGCGCGGATCTGACCGAGGTACGCGTCGCGGTGACCGGCGTTGATCTCGTCGTACTCGCGCTGCGCCGTGGCCGCGCGTCCGAGCAGCTGGACCACCTTGATGCCGGACAGGTGCTCCTGCGCGAACCCGTTCATCGCGGCGAGCCGCACGCGGATCTGGCGGAACGACGCGCGCATCAGCCGGCGCGAGTACTCGATGATCACGACGAGCAGCGGCAGCGTGAGGAGGACGAGCAGGGTCAGCTTCGCGTTGATCGACAGCAGGATGACGACGATCGCGAGCATCTTGACGACGTCGGAGATCAGCGTGATCGCGCCCTGCGCGAACATCTCGTTGAGGCTCTCGATGTCGTTCGTCATGCGCGTCATCAGGCGCCCGACGGGGATCCGGTCGAAGAACGCGGCGCGCTGCGCGAGCACGTGATCGAAGATCGCGATCCGCAGCGCGTGCATCGTGCGCTGGCCGGCGAGCTGGAGGTACCAGGTCTCGCACAGGGACGAGCCGCCTTGCGCGAGGACGAACGCCACGTAGACGAGCGCGTCGAGCGGCAGCAGGTCGATCTTGCCGAGGAGGATGTGATTCTTGAGTGCGTACCGAAACAGCATCGGCTGCACGAGATCGAGGCCGATCGTGATCGGCATGAACAGCGCCCACGCGATCAAGAGCTTCCGGTGTGGCCGCACGAACGACCACAGCTTGCGGAGCAGGTCGAGATCGTAGGCTTTGCCGAGGACGGCCTCCTCGCCGGGGATCATCGTCGGCTTCGGCGCGGGCTGCGGGGCCGTGGTCGTCGCCGTGGTCACGACGCCTCCCGGTGACGCTGGAGCTCGGTGTCGAGCTGCGTCCGGTACAGCTCGCTGTAGAGGCCGCCCTCGGCCAGGAGCTGCTCGTGCGTGCCGCGCGCGACGATCTTGCCTTGATCGAGCACCGCGATCTGATCGGCGTCCTTGATCGCGGCGACCCGGTGCGAGATCAGCACGGCTGTGCGCCCGTGCAGGACGGAGCGCAGGTGCTTCAGGATCGTCCGCTCGGTCTCGGCATCGACCGACGACAGCGAGTCGTCGAGGACGAGCAGCCGCGGCTGCGCGGCGAGCGCGCGGGCGAGCGCGACGCGCTGGCGCTGGCCGCCCGACAGCGTGATGCCGCGCTCGCCGACGATCGTGCCGAGCCCCTCGGGCATCGCGGCGAGATCGCGGACGAGCCCGGCCGCGGTGGCCGCCTCACCCACGCGCGGCTCGTCGCGCAGATCTGCGGCGGCGGCCGTGCCGACGACGCGCTCGAGCTCGCGCGCGCGGGCGGCGGGGAGCGCCGAGCCGCCGCCGTAGCCCATCGCGATGTTGTCCGCGATCGTCGTCGAGAACAGGAACGCCTCCTGCGGCGCGTACCCGATCTGCGCCCGCAGCGAGGCGAGCGGCAGCGCGGTGATGTCGCGGCCGTCGATGAAGATCGTCCCGGCGGGCACGTCGATGAGCCGGCACAGCGCGTCGACGAGCGTGCTCTTGCCAGCGCCGGTGCGCCCGACGATGGCGGTGACCGTGCCAGGCGTGAGCTCGAGCCGGATGTCCTCGAGCAGCGTGCGGTCGCCGATCCTCACCGTGAGGCCGCGGAGCTCGACGCGCGCGGGCAGGGGCGAGGCTTCTAGCGGCGGGCCCGCCCCGTCGGGGATGTCCGGCTGCGTGCGCTTGAGCTCGACGAGCCGGACCCAGGAGGCGCGACCACGCTGGACGAGCGCGAGCAGAAACCCGAGCGTCAAGGCCGGCCACACGAGCCGCGCCACGTACAGGGCGAACGCGACGAGCTCGCCCCCGGTCATGTCGCCCCGGACGATCGCGCGGCCACCGAACAGGAGCAGGATCGGCATGCCGAGCGCGGCGAGGCCAGAGAGCATGGGCCCGAGCTGGATCCGGACCTTCGCGGCCTCCATGTTCGCGCGCAAGAGTCGGTCGCTGCCCGCGATGAACCCGGTGCGTCGCTCCTGCTCGAGCCCGTACGTCTTGATCACGTGGATCGCGCCGAGATCTTCCTGGATCCGCGACGACAGCGTGCCGAGCTCGCCTTGCACTTGCCGCATCGTCATGAAGATCCGGCGGCTGATCGCCTGGCCGACGACATAGATGAGCGGGAACGGCAGGATCACCAGCAGCGTGACGAGCGGATCCATCCGCAACATCATGGTGGGCACGGTGATGAACGAGAGCACTGCGTTCGAGAGGCTGACCAGGCCGAAGCCCCAGACGGCCCGCATGGTCTGGACGTCGTTGGTGAGGCGCGACATCACGTCGCCGACCGGGTGCTCGCGGTAGTACGCTGGCGACTGCTTCATCATGTGGCCGAACAGCTCCGAGCGCAGGTCGTACTCGGCGGCCCGGGCGGCGTTGAAGATCCAGACGCGCGACCAGATCCGCGTCAGCGCGGTCGCCACGGCGAACCCGACGATCCCGGCGCACAGGACGAGCGCGTGCGCGCGGTCCGTGCTGAGCGCGTCGACCGCCTGCTTCATCATCTCGGGCACGCCGAGGTAGCAGAGGTTGGTCAGGAGCATCATCACCACGCCCCAGGCCAGGCGGGTGCGATAGGGCCGCAGGTAAGCGAGGGAGCTCGGCGTGGCGGCCTCTGCGCTGCTCACGACGCTCGCGACACCTTCGCGTGGCGGCACGCGCGAACGTTACACCCGAGCTGCCGGCTCGCCCATGGGCGCGCCGCCCGTTCGTGGGTGGCGGTGCCGATCGATCGGGCGGGGGCCCGGCAGCGACCGGTGGCGAGCCGGCGGCGGACCGGCGGGCGGTCTCGCTTGCTTTCTTTAATGACGCCGCGACCGGGATCGGTGCCAGCCGACGTTGTCACCTCGGAGGTTTCGTCGATACCATCGCCTCCTCGCGATGGCCGACCTGCCTTCGATCCTCGCTGTACTCGAGCGCGATCCGGATGACACCCAGGCAGTCGAGGCGCTGGCCGGCGCGGCCCGTGAGGCGCCGCCGGATGTCCGCGCGTCGAGGTTCTCCGCGACGCGCCAGGTGCTGGCGGGCCGCGGCCGTCCCGACGTCATCGTCCGGCTGCTCGACGCCGAGCTCGCGGCGACGGCCGAGCCGGATCGCAAGGCCAGCCTCCTGCTCGAGAAGGGCATGGTGCTCGACGGAGATCTGCTCGACGTGCCCGCGGCGCGGGCCGCATTCGAGGAGGCGCTCGCGCTCCGGCCGGACGACGCGAAGGTCGACGCGAAGGTCAGAGAAGCGCTCGAAGAGGCGGTCGACGACCTCGATCTCGCCGCCAGCAACTGGCAGAAGTTCGCCGACAAGTATCAGCGCGAGGCCGAGGCGTCCACCGATCACACCCTCGCGACCAGCCTCTACGTGTCCGCGGCCGAGACGTACGGCCGGTTCGCGCCTGATCGCCCCGAGGCCGAGGCCTACCTGTGCAAGGCGCTCGAGATCGATCCCCGGAACGGCAAGGCTGCGTTCCACCTGACGCGCCTCCTGCGGCGGCAGGAGCGGTGGGCCGATCTCGTGGCGCACCTCGAGCAGCTGGCCGAGGCGGCGGCGCCCGGCGACGAGAAGATCGCGGCGCTGCTGATGGTGGCGGACGTCGCGCGCGCGCACCTGGGCGGCGAGGGGGCGGCGCGGGCGGACGCTGCGCACAGGCGCGTCCTGCAGATCGATCCGGCGCACCCCCAGGCGCTGCACGCGGTCACGCAGCAGCTCGCGGCGACGCAGAACTGGATCGCGCTCGTCGCGGTGTACCAGGCGGCGCTCAAGGCGCGGCGCGATCAGGAGGATCTCGGGATCCTGCTCCAGATCGGGGCGCTCTTGTGGCGCCAGATCGGCGACTTGGATCAGGCGGAGGAGTACTTCCGCCGCGTGCGCAAGCTCGAGCCGGCGCACCCGACCGCGCTCGACTTCTACCGCGAGTACTACCCGGCCAAGGGCGAGCCCCAGAAGCTGCTCGCGATGCTCCGCCAGGTCGAGAAGTCGCCGCGCGCGAAGAGCGACAGCGTGAAGCCGATCGGCCTCGAGATCGCGCAGCTCGCCGAGGCGCAGAACAACCCCGAGAAGGCGATCGAAGCCTGGAAGCAGCACCTGCGCGCGGAGCCGACCGCCGAGTCGGCCGCGCAGGCGCGCGCGGCGCTCGCGCGCCTGTACCGCAAGACCGAGAAGTGGAACGCGCTGCTCGATCTGATGAAGGAGGAGATCGATCGCGTCCCCGAGTCGGACGTCGCCGCGCGCGTCGCGCGGCTCCACGAGATCGTCGAGATCTACCGCGACAAGCTGCGGCTCGACGTGATGGTCATCAACACGTACAACGCGATCCTCAAGCTCGATCCGGACAACCGCCGGGCGACCGACGAGCTCGCGGCCAAGTTCCGCGCGCTCGGGCGGTGGAACGATCTGATCGCGGTCCTGACGAAGAAGGCGGAGTCGCCGCAGGCGCCGGGCGGCGTCACCGACGCCGAGCGCGTGGAGCTCCTGCGCGAGATCGCGAACCTCTGGTCGGAGCGGTTCGGCAACCACGCGAACGCGATCCGCCCGCTCGAGCGGATCCTCGAGCTGTCGCCGGGCGACGAGGACGCGCTCTCGCGCCTCAAGGAGATCTACACGAAGCGCCGCCAGTGGCGCGCGCTGGTCGACGTGCTCGCCCGCGAGGCGAACGTGCTGCCGCCCGAGGAGAAGCGCACCAAGCAGGGGGAGATGGCGCGGCTCGCCGCCGAGCGGCTCGGCGACACGCGGCTCGCGATCGAGATCTACAACGGCATCCTCGCCGACGCGGGGCCCGATGGCGGCGGCACCAGCGCCCCGCCGGAGACGCTCGCCAGCCTCGCCGCGCTGTACGACCGCGAGAAGCGGTGGCTCGCGCTCGCCGAGATCCTGCACCGCCAGGTGGCCGCGGCGCTCGCCCCGCCGGCGCGGCCGAAGGAGGCGATCGCGCTGCTCGAGAAGCTCGGGCAGATCTACTCCGATCGGCTCGCCGCGCCGAAAGCCGCCGCGGAGGTGTGGACGCAGGTGCTCGATCACGAGCCGGCCCACGCGCGGGCGCTGCGCACGCTGCGCGAGCTGTACGCGACGGCCGGCGACTTCCACGGCCTCGAGCGGCTGTACGCGCGGCTCGGGCAGGAGGAGGAGCTGGTCGACGCGCTGCTCGCGATCGCCGACCGCCTCGAGGGCAAGGCGCAGCGGCTGCCGCTTGTCGAGCGGGCCGCGCAGCTCGCCCAGCAGCGCGCCGACGCGGCGCCCACGGCGCCCGCGGGAGTCGTGTCGGGGCTCATGTCGGGATCGAGCGGGGCGATCCCGCTCGTGCCTGGCGCGGGGATGACGAGCGGCCCGGTGCGGGTGGGCGGCATCCGCGCCAAGCGTGGTGCCGACGAGAACCCGGCGGAGGCGGCGCTCGAGCGGGCGCGCCAGGTCTGGGAGCGCGTGCTCGCCGTCGAGCCGCAGCACACGGGCGCCGCCGCGGCGCTCGCGCCGATCTACACCAAGCAGGAGAAGTGGGCGCGGCTCATCACGGTCCTCGAGATCGAGCTCGCCGCGGCGCCGGACGTGCCGGCGCGGCTCGCCAAGATCGCCGAGATCCGGCGGATCTGCGAGCAGCGGCTCGCGTCGCGCACGCTCGCGTTCACGTGGACCCTGCGCGCGTTCGAGCTCGCGCCGGCGAGCGACGCGCTGTTCACCGATCTCCTGCGGCTCGCGAGCGAGCCGGAGCAGTGGCGCGAGATCGCCGCGATGTTCGAGAAGCACGCGTCCCGCACGGGCGAGCCCCGGCTCGACGACAACACCCGGCTGAGGCTCTACCGCGAGCTCGCGCGCATCGCGAGCCGCCGGCTCGGCGATCCCGAGCGCGCGCGCGCCTTCCACCGCCAGGTGCTCGGGCTCGCCCCGGACGACCGCGAGGCCGAGCAGCACCTCGAGGAGCTCGCGATCCAGCTCCACGACTGGCCCGAGCTGCTCGCGTCGTACCGCCGGCGCGCCGCGCGCGAGCCGGATCCCACCGAGCGCGCGTCGCTCCTCATCGAGATCGCCTCGCTCCAGGAGGAGAAGCTCGTCGATCTCGACGGCGCGGCCGCCACGTACAACGAGGCGCTGCAGGCGCTGCCCGGTCAGCTCCGGGCGCTGCGCGCGCTCGCGCGGATCGAGGAGGCGCGCGGCGACTGGGACTCGCTGGTCGGCGTGCTCTCCGTCGAGCTGCAGCAGACGCAGGACGGCCAGCCCCGCTTCGATCTGCTGATGCGCCTCGGCAGCCTCGAGGAGCAGCAGCTCGAGCGGATGAGCACCGCGCTCGCGTACTACCGCGAGGCGATCGCGATCCTCTTGCCGAATGGCGGCGTGCGGCCGGCGGCCCTCGCGGCGATCGCGCGGTTTTTGCCGCTCGAGGGTCCGGGCGGCCGGGTCGATCCGCGGGAGCGCGTCGGCGCGGCGCGCATCGCGCTGCCGTGGTTCGAGCAGGGCAAGAACCTGCCGCTCTTGGCGCTCGCGCTCGAGGTCATCCGCGGCGGCGCCGCGACGAAGGACACCGAGCGGCTCGAGATCGATCGCCAGCTCATGCGGCTGTACCACACCGATCTCGGCGATCCGGCCGCGGCGTGGACGACGGGCCTCCGCGTGATCGCGGCGGTGCCAGCGGACGCCGAGGTCCGCGCGATGCTCGGCGTGCTCGCCGGCCAGCTCGGCCGCGACGGCGAGTGGGCGCGCCAGCTCGCCGGCGCGCTCGCGACCCTGCGCGGCCGCCCGCTCCCCGAGGACGAGGCGGAGGCGGTCGCCGCCAAGCGCGACATCCGCGCGGTCGCCACCGCGCTCGCGAAGCTCGCGGCCGAGCGGCTCGCCGACCGGCCGACGGCCGAGCGCGCGTGGCAGGCGGTGCTCGAGGTCGAGCCGGCCGCGCCGGACGCGTTCGACGCGCTCGCGGACGCCTACCGGGCGGAGCAGCGGTGGACCGATCTGCGCGCGCTGCTCGAGCGGCGCATCGAGGTCACCGAACAGAAGTCGGTCCGCCGCAACGTGCTGCTCGAGCTGGCCGCGCTCGAGCGCGACGTGCTCGCCGACCCGGCGCGCGCGATCGACGCGCACCGCCGCGTGCTCGATCTGGAGATCGGCTACCTGGCGTCGTACCAGGCGCTCGATCGGCTGTACACGCAGGGCGAGCAGTGGCAGGAGCTCGAGGAGCTGCTCGCGCGCGAGGCCGAGCACGTCAAGGAGCCGCGCGAGCGGGTGGAGCTCTCGTACCGGCGCGGCGAGCTGTTCGCGCACCGGCTCTCCGATCCGCAGCGGGCCGTCGATCTGCTCGAGCTGGTCATCGCGCAGCGGCGCGATCACGCCGCGGCGCGCAAGCTGCTCGAGGAGCTGCTCCCGACGCCGGACGTCACGCTGCGCGTGGCGCGCCTGCTCGAGCCTCTGTACGAGCAGGACAAGCAGTGGCGGGAGCTCGTCTGGGTCCTGCGCGCGCAGCGCGGGCTCGCCACGGGCATGGAGGCCGTCGAGCTCCTGTCGCGGATCGCCGCGATCGAGGAGACCGAGCTCGGCGGCGCGGACAAGGCGTTCGCCGCCTGGCTCGAGGTGCTCGGGCTCGATCCGACGCACGAGCGGGCGCGCGTGGAGCTGGTGCGGCTGGCGAGCGCGCTCGATCGGTGGGACGAGACGACCGCGGCGCTCGAGGCAGCGGCCGCCGCGGCGCCCGTCGGGGACGTGGCGACGCGGAGCGCGCTGCTCAGCGAGCTCGCGGCGTACTACGACGCCCTGCTCGTCGACGCGCCGCTCGCGATCGCGGCGTACCGCCGGCTGCTCGACATGGAGGGCGCGCAGCTGGTCACGATGCGCCGGGCGGCGCTCGCCCTCGCGCGGCTGTACGAGGAGTCGGAGGCGTGGCCCGAGCTGCGCGCGGTCATGCGCAAGCAGGCGGAGTGGGCCGAGACCGGCGAGGAGCGGCGCGGGCTCCTGTCGCGGGTCGCCAAGATCGAGGAGCAGCAGCTCGACGACCGCGAAGCCGCGATCGGCACGTGGCGCGATGTGCTCGACGAGTCCGCGATCGACCCCGAGGCGCTCGACTCGCTCGAGCGGCTGTACCAGGCCGGGCAGCGGTGGCGCGATCTGATCGACATCCTGCGCCGCAAGCTCGATCACGCCGACTCGCCGTCCACGGCGCGCGAGCTGCTCGGCCGGATCGCGGACATCCACGAGGTGATGCTCGAGGAGGCGGACGAGGCGATCGCCGCGCACCTCGAGGTGCTCGATCGCGACGCCACCGATCGGCGCGCGCTCGCCGAGCTGGCGCGGCTCTACCGCGCCGGCGGCCGGCACGCCGATCTGATGGAGATCCTCGAGCGCCAGGCGGCGCTCGATCCGGGGGTGCGGATCGCGCTGCAGATCGAGATCGCGCTGCTCCTCGCGGGCTCCCTCGGGCGCCCGACGGAGGCGCTCGATCGGTGGGCCGACGTGCTCGCGTCCGAGCCGCGGCACCCGCAGGCGCTCGGCGCCGTCGAGGCCGCGCTCGAGGATCCGGATCTCCGCGCGTCCGCGGCCGACATCCTGCGGCCGGTCTACAGCGCCACCAGCGAGCACGCGCGGCTGGCCTCGCTGCAGCTCCGCGCGGCCGAGTGGACCGACGAGCCGGCGGCCAAGCTGCGCGCGCTGGCCGAGGTCGTCACGCTGCGCGAGCACAAGCTCGGCGACAAGGCGGGCGCGTTCGAGGCGCAGCTGCTCGCGCTCCGCCACGCGGCGACCGAGCCGAACCTGGCGCGCGTCGTCGCCGAGACCGAGCGCCTCGCCGGCGAGCTCGGCCGCGAGGCCGCGCTGATCGACACCTACCGCGAGGTGGCGCCGAACGTGCTCGACGCCGAGATCCAGCGCCGGCTCTACCTCGACGTCGCCGACCTGTCGCGCGCCGTGCGCCAGGACCTCGGCGTCGCGCGCGAGTACTACGAGAAGGTGCTGCAGGCGCAGCCCGACGACCGCCGCGCGCTCGCCGCGCTCGAGAGCATCTACCGCGCCACGAGCGACGACGAGGCGCTCGTCGAGATCCTCCTGCGCCAGGCCGATGCCGCCAGCTCCGACGTCAACGACCGCGTCGGCGCGCTCGTCGAGGCGGCCGGGCTCTACGTCCAGCTCCGCCGGCCGGACGACGCGATCGTCACCTGGGAGCAGGTGCTCGCCGTGGCGCCCGAGCGTCGCGACGCGGTCGCCGCGCTCGAGGGCCTGTACCGCGAGCAGGGGCGGTGGCCGGACGTCGTCGATCTCTACGAGCGGCGCCTGGGCTTCGCCACCTCCGTCGAGGAGGCGGTCTCGCTGCGCGTCCAGCTCGGCGAGATCCACGAGAAGCAGCTGCGCGACTTCGAGACCGCGATCGACAACTTCAGCGCGGCCTTGTCCGGCGATCCGCGCAACGCCACGGCGCTCGCCGCCGTCGAGCGCTACCTCGTCGATCCGGATCTCCGCGTCGTGGCGGCCGAGGTGCTCGAGCCGATCTACGTCTCGCAGCACCGCTGGAAGGATCTGATCCGCGTCTGGGAGGCGCGCCTCGAGGGCACCTCCGATCCGAAGGATCGGCTGCGGCTCACGCGCTACGTCGCGCGGCTCTACGAGGAGCAGCTCGAGAACCTCGAGCACGCGAGCGTGTGGTACGCGAAGGTCTTCCGCGAGGCGCCGGACGATCCGGCGGTCCGCGATCAGCTGCAGCGGCTCGCGTCGATCATCGGCAACTGGGACTTCGTCGCCGAGACGTACCAGGCGTACCTCGACGAGGAGCAGGGCGATCCGGGGGACATGCGCGAGGTGGGGATCGCGGTCGCCACGATCTACGACCGCCGGCTCAACGACGTCGCCCGCGCCTACCAGGCGTACCGGCGCGCGCTCGCGATCCTCGTCGAGCACGCGATCCCGAACGAGCGCGAGCTGATCCGCCGGATCGAGGAGGTCCTGTCGCGGGCCAAGAAGTGGGCCGAGCTCATCACGATCTACGAGGACGTCGCGGCGCGCGCCGACGACGATCTGCGCCGCGAGGTCCTGATCAAGCGGGCGCGGCTGCTCGAGGACGGCCTCGCCGATACGGCCCGCGCGGTCGACGGCTGGCGCGAGGTCCTCGACCACGTGGCGGGCGGCGCCACGCCGCAGGCCGCCCACGCCTACCGCGAGGCGGTGACCGAGCTCGAGCGGCTCTACCGCGCGCGCAGCCAGTGGCATGACCTGGTCGCGCTGCTCGAGTCGCGGATCGGCGACGTCATGAGCCGCGGCGGCCATCCCGACGAGCTGGCCGAGCTGCGGCTCCGGCTCGGCGAGGTGTTCGAGATCCAGCTCCGCGACATCTCGGCGGCGATCGATCAGCACGAGCACGTGATCTCCGAGGGCCGGTTCTGGGAGCGCGCGGTCGCGGCGCTCGAGCGGCTCGTCGTCAACATGGACCACCGCGAGCGGATCACCGAGCTGCTCGAGCCGGTGTACCGCGAGCAGGACTGGTGGCAGAAGCTGGTCGTCATCCTCGACGCCAAGCTCGACTACATCCGCGATCCGGTCGATCAGGTGTCCGTGCTCCACGAGATCGCCAAGATCCACGAGGAGCGGGGCGGGGCGCTCGGGCTCGCGCTCAAGGCGCTCGCCCGCGCGTGGCGGATCGACGTCTCCGACGAGGAGAGCCTCGGCAAGCTGCTCGCGCTCGCGGGTCGGCTGCGCGCGTGGGACGACACCGTGGTGACGCTCGAGGAGGGCGCCGCCGTGGCGCCGAACATCGACCTCGGCGGCTCCTTGTGGGCGCGCGCCGCGGAGATCCACGAGGTGCACCGCCACGATCGGCCGCGCGCGATCCTCGCGTGGCGCAAGGTGCAGGAGGCGCGCCCCGACGACATGCAGCCGCTGTCGGCGCTCGATCGCCTGCTCGCGCGGGAGGAGCGGATCGCCGAGCTCGTGAAGGTCGTCGAGCGGCGCTCCGAGCTGGCCGAGGACCCGAACGTGCGGCTCGTGCTCCTGCACCGGGTCGCCGCGATCTACGAGGAGACGCTGAAGAACCCGCAGGCGGCGATCGCGGCGTACAAGAACGTGCTCTCCGCCGACGACGCCGACCTCGAGGCGCTCGATGGCCTCGAGCGCCTCTACCGCGGGACCGGCAACGAGCCGCGCGAGCTCGTGCAGGTCATCGAGCGCAAGATCGAGCTCGCGAACGATCCGGTCGAGGCGTCGCTGCGCCGCGAGCTGCGGCTCGCCGCGGCGCAGGTCTACGAGCAGCAGCTGTCCGAGGTCTACCAGGCGATCGGCCAGCTCACGGCGGTCCTCGACGAGGACGCCGAGGACGAGCGCGCGCTGGCCGAGCTCGATCGGATCTACTCGCGCGAGAAGATGTGGCCGGAGCTGCTCGACGTCCTCGATCGCCGGGCGACCGTCGCCAAGGCCCCGGTCGTGCGCGCCGATCTCGCGTTCCGCGCCGCGTCGCTCGTCGAGCGCGATCTGAGCGATCCGGAGGCCGCGGTCCCGCGCTACGGCGGCGTCCTGCAGATCGTGCCGGCGCACGCCGGGGCGCGCGCCGCGCTCGAGGCGCTGATGA
This sequence comes from Kofleriaceae bacterium, assembly GCA_035558535.1. Lineage (GTDB taxonomy): Bacteria > Myxococcota_A > Polyangia > Haliangiales > Haliangiaceae > JABFXX01. Next base: position 17,347 of record DATMCI010000261.1, read on the forward strand.
CGCGCGACGGCTTCGTCGAGCCGACGGCGGCGATCCTCGAGCAGGTCTACCGGGCCGATCGCGACGCGGCTGGCCTCATCGGCGTGTACGAGCGCCGGCTCGCGGTGGGCGTGGGCGACGCGCGCTCCGACTGGGCGAGCCTGGCCGACGTCCACGAGACGATCGCGAACGCGCCGGCCGCGGCGTTCACCGTGTGGTCGCGCGCGATCCAGGCCGATCCCGACGAGGCCGAGCTCTTGAAGCCGCTGCTCCGGCTGGCCGAGAGCCAGCGCCTGTGGCGCGAGCTGGCGCAGCGCCTGGATCAGCTCCTGGGCGAGACGCTGCCGCCGGACGTCGATCAGCTGTACTCGATGCAGCTCGGCGAGATCGCGCGCGATCGGCTGGACGACGTCGATCGCGCCGTGCGCGCGTTCGAGCGCGCGACGAGCGGGCCGGAGCCGCGGCCGGCGCTCGCCGCGCTCGCGCAGGTGCTCGAGCGAGCGAGCCGGTGGCCGGAGCTGGCCGTGGTGCTGCGGCGCCAGGCCGACGCCGCCGAGGGCAGCGCCGCCACCGCGGAGTACCTGCACAAGCTCGGCGAGCTCTCCGCGGGGACGCTCGGCGACGCGCGCGCCGCGATCGCGGCGTACCGCGAGGTGATCGGCATCGACGCGGCGCACGCCGGCTCGCGCGCGGCGCTCGAGCGCATGCTGCGCGCGGCGGCGGACGGGAGCCGCGGGCTCGAGCGGGGCGAGGTCCTCGAGATCGTCGAGATCCTCGAGCCCCTGGTCGAGCAGGACGGCGACGACGCGCGCCTCGCGCTCGTGGTCGAGTCCCGCCTCCGGGTCACCGACCATCCGGTGGATCGCGCGGCGCTCCTGCAGCGGCTGGTCGAGCTCTATGAGCAGCGGCTCCGCGACGGCGCGCGCGCGCTCGACACGGCGCTGCGCTGGCTGGCCGCCGATCCGGCGGCGGGCCAGGCGCTGCACGACATCGAGCGGCTCGCCGGGGTGCTCGGCCAGTGGGCCGAGGCGGCGCGGCGCGTCGGCGAGATCGCCCGCGCGCCCGGCGCCGAGCGCCGCGATGCCGACGCGCAGGTCGCGCTGCTCGTGTTCCTCGGCCGGATCCAGCGCGAGCGGCTCGGCCAGCTGGACGACGCTGTGGCGGCGTTCCGCGCCGCGCTCGCCCTCGAGCCGGCCTCGCTCCCCGCGCTCGACGATCTGATCATCATCCTGCGCCAGCGCGGCGAGCCCAAGGCGCTGGCCGAGGCGCTGCGCCAGCGCGGGCGCGCGCTCACCGAGATCCCGGAGAAGCGCGCCGCGTTCGCCGAGGTCGCGCGGCTCCTCGAGCGGGCGGGCGACCGGGCGGGCGCGCTCGCCGCGTGGCGCGAGGTCGTCGACACCGACGACAACGACCGCGAGGCGCTCGACGAGCTGGCGCGGATCTACCGCGAAGGAGCGGGCCGACCGGGGACCAAGCCCGACGAGACCGCGGCTTTGATCGAGACCCTGTCCCACGCGGCGCGCCTCCCGACGTCGCCCGAGGACGAGAAGCGGCTGCGCGTCGAGATCGCGCGGCTCGAGGGCGACAGCCCGCGCGCGATCGCCGCGTGGCAGGCGGTGCTCGATCTCGATCCGGACGATCTTGCGGCGCTCGGCGCGCTCGAGCAGGCGTTCGGCCGGGCGAACGACTGGATGGCGGTCTCGGACGTCCAGACCCGGCGGCTCGCGCTCGCACAGACGCCGGGCGACAAGGTCGCGATCCACGCCGAGATGGCGCGGCTCGCCGAGCTGAAGCGCAGCTCGATCGACGACGCCATCGCGAGCTGGTACGCCGCGCTCGATATCGACGGCGGGTACCGCCCGGCGTTCACCGAGCTCGAGCGGCTGCTCGGGGCGGGCGATCGCTGGCACGATGTGATCGAGCTGCTCGTCGACCGGGTCGCCGTGATGGAGGCGCAGCGCGGCGATGGCCGCGCCGAGCTGGCGGCGCTCGCGCGCGCGGCCGACATCTGGGAGTCGCGGCTCGACAACCCGGACGCGGCCGGCGAGATCCTCGAGAAGATCCTGAAGCGCGAGCCGGGCTCGGTCGCGGCGCTGACGCGGCTGTCGAAGATCTACGAGCGCGCCGGCGACTGGGACAAGTGCGCCGCCACGCTGAACCAGGCGCTGCAGCTGTCACCGTCGGGGCGCGACGCGGCGGAGCTGTTCTTCCGCCTCGGCGAGGTCGCGCGCTCGGGGAGCAAGGCGGATCCGGCGACGGCGATCCAGCACTTCCGGCAGGTGCTCAAGAACGAGCCGAACCACCCGGGCGCGATCCGGGAGCTCGAGAAGCTCGCGCGCGAGCGGCGCGACAACGAGCTGCTCGTGGACATGCTGCAGCGCCGGGTCGGCACGATCACCGCGCCGGCCGAGCGCGTGACGCTCCTCGTGGAGCTGGCCGATCTCGAGCGGCGCGTCGGCAAGAACAACGCGGCGCTCGCCTCGCTCGCGCGCGCGGTGAAGGACGCGCCGAACGACCCGCGCGTCCTGGCGCCGCTCGCGGATCTGTACTTCAACGCGGGCCGGCTCGACGAGGCGGCGCCGATCTACGATCGGCTGGCGGAGGAAGCCAAGGCGGGCCGCCGCATGAAAGAGGTGGCGAAGTTCCGCCAGCGGCAGGGCGGCATCCTCGAGGCGCGCGGCGATCACGCGGGGGCGCTCGCCGCGTACGAAGAGGCGCTGCGCGTGAACCCGACGGACGTCACGACGATGACGAGCCTCGGCAAGCTGTACTTCTCCCAGAAGGAGTGGGAGAAGGCGCGGCGGATCTACCAGTCGCTGGTGCTGCAGAACATCGAGCCCGACGTGGGCGTCACGAAGGGCCAGGTGTACTGGGCGCTGGGGACGATCCACCTGCACCTCGGGCAGCCGCCCAAGGCCAAGAGCATGTTCCAGCGCGGGCTCGAGATCGAGCCACAGAACCAGCAGCTCAAGGACGCGCTGCAGTCGCTGCAGTAGGTAGCGGACCGCGCGGCGTCCTCAGCTGCGCGCGTTCACTGCGCGGCGGAGCCGGTCGACGGGGCCTTGGCCGCCTCGGCCGCCTGCTTGCGCGCCTGGAGGGCCGCCTCGAACGCGACGCACGTGTTGTTGTAGATGTGCCACGTCGCGTCGTTGAAGCAGAGGTCGATGGACTCGAGCTCGCACTCGACGCCGTCCTCGTCGACCAGCAGCGCGTCGTAGAGCCCGCAGTCCACGGCGAGGACGAGATCCTCGCCGGGGTACAGGGCGTCGCCGCTGAGGAGGTTCGCTCCCCAGCCGCGGGCGTCGACGTCGGTCAGGTAGATCTCCTCGATCACGAAGTTGGAGTTGTTGACGACGGTGAGGGAGGCGTCGGCGGGACCATCGCTCGTGCAACCGGCGGTGAACGAGGCAGCGGCAGCGGCGAGCAGGGATGCGCAAAGGGCTGGGTGCTTCATAATGAGGACGTATGAGCAAGGCACGTGCCCGCAGCGCGCGCGGGAGATGCGGCCGCGCTGCGAAGGCTTGGCGCGAGCCCGGCGCGCGCGTGCGCTCGCGCGGCGGGAGACCGCGCGCTTGCGTGGCGGCTACGAGGAGCGCGCAGGCGCGCGCGTGGGCGCGGGGGCGCAGCGGCGGCCGGATCGGCGTGCAGCGCTCGGCGATCGGCGCGCTTTGTGGCGCGCGGCACTGCGCTCAGCGGCCGCACTGAGAAGCGGCGCGGCGCGCGGCGATCGCGGCCTGATCGCCCGAGCGCGCGATCAGCGTGAGCTTCGTCTTCGCGGCGGGCGGGCACGCGGGCCCGAGCGCGCCGAGCGCGAGCGCGGCCGCAGCGACGATCTCCGGGAACGCCGAGTCGTCGAGCGCCGCGAGCAGCGCCTGCGCCGCGCCGGGCGGCGCCGTCCGGCCGAGCGTGGCCGCGGCGCTCTGCGCGAGGGCGAGCGCGGGTGCGCTGGTGATCGCCTCGCCGCGCCAGCGCGAGAGCTTGCCGACGAGCGACGCGGCGAGCTGCGGATCGCCCAGGGCGACGACCAGATCGACGGCCTGCCGGCGGAGCTCGAGCGGCGCCTTGCCGTCGTCCCACGTGCGCGCCAGGAGCTCGCGCACACCGGCGGCCTTGCACTGGACGAGCGCGGTCAGCGCGTCGATCCGCACGTCGATCACGCGATCCTTGGCGACCGCGTCGGCGAGCGCGCGGGCGGGCTCGGGGCGCTGGCAGCGCGCGCCGAGCGCCGCGGCGGCGCGGCGGCGCACCTCCGGCCAGGCGTCGGTGCCGAGACCGTTCGCGAGGACGGCATCGATCGGCCCGGGGCCGGGGCCGCCGGGGGCCTGCCAGCGCTCGGGCGCGTCGGCGTCGGCGCCGGCGAGGGCGGAGATCGCCGCGAGGCGGACGCCCGGATCGGGGTCCGACGCGAACGCGAGGACCAGGCCGGCGGCCTCGGGGCGGGGCGCGCTCGCGATGCCGCGGATCGCGACCTGGCGCAGCGCCGCGGTCTGGGCGCCGGGCAAAAGGCCGCGCAGCACCGCGTCGAGCGAGCGCAGGGCGGCCGCGTCGCCGTGCGTGGCGACGCCGTCGACGAGCCGGTAGCGGCGCTCGTAATCGATCGACGTGGGCAGCGCGGCGCTCATGGCCGCGACGACGCTGGGCCGCGCGGCGGGGTTGGCGCGCGCGTGGCGCGTGAGCGCGCGGAGGAGATCGCCGGCGCCCGCCGCGGTGGCGTGCGCGTTCGCGGCGGTGAGCAGCGTCTGCGCGGGCGCGCCGGCGAGCCGCTCGATGACCGCGCGGCGCAGCGCGTGCGGGCCGGTGCCGGCGAGCTCGACGAGCGCGTCGAAGCCGGCGCCCGTGGGCGGGAGCTTGGACGCGGCCGCGACGCGGATCGGGACGGCGAGCGACGCCTTCGCGGCGAGGTCGCGCAGCGCCGCGAGCTGGCCGTTGCGCGCGAGCGCGCCGATCACGTCGACGAGGTCCTGATCGCGGAGGGTGCCGGCGGTGGCGGCCTGCACGAGTGCGGCGGCGGCGAGCGGGTCCTGGATCTTGACGAGCGCGAGGACGAGCCGGGTCCGCGCGGCGTCGTCGCTGGTCTTCGCGAGCTCGGCGGAGATCGCGGCGGCGGCGGCCGCGCCGCGCCGGCCGAGCGCGGTGGCGGCCGCGGTGGCGCCGGACTTGCCTTCGGCGACGACGCGCGCGAGCAGCGCCTCGCCGCCGCCGGCGCGCTCGCCCTCGGCGAACACCTGGAGCTCGGCGATCGCGGCCTGGCCCTGCGGCCGGCCGTAGGTGCTCTCGAGGATCACCGTGAGGCAGCCGGCGACGGGCTGCGGCAGATCGATCGCGTACGCGGCGCCGAGCGGATCGGCCGCGGCGTCGGGGAGCTCGACGCGCCACGCGCCCTGGGCGGAGACGACGGCGAGCTGCCGCGGCCGGTTCGACGCGCGCAGCGCGGCGGCGGAGGTGGGATCGCCGGGGACGATGCGGATCTGCTGCGCGCGCGCGCCCTCGATGCGCGGCTGGAACGTGAAGAAGTGGCCCTCGCCGGCGGTGGTCGGGAGGTCCTCGCGCCAGACGGTGTCGAGGCGGCCGTCGTCGAGCTCGCGGGGGACGGAGAGGCCGCCGGCGTCGCGGGCGCCGGGCTGGTGCGAGGCGGACTTGGCCTGGTAGAGCAGGGGCAGCGGGCCGGCGGGGGCGGAGGCGGAGGCGGAGGCAGTGGGGGCCGCGGGCGCGGCGGTGTCTAGCTTGGCCGTGAGGGCCGCGGGCGGGGGCGAGAGCGGCAGGTTCGCCGGCGGGGCGGCGACGGGCCGGAAGGCGGCGCCGTCGAGCTTCTCGAGGAACAGGTACGACGGCTTGCCGTCGCAGCGGCGCACCTCCCAGCGGGACTGGTAGCGGTAGATGCCGGTCGGCGTCGCGTCGACCTCGACGCTGTACTCGTCGCGATCGAGCCCGACGCCGCCGAGTGGAAAGCGCGTGAGCTCGCGCCAGGTGCCGCGCGCCTCGAGGATGACGGCCTCGCGCGCGGCGCCGCGCGTGATGTCGGCGACGAGCTGGATCGCGGCGCCGGTGCGCCCGACGAGCAGGCGCCCCTGGTCGACGGCGGGCGCGATCTTCACGTCCGCGCGCCTGGCGCCGCCGATGTGGACGACGCCGTCGGCGGTCAGCTCGATCGGGTCGGCGGTGCCGTCGCCGTCGACGTCCTCGCGGAGCTGCGCGACGGACGCGGGCGCGGCGTGCGCGGCTCCGGGGGCGGCCGCGGCCAGCGCGGCCACGGCGGCGAGGAGCGAGCCGAGGAGCGAGCCGAGGCGCGAGAACCCGGGCGCGGACGCGGGCGAGGGCGTGCGCATCGGCAGGCAGCCTAGCGTGCCTGTGCCCAGGTTGCCGAGATCAGCCTCGAGAATCGGATCGCGAGGTCGGTCCGCGACGCGAAGTGCGCGCTCCAGGTCTGGTTGATGACGGCGATCATCTCCAGCGAGACACCGTCCGCGGCGAGCGATTGCATGGCGCCCGGATCGCCGGAGGTCAGTCGCTTGAAGAGGCGGGCGTAGTCGAGGAGCGACGGGGCGGGGAGCGAGGAGAAGAAGATCTCGGTGTCGATCGGATCGAGATCGAGGGCGGGCATGAGCGGCGCGGCGGTGGCGGTGTCGGCGGCGGCCGCGGCGCGCCTCGCGCCTCGCGCGCGCGCGCGTGGGCTACCAGCTCGTCATCGGTCATCCGTCGGTGCTAGCGTCGCCCCCGTGCGCGTGCTCGTGAACATCGACGACGACGACCTCCCGGTGGCGTGACCCCATGTTCGCGCCCTCCGATTACACGTTCGAGCTGCCGCCGGAGCTGATCGCGCAGCACCCCGCAGAGCGGCGCGACGCTTCGCGCCTCCTGCACCTGCACGCGGACGGCAGCGTCTCGGACCACGAGTTCCGCGCGCTCGTCGAGCTCTTGCCGGCGGACGCCGTCCTGATCGCCAACGACACGCGGGTCATCCCGGCGCGCGTCTTGACGCACAAGGCTTCGGGCGGCGCGGTCGAGCTCCTCTTCCTGGAGCCGCTGCGGCCACGGGCGGCGGAGCCGGAGTCGTCGGACCTGCACGTGGGGGCCGTGCCGGCGGGGATGACGCCGTGGCGCTGCCTCGCGCGGGCGCGGCGGGCGCTCCGCCCGGGTCAGCTGCTCCGCGTCGACGGCGCCGAGCAGGAGCTGCCCGTGCTCTCCGAGCGCGCCGTCACCGACGGGACGATCGCGATCGGCGCGCCGGGCGATGGCCTTCGGTTCCTCGAAGAGTACGGGCACATCCCGCTGCCGAGCTACATCGAGCGCCCGGACGCCCCCGTCGATCGCGAGCGGTACCAGACGATGTTCGCGCGCGTCCCCGGCGCGGTCGCCGCGCCGACGGCGGGGCTACACATGACGCCGGACACAGCCGCAGCGCTCGCGGCGCGCGGGGTGACGCTCGCGAGCGTCACGCTGCACGTGGGCTGGGGCACGTTCGCGCCGATACGGGCCCAGGACGTACGCGAGCACCGCATGCACCGCGAGCGGTACGAGATCTCCGAGGCGACGGCGGCGCTGGTCGCGAGCGGGCGGCCGATCGCCGCGCTCGGGACCACGGCGCTGCGCGCGCTCGAGTCGGCCGCCACGGCGCCGAGGACGCTGCGGGTGGGCGCGGGGGCGACCGAGCTGTTCATCTATCCGGGATCCGGACACTCGTTCCGCGTGGTCGAGCACCTGGTGACGAACTTCCACCTGCCGGAGTCCACGCTGCTCATGCTGGTGTGCGCGTTCGCGGGCACGGAGCGCGTCCTTCGCGCGTACCGCCACGCCGTGGCGCAGCGCTACCGGTTCTTCAGCTACGGCGACGCGATGCTCTTGCACCGGGCGCCGGAGTAGCGACAGGTTAGCGACAGGGTAGCGACAGACGAGCGGCAGCTCGAGTAGTCACATCCGCCGCGACGAGCGTTGTGGCTCGCGCCGCAACAGGGGGACGAGCGGAGGCTCCAGCTCCCGCGCGCGTGAGCGGCGCGCGGAACGGCGCGCCGCGGAGTTAGCACCGGCGCGAGGCGGTACATCCGATGCACAACGCGGCAGCCATGATGATGATGCGAATGTCCTTGCTCTCTCTCGCGGTCGCGTTCGGCGGCTGCACCATCGGCGAAGAGATCGCGCCGCCCAAGGCGCCCCACCGGTCGGCGCGCGCGGCGGGGCTGTTCGGCTCGCAGTACAACATCGTCGTGAACGGCCAGTTCGAGCCGTCCGCGCCGGGCGGGTACGTCCCGCTCGACGAAGGCCACGCGATCGGCGTGCGCAACAACGTCGTCCTCGAGAGCGGGCCCGACGGCTGGCACGGCGAGAACTTCAGCCTGCCGTACTGAGCCGCGGCGTTAGCGGCGAGCCGTCCTGGCTGCGGCGCCGGCGCAGCGTGAGCCACGCGAGCTTCGAAAACCCGGCGGCGTGGGCGGCGAGGATGCCCCACGCCGAGAGCAGCGCCTGCGGCCCGTCCAACGCGCGCCCACGCGGGCGACCTCCGCGGCGGTTTGCTAGAGTGGGCGCGTGGGCCGGCTCGAGAACATCATCGCGCGCAACCGCCGCCCGATCGGCGCTCGCGCGACGGTCGGCTTTGTCTGGCGCGGCCTGTTCATCCTGTTCATCCTCGCGGCCCTGATCTTCACCGACTGGGCGCTCACCGACGAGGCGCCGGATTCACAGGGGCCGCCGGCGGCGCGGCCGGCGAGCCCCGGCGAGCGCCACATCGACGGCGTCCCGGTGCTGCGCGCGCCCGCGCGCGCGCCCGCGCGCTGAGCTCGCCGTGCGGCTGGTGCGCGGCCACGCCGAGGAGGACGTCCAGCTCGAGGGCCTGCTCGTGCGGATCGATCGGCCCGGCGCTCCGCCGATGATCCTTCGCGCCGCCTCGGCCGATGAGGCGCGCGCAGCCTACCTCCGCGCGATCGACGCCCGGCTCGCCGAGGGCTACGTCGAGGGGACCGACCCGGTGACGGACCTTCCCGCGCGCCTGGTCCACGCCGACGAGCTGCAGCTCCGCGGCGATCCGCTGGGCGAGCTCATCGCCGTGCAGGCCGAGCTGGCGGCGCTGCCGGCCGCCGCCGATCCGCGCCACCGCCGGCGCCTCGAGCATCGCGCGGCCGCGATCCTCGACGAGCAGCACGACGCGTGGTTCGGCTCCCTCGCCCGGCTGGTCCGCAAGCCCTCGCGCAAGGCGCCGCCGGTGCCGGTGCTCGAGGTCAGCTGGCGGCTGGGCTTCGCCGAGGACGTGCGGCTGCGCGGCGCCGAGCAGCTGCCGATCCACGAGGTCTACGCCCGGCTGCGCGAGCTGCCGCTGTCGCGGCAGATCCTGCGGCTCGTCGCCGGCACGCCGGACGCGGGCCTCGGGCCGGCCGATCGCATCTACCCGCATACGATCGGCCCGAGCTACGAGCCGCTGCTCGACGCGATGCTCGAGCACGGCATCCCGTCGCGGCTCTCCGAGCTCGTGCTCGGCGACGTCCAGGTGCACCAGCGGCCCGTGCTGCGGCTCGGGCACGTGCCCGCCGTCGTCGAGGCGGCGCCCGCGCTCGAGGCGCTGCGGATCGTCGGCGGCCACGGCGATCTCGCTCTCGCGTCGGAGCGGCTGCGCCTCCTCGAGCTCGGGGACGTCACGCTCGACGATCTGCACCGGCTCGCGGACGCCCAGCTCCCCGGCCTCGAGGCGCTGATCCTGCGCGCGCGCGCGCGGGATCGGATGAGCGCGCCGGCGGTGTTCGAGGTGTTCCCGGCGCTCTGCCGGCTCACGCTCGATGGCTTCTCGCGGGCGGTCGGCGCCGTGGCGACCACGCTCGTCGCGTACCTCGCCGCGGCGATGCCGGCGTCCTTACGCGTGCTCGCCCTGCCGCGGTGCGCGCTCGACGATCGGGACCTCGCGGTCATCGACGAGCACCCGGAGCTGTTCCAGCGGCTGACCCGGCTCGACCTGCGCTACAACCGCTTCTCGGCGGCCCTCGCCGCGGCGGTGAAGCGCAAGGTGCCGGCGCTGCGCGTCGACAGCCTCCGCGAGCGGCGCGCCCGCGAGCTCTAGCTACTTGCGCGGTCGCCCGAACAGTTCATGCGCGCGCCTGCCGATCAGCCGCGCGCCGCTTTACCCGCGGGCCGGCGCGCGGGCATCGTCGGCCCATGCGCTTCGAAACCCAGCTGGTCCACGCCGGCGAGCCGCGGCCGCGCCCGCAGCACGCCGTGGTCATGCCGATCTACCAGTCGTCGACGTACGAGTACGATGGTGCCGGCAACTACCACGACCTCAAGTACATCCGGCTCAACAACACGCCGAACCACGCCGCGCTGCACGACAAGCTCGCGGCGCTCGAGGGCACCGAGGCGGCGCTCGTGACGGCGAGCGGCATGGCCGCGATCTCGTCGACGCTCTTGTCGCTGCTCGGGGCCGGCGATCACCTGCTCGCGCACGACGGCCTGTACGGCGGCACCTACGATCTCCTCGCGCGGGACCTGCCGCGCCTCGGCATCACGACGACGTTCGTCGACGCGAACCGGCCCGAGACGTGGGCCGCCCACGTGACGCCGCACACGCGCGCGTTCTACGTCGAGACGATCACGAACCCGCTCACGCAGGTGGTCGCGCTCGACGAGGTGGCCCGCTTCACGCGCGAGCGCGGCATGGTCTCGATCATCGACAACACGATGGCGACGCCGGTCAACTACCGGCCCGCCGCGCACGGCTTCGATCTGATCGTCCACAGCGCGACCAAGTACCTGAACGGCCACAACGACATCGTCGCGGGCGTCGTCGCCGGCCGCGCCGACCTCGTCGCCGCCGTCAAGCACAAGGTCGATCACCTGGGCGGCGCGCTCGATCCGCACGCGTGCTTCTTGCTCCACCGCGGCCTCAAGACGCTCGCGGTGCGCGTCCGCTACCAGAACGAGAGCGCGCTCGAGCTCGCCGGGTTCCTCGCAGGCCACCCGCGCGTCCGCCGCGTCAACTATCCGGGCCTGCCGAGCCACGAGAGCCACGCGCGCGCGAGCCGCTGGCTCGCTGGCGGCGGCGGCATCATCAGCTTCGAGCTCGACGGCGACGTCGCCGCCGCCGAGCAGCTCATCTCGCGCGTCACCCTCCCGATCCACGCGCCCAGCCTCGGCGGGCCGGAGACGCTCATCACGCGGCCGGCGATCATGTCCCACGCGGGGCTCTCGCCGGAGGCGCGGCAGCGGCAGGGCATCGCGGACACGCTGATCCGGATCTCGGTGGGCCTCGAGGCCACCGCCGATCTGATCGAGGACTTCACCGCCGCGCTCGGAGCGTGAGCCCCGGCCTTACACGCGGCTTGACAGGTTTGCGTGTAAGACGGTAAGCCTCATTTTGAGGGATGAGGCAGGTCTCTCCTCTCGAGAGGTCGAGCGTGGGAAGCGGCTCCTGCGCATCGGGATGCGCTGCGCGCGAGGACCTCGCGCACGGGAAGCCAACCGCCATCTTCGATCGTCGACGCATTCTTGCTACCGTCGAGATGCGTGCGTCGCGGTGGGGCCATTGAGCGAAGGGATCATCTCCGTACCTCCGAGCGCTCTGCGCGGCGACCCTCGCGGGACGACCGGACGACGGCGGGCGGCGCCATGAGCGATCGGAGCCGCCGGATGCGCTCGCTGTTCCGCGCGACCGCGCTCGAGCAGATCGCGCGGCTCTCGCGGACGGCGGACGAGCTGCGCCGCGGCGCCGCCGATCCGGAGGTGGAGCTCGCGATCGGTCCGACCTTGCACCTCATGAAGGGCGACGCGGCGCTGGTCGGCATGCGGGAGATCGCGGCGGCGCTGCACGCGGCGGAGAGCTGCGCCGCCGAGGCCGCGTGGGACGGGTTCTCGGCCGCCCTGGCGGACGTCACGCGCGAGCTGGGGCGCGGCAGCGACGACGAGCTCGACGTGGCCGCGCCCCCGCCCGATGAGCCGGCCGTGCAGGGTTGGGTCCGGCTGCAGACCGACGAGATCGACGAGCTGTCCGATCGGCTGCTCGAGCTGACGACGGCGTACCACCGGCTGGCCGCCGGCCTCGTGCGCGCGGTGCGCGACGCGCCGACGAACGCGCTGCTCGAGCTCACCGAGGACGCCGACGCCGCGCGCCGCCAGCTCGACGACGTGCTCGGCGCGGCGTGGTCGCTCCGGCTGGCGTCGCTCGAGGATCTCCTGCACCGGATCGCCCGGCACGCGACGGAGCTCGCCGGCGCGCAGGGCAAGCTCTTGGAGGTCCGGCTCGACGGTGCCGCCGAGCTCGAGCGCTCGATGGTCGAGGCGATCGAGGAGCCGCTGCTCGTGCTCGTCCGCGGCCTCGTCACGCAAGGGCTCGAGGAGCGGGGGACGCGCGGCGACAAGCCCGCGGCGGCCACGCTCGTGCTCGCGGCGCGGCTCGAGGGCGGCGCCGTCGAGATCTCGCTCGATGACGACGGCCGCGGCCTCGCGCCCGCGGCGCTGCCCGGGCTCGACGCGGTGCGCGCCCGGCTCGAGCTCCTCGGCGGCTCGGTCGCGGTGGCGCCGCGGTCCGGCCAGGGGACGCGGTGCGTGCTGACGGTGCCCGCGGCGATCGGGCGCGAGCGCGCCGTCCTCGTCGATTGCGCGGGCGGCGTGTTCGCCCTGCCGGCGCGCGTGGTGAACAAGCAGATCCGGATCGGCGATCACGCACAGCGGCGGATCGCAGGCGGGACCGCGATCCGGTTCGGCGACGCGTGGCTGCCGCTGTGCCGGCTCGACGACGTGCTCGCGCTCGGCGCCGGCACCGGCACGGGCGAGGACACGCCCGCGCTCGTGCTCGAGGGCGGCGGCCGGCGCCGCGTGTTCGCCGTCGATCGGATCGCCGGCGAGCACGAGCTGCTCCGCCGGCCCGCCAACGCGATCAGCGAGCTGCGCGAGCTCGTGGTGGCGAGCTCGGTCATCGACGACGGGCGCGTCGCGCTGTGGCCGTCGATGCCCGCGCTCCTCGGCGGCCGGAGCGCGCGGGGCGAGCGGGTCCGGCGCGCCGCGCCGCCTGCGGTGCCGCGCGTGCGGCGCGTGCTCGTCGTGGACGACTCGCCGATCGTGCTCGAGATCGTGACGTCGATCCTGCGCGGCCCGGAGATCGAGCCGCGGACGGCGTGCGACGGCGAGGAGGCGTGGCAGGCGCTCGAGGCGGAGCTGCCCGATCTCGTGCTCACCGACGTCGACATGCCGCGGATGGACGGGCTGGAGCTCTTGCGCCGCGTGCGCGAGCGCTGGCCGCGCCTGCCGGTGATCATGCTGACCACGCGCGGCAGCGACGAGGATCGCGCCCAGGGGATGCGCCTCGGCGCGAACGCGTACTTCGTCAAGGCCGAGCTCGACGAGGGCCGGCTGATCGAGACCGTCTGCGGCCTGATCGACGCGGCCGGCAAGGCGTGACGGCTGGCCGCGCTGCCTAGGCCTCCGCGCCGACCGCGACGAGGCCGCGCCGCCAGTCCTGCTCGAGCGCGTTGGCCGCGTGCCGATCGAGATCGAGCTCGTCGATCGCGCGCGCGATCTGGCGGACCCGGCCGACCCACGTCTCCTTCACCATCGTCTCCGACCGCGCGCGGCGCTCCGCCGGATCGCCCTCGGCGAGGGCGGCCTCGATCGCGGCGACCGTCGCCTCGGCCGTGCCCGCGACGTGGCACAGGTGCGCGAGCGGCTGCACCTCCTCCATCGGCGTCGCCACCACCGGCACGCCCGCGGACAGGTACTCGCGCAGCTTGAGCGGGTTCACGAACCGGACGCGATCGTCGATCCGGTACGGGATCAGCCCGACGTCGAAGCCCTTGCAGTACGCCGGGAGCTGGTGGTGCGGCTTCTGGCCGAGCAGGTGGACGTTCGGCAGGTCGCCGAGCGCCGAGAGGTCGCACAGCTGTTGGCCGATCAGCGCGATCGACCAGTCGGGCCGCCTGCGCGCGACCTCGGCGATCAGCTCGAAGTCGATGAAGTCGCGCAGCGTGCCGTAGAAGCCGAGGCGCGGCCCGGGCAGCGCCGCCAGATCCTCGGGGATGGGCGTCGCCTCGTCGAGCGCCTGCGCGAACAGCGCGTGATCGACGCCGTGCGGCGCGTGGTACGTGTGCGGGCACGCGGCGCGCTTGGCGGCGGCGAGCGCGCGGCTCGTGGCGAACGTGATGTCGACCTTCTCGAGCAGGCGCCGCTCGGCGCGCCGCGTGGCCTCGGCGTCGAGGTTCGTGAACGTGGCCCACTCGTCGACGCAGTAGTAGACGGCGAGGTCCTCGCCGAGCGTGCCGACGTAGTCGCCGGTGTTCGGCAGGAACGTCCACAGGTGGAACCGATCGAGCCCGAGCTGCGCCCGGAGCGCGGCGATGGTCCACCGCACGATCCGCTGGTTGATCGCCGTCGCGATCGCGTTGCCCGGCAGCGGCAGCACGATCGGCGTCGCGACCCACAGATCGTTCTCGACGTTGACCGCGCCGCGCGCGACCTCGGAGAGCTTGCGGATGATCTTCGCGCGGTCGCGCGCCGACGTCATCGACGGCCGCCGCGTGGCGATCGAGTTGAGCCACAGCACCCGGCGCGTCTTGGCGAGCTCGCGGAGCACGTGGTGGTTCGAGGTGGGGTCCTCGTGCCAGTCCTTGGAGAAGGCGATGATAGGGAGATTGCTCATAGTGGGTAGGGTCCTCAGTGCACCAGGTCGTGGGTGGTCACGCGCTCGCCGTGGGCCCGGGTCTGGCCCTCCTCGAGCAGCGCCTTCATGCGGATCATGTCGTCGTCGATCCGAGCCTTCGGGTCCCAGCCCAGGACGTGCGCGACGGCGTGGCCGATCGCGCCGCCGGGCGGGCGGTAGCTCAGGTAGATGTGGACGCGCGTCCCGCCGCTCACTGGCTCGAAGCGGACCGAGCCGGTGTGCTCGATCGGCTGCTCCGGCAGCGTCATCCACGAGATCTCGCGGTTCGGCACGACACGCGTCGTCACCGTCTCGAAGTGGACGGGGAAGCCGGCGGGGCCATCGACCTCCCATCGCGAGCGCGCCGGCTCGCGGGGGTTCGTGACGATCGAGCGGACGTGCTGCAAGAAGCGGGGGAAGCTGTCGAGCTGGCTCCACAGCGCGAACACTTGCTCGGGTGACGCGTGGAGGAGGATGGACTTGCGGACCTCGACCGGCGCGCGGCCGAGCGCATGATCGAGCAAGCGCCGTACCGGCTGGTTCGCCAGGCCGCGCGCCGCGAGCGCCGCCCCGGCGGCGCCGAGCAGCTTGGCCTTGATGCCGCGGGCGGCGAGCCCATAGAGCGCGAGCGTCCCGCCGGTGGTCGCCGCGGCGACGCGCGCCGCGGGCACCCATTGCTCGCTCGGGGGCCGGCCCTTGCCGTGGAGCGCGGGCACGTCCGCCGTCGCGTGGCGCGCGATCTTGTCGACGACGGCGTAGACGCCTTGCACGCGGCGGAGCGCGCGCACCGCGCGGTCGCCTTCCTCCACGAGCACCGAGCCACGCAAGGTCAGCGTGCCGCGCCGGACGCTGATCTCGATCGCGCTGGGGTGCGAGACCACGCGCCCCAGCCGGGCGCGCACGCGCGCCTCGACCACCGCATCGTCGGCGCGCCCCGGGCGGGCGGCGTGCGTGACGCGCTGGACCAACCCGCGCGCTCGGTGAGCCGCATCGCGCGCCGCTTTGTGGATCAGCCGGTGCTCGCTGCGGAGGGTGTGCGCGGCGAGATCCGCGATCCGCGCACGCCGTGCGCGTCCGCGCCGCGGATCGAGGAAGTACATCAGCGCTGCGCCGATGAAAACTCCGCGAGGAAACGTCAGAAGCTTCGTCATGAGGCGTGACCTCCGCGGAGCCTCTCTGGCAATCCGCGCGCCATCCGCGCGGCACGCGCCGCCCGGGGCGCGATCTGCGCGCGTGCCGCGGCGCTCAGGTCCGTGCGTCAGCGCTCGCTGTCGAGGTGCTGCATCAGGAATGCCTGGTAGCGCTCGCCCGCGACCGCGCTCGCCGGCACCGCCTCCTCGATGCGGGCAAGCTCGGCAGGCGTCAGCGAGATCGCGAGCGCGCCGAGCGCCTCGTCGAGCTGGCGCCGCGTGCGCGAGCCCACGGTCGGCACGATCTGCGGTCCGCCCGCGCGGCTCTTCGCGAGCACCCACGCGATCGCGAGCTGCGCAGGTTTCACGCTGCGCTCCGCCGCGAGCGTCTCGAGCGCCGCGACGAGCCGCTCGTTGTCGCGCTCGTTGTCAGCGGTGAAGCGGGGCAGGTGGGCGCGGAAGTCTCCGGGCGTCGCTGGCTTCGAGCGCGTGAGCAGGCCGCGCGACAGGACGCCGTACGCCGTCACGCCGATCCCGAGCTCGGCGAGCAGCGGGAAGATCTTCGCCTCCGGCCCGCGGGAGAGGAGCGAGTACTCGATCTGGAGATCCGCGATCGGGTGCACCGCGTTCGCGCGGCGGATCGTCTCGGGCCCCACCTCGGAGAGCCCGATCGACCGCACGTAGCCCGCCTTCACGAGGTCGGCGATCGCGCCGATCGTGTCCTCGATCGGCACCGCCGGATCGAGGCGCGCCGGGCGGTAGATGTCGACGTGATCGGTGCCGAGCCGCGTCAGTGTGTGCGCGAGCGAGTTCTTGACGGCGTTCGGCCGGCCGTCCTGGCCGAGGAAGCTGCCGTCGGGGCCGCGCAGCACGCCGAACTTCACCGAGAGCAGGACCTTGTCGCGGCGGCCCTTGATCGCGCGGTTGATCAGGAGCTCGTTCGCGCCGGTGCCGTAGAAGTCGCCGGTGTCGAGGAGGTTCACGCCGCGCTCGATCGCCTCGTGGATCGTCGCGACGCTCTCGTCGTCGTCGGAGGCGCCGTACATGCCGGACATGCCCATGCACCCGAGCGCGAGCGGGAACACGGCGTGGGAGCCGAGCCGGGCGGGCTGGGCGTGGGCCTGGGCCTGGGCCTGGGCCTGGGCCTGGGAGGTCGAGGAGGTCTGGGTCGTGTTCGTCATGGGAGCCATCCTAGGGCTCCCCATCGCATCACACTAGTGAATAGAATGGATGCGACACATGACGAGAAGTTATGGGAGAGACCTCGATCTGAACCTGCTCCGCGTGTTCGCCGTCGTCGCGGAGACCGGCAGCGTCACGCAGGCCGCCACGCGCCTGTACCTGACGCAGCCCGCGGTGAGCGCCGCGCTGCGCCGCCTGACCGTCGCCGTCGGGGCGCCCTTGTTCGTGCGCCAGGGGCGGGGGCTGCGGCTCGGCAGCCGCGGCGCGCGCCTCCACGCGGCGATCCGGCCGCACCTGCAGGCGCTCGTCGACGCGGCGCTGTCGCCCACCGACTTCGATCCGAAGACCAGCGAGCGCACGCTGCGGATCGGCATGTCGGACGCGACCGAGGTCTGGCTCCTGCCTGCGCTGCTCGGCGTGCTCGGGGCCGAGGCGCCGCGGATGCGCGTCGTGGCGCTCCCCGTGCAGTTCCGCACGGTGGGCGACGCGCTCGCGAGCGGCGGGCTCGACGCCGCGATCACCGTCGCCGACGAGCTGCCGGCCGGGATCTCGCGCCGCGCGATCCACCGCGGCGGCTTCGTGTGCCTGTTCGATCCGCGGCGCGTGCGCGCGGGGCGCCGCATCAGCGAGGCGCGCTACTTCGCGCACGAGCACGTCGTCGTGTCGTACAACGGCGATCTGCGCGGCATCGTCGAGGACGTGCTCCGGCGGGCGCGGCGCGTGCGATGCGCGGTCTCCACGTTCGCGAACGTCGGCGCGATCGTCGACGGCAGCGCGCTGCTCGCGACGGTGCCGTCGATCGTCGCGCGCCAGATCCTGCGCGTGCGCCCGCACCTGCGCGTCGCGGCGCTGCCGTTCACGCTGCCGGGCTCGCCGCTCGAGCTCTTGTGGCCGGCCGCCGCCGAGGATGACGAGGCGTGCGCGTTCATCCGCGCGTGCATCGTGCGCGTCGCGGGCGAGGTCGCGGGCGAGGTCGCGGGTGCGTGAGCGGGCGCCGCGCTACTTGCGGGCGATCACGATGTACTGCTCGGGCAGGTCGACCTCGGAGAGCGAGGTCTGGAGGCCCGCCGCGGTGAAATCGGCGGCGATCTGGGCGTGGGTGAGCCGGTGCTTCGGCGGCGGGCCGTGCTTCGCGTCGAGCTTGAAGTCGACGACCGCGATCAGCCCGCCCGGCCGGAGCGCCTCGGCGAGCTTGCGCGCGTACGCGGCGCGATCGCCCAGGTGGTGCCAGACGTTCACGATCAGCACGCGGTCGACGCTCGCCTTGGCGAGCTCGGGCGAGTCCGGCGGCGTCTGGACGGCGCGCAGGTTCGTCAGGCTCTCGCGGCGCGCGCGCTCGGTCATGAAGCGGATCATGTCGGGCTCGACGTCCGTCGCGATCACCTGGCCCGTGGGCACCGCGCGCGCGAGCCGCACCGCGAAGTAGCCGGTGCCCGCGCCGACGTCGGCGATCACCTGGCTCGGCGCGAGCGCGAGGGCGGAGATCACGCGATCGGGCTGCTGCCACGCGTCGCGCTCCGGGTTCTCTAAGTTCTTGACCCACTCGTCGGCGTCTTCGAAGCGATGCGGCATCTCGCTGGCGGGGCCGGCGTGCGGGTCGGTGTGGTGGCCCTGGTGGCCGGCGTGGTGTCCGGCGTGGTGGCCGGCGTGGTGGCCGGCGTGGTGGTCGGCGTGCGGGTCCGTGGGAGGCGCGGCGGGCGCCGTGCCCTGCGCGGCGGGCGCCGGGGGGCCGCCGCACGCGGAGGCGGCGAGGAGCGTGGCGAGGGTGTGGCCGGAGCGGATCACGCGCGCATCGTGCCGCGGAACGCGCGCGCGGTCAGCGTCCGGCGCGGCGGATCAGCGCCGGACGACGCGCGCCGGGGGCAGCTCGGGCAGCGGCGGCTCGGCCAGCTGCTTCTCCGCCGCTCGGTCCCGCATCACGAGCGACACGATGCCCGAGATCGGCGTCATCACGAGCAGCCAGGCGGTGGAGAAGAACAGCATGCCCAGATGCGTGATGTACGGGCTCGGCGCGTGCATCGCGAACATCCCGAAGAACAGGACCAGCGGGCCGGTCAGGAGGGCGAGCAGGAAGCACATCGCCGCGGTGCTGGCCCTCGTGCACCGCAGGATCAGCGCCATCACGAGCGCCTCGATCGCGATCGTGATGACCCAGGTCGCGATCTCGTCCGCCGGGTACACCCAGTCGATCGGCTGCTGCAGGCGCCGGAAGCGATATGGGTCGTACGCCCGCGGGCTATGGCCGGCCTGGATGAGCGACCAGCAGCACCAGGCGGCGATGATCGCGAGCCCG
>DATMCI010000262.1:0-2642 GCA_035558535.1 Kofleriaceae bacterium
GCTCCTCGACAGCGGCGCCATCGCCGAGCCGCTCGTCGCCTCGATCGGCGCGAACATCGCCGGCGCGCTCGCCGCCGTCCACGCCCGCGGCCTCATCCACCGCGACGTCAAGCCCGCCAACATCTTCGTCGAGCCCGGCGATCACGCCAAGCTGATCGACTTCGGGTTCGTCCTCAAGGCGGGCGAGAACGGCGTCCGCGCGGACGGCTCGTTCGTGGGCACGCTCCGCTACTCCGCCCCCGAGCAGGCGGGCCCCTCCAATCGCCCGGTCGACGCGCGGAGCGACCTCTACGCGCTCGGCGTCGTCCTGTTCGAGGCCGCGACCGGACGCGTACCGTTCGCGGCCATCGACGCCGCGGAGCTCATCCGCCAGCACGCCGCGGAGCCGCCGCCGAAGGCCCGCTCCCTGAACCCCAAGATCTCGCCGGCGCTCGAGGCGATCCTCGACAAGCTCCTGGCCAAGGACCCAGACGAGCGCTACCAGAGCGCCGCCGGGCTGGCAGCGGATCTCGCCCACATCGAGGCCCTGAACGCGCGGCTCGTCGCTGGCGAGGCGATCGCGCTCGACGAGAAGAGCGGCGCAGCGGCGCCCTCCGCGGCGCCGCCCGCGCTGCTCGGCCGCGCCGACGAGCTGACGGAGATCGCCAACCAGTGGAAGGACGCCGTCCGGGGGAACGGCTCGGTCGTGCTCATCCTCGGCGATGCCGGAATGGGCAAGTCGCGGCTGCTCGACGCGGCTGAGGCCGCGTGCGGCCTCGGCGCCCTCGTCCTGCGCAGCGAGGCCGCCCAGCGTGACGCTCCGTTCGCGCCGCTGCGCGCCGCGCTCGATCATTGCCTGGCCAAGCTCGCGGGCGCACCCACGAACGACCCGCTCTGGGCACACTTCCTCGCGACCTGCGACCGCTACGCGCCGTTCCTCGCGGCGATCTCCGAGCGGCTCGCCGCGCGCTACCCCCGCATCACGCCGTTCGAGGGCCAGGACCAGGATCAGCTCCGCACCGCTGTCGCCGACTTCCTGATCGAGCTGTGCGGCGGCCCCGCGCCGGTGCTCATCTGCCTCGATGACGTCCACCTGCTCGACGAGGCCAGCCAGGATGTCCTGCGCCGCCTCGCGCTCGGCCTGACCGAGGCGCGAGGCCTCGTGCTCGCCGCCGGGCGCACCGAAAGCGGCCAGGTGCTCGCGCTGCTCAAGCAGGACGTCGCGCCGGCCCTCTCCGCCGAGCTGGTGCTCGAGGGCCTGAACGAGGAGGCGACCGGGCAGCTCGCGTCGTCGCTGCTCGGCGGCGGGCCGATCGATCGCGCGTTCACGCGGCACGTGGTCACGCGCACCGGAGGTAACCCGCTCGTCATCACCGAGTACGTGAACGCCGCCTTCGAGGCGGGCCTCCTGCTGCCCGCGTGGGGACAGTGGGTGGCGGACGAGGCCGGCCTCGACGTCGTCGAGCTCCCGATCGATGTCTCCGAGCTCGCGCTCCAGCGGGTGGCCAAGCTCTCCGACGCGACGCGCGACGTCCTGCGGATGGCCGCCGTGCTCGGCCTCAAGTTCGACGCGGCGGAGGTGGCGCGCGCCCGGGGCGAGCCGCTCGAGCAGATCCAGGTCGCGCTCGGCACCGCCGTCCAGGCGCAGATCGTGGAGCGGCGCGCGGGCCGGGAGCTCCAGTTCGTCCACGGCGGCGTGGTCACCGCCATGCTCGCAGGCCTTCAGCCCGCCGAGCTCGCCGCGCTCCACCAGGCCGCGGCCGAGAGCCTGGACGCCGCCGGGACCGCCCTCGACAGCCGCGGCGCGTACGTCCTCGCCCGCCACTACTGGCAGGGCATCCGGACCAAGGACCCGCGCCGCGTCTTCGAGGTGAACCTGGCCGCCGGCAAGCGCGCCCTGCTCGACGCCTCACCGGAGGCGCTGGACTTCCTCAAGCAGGCCGAGCAGATCGCGCCCGAGGCCGGGCTCGCCAGCTCCGTTGCGCTCGTGGAGCTTCACGAGGCGCTCGGCGAGGTGTGCCTCCGCCGCAACGAGATCGACGAGGCGGTGCGCTACTTCCACGCCGCGATCGAGGCCGCCGCCACGCCGATCAAGCGCGCGCAGCTGCGCGAGCGCCTCGCGCGCGTGTTCGTCAGCCACTACGGCGCGGGCAAGGCGCGCACCGAGCTCGAGGCCGCGTTTCAGGAGCTCGGGTGGTCGCACCCGATCATCGCGCCCGGCACGCACGCGCCGGCCCGTGCCGGCGGCCACCGGCCGATGGGCGAGGATCTCGATCGGCTGAGGACGATCGCCGACGCGTACGACTGCATGACCATCATGGAGGCGATGGCCGGCGACGCCGAGCTGGCCCAGAGCCGCGGCCAGCAGGGGCTCTCCGTGGCGCAGGAGATCGGGCGCTCGCCGCAGCTCGCCCGCGCGTGCATGGGCTACGCGTTCGTGACCGGCCTGTCCCAGCAGCGGCAGCTCGTCGAGGAGTACGGCCGCCGCGGCGTCGAGGTCGCGGAGGAGCTCGGTGATCGGGGCCTCGTCGCCAAGAGCACGCTGTACTACGCCACCGGCCAGGCGTTCGCGGGCGCGGAGCAGGAGTGCGAGCGGCGGCTCGTCGCCAACTACGAGCAGAACGGCCGGTGGCTCGACGCCGACGGCTTCAACATGACCTGCG
>DATMCI010000263.1:0-2702 GCA_035558535.1 Kofleriaceae bacterium
GCTCCTCGACAGCGGCGCCATCGCCGAGCCGCTCGTCGCCTCGATCGGCGCGAACATCGCCGGCGCGCTCGCCGCCGTCCACGCCCGCGGCCTCATCCACCGCGACGTCAAGCCCGCCAACATCTTCGTCGAGCCCGGCGACCGCGCCAAGCTGATCGATTTCGGCTTCGTCGCCAAGGCGGGCGAGCGCGGCGTCCGCGCGGACGGCTCGTTCGTCGGCACGCTCCGTTACTCCGCCCCCGAGCAGGCGGGCGGCGCGAAGCGCCCGATCGACGCGCGGAGCGATCTCTACGCGCTCGGCGTCGTCCTGTTCGAGGCCGCGACCGGCGCGGTGCCGTTCGCGGAGAACGACGCCGCCGAGCTCCTCCGCCAGCACGCGACCGAGCCGCCGCCCAAGGCCCGCACCCTCAACCCGAAGATCTCGCCGGTGCTCGAGGCGATCCTCGACAAGCTCCTGGCCAAGGAGCCGGCCGACCGCTACCAGAGCGCGGCCGGGCTCGCCGCGGATCTCGCCCGCCTCGGCGCGCTGAACGAGCGCCTCGCCGCCGGCGAGCCGATCGCGCTCGACAAGGGCGCAGGCCAGTCCATGGCCGCCCCGCGGCCCACCCCGCTGCTCGGCCGCGCCGCCGAGCTGGCGCAGATCTCCGAGCAGTGGAAGCGCGCGGTGCGACGAGAGGGCTCCGTCCTGCTCGTCCGTGGCGAGGCCGGGATGGGCAAGTCGCGGCTGCTCGACGCCGCGCAGACAGCGTGCGGCCTCGGCGCGATCGCCCTGCGCGGCGACTGCGCCCGGGGCGACACACCGTACGCGCCGCTGCGCGCCGCGCTCGATCAGTACCTGGCACAGCTCGGTCCGGACAACACCGCGCCAGCCTCGATCGGCGACGAGCTCCGGGGGCACGTCCTCGCGACGTGCGACCGCTACGCGCCGTTTCTGGCGGCGATCTCCGAGCGGATCGCCGCGCGCCACCCGCCGACGACGAGCCTGGCTGACCTGGACCAGGATCAGCTCCGCACCTTGTTCGCCGACTTTTTGCTCGAGCTGTGCGGCGGCCCCGCGCCGATGCTCCTCTGCCTCGATGACGTCCACCTGCTCGACGAAGGCAGCGGGGACGTCCTGCGCCGCTTCGCGCTCGGCCTGTCCGAGGCGCGATGCCTCGTCCTCGCCGCCGGGCGCGCCGAGACCGACGCCGAGACCGGCGCGCCGAGCATGCTCGAGGTGCTCGAGCGAGACCTGGCGCCCGCGCTGAGTCCCCAGCTGACGCTCGGCGGGCTCGACGAGGAGGCGATCGCCCAGCTCGTCTCATCGCTCCTCGGCGGCGCGCCGATCGATCGCGCCTTCATCCGGCACGTCGCCGCACGCACCGGCGGAAACCCGCTCGTCATCGCGGAGTACGTGAGCGCCGTGTTCGAGGCGGGCCTCCTGCTCCCTGCGTGGGATCGCTGGGTGACCGACGAGGGCGGGCTCGATCTCGTCCAGCTCCCGACCGACGTGTCCGCGCTGACGCAGCAGCGGGTGGCGAGGCTCTCCGAGGCGACCCGGGACGTGCTGCGGACGGCGGCCGTGCTCGGCCTTCGGTTCGAAGCCGCGGACGTGGCGCGCGCCCGAGGCGAGCCGCTCGAGCAGGTCGCCGCCGCACTCGGCGCCGCCGTCCAGACCCAGATCGCGACGATGCGCGCGGGGGGACAGCTCCAGTTCGTCCACGCGGGCTTCGTCTCCGCCATGCTCGCGGACTTGCGGCCCGAGGAGCTCGCGACGCTCCACCAGGCCGTGGCCGAGAGCCTGGACGCCGCCGGAGCCGCCACCGGGAGACCGATGGGCAGCCGCGGCGTCTACGCGCTCGCCCGTCACTACGGGCAGGGCATCCGCACCAAGAACCCGCGCCGCGTCTTCGAGGTGAGCCTCGCCGCGGGCAAGCGCGCGCTGGCCGACGCGTCCCAGGAGGCGGAAGGCTTCCTCAAGCAGGCCGAGCTGCTCGCGTCCGAGGCGGGGCTGCCCCCACAGGTAGAGCTCCTCGAGGTGCTCGGCGAGGTCTGCCTCCGCCGCAACGAGACCGAGGAGGCGGTGCGCTACTTCCGCGTCGCGATCGAGGCCGCCGCCACGTCGATCAAGCGCGCGCAGCTGCGCGAGCGCCTCGCGCGCGTGTTCGTCAGCCACTACGGCGCGGCCAAGGCCCGCCCCGAGCTCGAAGCGGCGCTCCAGGAGCTCGAGTGGTCGCACCCGATCGTCGAGCGCGGCGCGCACCCGGACCTCCACTCGGCTCCCCACCCGGCCCCTCCCCCGACGAGCCGCCAGCCGGAGGGCGAGGAGCTCGATCGGCTGAAGACGATCGCCGACGCGTACGACTGCATGACCATCATGGAGGGGCTGGCGGCGAACCGCGAGCTGGCCATGGAGCGCGCCAAGCAAGGGCTCACCGTCGCCCTGCAGATCGGGAAGTCGCCGCAGCTCGTGCGCGCGTGCATGAGCTATGCGTTCGTGAGCGGCTTCGCCCAGGAGCGAGCGGTGGTCGAGGAGTACGGCCGCCACGGCGTCGAGGTCGCGGAGGAGATCGGCGATCGGAGCCTCGTCGCCAAGAGCACGCTGTACTACGCCACCGGCCAGGCGTTCGCGGGCGCGGAGCAGGAGTGCGAGCGGCGGCTCGTCGCCAACTACGAGCAGAACGGCCGGTGGCTCGACGCCGACGGCTTCAACATGACCTGCG
>DATMCI010000264.1:0-4217 GCA_035558535.1 Kofleriaceae bacterium
TGTCGAGCCCGGCGCTCTTCGCGGTGGTCGCGTACGTCGACGGGACGATCCGGTCCCCGTCGAGCTTGACGAGCGCCCACATCGGCGGCGCGATGATCTTCACGCCCTCGGCCGCGAGGCCGGGGATGCTGGCGACCGCGACCTCGACGCCGCCCGGCTGGTCGACGCGATCGTCGAGGTACACGGCCTGCTTGCCGAACTCCGGCTCCTTCGCGATCCAGTAGCGGATGTCGTCGATGCCGAACGACTGCGGGAACACCCGGCTGGGATCGATCCCGGCCGACTTGTACTCGTCGATCATCTGCTGGGCGTACATCTCCTGGGTGTACGTGCCCTTGTAGGGCATCGGCACGCTCGGCACCTTGAGCTCCGGCGTGAACTTGAGGCCGTAGCCGTCGATCAGCGCGATGCTCTCCTTGTGCGTCAAGAGGGTGCCGCACGTCGAGTAGAGGTCGGTGCGGAAGTTGGCCGTGCCGCCGAGGTATTCGGCGACGGTGGTCGCCTTGGGGTTGCTGGCGTCCATCTTGCCGCACAGCGTCTTGAACTCGGCGAGCGTGATGTCGCTCGTGCAGCAGCTCGCCGACGCCGGCGTGTTGGTGATCGGAACGTACGGCGTGAACGGCTTGGTGCACTTCGCCGCGAGCGCCGGGATCGCCAGGATGTTCGTCGTCGTGTGGAGATCGCACTGCGAGTGCCGGCACACGAGCTGGAGGTCGCTCGTGAACGTCACGTCGCACTCGAGGATGCCGGCGCCCATCCGCGCGCCGCCCCGGTACGACTCCAGCGTGTGCTCGGGGAACTGCAGCGTCGCGCCGCGGTGGCCGATCGAGAAGTCGCTCGTGCGCGGCTGATACTCGGTGCAGCTCTCGAGCTTCGTCTTGAGCTGGCTGGGCGGCATGTTGTCGATGAGGAAGAACGGCCGCGGACCGAGCTGCACGTTCCGGATCACGGGCAGCGGCTCGATGATCTGCGGATCGGCCTGGTCACCGCAGGCGGCGCACGCTGCGAGCAGGAGCGCGAAAGGGAGCGCGAAAGGGAGCGCGAAACGACGGAGCTGGCGGGTCCTGGGGTCGCTCATGCGGATGAACCTAGTACAGCCCTCCCGCGCGGTGGGGATCCACAGGGGCCGGACTGCGGCGCTCGTTCCCGGTCCGGCCTGCGTCCGGCCCGCGTCTGGCCCGCGTCTGGACTGCGACAGCCCGGGGGCGCGCGTATTGGTTGGACCATCTGATGATTGGGATCTCGCGTTTGCCATCGTTCTGTCATGCGCAAGTTTTGCCGCATCAAGAACTCACAAAGCGGGATCGATCTCGTTGATGGTGTTGCACCATGCAACGCCTCCCAGAGCTGGGGACGCTCCGGTCGGAGCTGCGGGCCGCCGGTGTGTTCGAGCACTGCGAGCTGCGTAGCTGGCTCAAGCTCGTCATGTTCGCCATCGGCACCGCGGCCTGCCTCACCGCGATGGCGGTGCTCGGCCCGTGGGCCGCGATCCCGGGCATCCCGATCGCCGCGATCCTGTGCACGTCGCTCGCGATGCTCGGCCACGAGGGGAGCCACCGCAGCATCTCCGCGTCGCCGCTGCGCTGCGCGCTGCTCACGTACGTCGCGTTCCCGCTGTTCTCGGGCCTGGGGAGCCTGTACTGGCGCCACAAGCACGATCGGCTCCACCACGGGCACCCGAACGTCGAGGGCGTCGATCCGGATATCAAGCCGTTCCCGTTCGTGTCGTCGCACGGCGATCACGTGCGGTGCGGCCCCGGCGAGCGCTGGTTCCAGCGCAACCTCCAGCGCTGGGCGTTCTGGCCGATGTCGCTGCTCATGGCGATCGGGATGCGGCGGTCGTCGATCGTGTACCTCGTGCGGTACCCGGCGCAGCACGGCTTCTCTCGCGCGTGGTTCATCGAGGCCGGCTGCCTGCTCGTGCACCACACCGGGTGGCTGGTGGTTCCGTCGATCGTGTGGGGCCCGCTGATCGGGCTCAGCGTGTACATGTCGCTCTGGGGGCTCGTCGGCGTGTTCCTCGCGCTCGTGTTCGCGCCGGCGCACATCGGCCTGCCGATCGTGGGCTCGCAGCACCACGACTGGCTCCACCAGGTCGAGACCACACGTAACCTCGAGCTGCCGCGGGTCATCTCGTTCTTCTTCATCGGCCTCGACTACCAGGTCGAGCACCACCTGTTCCCCAAGATCCCGCACCAGCACCTGCCGCGGGCGGCGGCCATCACCGCGGCCTGGTGCGCGCGCCACGGTATCGCGTACATGAGCGTGCCCTACCTGGACGCGCTCGCCGACTCGGCCCGCTTCATGGCCGATGCGTGGTCGCGGCAGGCCCAGGACCCGATCGAGGTGCGCGCAGGCCTTGTCGGGCGCGCCGCCTGACGCAGTACCAGCCCGCGGGCTGGTAGAACAGGCCCATGGAGTATTTCCGCCCGAGGCGGCCGGACTACGACAAGATCCGGGCCTCGATCGCCGACGCCCCGGACGCGGCGCGCGCGTGGAAGATGCTGGTGGAGCGCGGCGCGCTACCTGCGAGCTGGCTCAACGATCCGTTCCGTCGCTTCATCCACGATCCGGGGGATCGGTTCCGCGCCGAGCTGCCGACGCGCGATCCGGCGCGGGCGCCGGTGCGGTCCTGGCCGCACACCCTCGACGAGTGCGCGCTGTTCGCGGCGGACGTGGCCGGTGTCACGGTGGCCGAGGGCGCGGCGACCGTGCTCGTGGAACGGCTCGCGCCGTGGGGCGCGCCGCCGTTCCAGCGCGTCCTGTGGTGGACGCTGACGCGTGAGCAGTTCCAGCACGCGTACACCGATACGCGGCCGGGCGTGTGCTACGCGCTGCCGTTCGCCGTGATCGCGCTGCTCGCCAGCCTCCCGGTGGACGGGCGCGTCGAGCTGGGGACCGAGGCCGAGAACGCCGCGGCGTGGGCCAAGCTGTGGCGCGCGCAGGCCGCGGCCGGCGCGAGCGTCCCGCAGGACAGCTACGTCGCGGCGCTGCGCGGGTACCCGTTCAGCAGGCTGCCGAACCCGTTCGAGCCGCTCGCGGACATCCAGGCGGCGGGCTACGCGACGCTCGAGTGGATGGGCGGCGAGGGCGAGGCCGCCGGCGCCGCCGTGCTGATCATGCCGCGCGGGTAAAGCCGCGGCGCGGGCCGCCGGCCGCGCTGAGCCTCACTTGAAGCGCGGCCCGATGGCGAGCGAGTGGAGCTCGTCCGCGGCGTCCACCCCGCGCGCGCTGAACGGGCCGGCGCGGCCGTGCTTCACCGGGCCGCCGTCGGGGGACTTCGTGAACGTCGCCCGGATCTCCCACTGCGCGTCTGCCCCGGCCGTCGGCAGCCACGTGTCGGCCTGCCGCTCGACGAGCCACGTCGACATGTGGACGTCGTGCGTCACGCCGACGATCATGCCCCACTCGAACGCGGCGGCGACCGCCGTCGCGCGCACCGGCGGTACGAACTTGATCCAGTAGTCGCGCGGATCCTTCGTCGGGCGCCCGTGCGGGTTCGCGGTGCTGTTCAGCGTGCCCACGATCTCGATCCCGGCGGCGGCAGGGGCGTCCTTGCAGAACGCGGCCACCTCGTCGACGGAGCGCGCGATCGCGATGCGGCGCGCGAGCGCGCGGAGCCAGGCCGCGCGCGCCTGCGGATCCGGCGTCGGGATCGCGAACCGGGGGACCTCGGCGTACCACGAGAGCCGGAAGCGGTCGGGCGCGCTCGGATCGCGCGCGACGTAGAACGGGTGGACCGCCGCGTAGCGCGTCGCGCCGTCGACCACCGTGCGGGTCGCCCCGAGCTCCTCACGCAGGATCCGCTCGGCGAGCGCGGCGTCGCCGCGCACCTCGAGCGTGAACGACTCGAGCCCCACGTCGCGCGGGCGCGTCGGCCTCTCGTGGTACATGTCGAACCGGTACTCGACGCGGAGGCGCGGCACGAGCGCCGTGAACTCGCCTTTACCGTTGCGCGGGCGATCGAGCCAGCCCATGTTCTCGTGGTCCTCGTCGCGGAACGACATCGCGATGGGGCCCGCGAGGGGACCCATGATCGCCTCGAGCTCGCTCATCCGCGCGGGGCGGCGCTCCACGAGGTGGCGGACGAGCTGCGTCGCCGGTGTATCCGGGATCGGCGGATCGGGGACGGTCATGGTCATGGAGGAGCCTCCAGCTCGCCGTGCGTTCTCGATGGTCGGCCGCGGCTCGCGCCCGGGGCGCTCGCTCGCGTGGCA
>DATMCI010000265.1:0-4643 GCA_035558535.1 Kofleriaceae bacterium
GAGGCTCATCACGTAGAACAGCCAGGGCTCCTGGCCGAGCGCGTAGACGAACGCCCGCTTGCAGCGGAACCGCTCGACGAGGTCCCAGGCCCGCTCGCAGTCGGAGCCGGCGAACCGGCGCTCGCGCTCCTGCCACGGCTCGAGCGGCGGGTGCAGCATGGCGCCGTACAGCGCCGTGAGCGGCGAGCCTTCGCACTCCATGCCGACGAACAGGACGTCGACGTCTCCGGTCCAGCCGTGGAGTCGCTCGTACAGCGTGGGATCCACGTTGTTCGAGTCGGCGACGAGCAGGATCGACGGGCCGGCCGCGCGCACGAGGTACGCGCACTTGCTGCGGACGCCGAGGTCGCCGTGCTCGCCGAGGAACGGCAAGACCTGGATCGATCCGTCCGCGGTCGCGATCTCGTCGAGCTCGTCGACCTCGACGACCGAGCCAAAGCCCATCGCCTGCAAGAGGAGCCGGAGCGATGGATCATGCAGGGAGCCGCCGCTGTTCTTCGGCACCACGACGGTGCCGATCCGCGAGCGGAGCTGGAGGAGCGTCTCGAGGTGCGTGTGATCCTCGTGGCTGTGCGTCAGGAGCACGTAGTCGATGCGGGCCGGCAGATCGCAGAGATCGAAGCGGGGCAGATCGGTCGGATAGCGATAGCTCACGATCGGATCGACGAGGATCGCGGTGCGCGCGGACTCGATCAGGACGCAGGCGTGGCCGAAGTAGCGCACGCGCGCGCCCGGGCCGGCGAACCGCGGCGTCGGCGGCGGCGCGGCGTCGGTGAACAGCCGGTCGAGCCCGGCGGTCGCCGCGGCGGGGAGCGCCATCTGCTCGAGGAGCGCGCCGAGCGGCCGCGGGGTGAGCCGCATCTGGAACAGGGCGTCGACGGCGGGGTGATCGAAGGCGAGCGGGAGCTGGAGCTCGTCGTTACCGGGCAGCCGCGGGGTGGCCAGCGCGCCGAGCCGATCGTCCGAGCGCATCACGGCCAGCCCGATGCGCTGGTGCTGCCGCTGGTACAGATCGCCGCGGTAGAGCAGCCCCTCGATGAGCCGCACGGACGGGCGCGAGCGCAGATCGTAGACCAGCTCGACGTGGCCGCGCAGCGTCGGCGGGACCTCGCGGTACAGCGCGTCGAGGGAGCCGCCGCGGCCGCGGCGCTGGAGCAGCTCGTCGAGCGCGACGATGTCGGCGGCGAGCGTGAGGAGCCGGGCCTGGCCGGTGAGCGTGTCGCGGAGCAGCTCCTGCATCTCGGCGACCCGCTCGGACAGATAGCCGACGATGGGGCGCCCCAGGCCGCCTTCGCGCCGCGCCGCGGCCGTGACGTGGGCCGCGGGGTCCGCCAGGTACGAGCGGAGGATCGGCAGGTGCGAGTGCGCCACGTAGAGCGACGCCGTGACCGGCGGGATCAGGTAGGGCCACGCGTACCAGCGGTTGAAGAGCGGCTCGGCTCTCACGTCCGGGCGCAGGTACACGGGGCGCGCGCTCACCACGCGGCCTCCAGCGGGATTTTGCCGATCGCCCGCTCGGGGTCGGCGATCACGCGCTCGAGCAAGCGGACGTAGCTTCGGGCCAGCTCCTCGATGTCCGCGGCTTCGAAGAGATCGGCGGCGTAATCGAAGTGGAGCTCCAGGCGATCGGGCTGCTCGAACGCGTGGACGGCGAGCTCGACCTGCGCCGAGCGCGTCGGCGTCGGCACCGGCGACCCGATCAGCCCGTCGAGCTCGCCGCGCTCGTCGCGCTCCCACGCGAGGTCATGCCACCCGAACAGGACCTGGAACAGCGGCGTGCGGCTGCGATCGCGCTTGCCGCCGAGCGCGGCGACCAGCGCCTCGAACGGCGCGTGCGGGTGCGCCAGCGCGCCGAGGACGGTCTGCCGCTCGGCCGCGAGCAGGGCCGAAAAGGCGGCCTCGCGATCGACGCGGGTGCGCAAGACGAGGGTGTTGACGAAGCAGCCGATCAGCCCGCGGACCTGCGCCTGGTGGCGATCGGAGATCGGCGTGCCGATGCACAGATCGTCCTGGCCGCCGCGCCGGGCCAGGAGGGCGCGCAGGGCGGCGAGCAGGGTGACGAACGGGCTCGCGCGGTGGCCGCGGCCGAGGGCGCGCAGGCGCTGCCAGGCCTCCGCGTCGAGGGCGACGGAGATCCCGGCGCCGCGCGAGGACGCCGGGCCGGTGTGGCCGGGGCGGTACGGCAGCGCGGTCTCCGCCGGGGCGTCCGCCAGGCGCGTGATCCAGTAGGCGAGCTGGCGATCGGGCTGATCGGGCTGATCGGGCTGATCGGGCTGATGATCGGGTTGCGCGTCGGACTGTCGCGCCCGCTGCCGGATGGCGTAGTCGGCGTATTGCACGGGCAGCGGCGGCAGATCGGCCGGCTCGCCGCGCCGGCGCGCGTTGTACAGCGCGGCCAGCTCTCGCCAGAGGACGCCGAGCGACCCGCCATCGGACACGATGTGATGGATCAGGATCACCAGCACGTGCTCGGCATCGGAGAGGCGGTACAGCCGGGGCCAAAGGAGCGGGCCGCGGGCCAGATCGAAGGGGCGGAGCTGCTCCTGCCCGATCAGCGCGATCAGCGCGGCCTGGGGCTCGCTGTGCCCGCGCAGATCGGTGATCGGTAGCTCGCACGGATCCGGCTCGCGGATCTGCTGATAGGGCACCCCGTCGACGGCGGGGAACACCGTCCGCAGCGCCTCGTGGCGGCGCACGAGGTCGTCGAAGGCGCCGGCGAGCGCGCCCGTGTCGAGCGGGCCGAGGAGGCGCCGGCAGATCGGCGGCATGTTGTACGCCACCCCGGCCGGATCGAGCTGGTGCAGGAGCCACATCCGCTCCTGCGCATACGAGAGCGGCACCGCGCGGCTCCGCGACGGGAGGAGCGCGCCGACGGGGACATCCGGCTCGGCGCAGAGCCGGGCCAGGGTCTCGGCATAGTGGCGCAGGAAGCGCCCGGCGCTGTCGGCGTCGAAGCGCTCGCAGCTGTAGCTCAGCGTGAGCGCGACGCCCTCGCGGAGCTCGGTGACGAGCAGGATCAGATCG
Source organism: Kofleriaceae bacterium (assembly GCA_035558535.1). Classification (GTDB taxonomy): domain Bacteria; phylum Myxococcota_A; class Polyangia; order Haliangiales; family Haliangiaceae; genus JABFXX01. Next base: position 3,025 of record DATMCI010000265.1, read on the forward strand.
AACGGCGTCCAGATGCGCGCGGGCGGCATCGCTCCGGCGGCGCCCGCGTCGTACCACTCGATCGGGCCGTCGCTCGCGCCTCGCCGCTCGGCCAGCTCGCGATCGGCCAGCGCCCCGGCGACGTTGTCGGCGTAGTTGAAGTTGACCCGCAAGAGCTCGGGGGGCGCCCAGCTCCGGACCGCGACCTCGCCGTGCTCGTAGGCGGCGAGCACGACCTCCCGGACGCGGCCGATCAGCTCGCGGAAGGTCCGAGCCGGATCGACGCCGACGCGCATGAACAGCGAGTTGGACATGAACCCGATCACCGCGTCGAGGCCCGGGCGGAAGCGCTGCATGTAGCTGCTGTGGAAGCAGAGGTCCCGCTGACCGGTCTCGGTGTGAAACGCGACGGCGAAGCTGGCCAGGAGCGCCATGTAGCGATTGGCCCGCTGCTCGCGCGTCAGCGCGTCGAGCCGCGCGCTCACGTCGCCGGGGACAAAGTCTCGCACCGCCTCGGTGGGCAGCGCCCGTACGTCGCCCGGGCGCAGCGATGGCGGGCCGGGCAGCCGCGGCGGGCCGGGCAGCCGCGGCGGCTCGGCGCCCTGCAGGTGCTCGCGCCAGTAGGCGAGCTGTCGCTGACCCGCCGCGGAGCTGCCGAGCTCCTCGAAGTAGCGGGCGAAGTCGATGTACTGCAGGGGCGGCGGCCCGAGGATCGCCTCCGCCGTCGCAGCGGGGTTCGCCAGGCCGTTGTAGAGCTGGAGCAGCTCGTCGGCGAGCATGGCGCTGGAGCGGCCGTCGCACGCGATGTGGTGGGTGACCACCGAGAAGATGCAGGCGCGGCCGGCGAGCTGGACGATGAGCCCGCGCATCACCGGCCCCTGCTCGAGGTCGAACGCCTGGTACAGGAAGCTCCGCACGAGCGCGGCCGCGCGCAGCTCGCGCTCGGCATCGGGCAAGTGAGACAGGTCCTCGCAGGAGAGGCGCGGCAGCCACGGCGGCTCGGGGGGCCGGACTGCCATGAAGAGCTCTCCGTCGATCTCCTCGTAGGTGGAGCGCAAGATCGAGTGCCGGGCGGCGAGCGCATGCAGCGCGCGCTCCATGCGCGCTCGATCCACGCCGGCCGGGAGCCGCAGCGACGTGGCCAGGTGCGAGAACGGATTCTCGGGGGCGACCTTGCGTAGCTGCCAGTGGACTCCCTGGTTGTAATAGGCGCGGTGGCGGACGAGGCCGGTCGGCCGGGGCACCGGCACCTCTTCCTGCGCGGCCGGTGCGCGCGGGCGCGCGTCGAGCCACCGCGCCAGCTCGGACAGCACGCTGTTCGCGAAGATCTGCTGCAGCGTCACCGGGTGGCCGGTCTGGCGCCGGATCCGATCAGCGAGCTGGACCGCGAGGAGCGAGTGCCCGCCGAGCTCGAAGAAGTCGTCGTCGGCGCCGACGTGCGGGAGGCGCAGGAGCTGACGCCAGATCTCGCAGAGCGCGCGCTCGGCGTCGGTGCGCGGCGCGGCGAGCGGGCGATCGTGCGCGCGGCGATCGTGCGCGGCGGGGGCGGGCAGGGCGTTGCGATCGAGCTTGCCGCTCGCGGTGAGCGGCAGCGCGTCGAGGGTGACCACGACCGCGGGCACCATGGAGGCCGGCAGGCG
>DATMCI010000266.1:0-59826 GCA_035558535.1 Kofleriaceae bacterium
CCAGGTCGGCCCCGCGTAGTGCGTGCCGAGCTGGCGGCCGTCTTTGAGGAGGCCGGCCTCCGGCGCCACGAACGTCCACGCCGCGCCGGTCGCGGTGGCGTTGCACGAGTACTTCTGGACGCCGGTCGCGTCGAGCACGAACGCGAGGGTCTGCTCCGCCGAGGGCGCGAGCACGGCGGGCGTGCCGGCCGGACAGCTCTGCGACGTGAGCGAAGCCTCGACGACTCCGAGATCGTCGTCGGTGTCGCCGCCAGGCTGGTCACCGTCATCGATTCCAGCGACGCAGGCAGGCGCGACGAGCAGCGAAGCGAGCACGAAGCTCCGGACGAGACCGATGTTCTCCATGGCGAGACTCCCCCTTCTCGGTTGCGATCGCAGACTTCTCATTATCTGCGATCTACGTTCGTTTTGTCGCCTGAATAATCTCTATATCAACGTGGTCGTGAAGATCGCGCTCGGCGAATTCAGGTTGCTCCAATGTGGGCACCGCACGCAGCGTCGAGTGCGTCGAAGTCGCCGAAGCGTCGGTGTCGGCGCGCCGGTGCGCGCCCCCCGCACCGGAACTCCCTACCTGCGCCCTGGGCTCCTGATGGTGAGTCCAGGGGGCTCCAGGTCCGGGCCATCACCGGTAATGAAACTGGTGGATCGCGCGAGCCAGTCTCGGGGTGTTCTGCGGCTCGACATCGACAAGAGCTGACCGAGCATTTCACGACACGTCGCGAGGGCGATGATCGCGAAGCTCTCCCTGTTCGGGATTGCGTTTGCATCGGTGTGCCGAGCGGGTCGAGCTTGGCCCCGTCACTGCCCTGCTCCTGGTCGGCGCTGCGACCCGTGCGGCAGCGCCAAGCTTGAATTCGCCGAGGGTCGCGCGCCGCGCCTGCGCGCAGGGCTGGCAGCTGATTGACATCCGCCACGCGGAGCCCCGAAGCTCTGCCCCGGATGGCGACGGAGGCAAAGGACGAATCGACCGCGGCGCTGGGCGATGCCGCCCTCGACAAGGCGCTGACCGTCGAGGCGCACCACACGGACCGGACCGCGGCGATAATGACGGAGCCGCATGGCTAGCGCACCCGCGAGCACCGAGGACGACGACACGCGAGCGCGCCACGCCCCCGCGACCGCCCGGCCCTACCTCTTCGTGGTGCTGCACTGCGAGCGGCCACTCGCGGGGAGCAGCCGGCACGATCTCGCCGAGCTCGACGCCGTCCTCGTGGGCCGCGGCGCCGAGCGGATCGCTCGGCGCGATGAGGCCGGTGACCGCCGCCGCCTCGAGCTCCGCTTCCCCGGCGGCACCGTGTCATCGGCGCACGCGCGCCTCGAGCGCGGCGAGGCCGGCTGGACGATCATCGACGAGGGCTCCAAGAACGGCACCTTCGTCAATGGAGAGCGCGCCGCCCGCGCCGCGCTGCGCGACGGCGATCTGATCGAGATCGGCTCCACCCTCCTCGTCTACCGCGCCGCGCTGCCGCCGCCTTCGGGCGAGAGCAGCACCGCGGTCCCCGACCTCGACAGCGCCGCGCTCGCCGCGCTGACGCCGGGCCTCCCCACCTTGCTCCCGCACCTCGCCGAGCAGCTCGCCGCCCTCGAGCGCATCGCGCAGCTGCCCATCCCGGTGCTGCTCCTCGGCGAGTCAGGCACCGGCAAGGAGGTCCTGGCCCGCGCCGTCCACACGCTGTCCGGCCGCGCCGACGCGTTCGTCGCCGTCAACTGCGGCGGCATCACCGCCTCGCTGCTCGAGAGCCAGCTGTTCGGCCACGTCAAGGGCGCCTTCACTGGCGCCGCCCGCGACGAGCCGGGCTTCGTCCGCGTCGCCGACGGAGGCACGCTGTTCCTCGACGAGATCGGCGACCTGCCGCTCCCCGCGCAGGCGGCGCTCCTGCGCGTGCTGCAGGAGCGCGAGGTCGTGCCCGTCGGCGGCTCGCGCCCGATCAAGGTCGATCTGCGGGTGGTCGCGGCCACGCACCGGCCGCTCGACCGGATGGCCGCCGACGGGACCTACCGCGCCGATCTGCTGGCGCGGCTCGCCGGCTATCGCCATCTGCTCGCGCCGCTGCGCGCCCGCCGCGAGGATCTCGGGCTCATCGTCGGCGACCTCTTGCGGCGCACCGAGCTCCCCGACGCGGCCGGCCTCCGCCTCACCGTCGCCGCGGGCCGGCGGCTGTTCACGCACGACTGGCCGCTCAACATCCGCGAGCTCCAGCAGTGCCTCACGGTGGCGGCGGCGCTCGCGCCGCGCGGCGTGATCGAGGTGGAGCACCTGTCGCTCACGCCCGGCGTGGCGCCGCGCGGCGCGGTGCCCGAGCGAGAGCCCGCAGACCCGGAGGCGCTCCGCGAGACGCTCATCGCGCTCCTCGAGCGGCACCGGGGCAACATCAGCCACGTGGCCCGGGACATGGGCAAGGCGCGGATGCAGATCCACCGCTGGCTGCAGCGCTTCCAGCTGGATCCGGACACGTTCCGGGGCTGAGCAACCAGCGCGCCAGCGCGCTCCCGCCGAGCGGCGCGCCGGCCGCGGCGGCGGGCGGCGGCGCGCGGGCCACGCCGGAGGCTCGCGCTGCGGGCTCGCGCTGCGGACTCGCGCTGCGGGCTCGCGCTGTGGGCTCGCGCTGCGGGCTCGCGCTGCGGGCTCGCGCTGTATCAGTGTTACACAGTTACAGTAACGTTATCTCGATACCAGTAACGTTATCTCGATATCGCAGGACATAGCCGGCGCCAGCGCCGGGGCGCCCGTTGGTCCTCGAGTTGCTTGGACGACCGTCGCGCGCGTGGGGGCGCGCGACGCGACCGCGCGGCCGCGGCTCCCCGGGCGCGACCGTCACCCATCAACACAGGAGTGTCTCATGGCTGGATTCCTCTCATCCGTCTCGTGGTTCGATAGCACCGGCGTTCACCTGCGCGTCTACACAGTCAATGGCTCGAGCATCGACGAGCAGTGCTGGGATGGCAGCGGCCCCTGGTACAAGGGCGCCTACAGCGCCAGCGGCTCCACCGTCGGCGCCACAGCGTGGCTCGACAAGAGCGGGCAGATCCACATCCGCGTCTACTCGTCGGCGAACGGCTCGATCTCGGAGCTCTGCTGGGACAAGGATCGCTGGTACGAGGGCGCCATGAAGGCGTCCGGCGTCGGCGCGACCGCCTCCTCGTGGGTCGATGGCTCCGGCCAGGTGCACATCCGCACGTACGTCCGCGGCAGCGGCAACGCGGTCACCGAGTACTGCTGGGACGGGTCGGGCTGGACGACCGGCGCCTACCGCGGCACGGCGGGCTAGCGCTCACGCGGCGCCGCGCAGCGCAGGCCCGTCGGCGACGAGGTCGGCGATCGCCTGCCGCGCGGCGGCGAGCCCCACGGCCTGCGCGGCGGGCCCCATGTCGAGCCCCTCGGCGTAGACGTACTCGACGTCGGTCAGGCCGAGGAACCCGAGCATCGCCGCGAGGAACGGCGTCTGGCTGTCGGACGCTTTGCCGCGGTGGACGCCGCCGCGCGTGAGGATAACGTACACCCGCTTGCCCCGGAGCAGGCCCTCGGGGCCGGCCGCGGTGTAGCGGAAGGTCACGCCCGCGCGCGCGATCGCGTCGAAGTACGCCTTGAGCTGGATCGGGATCGTGAAGTTGTACATGGGGGCGCCGAGGACGATGACGTCCGCGGACTGGATCTCGGCGATCAGGGCGTCGAGGGTCGCGACGACCGCCTGCTGCGCGGCGCTGCGCTCGCCCGCGGCGGTGGACAACGCGCCGAGCGCGGCGGGATCGAGGTGCGGGACCGGCTGCGCGACCAGATCGCGCACGATCAGGCGCGCGCCGGGGTGCTGCTCGAGCAGGCGGCGGGCGAGCTCCTCTCCGAGCACCGTGGACCGGCCAGACGCGCCCTTCACCGAGGAGTTGAGCTGCAGGATGTTCGTCATGCCCGAGACCGTAATGTTCGACTGGCGGGCCGGACAGGTCGCGAAATCAGGATCCGAGGTTCCACTGGTGGAACACTCGTGGAACAATGACTGACGATGTTCAATGAGATCAACGACATGCTGGTCTTCGCGGCGGTCGGGGACACGGGGAGCATCACGCGCGCCGGCAAGCTCCTGGGGCTGCCGAAGTCGACGGTGAGCCGGCGCCTGGGCGCGCTCGAGGAGCGGCTCGGCAGCCAGCTGCTGCTCCGGTCGGCGCGGCGGCTCGTGCTGACCGAGGCCGGCCAGGTCCTCCTCGAGCGCTGCCAGCGGCTGGCCCACGAAGCGGAGGACGCGCTCGCCTTCGCCAGCGAGCTCACCGATCAGCCGATCGGGACCTTGCGGGTGACCATGCCGCCCGACTTCGGCCGGCTCTTCCTCGCCCACGCGATCGCGAGCTTCACCGCGCAATACCCGCGGATCTCGCTCGTCCTCGACGAGAGCCAGCGCTACGTCGATCTCGCGACCGAGCGCTTCGACGTCGCGATCCGCGCCGGCGAGCTGCCGGACTCGTCGCTGGTGGCGCGCCCGCTCCTGGCGATGCCGCGCGGCATCTTCGCCAGCCCCGCCTACCTGGCGCGGACGTCGACGCCGCGGGTGCCGGCGGACCTCGCCGATCACCAGTTCGTCATCCTCGAGGGGCGGACCCGCTTCGATCGCTTCGAGCTGCGTAACGAGCAACGTAACGAGCAGCGGCGGGCCGAGGTCATCGTCTCCGGCGCGATCACCGTGACGTCCGGCAGTATGCAGCAGGAGCTCGCGTGCGCTGGCGTCGGCGCGATCGTCTACACCGAGCACTTCTGCGCGGACGCCGTGCGAGCCGGCCGCCTCGTGCGCCTCTTGCCGGACTGGACGAGCGCGCCCGCGCCGCTCTCGATCGTGACGCCGTCGCGGCGCCTCTTGCCGCGCAAGACCGTGCTCTTCGTCGAGCATCTGCTCGCCACCGTCGGCGCCAGCTGCGACGCGGCCGCGCGGGCGTGAGCGCGTCTACCGCCGGCACACACCAAGCCCCGCTCAGTACCGGGCCGCGAGGAGGTCCGACTCGAAGGCGAACCCCGCGAGCACGTACGGGATCGCGCGGCTCGTGTAGTCCTCGGCGGTGCCGCCCGCCGGCAGCAGGTCGGGCGCGCCGGTCCGCCAGCGGTGGCTCAGGTACCAGGCGGCGATCAGGATCAGCGTCGGCTTGTTGAACCGCGACGGTCCGGTGTCGCGCAGCGTGTACGCGCCGAACAGGCCGATCCGCTGGTGCGCGTTCGCGCCGCCGTACGCGGCACGGTCGGCGGCGCCGGTGAAGTGCTCGCCGCCATAGAACGGGTGGATGGACGAGTAGCGGACGCCGGCGGCGAGCCCCGGCCGGCCGACGTAGAGGACGTCGACGTCGGCCGCCAGCGTGAAGCCGCGGTCGGGCAGGAGCGTGTCGAGCGTCGCCTCGTACGCGACGGCATCGCCCCGGCGCAGCGTGAGGTCCCAGTAGTCGAGCTGGAACAGCGCGCGGACCGCGACCGGGCCGACGCGGGCCTGCAGCATCGGCTGGATCGAGGCGTGGAGCGCGGTCGCGGCGCGCGACGTGTCGGCGAGCGCGTCGAGCGTCGCGTCGGAGTAGCTCGCGTTCGCCGACGGGAACGACTGCAGGAGCCCGAAGCTTCCGAAGTAGCGCTGCACCTCGAGGAACGCCCGCAGGTTGAACATCGACAGCGGCTGGAGCTCCCCGCCCGCCGCGAGCTGCACGCCCGCCGGGTTCAGCTTCACGAACGTCCCCGCGAAGCCGAAGTTGTTCGCCGCGAGCGGCCGCTCCGAGAGGTACAGCCGCTTCTGCAGCCCGAAGCGCGCGCGCGTCTCGAGGCCGATCGGGTTGCCCCGGAGGATCGTCAGATCCGAGAGCATGAGCCGCCAGCTCGCCGGCTGCGGTGGACGCTCCGCCGGCTCCGCGGCGGCCACCGCCGGCACGATCACCGCGCAGAGCGCGAAGCGCGCGATCCCTCGTCGCATCGGCGCATGGTAACGCACCCCGGCGCGCGGGCGCGAGGCGGCCGGCCGGCCAGCGCTACGGCGCGCAGCTCAAAGCCGCGCAGCGGGATATCCAGACGGATTGCTCAGGTGCACGACCTGGAGGGCTGTTGTCCGGGAGTGTCCGAATGCCGGACCTACCCGGACACGATCTGGCGAAGTTGATGCGAAGAGACCGCCCTTAAAAACATGGCGGAGTAAAGCAACCCTCGGCGCGGTGCGCCCGATAGGGGCGCATCGTGCACAACCCCTTCGACCAGTTCGCCAAGAACCTCCTGCGCGACGCCTTGAGCCGTGCTTGCACCGCCGAGACCGAGGTCGAGGTCCTCGCCGCCACGCAGAAGATCGACGTCTTCACCACGCCCGACCCCGCACGCGCCACGGAGCGCGCCCACATGGGACTGCTCGGCGAGCTCGCCGAGCGGTCGTGCCTGTTCGAGCCGTTCCACGACACGCCAACGCTCCGCCAGCTCCGCAGGTGCATCAACAAGCAGCACACCTGGCATCACGAGCTCGAGCGCCGCGCACGCACCGCCATCGGTACCTCGCCGCCGGAGCCAACCCGCGACAGGCCTGCCGCGGACGAGGTGCCGTTCTCCACGCTCGTCGTCATCAGCCCCGGCCGGCCGGCGACCGCGCTCGACGCCTACGGCTGCCAGTCAGTCCAGCCGGGCGTCTACCAGGCCGCTGCCCAGGGCCTGGCCCTGTGCGTCGTCGTGCTCGCGGAGCTGCCCCGGACACGGGAGACCCTGCTCTTGCGCCTGCTCGGCCGCGGTCGCTTGTTCAGCCAGGCGCTCGCCGAGCTGGCCAAGCTGCCCAACGACGCCTGGGAGCGCAGCGTCACCACACCGCTGCTGGTACATTTCCAGCTCGGTAGTCATGCGCACCCGACAAACGAGGAGGACAACGTGAGCGCCGAGATCCAGGCTTGGTTCGAGGACTACCAGCGCAAGCTGCGCAGTGAAGAGCGCGAGGAAGGACGCAAGGAAGGAGAGCGCAATTTACTGCTGCGACAGCTGCGCGCCTGCTTCGGCGAGCTGCCGCCAGCGGCCGTCGCTCGCGTCGAGGCGGCCGACCTCGCGGACCTCGAGCGCTGGGGCGAGCGCGTCCACGGCGCCCGGACCCTCGCCGACGTGCTCGACGGCCCGTCCTGACCGTGGCCTCTCCTGATCGCGCCCCCTGACCGGGTTCACCAAGCGGGCCCCCCATCGAGCGGGCCCGACGCACAGTGAGCCCCGCGCGAGCGCGAGCCGGACGGCCGGCGCTACGGCGCGCAGCTGAAGCCGCGCGTCTCGATCGAGAACGCGCGCACGCTGCCCGCGTCGAACGGCGTGCTGTCGCTCGCGCGCAGCGTCCAGGTGCCATTCGCCTCGTCGCCGATGAACGCCGCCAGCGGGCTCACCGGGCGGAACGTCCCCGTGAACGGCGCCTGTGCGCTCGTGACGCCCTGGATCGAGGGGGCCGCCGCGTCGTCGAGCACCGTCTGGCACAGGTTGTTGCCGCTGTTGAGCGGCCCGCCCGGGGCGTCGAGCAGCGTCACCGACGTGCCGCCGGGCGACGTCAGCCGGAGCGCGAGGTCGCCGACCCACGAGTGATCGATGCCCACCGTCGTCGAGCCGGCGGCCGCGCTGCACGCCATGCCATCGACGTGGAACCGCAGCTCGGAGATCGGGCCGGCGCCTGCACCTGCGAGCGGGATCGCCACGCCCGCCGGATCGCCGTCGGGGATCGCGACCGCCGGGCCGGTGTACGCAGACACCGTGCGCGCCGCGTCCGGCCGCCCCGTCTGGACGAAGATCGGCAGCACCGTCGGGTGCGTGCCCCGGCCGGTGTACTCGACCTCGAGCCGGAGCGGCAGCCGCGCGCCGCACGGCGCGGCCGGGCTGACGGTGATCGCGAACGCCGTCGGGTTCGTGGCGGTCGAGCCCGCGAACACCGTCGGGTACGCAGACCTCGCCGACGTCACGGTGACGAGCGGCGAGCCCGCAACCAGGGTCGCCGCGACCGCGGCCGCCGCCGCGCCGCCGTGGTTCTTCAGCTGGACGCGGAGCTGGGCCGCGCCGCCCGGCAGGACGGCGTCGCTGCCCTGCGGCGTCACCGTCACCGCATTCAGCTCGAGGGACACCGCCGGCTGCGCGCCCACGCGCTGGAGCGCCGCGGGCGCGAGCACCACGCCAGCGCCCGCGTCGCGATCGACGCCCGCCGCCTCGATGTCGAGCGCGGTGAGCTTGAGCGCGTCGCGGATCTGCCGCGGCGTCGCGGCCGGCACCGCCGCCTTGAGGAGGCCGGCGATCGCGGCGACGTGCGGCGCGGCCGCCGAGGTGCCGAAGAACGGCGAGAGGCCCGAGCCCGCGGGCAAGGTCGTCGACACGCCGTCGGCCGCGGCCAGATCCGGCTTTGCGCGGAGCTCGCCGCCCGCGGTGCCGAACGTGAGCCGGCCCGGCGTGATCGCCGTGCCGTCGGCGCGGAAGAACACGCGCCGCGGGCCGTCCGAGCTGAACAGCTCGACCGGCGTGAGCGGCCCGGCGGCGAACTCGCCGCCGCTCGCCTCGGAGGCGTCGACGGCCGCGACGCCGAGCGCGCCCGCGGCCGCGCTGTGGCCGTACGACGCGCCCGCCGTGGCGAGGCCGAGCTCGCCGCCGAACAGCGCGATCCGCATCGCGCGCGCCTCGGCGTTGGGATGCCGCGCGACCACGACGCGGTAGCCCGCCGGGATGTTGTACCCGAGGTACTCGAACGCCATGCCGGCGCCGTCCTGCAGATCGGTCGACGCCACCGCCACGTTGCGGAGATCGTGATCGAGGACGAACAGGTCGTAGTCGTTCGAGGACGCCGGCGCGGCGAGCGTGCTCGGATCTGCCCAGTGCAGGATCAGCGGGCCGCCCTGCGCCTCGACGCGATCCGAGATCACGCGGCTGCCGAAGTCGTGGACGGTGTAGCCCGAGGGCAACGTCGCCAGCGTGCCGGCTGGCTGGAAGTCGCCCTCCCACGTGCCGGACGTGCCGTCGCTGTAGTTGCCCTGGTTGCCCGCCGACGAGACGTACACCGCGCCGTCGGCGACGACCTCCTCGACGGCCTGCGCGATGATGTCGTCCTGGTAGGGCGACTCGAAGAAGTAGATGATGTCGTCGACGATGACGTCGCACCCGTGCTCGAAGCGGAGCCGGCGGATGTTGTCCGCGAAGGACTCCGGCCCGTTGAACGCCGTGGCGAACACGAGCTCGGCGCCGGGCGCGAGGTCGTGGACGATCTCCATCATCGCCGTGCCCTCGCCCGAGCCCGGGCGGCCGTCCTGGCCCGCGAGGGCCACCGTGCCGGCCGGCAGATCGCCGCTCGCGATCGCCTCCTCGCGGTAGTCGTCGCTGTCGGACACGACGCCGATCCGCACGCCGGTGCCGTCGGTGCCGTAGAGCTTGCGCGCGCGGCCGACGCCGTGGGCCGCCACGCCCTCGGACAGCCGCGAGCCGCCCGGCGCGACCGGCGCGACCGCCTCCGTCAGGAGCCGGCTCGCCGGGCCCTGCCACGCCTCGCGCGCCGCCTGGAGCGCCGCGATCCGCTCGGCGCGCGAGCCGGTGCGGAACTTCGGCGCGTACCCCGGCGGATCGATCCGCGACGTCTTCGCCTGGAGCGCCGGCCGGATCGACCGCACCGCCGGCTCGGCCGCGAGCGCCTCCAGCTGCTCGAGCGGCAGCCACGCGCGCGTCGCGCGGTGCGCCCGCGACGCGCCGACGACCTCGCCGCCGCGCGCCGCGATCTCGGCCGCCGCGACGTCGCCTTTGATGTCGACGAGCACGCGGCCCCGGGCGTCGGGTTGCGCGAGGCTCGTGATCCGGGCCGCCGGGTCCTTCGCCTCCAGGGCGGCGGCGAACTGGCCGCTCTTCGCGTAGAGGAGCGCCGACGCGATCTTGCGCTGCGCCGGCGTGCGCGCCGCCTTCTCGGCGAGCAGCGACTCGATCTGGCTCACCGCGCTCGGCGGCAGCTCGATCGGCTCGCCCGCCGCATCGCCGCTGTCACCGGCGCCATCACCGTCGGATCCGGGCGCGGCCTCCCCGCCGCAGGCCGCGAGCGCGCTCACGGCGCCCGCCGCGGTCAATAACGACAAGCACTTCCCCAAAAGACTCTTCATGTGCATGAGCTCCCTGCATCGGAGTCGGACCGAAAATTCGGCCACACGGCGAGCGCGCGGCGTCCGCCGACACCGCGCCCGTGGGCCTCTCGTCGCGCGCGCCCGACGCATGCGGCGCTCGGGTGTGTGCTCGCGACCGACTCACTCTACACGATGGTCGGACCTCGGCCACAAGGATGAATGGCAATTTGAAGGTTTTTGGATCTCACTGAGAAACAGGCGCAGAGAATGATTCGTATACGTAGTGCTCAGTTACCGGAAACAGGCACAAAGAACGATTCGTATGGTGTTGTGTCCGGATGCCCAGTTACCCAAAGGCGGCGAGCGCCGCCGCGCGCCCCCGCCCCCACGCGAGCGCCGCCGTCGGGTAACCCCTGAGTTGCGGCTCACCGCGGAGCGCGACGCGCGATCCGCGACCCGCGATCCGCGATCCGCGACGCGCGAGCCGCGAGCCGAGATCCGCGACGCGCGATGCATGTCGATCAGAACATCCCGTCGGGGACGTCGGCCCCTGGCTGGCGATCCGCGACGCGCGACGCATGCCGACGCCGACCGCGCCTGAGCGGTCGATCGGCGCGATCGGAAGCGTCAGCGCTCGATCAGATCAGTCAGATCAGTCAGATCAGATCGAGATCAGGAGCAGCGCCAGGAGCTCAGTTCCAATCCAGGTCTGGGTCCACCGGGTCCGAGCTCGGCGGCGGCTTGTGCGGGTTGCGCGCCTCGTCGAGCAGCCGCATGCCCTCCATGAGCAGGGCCTCCGTCGACTCCTTGATCTCGTCCATCACCTTCAGCTCGACGTTCGGCTCCAGCTCGAACGCGCCGGTCTCCCACGTCAGCATGTTGTAGATCGCCTGCTGCGGGGTCAGAGCGTAGTCGTTGTCGATCGTCGCGTAGTAGATCACGCCCTTGCGCAGGTAGATCTTGCCGAGGCGCCCGCTGTTGTTGACCGTGAGCGCGCCGTTCTTGCGGCTCGTCGACAGGAGCTGGAGCAGATCTGGCAGCGGGATCTCCTCGATGACGCCCGCCATCGGCCGCCCGCTCGTCGCCGTCGCTGGCGACGAGCGATGCGCGTACTGCTGCTGCGCCTCGGCGTCCAGCCAGCGGCGCACCTCGGCCTCGAGCGTCTGGTTGCTCGTGCCCTCGAACGGCACGATCCTGATGATCGAGGAGCCGATCAGGACGCGATCCCCCTCCTGGAGCATGACCCGCTCGGAGATCTTCTCGCCGTTCACGAACGTGCCGTTCGTGGAGCCCATGTCCTGGATGAAGAGCTCGGAGGCCGTCACGCTGATCTTGGCGTGACAGCGCGAGACCAGGTCATCGACCAGGGCGACGTCGAGATCTCTCGAGCGCCCGAGGAAGATCTCCCGGTTCATACGAAGCGGAAGCTCGCTCCCCTGGTACTTGCCCATGATGAAGCGCAGCGCGAAACGAGGACGGTCGTTCATGGCGTTCGCGAGATCTGTGATCGGGCAAGTCCGTCCCTCCGCCCCCCCCCAGACAGCTCCCTCATCACGCGCATAACCTACCCCGGTCCGAGGATCCGCGCGAGTCCCCGACAAGCCGCCATGGGGGGGCTGCGCAAAGCGGGAGCTGGCTCGCTCGCTGCCCCCCTCCCGAGAGAGGAGAGATAGGTTCTGCCTTGGCCCCCTACACCAGCATCGGCCGCCGCCGCACACCTCCTAGGTCGCACGTCTGGCGCCTTCGCTGCCCCTACCGGACCGAAGCACCTCCGCGGCGCCCGTCGCCCGGGCCCCGGCCCCTGCAGCATCCACGGGCCCCCCGCAGCTTCGGCTCGGACGGCGCTGGATCGCCGCACCGGCCGGTACACTGCCGGCGTGCGTGTGCCCCTCATCGCGATCCTCGCAGCCGCGTGCACGCCGCGGCCGCCGGAGCCACGCCCCGCTGTGGCCCCCGCGCTGCCCGCGTGGCTCTCCGGTACGTGGAAGCGCGAGTGGATCCGCCGAGACGGCGTCACCACGAACACGCTGACCGTGCGCTACCTCCAGACGCCGCGCTGGTTCGGCGATGTCCGCATCCCGGCCGATCGCCCGCGGATCACGGCCGGCTCGCTCGCCGAGCTCTCCGACGCGGAGCTCGCTGCCCTCGCGAAGCAGCGCGGCTTCTTCGGCTACACCACCGTGGCGGGCGACGTCGCGACCTGGCACCACGAGCTCGACTACCAGCCGAAGAGCGGCGGCGCCGACACCGGACGCATCGAGCGTCTCGGGGCCAGCAGCATGCTCGAGCACGGGCTCGACGGCTCGTTCGTCGAGCACTGGTGGAGCCTCGCGAGCGGGGACGGCAAGTTCCTCACCGTCCGCGTCACGCGCGCCGGCCGACTCGACCGCATGCTCGTGGTCGCCGGCGACCACTTCCTCTACGCGCGCAACCGCGCGCGCGATCTGCCCGCGGCCGGCTCGCTCACCGAGCTCGCCGCCCAGGCGAGCCGCGAGCAGCTCCTCGCGTACCTCGACTGCGAGCTGTCGTACGGCTCGGTCCGCGGCGGCAGCGTGCCGTGGCAGATCGAGCGCTCGACGCTGCCGTGGCGCGAGGGCGCGCCTCTGCCGTTCGTCGACGATCTCACCGTCGACGCGGCGGGCGCGCTCGCCACCCCCGCGGCGGCCGGCGCCGACGAGACCTGGACGATCCCGCTCGACACGCTGCCCCCCGACGATCGACGCGTGCTCTTCCCCCTGCGCGCGCGGTAGCCCCCCACGGCCATACCGGGTGGGATCGGTGGGATCCCAGAGGCCAGCCGTAGCCCTCGAGCAGGCCGCCCGGCTATTTCTTGGCCGGCGCGGAGGCCGGGGCCGGCTTGGCCGGGGCCGGCTTGCTCTGCGCGGCCGTCAGGATCACGGCCGCCACGTCGTTCGGCTTCGCCAGCATCGGCACGTGGCTCGTCATGATGTTCGTCGTGGTCGCGTTGATCCGCTTGGCCATCGCGGCCTGCGCGGCGGGATCGATCATCTTGTCCTGCTCCGCGCGCACGTACCACGAGGGCTTCGTCTTCCAGGCGGCCTTCGTGACCTTGGCATCGAAGCTCTTGAGGAGGATCGGCTTCTGCTTCACGCCGATGAGGTTCTGCACCGGCGGCAGCACGTCGGGCGCGAACGACGTCGCGACGAGCTCCGGCGTCAGCCACGCGTAGCCACCGCTGTCGACCTGCAGCTTGGGCGCCCACGCCGGCGCGGGCTTGCCCTTGCCGAGATCGTTCACCGACTCCTTGTCGCCGGGCGCGAACGCGGCGACGTACACCAGCCCCGCGACCTTGTCGCTGTTGCCGGCCTCGGTGATCACGACCCCGGCGTACGAGTGGCCCACGAGCAGCACCGCCCCCTGCTGTGCGTCGATCGCGCGCTTGGTCGCCGCGACGTCCTCGGCGAGCCCGGTCAGCGGCAGCTGGACGGCGACGACCTTGAAGCCCTTGGACTGGAGCAGCGGGACGACGGCGTCCCAGCTCGAGCCGTCGGCGAACGCGCCGTGGAGGAGCAGGATCGTGTTGACCGTCTCGGCCCGCGCGGCCGTGGCCGGGAGCAAGGCCGTGGTGAGCAGGATCGCGAGCCCGACGAGATCGAAGCGCTTCCGCATGATGGCCCCGACTGTATCACCGGCCCTGGCGTGCTCGCCGCGCAGGCCGGGCAGCGACCACCGCGGCAATGATATTCGGCATGCTGCCCGTCGCGATCGGCCACGGCCAGGGTGGCGAGGTGCGCGCCCCGATGGGCGTGACCGTCATCGGCGGGCTCATCACGTCGACGATCCTCACGCTCGTCGTGGTCCCGGTGATCTACTCGCTCATGGACGGCCTCGCTGCCCGCGCCGGCCGGCTCGCGCGGCGCATGCTCGGCCAGAAGGCCGGCGCGTCTCCGGAGCCGCCCGGAGCCGCGGCGGCCTCGGAAGGCGCGTGATCGGCGGCCGGCGTCACTCTTTGGTTGCATGACCTTACGGACGTTCACGGCTTCCACGACCACGCCGCGCGGCCTCGTTGGCGGTGTCGCGAAGCCACTCGCTGAGCGTCTTCCCGTCGCCCTCCGCAGCGGCCTCCCACTCCGCGCGCTCCTCCTCTGGGACCCGTAGCCCAACAAGCTTGCTTGGTTTGCCGCTCGCCGCGAGCGGCCTCCTGCCGCCGCCGGCACCCGGCCATCCCGTTCCTCTCGCGAGGGCTGGCTCGACCTCTTCGAGGGCCCGCCTCGGTCCGGTGTACGGGGTCCGT
This sequence comes from Kofleriaceae bacterium, assembly GCA_035558535.1. Taxonomy (GTDB): domain Bacteria; phylum Myxococcota_A; class Polyangia; order Haliangiales; family Haliangiaceae; genus JABFXX01. Next base: position 14,291 of record DATMCI010000266.1, read on the forward strand.
TGCTGCCAGCCGCCCTTCTCGGCTGGCCACATCACCAGCCCGAGCCGTTTGTCGTGGCCGATCCATTGGCCTGGCAGCTGGGATGACCTGAAGAGCTTCACGCAATCGGCGGATATCACGAAGCAAATAGTCGTATCGACCAACATTTGCGAAGCATGAAATATATTACTATTCGATCTAGACTAATAGTAAAACATTTCGCAAAATACCTTCACCGGCGCAGTGAGTGCTGGGCTTTCTGGAGGATGACGATGAAGCTGACCATCGATCCATCTGCCCCGTCCAACGCCTCGAACGCCGCTAGCACGCACACGCCGGACCCTCGTCCACACGTCGCCGCGCTCCTCGAGCTGGCCTCGCTCGGCTGGCGCGTGACCGAGATCCGCCCCGACCGGGCGCTCTGGCGCGTCACCGTCACGCGGTACGATGGCGATGCGACGATCGGCGTGACGAACATCGACCCGGACGCTGCGCTCGACGAAACGCTCCGCTATGCCTCCGTCGACGATGAGCCGACCTATGAGGTCGCGCCCGCCTCGGAACGCACCGCCGGCAGCGAGCACGCCGCTCCCCCGGAGGAGCCGTGAAGACGCAGGGCCAGCTCGGGACCGAGCTGCGGGCGCTTGGCTGGGACCCCTCGCAACGTGATCGACGATCCATCCTGCGCGATGCCTTGAGCCGTGTCTGCACCGCCGAGACCGAGGTCGAGGTCCTGGCCGCCACGCAGAAGATCGACGTCTTCACCCTTCCCGACCACGAGCGCGCCGCCGAGCGCGCCCATATGGGCCTGCTCGGCGAGCTGGCGGCGCAGCCCTGCCTGTTCGAGCCGTTTCACGACTCGCCGACTCTCCGCCAGCTCCGCAGGTGCCTCCACAAGCAGCTCACCTGGCACCACGAGCTCGAGCGCCGCGCGCGCGCCGCCGTCGTCGCTCCTTCGGCGGAGCCTGGCGAAGACCAGCCGCCCGCCGACGAGGTGCCGTTCCCGATCCTCGTCGTCATCAGCCCTGGCAAGCCCGCGACCGTGCTCGACGCCTATGGCTGCCAGGCAGTCCAGCCGGGCGTCTACCAGGCCGCTGGCTGGGGGCTGGCCCTGCGCGTCGTCGTGCTCGCAGAGCTACCCCGGACGCGGGAGACCTTGCTCTTGCGACTGCTCGGCCAGGGCCGCCTGTTCAGCCAGGCGCTGGCCGATCTGGCAAGACTGCCCGACGACGCCTGGGAGCGAAGCGTCGCCACACCGCTGTTGGTGCACTTTCAGCTCGTTGGTCATGAGCACCCGACCCATGAGGAGGACAACGTGAGCGCCGAGATCCAGGCTTGGTTCGACGACTACCAGCGCAAGCTGCGCCGCGAAGAACGCGAGGAAGGACGCGAGGAAGGTCGCAAGGAAGGACGCAAGGAAGGACGCAAGGAGGGGGAGCGCGGCTTGCTGCTGCGGCAGCTCTGCTCCCGGTTCGGTGAGCTGCCGGCGGCCGCCGTCGCTCGCATCGAGGCGGCCGACAGCGCGGACCTCGAGCGCTGGGGCGAGCGCGTCCTCGACGCCCAGACCCTCGCCGAGGTGCTCGACGGCCCCTCCTGAGCGGCCCCTCCTGACCGGGCCGTGGCCCGCTACCGCTCGACGATGAACATGCGGACGCCGCGCGGCGGCAGCGCGATCGTCGCGCGCCCGCCGGTGACGCGGATCCGCTCGGACGGGAGCTCTCCGGACCGGGGTTGGGTAGGCGCACCGCCTGCCGCCTGATGTCCGGGACTGTCCGGCTGCCGGACGTACCCGGACAAGGCGCTTCCCCGAGAGCCGCCCTCCAAAGATCGAATTTCAAGCAACCCGTGGCGCGGTGTGCCCGATAGGGGGCGCATCGTGCATCACCCGTTCGACCAGTTCGCCAAGAACATCCTGCGCGACGCCTTGAGCCGCGCCTGCACCGCCGAGACCGAGGTCGAGGTCCTGGCCGCTACCCAGAAGATCGACGTCTTCACCGTTCCCGACCCCGTGCGCGCCGCCGAGCGCGCCCACATGGGCCTGCTCGGCGAGCTCGCGGCGCTGCCCTGCCTGTTCGAGCCGTTCCACGACACGCCGACCCTCCGCCAGCTCCGCAGGTGCCTCAACAAGCAGCTCACCTGGCACCACGAGCTCGAGCGCCGCGCCCGCGCCGCCGCCGCCGCTCCCCCGGCGGAGCCCGGACACGACAGGCCGCCCGCGGACGAGGTGCCGTTCCCGACGCTCGTCGTCATCAGCCCCGGCAAGCCCGCGACCGTGCTCGACGCCTATGGCTGCCAGTTGGTCCAGCCGGGCGTCTACCAGGCCGCCACCTGGGGGCTCGCCCTCTACGTCGTCGTGCTCACAGAGCTGTCCCGGACGCGGGAGACCTTGCTCTTGCGACTGCTCGGCAAGGGCCGACTGTTCACCCAGGCGCTGGCCGATCTCGCCAAGCTGCCCGACGACGCCTGGGAGCACAGCGTCACCACACCGCTGCTGGTACATTTCCGGCTCGGTAGTCATGAGCACCCGACCCATGAGGAGGACAACGTGAGCGCCGAGATCCAGGCTTGGTTCGACGACTACCAGCGCAAGCTGCGCCGCGAAGAACGCGAGGAAGGACGCAAGGAAGGACGCAAGGAGGGGGAGCGCGGCTTGCTGCTGCGGCAGCTCTGCTCCCGGTTCGGTGAGCTGCCGGCGGCCGCCGTCGCTCGCATCGAGGCGGCTGACCTCGCGGACCTCGAGCGCTGGGGCGAGCGCGTCCTCGGCGCCCGCACCCTCGCCGAGGTGCTCGACGGCCCTTCCTGATCGCGACCAGCCAGACCGGGCCCGGACCGCGCCCGTGGACCGCTACCGCTCGACGATGAACATGCGGACGCCGCGCGGCGGCAGCGCGATCGTCGCGCGCCCGCCGGTGACGCGGACCCGCTCGGCCGTGAACGGGTCGCGGAGCTGCTTCGCCTCGCCCGCGAGCAGGACCGCGCTCGCCGGCTTCGCCGCGTCGCTCACGACGAACACGACGCGCACCACCTGCCGCGCGTCCACGTACGCCATCGCGCGGACCTCCTCGGGCCGCTCGATCAGCCACGCGTCCGGGTGATCGCCGAGGCTGTGCGCGCCGGTCGGCGCGCCCGCGGCGGCGATCCCGGCGAGGTCCGTGGCCAGACCCGGCAGGTCCTCGAGCGAGCCCTCCTTGAGCCGGCCGATCCGGCGCGGCGGCGGCTCGTCGAGCGGCTGATCGAGCTCGTCGCGCACCGGCGTGCCGGGGCCGAGCACGAGGATGCTCCGCCGCGCCTCGACCACGGCGCGCACGCGGTGCCACAGCCCGCGATCGACGCGCTCGATCGTCGGCAGCACGACCGCGCGGTAGCGCGCGAGCTCCTCCTCGGTGACCGCCTCGCCGACGATCGCGTACGGCACCTGCGCCAGCTCGAGCGCGCCCGCGAGCGCGTCCTGCCAGCGCCGCACGGCGACCGCGCCCTTGTCGGTGCCGAGCTCGGCCGCGCCGCCCGGGCCGAGCTTCAGCGCCTCGGCGAGCACCGGCGTCGCCGGATCGAGCAACGACGTCGCGAGGCCGAGCCGCGCGTCGGCCCGCGTGTCGACGAGCGCGATCGCGGCCCGGCGCCGCAGCGCCGGCCAGTCGACCTCCGCCAGCGCGGCGACGAGCGGCGCGATCCACGCCGCGTGCGGCGCGAGCGCGCCCTTGGCATCGATCGCGGCGCCGTAGTAGCGCTCGCGCTCGACGGCCATGAACAGGTTGAACCCGCGCATGCCGGCGGCGAGCAGGGACAGGAGCTGATCGCGCTCGCGGTCCGGATCTTGCCCCTCGTCGAGCGGCGGGAACCACGGGAAGAACCCGACCCCGACCTCGAACGCGATCGGGATCGGCGCCGCGTCACCGACGAGCGCGGCCGCGCGCCGGCGCAGCGCGCGCAGATCGGCGCGCCGCGTGTACGCGCCCTGGCCGACGGGGCCGCCGATCGCCGCCTGGATCCGGCGCACGTCGGACAGGCCGTGGTGCCCCGGCGGCAGGTTGTGGAACCGCGCGACGCCGCCGAGCCCGACCTCGTCCAGGAGCGCGGCCAGCGCGCCGAGCGCCCGCGCGATGTACTGATCCTTGAACCGGACCCACGCGGCGCAGCGCGCGGCGGCCGCGGGATCCCACGCGCGCGGCGGCTCGACACCGTCTGGCGGCCACTCGTCGGCGGTCGCCTCGCGCCACCAGGCCAGCGCGTCGGGGTGGTAGTCGAGGTCGTACGCGCCGAGGCGGAAGAACAGCTGCGCCTCGTTGTCGACGCCGAGCGCGACCACCGGCCCGTCGGGCGCGAGGTGCGGCCGGACGACCTCGGCGACGGTCGCGTACCACCCGCGCACCTTGCCGAGGAACGCCGCGCTCGCGTACGACGGCACGGGCCACGCGCGCGGCGGCGACGGCAAGAACGCCGGCGTGCCGCGCGCCGTGCGCGCCTGCACCGCCGGATCGCCCACGACGTGATCCGGCATCCCGAAGCATGTCAGCTCCGCGCTGGCGTGCGGGCCCGGCCGCAGCACGACGGACAGGCCCGCCGCGCGGGCCAGCGCGAGGAAGCGGCCGAGGTCGTTCGGCCCGCTCCACGAGTACACGCCCGGCTCTGGCTCGTGGACGCGCCACGGCACGTACGTCTCGACGATCGTGAGCCCGAGCGCGTGGATCTGCGCGAGGCACGCCTCCCAGTGCCGCGGATCGACGCGCCAGTAGTGCATCGCCCCGGCGTAGAACGGCAGCCGCCGGTCGCCGGCCGCGCCGCCTCCCTCCTCTCCGGACGTGTCCGGCGCGGACCGGGAGATGACTAGCCCGCGCTCGTCGAACCAGGTGCGCCGACGTGCTTCCACGCGCGATCCTCCATGATGAAGCGGCTCGGGCCACGGGCCCACCGCGGCTGGTAGGTGAGCGGCGCGGCATCGCCCGTCCCGCCCTCGACGTACTCCGGGTCCCACGGCAGGAGCAAGCACGGCCCCCCGCCGGTGCCGCCGCGCTGCGAGAGCCGCGGCAGGATCGGGTGTGGCTCGTCGGCGCGCGCCCGCCCCTCGGCGATCACGGCCTCGATCGTCGGCAGCTGCGCCAGCTCCCAGCACGTCCGCACCTGCGGCGGCGGCAGCGCGAGCTCGCCCGCGCGCGCGAGCGCGTCGGCCGGGCGGATCCAGACCTCCTCGACGGTCTCGATGTCGTCGAAGTGCGGATCCTGCCCGCTCGGCAGCTCGCACACGAAGAAGCGCGCGCTGAACCGCCGCGGCTCGATCGACGGCGTGATCCAGTGCGACCACGGCACGAGCGTGTCGGTCGACCACGCGAGGCCCGCCTTGTCGAGCGTGACCTCCGCGTTCGCGCCGCCGAGGATCTGCCGGCGCAGGACCTCCTGCGTCGTGATCTTCAGCGTCTCGGCGCCCTTGCCGGAGTCGCGCGCGAGCAGGACGCCGGCCTCCTCGAACAGCTCGCGGGCCGCGGCCGTCCGCGCGTCCTCGCCCGGGTCGGCGCCGCCGCCGGGGAACACGAACGCCGACGCCATGAACGAGGCCCCCTTGCGCCGGCGCACCAGGAAGACCTCGAAGGCGGCGCCACTCGCGGGCGCAGGCTCCACGCGCCGGAGCAAGATCACCGCCGACGCCTCGCGCAAGGAGCTCACGAGCCCGTTCCTAACACAGAGGCGGAGCGCGCGTCCCGGCCTACAGGCTGACCCGCAGCTCGCCGCGCACCGGCTCGTCGTCGAGCCCGAGCCGATCCTCGATCGTGCGCTCGACGAAGCGCGCGACACGCGACTCCGGAGTCTCGAACACCAGCCGGTCGGCGCGCCCGCGGTGGCGCGCGAACACGCCGAACCAGGTCAAAAACCCGCAGCGCGGCTGGCGCTCGACGACGAACAGCGCGTCGATCGCGCCCGCGCCGAGGACGACGCAGCTCCCGGCGTCCGCCCCCGGCGACCGGACCTCGATGGCCAGGTCGTCGACGTCGATCACGACCTCGTGCGGCACCTGGCGGCGCGGCGCGACGAGCACGCGAATCCGGAGCGTCTCGCGGCCCGTCTCGATGCCGCGGTACGGCGTCCGCAGGCGCATCTCCGTCGAGATCGTCTCGGTGCAGACGTGGATCGGCTGCGGCAAGATCGCGCCTATGGAGCCTACCCGAGCCGGTCCGGAGGAGCCGTCGGCGGAGGACCGAGCGAGGGAGATCGGCACGGCGACCTCATTATGCCCCGCGCCGCGCTACGGGACGACGACGAACTCGCGCTTCATCAGGCTGATGATGTTCTGCGCCGCGTCGAGATCGGTGCCCGGGAAGTTGTCGAGCACCCGCTGGAGCTGGCCGTGGTCGAGGACCAGCTGGAACGTGTCCAGCTCGGACGGCGACAGCTCGCGCAGCTTGCCGGCGAGCGGGGTCGGCACGGCCAGCGGCGAGCCGAGCGGCGGCAGCTGCTTCTGGAGGTTGCGGAACTCGTCGAGCTGCCGCACGCCCTCCATGAGGAGGCCCTCCGTCGACTCCTGGATCTCCTCCATCACCTGCAGCTCGACGTTCGGCTCCAGCTCGAACGTGCCCGTCGCCCACGTCAGCATGCGGTAGATCGCCTTCTGCGGGCTCAGGGCGTAGTCGTCGTTGATCGTCGCGAAGTAGATCGCGCCCTTGCGCAGGTAGATCTTGCCGAGGCTCACGCCGTTGTTGATCGTGAGCACGCCGCTCTTCCGGCTCGTCGACAGGAGCTGGAGCAGGTCGGGCAGCGGGATCTCCTCGATCACGCCCGACATCGGCCGGCCCTGGGTCGCCGAGCGCTGCTGCGCCCCGGCCTCCAGCCGGCGGCGCGCCTCGGCCTCGGTCGTCTGGGCGAGCATGCCCTCGACCCCCACGACCTTGATGATCGAGGTCCCGACCAGGATGCGGTCGCCCTCGTGGAGCTGGGCGCGCCCGGTGATCTTCTCGCCGTTCACGAACGTGCCGTTCGTGGAGCCCATGTCCTGGATGTAGACCTCGGCGTCCGTCGAGCTGATCTTCGCGTGGCGGCGCGAGACCATGTCCTCGACGAGGACCATGTCCAGGTCGCTCGAACGCCCGATGATGATCTCCCGGTTCATACGAAGCGGGAACTCACCACCCTGGTACTTGCCCGAGATGAAGCGCAGCGCGAAGCGAGGACGGTCGTTCATGGAGAGAGCGCCGGTCACCATGCTGCGGCCACCGACGACACGGTCGCGAAAATTCTAGTGGCGATCATACGACATGCGCAAGCAAACGCCCGTCAATCGGTCGCCGGCACTTCATCTACGGCCTGTTCATGCGGCGGCCGTAGTGCCGTGACAACCCGACGGTAGACCTCTTCAGATACCACGAGGCTCGAGTGTCCGAGTGGAACGGTCATCGCATTCGCACCGGAGAGCCGTGTGGTCGAGAGCGGCACCACCCAGTCGCGGGCGGCGGCGATGGTGTGGACCTCGACCCCTGGAGGGATAGGCCCCTTGGCCAGCTCGTCCAGGAACCGGCTCCGCGGGAGCAGCTGCCACGAAGAGGTCGACCACAGGCCCAGGGTCATGACCCCGGCCAGGGCCGCCCAGGTCCCCCGTACGGGGGTACCCATCATGATCAGCTTCCGAACTCTTGCGTGGCCGCCCAGCTTCTTCACGTAGTAGAGGCCGATCAGCCCGCCCATCGAGTGCCCGATGATGTCGATCCGCTGCGACGGGGTCTGCGCCAGGATCCGTTCGATCTTGCGGTGGATGAGGAACGCCGACCTCCGGATGTCACGGACGTTCAGCGTGCCCAGGTTGAACGACACCACGACGAAGCCATCCTCGACGAGCCGGCGCTCGAGCAAATACATCGAGCCCCGGGTGCCGAGGAAGCCGTGGATCATGAGGATCGGCGGCGACGTCGGCGTGACCTCCTCGAACGTCGCGCCGCGGCGGATCCGGTTCCCGCGCACCAGGTGGCGGAGGTACGAGAGCCCGTCGGCGCCGCCGGCGACGTCTTGACCGATCGAGCTGCGCCGGCCGAGCCAGCGGCGCGGCGCATCGAGCGCCCAGCGCACGAGCCAGGATGCGTCGCGTTTCCGATCGGCCACCTCAATCACGATAGTCCGAGAAGCCGTCCGAGACGAAGCGGCTGCACTCCTTCGCGTAGGCGTGGCTCGCGGACGTAGAGGTAGGGTATTCAACTACTCGCCACTGGCCGCGGGTCCCGACGACGCCGAACCGCGTGATCACGAAGGTGCTGCGCCGGTAGATCAGGGCGAACTCATAGGTCGTGGCGTCGCGGCGGCGCAGCGAGCGCGAGTCGCCGGGCGGCACGCGGCCGGGCGCGGCGGCCAGATCGCCCGGCTCGCCCGGCGGGATGTCCTTGGGGCCGGGCATGTGCGTCGGATCCTCGACGGCGTCGGCGCTCGGCGACCGCCCGGCGGGCACCGGCGCGGTCGGCATCTCGGGCGGGCTGCCGACCGGCGCGATGACGGGCATCCCCAACGTTTCGGCGTGCGGATCGGCGGTCTGCCCGCGCGGCCGGGCCGCGGCCGCTTTGGGGGCGGCGGCGACGGGCGCGGCTGCTTTGGGGGCAGCCGGCGACGGAGCGGGCGGCGCGACGTCGGCCGGGGCCATCAGCGGCACCGGCTGGGATCGATCGGTGACGTCGAACTTCGCGTCGAGCCCGCCGCTGGCGGGCGGCGTGGACGCAGCAGCAGGCGGCGTGGACGCAGCGGCAGGCGGCGGCGCGGCGGCAGACGGGGACGGCGCGGCAGCCGACGGGGACGGCGCGGCAGCCGACGCGGACGGCGTGGCGGCAGACGGGGACGGCGCGGCGGCAGACGGGGACGGCGCGGCGGCAGACGGCGGCGGCGCGGCGGCCGACGGCGGCGCCGCAGCAGCTGGCGCAGCAGCAGCTGGCGCAGCAGCAGTTGCTGGCGCAGCAGCACCTGGCGCAGCGCCCTCGGCGCTCGGCTCGGCCGCGGCGCCGGGCGCCGCCTCCGCCGCTGACTCGTCGCCCTCGCCCGCGCCGCCCGACTTCTGCTTCCGCGCATACGCCACCGTGCTCACCCTCGCGATCCTCGACGTCTCTGGAGTCTTCTTGCGGCTGGCCATGAATTCCCTCGTGCCAGCGTTCGCGCAAGAGGGCAAGTTTGCGAGCATCGCCGATGTTCGCGAAGCCAACGCGTCGCGTCATCAGGTCTCATCGTATAAAGTCGGCTCCGGTGACTGTCGCAGCCACGGAGCGGGTGGGCCGCTACCAGCTTCTCGATCCGATCGGCGTCGGTCCGTGCGGCACCGTCTCGCGCGCCAAGGTGTTCGGCGTCGCCGGGTTCGAGCGGCAGTTCGCGATCAAGCGCTTCCATCCCGAGATCACGGCGACCGTCTCCCTCGCGCAGGCGCTCTCGGCCGCGGCCCGCGCCTACGGCAGCCTCGAGCACCCGCGGATCGCGCGGATGTCGGAGTTCGGCGTCGCGCAGGGCATCACGTTCACCGCCGTCGAGTACGTCGCCGGGCTCGACGCGCTCCGCGTCATCGCCGAGGCCAAGCTGGCCGGATCCGCGATCGCCGCGGGCGGCGCGCTCGCGCTCGTCTCGCAGGCCGCGCGCGCGGTCGGCTACGCGCACGGCCGCGGCCTCACGCACCTCGGGCTCGCGCCGACGAACGTGATGATCACCGCCGAGGGCGACATCAAGATCACCGACTTCGGGCTCCTCGCCGCCACGCTGCCGCCGCGGCCCGTCGAGACGCCGCGCCTCGCGAGCCGCGTCCCGTACCTCGCGCCCGAGCAGCTCTCCGGCGAGGCCACGTCCGCCGCCACCGACGTGTTCGCGCTCGGCGTCCTCGCGTACGAGCTCGTCACCGGACACCGCACGTTCCGCGGCGAGACCCCGCAGCAGATCGCGCAGTCGGTGATGGCCGGCCCGCCGATCGAGCCGCCGCTGCCGCGGCCGATCGTGCGCGTGCTGCAGCGCTGCCTCGCGCGCTCGCCGTTCGAGCGGTTCCCCGACGCGCGCGCGCTCGCCGATGCGCTCGACGCCGCGCTCCGCGTCGCGCCTGTGCCGGGCACGCGCAAGGACATCGGCGCGCAGGTGAAGCAGGCGCTCGAGCGGATCTCTGCGCTCCACGAGGGCGATCTGTCCGGCGTGCTCCCGCTCCACATCGGCACCGGACCGATCCAGCGGATCTCCGAGCCGGCGGTCACGCAGGACCACAGCGACGAGCTCGCGACCCACGAGATCAAGCCGGTCCAGCGCGAGTCGGGGCTCGCCGCGCCGGCGCAGGCAGGAGGGCCGGATCAGCCGGGCAGGACGGCGCCGGATCTGCCGCGGGCCGGCGCGTTCAGCACCGTCCCCGGCGTGCCCCCGGCGCCGGTCCCGGTCCCGCAGGGCGTCGCCTCGCCGGGGGCACCGTCGCGGCGACCATCGTCGGTGGGATCGGGCACGTTCGTCGGCATCCCGCAACAGCGGTTGCCGTCGGCCTCGGGTGGACGGCCGCCCGCGACCCCGCCGGGCGCCACCCGCCCGAGCTCCCCCGGCGCGCCGTCGGGCCCACCGCCTGTCCCGTCGGGCCCACCGCCTGTCCCGTCGGCGCCGGCCGCCGGGGGCCGCGTCGGCCTCCCGCGGCTGCCCACGCCGCTCCCGAGCGTCCTCTCGAGCTCGCAGCCGCCTCCCGCGAGCCAGCCGGCGCCCGGCAGCAGCCCGTCGCAGCGGATCTCTGCGGATCTCGAGATCCCGGTCGAGCCGGAGGATCCCGCCGGCATGTCGGCGCCCGCGCCGGGCGACGACGACGATCTCGAGATCGCCACCCTCGCGCGGCGCAGCTCTCCCAAGGCCACGCCCGCCAGCGGCGACGCCGGCGACGATCATGACGACCCCGAGCTCGACATCGCGACCGGCATGCACGAACGCCAGCGCATGGCGCGCATGGCCGCGGCCGATGACGGGGATCTCGCGGAGCCGGTGAGCGATGCAGACGCCGCGTCCTGGGGCGAGGACGGCGGGGACGGCGAGGGCGGCGAGGACGGCGACCAGCCCATGCGGCCGCGCGCCAGCTCGCTCCCCGAGGAGCCCGCCGCCTTCGCGGACGGGACCAACCTCGCGGCCGAGATCCCGGGCGGCGGCTTCGCCGAGGAGCCGCCGCGCCCCAACACGAACATCCCGCTGGAGGCCCTCGGCCCGAGCGTGATCCGGCTCGGGCGCGAGCCCGCGGCCCCGCCCGACGGCCCCGGCGCGCCGCGCGGCGGCGGCCACCTGCTACCGCCGGCCGCGCCCGGAGGCGCCGGCCAACCGCCCGAGCGCCTGGCCGGGGAGCCCGGCCCAGCCGGCGCGCCGGCCGCCAGCGCGGCTCCTGCGCGCGAGGCCCAGCGCCGGCGGCTCCTGCTCGCGGGCGGCGGGGTCGCCGCGGCCGCCGTGCTCGCGGTCGGCGGCTGGTTCGTGTACGGCGCGATCAGCAGCGACGGTGGCGCGCCCGGCAGCGGCGCCACCGGCAGCGGCGCCACCGGCAGCAGCGCCACCGGCAGCGGCGCCACCGGCGGCGGCGCCACCGGTAGCGGCGCCACCGGCAGCAGCGCCACCGGCAGCAGCGCCGTGGCGACCGGCAGCGGCACGCGCGCGCCCGTCGACGCGCCGCCCGCGGCCGTCGAGCTCCGCCCCGACGCCGCGCCGAAGCCGCCCGACGGGCCGAAGCCGTCGAACGAGCTGTCGATCGTCTCGACGCCGGCCGGCGCGCGCGTCTTCATCGACGGCGCCGACGCCGGCACGACGCCGCTCAAGCTCCCCGGCACGAACGATCGGCACACCGTGGCGATCCTGCTCCCCGGCCACGAGCTGTACGTCGCGCAGGTCGACGGTCACGGCCAGTTCTCGATCCCGCTCAAGGAGGTCACCCCGAGCGGAGACTTCGCCGGGATCAAGGTGCTCCGCTGCAAGGACAAGGACCGCTACTACGTCTTCGTCGACGGCAAGCCCACGGGCCAGACGTGCCCCACCGAGCGCATCAACACCACGGTCGGCAAGCACGTCGTCGAGGTCTACGACATCGTCACGGAGGCCCGCCGCAAATGGGAGATCAACATCAAGGACGGCCGGCTCTCGTATCGAATTCGCATCGATCCCTGATGCCGGGCGCCTGATGCCCTGACGCACCGCGCGGCGCGGCCCTCCGTCGTCGTCCGTCGTCGTCAGTCGTCGTCCGGCGCTTCCTCGCCGTCGAGCTTGGCCCGCGGATCGAGGCCGTACTTGCGGATCAGCTCGCGCAGGTGCTTGCGATCGATCTGCGCCTCGCGCGCCGCCGCCGACAGGTTCATCTTGTGCCGGCGCATCAGATCCTCGATGTACTCGCGCTCGAACATCTCGACGAGCTGCCCCTTCGCCTCCTTGAAGGGCAGGTCGGTGCGGATGCCGAGGCTCGGCGCCGCCTCGCTGACGAGCGCGTCCTCGAGGTTGATCGTCGAGCCGCGCGCGAGCAGGCAGGCGCGCTCCATCACGTTGCGGAGCTCGCGCACGTTGCCCGGCCAGCTGTGGCGCACCAGCCGCGCCATGTCCTCCGGCGAGACGCTGAGGCCCGGGCCGAAGTTGTTGACGAAGTGGTGGATGAGCAGCGGGATGTCAGTGCCGCGCTCGCGGAGCGGCGGCACGCTGACGCGGATCACCGCGAGGCGGTAGTAGAGGTCCTCGCGGAACGACTTCTTCGCCACCTCGGCGCGCAGATCGCGGTTCGTCGCGGCGACGACGCGGACGTCGATCTTCTCGTACGTGTTCGAGCCGACCTTGCGCACCGCGCGCTTGTCGAGCACGCGCAGGAGGCTCGGCTGTAGATCGAGCGCCATCTCGCCGATCTCGTCGAGGAAGATCGTGCCGCCGTGCGCCTCGGCGAACGCGCCGCGCCGGTCGGTGATCGCGCCGGTGAAGCTGCCCTTCACGTGGCCAAACAGCATCGACTCGATCAGCTCGCGCGGGACCGAGCCGCAGTCGAACACGACGAACGGGCCGTCGCGGCGCGGCGAGTGGTTGTGGACCTCCTCGGCGATCAGCTCCTTGCCGGTGCCGGTCTCGCCCTCGATCAGGACGGTCGCGTTCGTGGCGGCGACGTCCTCGAGCAGCGTGAACATCTGCCGCATCTTGGTGTCGCCGCCGACGATCGTGCCGAACGCGGCCTGCGCCGACGGCTCCGGCTCGACGATCTCCTCGTCGGGCAGGAACTTGATGACGGTGCGGCCGAGCTTCACCTCGGCGCCGAAGCCGATCGCGATCTTCTCGAACCGCGAGCCCTGGATGAACGTGCCGTTCGTCGAGCCGCAGTCGATCATCATGACCTCGTCGTCGACGAGCTGCGCCTCGAGGTGCTTGCGCGACACCGTCTTGTCGGTGAGCACCAGGCTGCACTGCGGGCCCGAGCCGAACGACACCGGCTCGCGCGTCAGCCGCACCACCTCGCCGCGATCCGGTCCCTTGATGACGACGAAGATGCCGCCCGCGTTCTGGCGCGAATACGACGGAGCTTCATCGAGCAGAGCTGTGACGTTGGAGCGATCGCGCGACATCTCTACCCGGCTTGGGCATCGTAGCTGGCGTCACTTCGGGTGTAAATACGCCAACTCCGCTCACGCACGCGCGGCCCGGCTCGCGCCGGCAGTCAAGCCGGCCGGACAGGAGATCACTTGGGCGGCACGGCCGGCATGTTCGGGCCCGACATCGCCACGAGGATCGCCACGACACCGGTGAGGATGATGATCAGCGCGATCACCAGCCACGGCCGGATGCGGGACGGCTTCCGGCGGCTCGCCTGCGCCGCGCCGCGCGCCGACGGCCGCTCCATGCTCGGCTGCGGCAGCGGCTGCCGGGGCGCCTGCATCGGCATCGGCTGCCGCTGCGGCTGCTGCGACGCCATCGGCGCCGGCCCCTGCTGCGCCATCGGCCACTGCGGCGCGGGCTGCGGGAACGGCAGCGGGCGGGGCGCCGTCGGCGCGAGGTCCGATACGCTCGGGACGCCCATCCCGTGCTGCGTGAGGTTGGGCCGCGCGCCCGGCGTCCCCTGGCCCAGCGGGCTCGGGTCGAAGTCTCGCGCGCCCGAGTCGAAGCTCCGCGGGCCCGAGTCGAGCGATCTGCCGCCCTCGGCCTCGAGATCGATCATGTTGATGATCGACGTCAGCTCGACGCCGTGGAACCGGCTGACCTCGGCCTTGGGCCGCGCGCTGCGATCCACCGAGGAGCGCGCGGCGATCGAGTGGATCGAGACCGGGCCGAGGCCGAGATCGTCACCGTCCTCGTCTTCGCGCTCGCGATCGTGCTCGCTCTCGCGCGTGTCGCGTCCGTCGCCCTCGTCGTCCGCCTCGTCCTCGTCGTCCGCCGCGTCGTAGACCTCGGTGCCGGCGCGCGGCGCGCCCACCGCCTCCTCCTCGTCGTCGTCGCTGCGCCACTGCTCGAAGTCGCCGCACGCGTCGCGCAGCTCGGCGGCGAGCTCGGGCGCCGACATGAGCAGGCCGTTCCGGTGCGCGCAGCGCGTGAGCGCCTCCTGGAACTCGCCGGCCGTCTGGTAGCGCCGGTCGGGCGAGATCGCGAGCGCCTTGGCCATGATCGCGTCGAAGTCGGCCGTGAGGCCCGGGACCTTGCGCGAGACGGCCGGCACCGGCTGCGAGTAGATCTCGTCGGCGGACGTCGTCAGGCCCGCGTGCACGAACAGCCGCTCGCCGGTGATCACCTCGTAGAGGCAGACCGCGATCGAGTAGAGGTCCGAGCGGTGATCGAGCGTCTCGCTCCGCGCCTGCTCGGGCGACATGTACCCGACCTTGCCCTTCACCTTGTAGAAGAGCGAGTTGTGGGTGGCCGCCTTCGCGATGCCGAAGTCGGTCAGCTTCACCTCGCCCGTGTACGAGACGAGGATGTTCGACGGCGACACGTCGCGGTGGATCAGCTTGAGCGGCTGGCCGTCGAAGTCCCGCTTGACGTGGGCGTACGCGAGCGCCGACAGGACCTCGCGGCAGATCCGGATCGCCGCCGCTGGCGAGAACCGCCTGCCGCGGCGCTTCGCCTTCTTGATCAGCGTCCGGAGATCGCCGCCCGGCAGGTACTCCATCACGATGAAGTACTCGCTGTTGGCCGTGACGAAATCGATCGTGTGGACGATGTTGGCGTGGTCGAGCGTCGCCGAGAGCTTCGCCTCGCGAATGAACAGGTCGAGGAACTCCTCCTGCTGGGTGAACTCCGGCAGGAGGCGCTTCAGCACCACCTCCATCTCGAAGCCGCCCGCGCCGAGCTTCTTGCCGAGGAGGATCGCCCCCATGCCGCCTTCGGAGAGGTGCTCCGTGACGACATAGCGATCCATCGGTGCGCCCCCGGCGTCGACCATGTTCGACGAGTGTAACATCGCGCGAGTGGATAGGTATCGGCTCGCACCGTTGCGCGACGCGCGCGACCGTGACGAACGCGCACGGCGCGGCGCGCTGGCAGCGGCCGTCGATGACGCGCGCGCGGCCGCGGGCGGCGAGGCCCAGGCCCAGCACCGCGTCGACCTCGCGCGCGCGCGGCTCGCCGCCGCCGCCCGCGCGCCGGCCGAGCTCCTCGCCCGCGGCGCGGCGCCGCCCGCGCTGCTCGCCCTCGCCGAGCGCCACGCCGCGCGCCTTCGTCGCGAGCTCGACGCCGCCGTCGGCGCGCACCTGCGCGCGGCCGCGGCGCACCAGGGCCAGCTCGCCGCCGTCGATGAGGCGCGCGGCCGTCTCGCGCTCGCGCGAGCGGACCGCGAGCTGATCGAGCGCCACTTCGCGCGCTGGCGCGCAGCGCAGCGGAAGCGTTCGGAGCGCCGCGCCGACTGAAGCCCCCGAGCGCAAGCGAGGGGGCGAAGCTCGGGGCGTCATGTATGAACCTCCGCAACCGCGGCCGCCCGGCCGTGTCTTTGGGGCATGCGCACCTTCCTCGTTGCGACCCTCGCCTCGCTCACCCTCTCCGCCCTGCCCGCGTCGGCGAACCCCAGCCCGGCGGCCGATGCTGGCAAGATGGCCACCGACGACTGCGCCCGCGCCCGCAAGGCCGGCAAGGACTGTGTCCTCTCGATGGACGCCCACGAGGTCGGTGGCGAGACGCCCCGCTCCACCGGCGCGACGGTGACGGTGCTGAACCCGACGAAGCAGCCGTCGCTGATCCGGCTTCGCCGCGACTTCATCCCCGAGATCCTGAAGTCCGCCGAAGACCTGTGATCGCGGGCGCCGAGCGCCGGGGCGCGGTACGACCGCCGCGACCGCCGCGACCGCCACGCCGACCTCGCCCGCCTCGCCCGGTGCGCCGCGCCCGATGCGGTACAATGCGCGGCGATGCGATGTCTCCTCCTCGCGGCGCTGCTCGCGGCCTGCACGGAGCCCCGCAGCACGGCCTGCAAAGAGGTCTGCAAGCGGGAGGCGGAGTGCATCGAGGAGACCAGCAGCAAGATGCCCTTCGACGAGAAGGAGTGCGTGGCGGCGTGCTCGGCGCTCGAGCAGGACGCCACCGTCAACGCCGCAAAGGTCACGCGCCACATCGACTGCGTGAACAAGCAGCCGTCGTGCGCGGCGGTCCTCGAGTGCAAGTGACGTGCTGTCCGCGTCGAGCACCCGCACGTTCGGGGCCAGCACGCTGCAGACCACGGTGTTCCTCGAGCGGCGCCTCCGCGCGCACCTGGTGACGCGCGACCGCCTGCTCTACGACAGCGCGTTCGGCTCGCGCGGCAAGGCGCCCGGCCAGGTCGCCCATCTCTACGTCACGCTGCGCGGCGCGCTCGAGCTCGCGGGCGAGCCGCCGCGGCCCGGCCCGCACGCGTTCGCGCTCGCCGAGACCGAGTTCGATCACGTGGTCCCTGGCGCGCGGACGTTCCGCTCGTTCGGCGCGCCGTGCGAGATCGTCGAGCTGCGCGTGCCTGCCGGCGCGCTCCTCCGCCCCGTCGGCCTCGCGCGCGGCCCGCTCGAGCTGCCGCCGCGCGTGTGGGACGCCTACCACGAGCTCTCGCGGACACGCAGCGAGGCCGCGGTGCACCGCCTGATCGAGGCGCTCGGCGCGGCGGAGCTCCTCGCGCGCGAGGTGACCGAGAGCGTCGTCACCGACGAGCCCGAGCGCTTCGTCCGCGTCTGGTCGGTGCTCGAGCCCCTCTACGGCGACCTCGCCACCTCGACGTCGCTCAAGCAGGTCGCCGCGATCGCCCGCCTCTCCCTCCGCCAGCTCGGCCGCGACCTGCACGACTTCACGACGACGTTCAACCTCTACGGCGGCGGCTTCCGCGAGGCCATGCGCGTCCTGCGGCTGCGCGCCGCCGTCACGCTGCTCTCCGCCCCCGGCTGCACCCCCAGCGACGTCGCCCGCACCGTCGGCTACAGCAGCCTCGACGCGATGGGCCGCGCCTTCCGCGACGCGCACCTGCCCGCGCCCAGCATCGTCCAGGAGGCCGTCCGCTACCGCGAGTAGCCGCCGGTGCCGCGATCCCACGCGTGATATCGTCGACGGGCAGGAGCGCGCTCGTTGGCTCATTTCACGATCCAGGCCCGAAACTTCCGCGTCCTCGAGCGCCTGGACTGGACGCCATCCGGGTTCTGCCTGCTCTCCGGCGCCAACGGTGCCGGCAAGTCGACCGTCCTCGACGCGCTGCAGTTCCTGCGCGTGCTGTTCGAGCGCGGGCACGAGGCCGCGCTCCTCAAGGTGGACGCGCGCTACTTCCGGAACGTCGACGTACCCGAGAGCGAGCCCGTCGTGTTCGAGCTCCGGGTCGACGATCTCGTATGGACGCTCCGCTTCCCGATGGTCGCCGCCGGGATCGAGGACACGTACGGGGAGGAGCTCCACCGCGCCGGCCAGCCCGTGCTCCGCGCCGTCATGTTCGACCAGGGCTGGCAGCTCGGCGAGGAGCGGCAGGCGCGCGATCCGGTGCGGTGCGCGGCGAAGGTGCTCTGGGACCGCGGCGACGCGGCGTGGATGAAGCCGCTGGTGGACGCTGTCACCGGGATCCGCGTCTACGAAGCGTACGAGCTCCGGAAGGTGAAGCGGTCGGAGCCCGTCGAGCTGCGCCAGGACTCGCTGCACGGTGACGGCGCGAACCTGTGGTCGGTCCTCGCCCACTGGAAGGCATCGGCGATCCGCTCCGAGGGGCGCTTCGACTGGGTGATGGAGACCGCGCGCGAGGCGTTCCCTGGCCAGATCGCGACGATCGAGTTCGAGCGCGGCTTCCCCGTGCTGTATCCGCCGGGAGCTCCCGATCCCGACCGCGGCCTGCCCCCGGAGCGGATGGCTGACGGGCTCATCACAGGGCTCCTGCACCTCACGGCCATCGCCGGGGCACCGCCCGGCTCGCTGATCGCGTTCGACGAGCTGGAGAACCAGCTCCACCCGCACGCGATCCGCAAGCTGATCGCGGCGATGCGCGAGCGCGGCGATGCGCAGGGGCTCACCGTCGTCGTGACTACGCACTCTCCGGTGGTGATGAACCAGTTCCGGGACGAGATCGAGCGGGTCTTCGTGTTGGATCGCAGCGATCCAGATCGCCCGCTCCCGATCGCGCTGACCGAGCTGCACACCGAAGAATGGCTCGCGCAAGCGAAGCTCGGCACGCTGTACGAGCGCCTCGCGTTCGGGTCCCCGCTGGTCAAGCCGCCGCATCCATGAGGGTCGCGCTGATCCCGACAGGCCGCACCGAGTGGCACGGGCTGGGGAGTGGGCTCCAGCGCCTCTTTCCCGGACACGACTTCTACGCGCTCCCCGGCGCAGCCGACTTCGATTCCACAGGACCGTTCGATGGCTTCACCTCGACCGCGTTGACGGCGAATCACGAGGGTGAATACCTGCCCGAGACCGCGAGCATTCTGGTCGAGCGCGCTGCACAGGAGGCGCTGGGCGACCGCCGCCGCCACGAGGCCGACGTCGTGATCGTGCTGGACGACCTGGAGCTCGCCAACCGCCATCAGCCTGATCGCGTGATCCGGGTGTTCCGGTGCGCCGTCGAGCGCCACGTGGCCAGCTTGCAGGGTACGCGCGAGCGGACCGAACGCGCGCTTCGGGAGCGCGTCTCGTTTCACCTGATCGTCCCGATGATCGAGGCGTGGCTCTTCGGCGATCCGCAGGCGCTGCGCGTCGCCGGTGTCCCCGGCGGCGTCGTGCCGCTACTCGACGGCGGCGACCTCGAGGACTTCCACGCCACCGACGCACAGTACCTGCGCGCGAGCGAAGCCGACTGCCCGCGCTGGATCGCGAGGGGCCGGAAGAAGGCCGACCGACCCAAGTGGCTCGGTGACCAGCGCGAGCGCCATCCGAAGGGCTACCTCCAGTGGCTCTGCCGCGATGGTGGCGCGAAGAGCTGCACGTCGTACGATGAGTCACACGGCGGTGCCGCGGCGCTGCAGGGCCTTACCTGGGACGTGCTCCTCGCCAAGCCTGGCCTGCTGTACCTCGGTGCGCTCGTCGAGGATCTCGCCGACGCGCTCGGAGCACGACTCCCGCTGCCGTGGCCGCCGGTCTGGCCGGACGATCCACCGGCCACGCGACTGTCGTGGCGTCCGCGGAACAAAGTGCTCCGCAACCTGTAGCTATCTCAACAAAGCACAACCCTGGTCAAATAACTGCGGAGTAGGCAGATCCCGAGCACCGTCTAAGTCCCGGGAGGTGTACTAAGCTGGCACGTGCCAATGAGCGCCTCCGTGCTCCTGACCTGGCTCGCGACCCGCAATGACCCCTACGAGCGGGTCAAGAGCGGCGGCCCATTCCGCGAAGGGCTCGTTCCGGGTCCGACGCTCACGTTGCTCACGGATCCCGCCTCCCCGTACGCGGGTCGCATCGGTGACGTGGTCGTGCTGCGCCAGGGAGGCGCCGAGGCGGCAATGCACGACCGCATTTACGAGGAGCTCGTGGCGGCGCTCGCCAAGCGTGCCCCGACCGTGCAGCTTCATCCGCACATTTGGGTCCATGACGACCCCACGGATCACGCCGCCATCTACGAATGGCTGCGAATCCAGTTGCCCCGTATCCGTCGGCAGTTCCGACACCGCGAGTTGGTGATCCATCTCTCGCCTGGCACGGCCGCGATGCACACCGTATGGGTGCTCATGGCCGAAACTGGTTTCGTCGAGGCCCCCTTCATCGCCGTCCAGTCCCTTCGCCCCGACGAGCGTAGAGGGCGGCCGGCGGTGGTGCCACTGTCACTCGGCGTCGATACTTTCTTCAAGCGCTGGCAAGAGACGCGGCCGACGACTACCAGCGAGGTGGACCGGAGCATCCGGTGGGATCCGAAGCAGTTCAGATCGCAGCAGCTCCGTGGCCTGTACGATGAAGCGCGACGGGTTGCCCGCCTCAAAGTACCGGTCTTGATACTGGGCGAACGGGGTACGGGCAAGACCACGCTCGCGTCGTGGATTCGCTTCCACAGCCCGTTCCGCCGCCCCGAGCTCGATGCCGCCTGGCCCGCGGTGCCGTGCGGACAGTACTCCGCCGAGACGATGCGCGCCGAGCTGTTCGGCTACGTCGCCGGGGCGTTCACCGACGCCAAGAAGGACCGCCCGGGGCTGCTCGAACGCGCCAATGGCGACACGCTGTTCTTGGACGAGATCGGAGACGTATCGAAGGATCTGCAACGGCTGCTCATCAAGGTGCTGGAGGAAGGCGCCTACCAGCCCGTCGGAAGCTCCGAGATCAAGCACACAGACCTGCGCCTGCTCACGGCGACGAACCTCGCGCCCGATGCGCTTCGCAAGCAGCTCGACTCCGATTTCCTCGATCGCGTCCGGGCGTTCACGCTGACCGTGCCTCCGCTTCGCGAGGTCCCTGAGGAGCTGGACTGGCTCTGGCCCACGGTGCTGGAGGAGGCCGCTATTCGTTCCCGTGCACCGGTCCGCTATGCCCGCGTCGGCGAGCCTCAGCACGCACATATCCTCCGCGCGCTCCGTGCACATCCGTTGCCAGGCAACGTCCGTGACCTGCTCCGCGTGGCCTGGCGGTTCCTGGCCGCTCGGTCGGACGACGATGCACCGCTCACCGTCCGTGACGCGGTCGACTATGCACTCCAGGCGCTCGACGGTGGCGCGACCGACACTGGCGACGCCCCCGCCCGCACGTTGGCCCGTGCCTTTGCCGACCGGCGCGCCATCGACGCGGAGCTGCTCACAGACGGCAGGCTCGATCCGGAGCAGGTGATCGCGAGCTTCAAGCACTGGTTCGGCAGCGAGGTCGCCGCCCTCGCCGCCCGGCTCAAGAAGCCGGAAGCCGAGCTGATCACGGTGAGCGACAGAGCGCTGCGGAAGTGGCGAGGAACGAAGATGCCGCGGATCCGGAATCAACATGCCGACCGCGAGCCCATCAGCGAAGGAACCAAGTCCCGCAAACCAAAAAAAACGAGGTGATAGCGAGATCTATGGCTCCCCGACTCAGTGGCACAGGAAGTGAGAGTGGGACCGGTGAGCCCGCAATGGAGCGGGCACCAGGAGCCCATGAACAGCAAACCCTCGCTCACACGCCACGCCGCCGACCGCTGCCGTACCCGGGGCATCCCGACCGAAGCCATCGTGGTCGTGCTCGACTTCGGGAGGCATCGGGCCGCGCGGGGTGCAGACGTGTACACGCTCGGCTGGCGCGAAGTTCGAAGCTGCGCCCGGCACGGTATCGATCTCTCCAGCTGGGAGGGTATCGAGGTCGTCTGCGCCCATGATGGCCAAGTGCTCACGACGTACCGCAACAAGAACCCGCGGGCCTTCCGTGATCGGGCGGCTCGCCGACCCGCAGTACGACGCAATTCGCGGACGCATGACGAAGAGATCGAGCGCCGTCTCGACTAACGACCACCGGACAAGGAAGCCAACCGATGAGCCGTCTCAAGGAGTTCACCACCCAGACCGCCCGCCCACTGCCCGTCATATTGCTCGCCGACGTATCCGGTAGCATGAGCGTGGACGGTAAGATCCAGGCGCTCAACCACGCCGTGCGCGAGATGCTCGAGGCGTTTCAGGACGAGTCCGACCTGCGCGCCGAGATCCACGTCTCGGTGATCACGTTCGGCGGCCAAGCGCGTGTCCACCTGCCGCTCGGCCCGGCCCGCGGCGCGGCCTGGGCTGATCTGAGTGCGAGCGGAGGTACGCCGATGGGCGCGGCCTTCGAACTGGCGCGCGAGATGATCGAGGATCAGGGCGCCGTCCCGAGCCGCGCTTACCGGCCGACCCTCGTGCTCGTCTCCGATGGTCAGCCGACGCCGTCCGGCTCCGAGGTCGAGCCGCTGCAGAAGCTTCTTACGAGCGCGCGCGGAGGTAAGGCGTTCCGCATGGTGCTCGCCATCGGCGCTGATGCCGACCTCGGCGTGCTCCAGGCATTCCTCGCCGACCCAGAGGCGCGTGTGTACCGCGCCGACGAGGCCCGACAAATCCGCCGGTTCTTCCAGCTCGTCACTATGAGCGTGTCGAGCCGATCACGGAGCGCCAACCCGAACAGCCCCCCTCCCCCACCCGAGGACGGATGGGATCTGTGATGGTCCGCGTCATTGCCAGCTCCGTGCGCGGCCCGTCGCACGCACGCGACGGCCTGCCC
The DNA here is from genome assembly GCA_035558535.1 of Kofleriaceae bacterium. Classification (GTDB taxonomy): domain Bacteria; phylum Myxococcota_A; class Polyangia; order Haliangiales; family Haliangiaceae; genus JABFXX01. The sequence continues at coordinate 36,758 of DATMCI010000266.1, forward strand.
TGCCAGGATGCCTGGCTAGCGGTCGCCGACCCGCGTGCGTCGCTGGCGGTTGTCTGCGACGGCATGGGTAGCCGTCTCCACGCGAAGGCGGGTGCCCACGCTGCGACGCTGGCGACCCGCGATGCTTGGCGGCTGTGGCGGCGATCGCCGGTGGTCTCGGTCGAGGACCTGATCCGGCTCATCGAGGTGCTCTGGCGCATTCGTCTGCGCGCGCTCGCCCCTGACTCGGCCGCGACCACGTGTCTCCTGTACGCCGAGGACGGGCACGGACGCGCGGCGCTGGCTCAGCTCGGCGACGGGCTCATCGCGCGACGCGGCGCGGACGGCGCCGTCACGATCCACCCCGCGCACGGCGAAGGCTTCGGCCTGACGCACGCGCTGGGCGCACCGCACACCCTCGCCGACTGGTCCTTCGCGCTCACGCAGCCGCTCACCGCCGGAGAGGCGATGATGCTCGCAACGGACGGCGTGTCCGAGGATCTCGAGCGAGCGCGGCTCGGGGATCTCGTCGCGTGGGTCATCGACGAACTCGCCGCGCATCCGAGCCCCGGTCGCGCGTTGACCCGCGAGCTTCGCACCTGGCCGGTACCCCACCACCGAGACGACAAGACCCTCCTCGTCATGTGGAAGCCATGCAGCCCATCCAGCAAGTAATCGATGAGACCGGCGCGGTCCATACCCTGAAGAGCCGCATCGGCGCGGGCGGCCAGGGCGAGGTGTGGCTGACCGAAAGCGGCCGGCGCATCGTCAAGCTCCTGGCCGGCCGCCGCAACGCCGACGCCCTGCGGCGCCAGCTCGTCTTCGTGCGGCGGCTCGAGCTCAGCGGCCTGCACGTCGCCCGGCCGATCGCGGTGCTCAAGCCACCGCACATCGGTTACGTCGCCGAGTTCCTCGGCGACATGGTGCCGATCAAGACGCTGCTCGAGGCACCCTCTGCCGAGCTGCTTCGCTGGCACATCGCCACGGGCGGGCTGCGCCGTCGCCTCCGCCTGCTCGCTCACGCCGGCGAAGCGCTGGCCGGCCTCCACGCGCGCGGTGTTGTCTACGCCGACGTGTCTCACCACAACGTGTTCGTCTCGGAACCGGTGGAGCGAACCGAGGCCTGGCTCATCGACGTCGACAACCTGAGCCACGAGTCCGATCCGGCGGGCGCGATCTTCACCCCCGGGTACGGCGCACCGGAGGTGGTCGCGCGCACGGCCGGCTGCACCTCGCTGTCGGATGCCTGGGGATTCGGCGTCCTGGCCTGGCAGGCGCTCACGCTCACGCACCCGTTCGTCGGCGATCTCGTGAACGACGGCGAGCCCGAGCTGGAGGAACAGGCGTTCTCCGGCAAGCTGCCGTGGGTCTGGCATGCGACCGATCGCAGCAACGCCTGCTCCGCCGGGCTCCCGCCAGCCCTCGTGCTGGCGAGCCGCCTCTTGAACCTGGCGCGCCGCACCTTCGAGGACGGCCTCGCCGATCGCCGCAAGCGGCCGGGCGTCTCCGAGTGGATCGATCGCCTGCACGCCGCCGCCGATCAGACTGTGGCCTGTCCCGGATGCAAGGGAACTTACTTCGTCACCGAGATGACTTGCCCATGGTGTGACGCCCCCAGGCCCCGGCTCGTCCTGGTGAAGCTCGCGCGCTGGGAGCCCGACAAGGGCCTGATCGAGGGCACGGCGCGACTCGGGCAGCTCCCCCTGACCGCTGAGGGCCTGCGGCTCCCGCGCCGGATCACGCAAGGCGTGAGCGGCGCGGGGGCGCGCGAGGTGCACGTCGAGCTCGCCTTGATCGACCAGGGCATCTCCGTTCGGGCGGCAGCAGGCTGCGAAGCGTGGGTCGCGCCGATCGCCAGGGCGACCGAGGAGCACCACGCGGTCGCCGAGCGGCCGCGCCCCGTGCCCGAGCACGGGTGGATGGTGCTCTTCGAGACCCCCGACCGGCCACAGCGCGTGGCCGTGCTGGGGAGGAACACATGAAAGTCTCCGAGGTCGCAGGTGGCGTCACCACCACCCTGCGCGTCCGCGCCATCGAGCGCGCCTTCCAGCCGCTCCCGGAGCGCGAGCAGGAGGTCTCGCTGAGCCGCTCCGGCGGCCAGACGCTCCTGGCCTGGAGCAACGACGTGTGGGCCATCCAGGGGAGCACGCCCGCCGACACCCCCAGGCTGACCGACGTCGTGGTGAGCGGGCTCCCCGTGCTCGCCTACGTCGCGCAGGCCGCGAGCGACGCCCTCGTCGTCGAGACGCGCCGGCTCACGCAGGAGCTCCGCATCACGGAGCCCGTGGAGATCGGCGTGGACGAGAAGGTGCTGGAAGACGTCCGCAGGAGCCACCGAGTCGGCGGCACGGTCGCCGACGTGGCGGCGTGGCTGCAGGATCGCCTGTTCGTGCCGCCGACGCCGGGGGGCCCCGCCGGGCTGCATCGGCTCGTGATCTCCGGGGACGCGCGTGGCCGGCTTGACGCCTTCCGCATCCACGGCTTCAGAATCGCCGCCGACGTGCGCCGGGTCAACGACAGGCTGCGCGTGGAGCGCGTCTTGCGCGGCGGTCAGGGCGGCAACCTTCGACTGATTCTGCTCTACGTACCGATCTCCATCGTCGACGCGACCGCCGCCGCCGCGCTGCACGGCGCGGTGCGGACGACGCTCTCCGAGGCGGTCTCCGGGAGCAGCAGCTACCTGCGCACCTGGCAGGAGTACCACCGGCTCGAGCGCGAGACCGTGCTGCGCCGCGCCCGGACCTTCGGCGCGCTCGCGTACCGCACCTGCGAGCGCCGGCGCGACGGGGGCTGGCGCTTCCACCTGGCGCCGCTCGAAGATCTCGGTGCCCGGCTGGCCCTGCTGGGCGGATGGGATCGGTTCGAGCTGGAAGCCGGCGCCGCTCTGCCGGTACTGGCCGAGGACACGCCCCGCAAGTCGGCGGCTCGGGTGCAGCGCCTCAGCGCGCCTGTGGTCCACGTCGACGAGCACAAGCACGTCGTGGATCTCGCTCCACCGGACGAGGACGGCGAGCACCCCAAGCCGCCGACGGCCGGATATCTCTACCTGTCTCTCGGCGGAGACGAGGCCCGACTGCGCCGGCGCGCGCGCGCCGAGGAGGCGCTGCGAACGGGCAACTGTCCGCTCCCCCAACTCGGGTTGCTAATGGAGGGCCGGCCGGCCCCGGCCGCGCGGCGGGGACGGATCAGCGTCGATGGCCCCAAGCTCAGGCCCGTGATCCGCGAGGTGTTCGGCGCCGCCGGACCGACGCAGCGGCAGATCGAGGCCATCGAGATCGCGCTGAACACGCCCGACGTGTGCCTGATCCAGGGGCCGCCGGGCACCGGCAAGACCAAGGTGATCACCGCCATCGAGCAGTGCCTCGCCGTGCTCGCCGACGAAGGGATCGAGCCCTCCCACCGGATCCTCGTGACGGCAGCCCAGCACGACGCCGTGGAGAACGTCGCGCTACGCACCGAGGTGTTCGGGTTGCCGGCCGTCAAGGTGGGGCAGCGGCGACGCGGCTCGGACACCTCCATCGACCCGGCGCAGGTGTTCGCGGAGGAGCGCGTCGAAGAACTACGCGCCCGCATGCGGATTCCCCCGGAGGCTGAGCGGCTGTCCCGAGCGCGAGGGCTCGCGCTCGCCTGCATCCGCACGCGGGCGCTCCCCCGGGAACAGGCCGAGCGCATCCATGACCTCGTCCACGCGCTCGACGGGCTCTTGCCACCCGATCTCCGCGACAAGGCCATGGAGCGGGCGGCGTCCCTGCGCCGACCGCCCGGCCTCGAGGACCCCGAGCGAGCGGAGCTTCTGGTCAGGGCCGCGCGTGGCATCCGCGTAGAGGCCGGCGCGTTCTCCGACGATGGCCCGCTCCAGGCGCGCAAGGCGCTGCTCCGCCTCGACGCGCTGCTCACCTCCGAGGAGCGCGCCTTCCTCGTCCGCTGTGCAGAGCTCCCGCCCGAGCAGGTCCCGCCCTGGCTCGCCGAGGGCCACGCGCACCGCGACGCGATCGTCGACCGCCTGACGCGGCCGCCGCCCGCCGCCGAGCCGCGGCTCGACGACGACACCCAGCGGCTCTTGCTGGAGATCCTCGACACCGTGGACCGCCGCCGCGCGGCCGGCCGGGCCGGTAGCGAGGCCGTGCTCGCCGCCTACGTGAATGATCTGGAGACCGACCTCGAGGGCGTCCGCAAGGCACTGGAGCACTACACCGTGGTCCTCGCCTCGACGCTCCAGCACGCGGCCGGCAACGAGATGCGACGCGTGCGCGGCATCGACGAGGGACAGACGACCTTCGAGTCCGTGATCGTGGATGAAGCCGCCCGCGCCAACCCGCTCGACCTGTTCATCCCGCTCAGCATGGCCCGCCGCCGCGCTGTGCTCGTCGGGGATCACCGCCAGCTCCCGCACCACCTCGAGCCGGACGTGGAGCGTCAGCTCGCCGAAGGCGTCGACCAAGGCACGGTCGAGGCCCAGACCCTCCAGGCGGTGCGCGCGAGCTTATTCGAGCGCCTGTGGGTGCTGCTTCGTGCCCTGGAGCAGAAGGACGGCATCCAGCGCACCGTCACCTTGAACGCGCAGTACCGGATGCACCCGGTGCTCGGAAGCTACGTCAGCCGCGCGTTCTACGAGGTCCACGAGGATGGATCCATCGAGAGCCCGCGCCGCGCCGCCGAGTTCCCCCACGACCTGCCCGGCTACGTCAAGCACGAGACACCTTGCGCGGCGGCATGGCTCGATGTCCCAGGCGACCGGGGCCGCGAGGTTCGAGGCGTCAGCAAGAGCCGGCCCGCCGAGGCGCGCGCCCTTGCCAAGGAGGTCCGCCGCCTCATCGAGCATGCCCCCACGCTCACCTTCGGCGTCATCGCGTTCTACAGCGCCCAGGTGGACGAGATCGGCCGCGCGATGCTCGCCACCGGCCTCACCGAGCCGGCGAACAACGTGCGGGGCTGGCGAATCGCGGATGCCTGGGCGACGACGTACAACGCCGAGCGCAAGAAGGTCGAGCGGCTGCGCATCGGCACCGTCGATGCCTTCCAGGGCAAGGAGTTCGACGTGGTGTTCCTCTCGGTCACCCGCTCGAACGACTTACCGGGCCAGACCGACGAGCAGCAGCGCCGCAAGTACGGCCACCTGATGCTGGAGAACCGCCTCTGCGTCGCCATGAGCCGCCAGCAGCGAATGCTCGCCGTGGTCGGCGACCTGGCCTTCGTGAAGGCGGACGACGCGGCCAGGCCGCTGCGCGCCCTGCGCGCCTACGTCGATCTGTGTGGAGGCGAGCATGGCATCGTTCGCTAGCGCCCAGCTCGCGTTCACGAAGGACACGCCCGTCCTGCGCCTCACGCGCGGCAAGGCCCCGGACGCCCGGTGGGTGCTCTGGCCGGTGCTCGCGTGGCGCGTCGTTGCCCCGGTTCCCCGGGACCGGCCGATCAACCTGTTCCAGCGAGCGGTGCTCGGCCTGGCGCGCGCCGGGGTGACCCGCCTGGCCGAGGTGTCCGGCCACCTCCTGATCGCAGTCGACCTGGCAGGACTCGTGGCGCTGGAACTGCAGAGCATGGCGCTCGTCGACCACGCTGGGGCGCCGACCACGCGGGGCCTGAAGGTGCTCGATGACGTCGAGGAGGACTCACCCGACGAGGTGCGGGTCGGGCACGTCCTGTCCGACCCGTTCAGCGGCAAGCTCTGGCCGCGCTTCCTCTCGGGGGACCTCCCCCTTGCCGACACGGAGCCCAACGAGGACGGCTGGCCCGTCCTCGTTGGGGGAAGCGCTGGCGATCCATGGAAGGACCCCGCGTTCAGCGTGCTCCCCGGCGGCCGGGACGGGGTGGTCGTGACCCGTCCCAGCCCGCACGATGTGCTGCGAGCTGCACGGCATCACCGCCGCCAGCGGTACCGCGACGAGCTTGACGATGACCGCGACGTCCCGCGGCTCGCACGCGTCTCCTTCATCGATGATTGGCCACAGCCGTACTTGCTCGCCTTACGGGTGCGTCGGCACCCCTCCGGCGACTGGATGATCGACGATCCATTCGGCCACGGCGAGGCCCTCGACCTGCGCGCACGCCTGGAGGAGCGCCTGGACCATTACGCAGGGCTGCGGTCCTGGCTGGCGCCGCTCGTCGGCGCGGACCCGGCCGAACCCACGCTCGGGCACCTCGCAGCCGAGGCCGCCTGGAAGGTCGAGGACCGCCTGACCCTCGCCATTCGGCAGCAGCCCATCGTCTGGGATCGCCTCGTCGCCATGCAGCGGGCCCTGCTCGAGGCATCCGTAGACGACGCACCGCGCGACAAGTGGGATGACGTGCTGTTGAAGGCCCAGCGCGCCGTCGAGCGCGCCCTCCACATTGTGTACGGCCCGTACCGAGACACGCGCCCGCCCTTGTACGAGAGGCTGGCGGTGTCCGACCGCGAGCTCAACCGGATGCATTTGGACGACATCGCCAGCGAATTCGGCTTTCGATCCCCACTCCCCGCCACGCTGTCGTCGGTTCGCCGAGGCAAGGTGCAGCACGCCGAGCAAGGCATGAGCGGCAGCCTGCGCCCGCTGCTCGTCCTCGCGCTCCTGTGTGCCGACCGCAACGAGGTCCACCCGCTCCGCCGCGCGGCGCGGACGCACCCCGATCTCCTGCACCGCCTCGACGAGCTCGCGACCGCGCGGGACCGCGCGGCTCACGACGGCACCGACACCTGGCCGCAGCGGGTGAGCCGCCACGTCGAGACCGCCTACGCGGCCGTCGAGGTGCTCCTCCTCGCTGATCCCCGCCGAATCCAATCTGAGGTCCCCGCGCATGAGTAAGAACAAGAAGTATCAGAACCGCGGCCCCACACCGCCGCGCCAACCCACCCCGCCGCCGGCATCGCCGGTGGCGCGACCGGAGCCGACGACCGAGCAGATCGCGCGGCTCGGCGCGGCCGAGCGCCTGGCGGAGACCCTCACGGCCGAGCACGGGCCACCCGGAGCCGACGCGGTCTCGGAGCCGGTCGCCGCGACCCTGGAGGAGAGTCTCAAGCGGGTCGAGGTCCTCTTGGCCGCGGCGCGCGGTCACGCCGACAAGGCGCGCGAACGAGAGAACGCGGCCAGGGCCGAGGAGAATCGGGTCGCCGCGCGCACACAGAGCCTCGAGCACGCCGAGCTGGCGCTGAAGCAGCGTGTGGCGGCCTTCGAGGGCCGCGAGGCCGCCGTATCCGCGCGGGAAGCCGCCTGCCTCGCCCGGGAGGCCGAGCAGCTGGAGCAGGCCGCCCGCCTGACCGAGCGCGAGCTCGACGCCGAGCAGGACTTCCTGGGCCAGAAGGCGCGTGTGCTCCAGCCGCTGGAGGGCGAGGTGGCGCGGCTCCGTGAGGAGCGCGACCGGCTCGACGCCGAACTCGCGGAGCGGCGTGCCGCGGTCGAGGCAGAGGCGCGCGCCACGGCGGCCGAGCGCGCGGTGCGATGGGCTCAGGAGGATGCGACGCGCACCTCGCGCGAGGCCGCCGAGCGCCGCACCCTCGACGAGGACATGGCCCGAGAGCGCCGAGACGCGCGCGCGCGACTCGACACCGAGCTGCGGGACGCGCGGTCCGAAGCCGAGTCCGCCTGGGGAGCGGAGCGCGACCGGCGCGGCGCGATCCTCGACGCGCGCGACGCCGAGCTGGACAAGCGCGAGCGGACCCTCGACGCACAGCAGCGCGAGCTGGCCCGCGGGCAGTGGGACCTCCGCACCGATCAGGAGCTCCTCGTCGAGGAGCGGGACGCCCTCGCGCGCAAGGTAGAGCGGCTCGTGGCCGAGCGCACCGAGGACCTGCGCCACGAGGTCGCCGCGCTCCGCCAGCAACTCGTCGACGCGCGCGCCGGGCGCGATGGCTACTGCCGGGAGCTCGAGTCTCGCCGCGAGCTGGATCGCCGCCTGGGGGACCGCCCACCCGAGCAGATCCTCTCCGATCTCGCCGCGCTGGAGCGCGATCGGGACGCCCTGGCCCGAGAGCTCCGCGAGCGCCCCGACGCGCGCGCGGCCGAGCGACTGGCCGAGCTGGAGCGCGAGCGCTCGGCATGGCTGGAGGAGCAGGCCGCGCTCCAGGGCGAGCTGGCCCGAGCGCGGGGCGAGCTGGCGACCCGCCGGCTCGCGGCCATCGAGCTCGAGACGCTCAGGAAGGAGAAGGAGGCGCTGGAGATCCACAAGCAGCTCCTCGACGGCGCAGTGAACGAGTTGCGCGCCCGTATCGACGAGCTGACGCGCCAGGAGGACCACCGGAACCCGATGACGGCGCTCACGAGCCTCGACGAAGAGGAGCGCCTCCTGTCCGAGATCCGGACCACCTCGCCGCTCGGACGTGCCACACCAACCCTGCGCGAGTTCGCCGACGACCTGCGCCACCGCATCGCCACCGGCATCGAGGATAGAACGCTGTACTACGCGGAGCGCGATGTGCGCGCCTTCCTCGGCGGCCTCGCCATGACCCGCCTCATGATCCTCCAGGGCATCTCGGGGACCGGCAAGACCAGCCTCCCGCTCGCCTTCACGAGCGCGGTCGGCGGCGACATCGAGGTCGTCGAGGTGCAGGCCGGCTGGCGCGATCGCCAGGATCTCGTCGGGTACTACAACGCCTTCCACCGTCACTATTACGCGACGAACTTCCTCCAGGCGCTGTACCGGGCCGGCACCCCCGCCTGCCGCGACCGCCTGTTCATGATGGTCCTCGACGAGATCAACCTGTCCCGGCCCGAGCAGTTCTTCGCCGACTTCCTGTCGGCCCTGGAGCAGCCGCTCAAGAGCCGGCGGCTCACCCTCGTCAACGACCCTGTGACCGATGCGCCCCGGCTCATGGTCGACGGCCGGCACCTCCCGATCCCGCCGAACGTCTGGTTCGTCGGCACGGCCAACCACGACGAGAGCACCGCCGAGTTCGCGGACAAGACCTACGACCGCGCGCACGTCATGGAGATGCCGCGCAAGACCGAGCGCGCGCACTTCGACGTGGAGGAGAAGGGCGATCGCGCCCCGATCTCCTACGCGAAGCTACAGGAGGCGTTCGAGGCTGCCGCCGAGAAGCAAGCAGACGCGGTCCAGAAGGCCACCGCGTGGCTCCGCAAGGCCCCGTTCGCCGCGACGCTGGGTCAGCGATTCCGGATCGGCTGGGGCAACCGCCTGGAGCACCAGCTCGCCCGCTACCTACCGGTCGTCGTGGAGACCGGCGGCAGCATCGGCGAGGCGATGGATCACCTGCTCGACACCAAGGTGCTCCGGAAGCTCAAGGATCGACACGACGTGCGCGCCACCGCCCTCGAAGAGCTGCAGCTCCAGCTCCTCGAGACATGGGACGAGCTCGACGAGGACAACTCGCCCGAGCGATGCGTGGCATTGATCGGGCGCGAGCTCACCGCGAAGCAGGGCGAAGATCTGGTGTGACGCGCTTCAGCTCCCGTCTTGGAGTCACGGCGAAGACGCTCCCGCGCCCCGCACTGTGCGACGTCTGGCTCGCCGACGATCATCGGTTCGGTGACGAGCTCCACGGCCTGGGGCCCGAGGACGTGCTCGGCCGCTGGCCCGACGAGTTGGAGACGGACGCCGCGGTCCGGCTCGACCAGGTCATCGGCGAGGCGCCGACCTGGGACACCTACGCCACCACGCCGCCCGTCGCGCAGCGCCTCGCCGAACGAGCGCGCCTACAACCGCTCGATCTGGAGATCCTCCAGCACCTCCAGCACCTCCAGCACGTCTGCCATCGTCCGAGGCTAAACCTCCGTATCGAGGAGGAGCGGCTCCCGGTGTCGCGGGCACGTCGTACCCCGGTTCGCGCCGTGGCCGATCTCGTCTCGCACCCGGGCGACTGGGAGCACCGCACCCTGCGGAGCATCCAGCCGTCTCGCATCCTCGCCCGTCAGATCGAGGACGAATGGGACCTGTACGAGAACCGCGTCGCCGTGCGCCTCGTCGATCATCTCCTCGCCTACCTCGCGAAGCGCCTGGAGGAGCTGCGGAGGATCAAGACCATCCTCGATGCCAGCCGTGACTATAGCGACGAGATCCGCCGGACGTCCTTCCGGCGAGCGAACCGCATCAGCGCGCTGTGGTCGAGCACCCTGGAGTCCAAGACCGAAGCAGAGCTGGGCCACACTGTGCAGCGGCTCGAGCTCGCCCAGCGCAGCCTGCAGGTTCTGCTCGACGCACCGCTCTACCAGCGCATTCCCGGACGGCACACCGTCGCGCTCTCTTTGAAGCCGACGAACATCCTCGTGAACGATCCCCACTACCGAAAGGTTGCCGCGCTCTGGCGAGCTTGGGTGAAGTTCGGCCACAAGCGCCAAGAGACGCACCAGCAACGCACCGCTCGCAGACGACGCGAGGCCACCGCCTGGGATCACTTCGTGCTCCACCTGGTGATCCGCGCGTTCGACAGCCTTGCGTGGTCAGCCGCGCGGAACGGGCTCTCGGGATGGCAGCTTCGCCGCGATAACTGGTCCTCGGTCGCGATCGACGTCGACGAGCACGGCGTCGTGAGCCTGCGAGCGGATGCGCGCGCGCCCCTGCGGCTCCTGCCGCTCTGTGCCACCTTCGCCGCCGTGGACGTGCAGGCGCTCGCCGACCAGCTCGCAGCATGGGACGCGCTAGAGGGCGGGCTAGTGGCCGTTCACGTCGGAGCTCCGGTGGATCTCGCGGACGTCGACCGCGCGACCGGCTGGAGCTTCGGTGGCCGCGCTGTGCTGTTCAGCTGCTCCCCCTGGGGTATTGACTCCGAGGAGCGCATGGCGCGGCTGCTCAACGGATGGCTGAGCCGCACGGCGGTGCCCGACTACCCGATCACGACCGCAATCCAGGCGCTGCCCTCCCCGCCGCGTCACTGGACCTGGCTCCGCTACGAGGGGCCTTACGTCGTCGTGCTCCGGGCGCCCAGCGCCGACGAGACGGGCACCGCGCAAGCGTGGGCGTCCGCGCAGGCCCGCGAGCTGCAGACGAAGGCGGATCAGGCCAAGCTGGCGCGGCAGGCCGTCGAGATCGCGCCACGTCAGGCCATCAGCGCCTTCCAGCAGCTCGTCGTCGCCGCCGCGACGCTCGCCGGCATGGCGTCATGCCCCGTGTGCGGCGCGGACGGCCACGTCGAGCCTCGCCTCGGCAAGAAGCCCGATGGCTCCGACGCGACGTGGTGGGCGCGGTGCGGCGGATGCGGCAGCACGTGGGGGCTACGTCCCTGCACGATCTGCGGGCGGCGCTACCGGGCGATCTCCGCCCAGAGCGGCATCGACGTCGGCCGCATCGCAGAGACGACGTCGCCTCGCGACTGGCCTGACAAGGTGCTCGGCCGAGACCTGTGGGCGCAGCCGTGCAGCACCGGTGCCGCCGACGAGTTTCGCTGCCCGAACTGCGGCATCTGCAGCGAGGGCGCATGCGAGCGGTGCCGCATGCGCGGCGGAACGATCACCGACGCGCAGCGCTCCGGCTCGACCTAGCCTAGTCCCGGCGGGGCGGCGCCTGCGGATCGAGGGCGTCGCGCAGGCCGTCGCCGAGGAAGTTGAGCGCGAGGACCGTCACGGCCATGACGGCGCTCGGGCCGACGAGCAGCCAGGGGTAGACGACGAGCTGGCTTCCGCCCTCGGTGACGAGCGTGCCCCAGGAGGCGAGCGGGGCCTGGACGCCGAGGCCGAGGAACGAGAGCAGCGCCTCGACGAGCATGACCTGCGGCAGCGCGAGCGTCGCGTAGACGATCACCGGGCCGGCCGCGTTCGGCAGGAGGTGGCGGAGGAGGACGCGCGACGGAGACGCGCCCGCCGCGCGCGCCGCGAGGGCGAACTCGCGGTGCTTGAGCAAGAGGACCTGGCCGCGCGTGATGCGCGCCATCGTCAGCCAGGAGATCGCGCCGACGAGCCCGATCAGCGCGAGGAGCGAGCGAGCGCCGGTCGCCGCCATCACGACGATCACGAGCACCACCGTCGGCAGGCCGTACAGCGCGTCGACGAGCCGCATCAGGAGCTCGTCGAGCCGGCCGCCCGCGTAGCCGGCGATCGCGCCGTAGGCGACGCCGATCAGCACCGCGATGGCCGTCGCGAGCGCGCCGACGGTGAGCGCGACGCGGCCGCCGATCAGGATCCGCACGAGCAGGTCGCGGCCGAGCGTGTCGGTGCCGAGCCAGTGCGCGCGCGACGGCGGCGTGGCGCCGAGCAGCGTGTCGATCGTCGTCGCGTCGACGCCGAACGCGCCCGCGAGCGGCGGGCCGAGCGCGCAGGCGAGCCCGAGCAGCGCGAGCGACGCCGCGCAGGCGAGCGCGAGCCGGTCTTTGCGCAGCCGCGCCCACGCCTCGCGCCACGGCGAGCGAGCCGGCGGCACCGGCGGCATCGGCGGCACCGCGGTCACCGCGCCCTCGCGCGCGGATCGAGCACGCCGTAGGCGAGGTCGACCGCGAGGTTCAAGCCGACGACGAGGATCGCGTAGAACACGAACACGCCCGTCAGCACCGGGTAGTCGCGGTCGGCGATGCTCGTCACAAAGTATGTCCCGAGCCCCGGGATCTGGAAGATCTTCTCGACGACGAACGAGCCCGAGATCATCGCCGCGGTCGCCGGGCCGAGGTACGTCACCACCGGCGCGGCGCCGGCCCGCAGCGCGTGCTTCCACAGGATGAGCCGCTCCGGCAGACCCTTGGCGCGCGCCGTGCGGATGAAGTCCTGGCCGAGCGCGTCGACGAGGCCGCCGCGCACGAGCCGCGCGATCGCGCCGGTGTAGATCGCGCCGAGCGTGAGCGCCGGCAGGAGGTACGACGACGGCCCGTCGAGGCGCGCGGGCGGCAGCCAGCCGAGCTCGAGCGAGAGCGCCGCCACGAGCAGCGGCCCGAGCACGAACGCCGGCACCGAGATCCCGACGAGCGCGGCCGCCATCGCGAGGCGATCGATCCACGTGTCGCGCCGCCACGCCGCCGCCGCGCCGAGCAGGAGGCCCGCGCCGAGCGCGAACGCCAGCGCCATCATGCCGATCGACGCGCTGACCGGCCCGTGCTCGGCGATCAGCGCGCCCACCGAGCGATCCTTGCGCATCGACGTGCCGAGGTCGCCGCGCACGAGCCGGGACATGTAGCGCGCGTACTGCACCGCCAGCGGATCGCGCAGCCCGTAGCGCGCCTCGAGCGCGCGCGTGACCTCCGCGGACCTGCGCTCGCCCGTGTCGAACGGGCCGCCGGGCGCCGCGTGCAGGAGCAGGAAGCTCGCCGTCGCCACGACGAGGACGATCGCCACGCTCGCGGCGAGCCGCCCGACGACGAACCGGAGCACCGGCTCACCGCCTCCAGTCGGGATCGAGCCAGACGCGCCACAGCGCCGGCTGATCGACCAGGTTGATCGCGTAGTCGCGCACGTACGGCCGGATCAGGTGCTTCTGCGTGTAGACGTAGATCGGGATCACCGGCGCGTCCTCGAGCATCACAGCCTCGGCGCGGCGCAGCACCAGGTTGCGCGCGCGGCGGTCGCGCAGCGCGCGCGCCTCGTCCATCAGCCGCTCGAACTCCGGCGAGCAGTAGCGGCCGCGGTTGTCCGGCGAGCCGCAGCGGAAGAGCGGCAGGAACTCGCTCTCGGTGTCGGCGACGGTGCCCGCGCCGCCGAGCCGCGCGATCTGATAGTTGCCGGTGCGCGTGTCCTCGAGCAGCGAGTTCCACTCCTGCGCTACGAGCTCGACGCGCAGGCCGATCTTGCCCCACGACGCCTGCAGGTACTCGGCGATCAGCTTGTGCGCCTCGGCGCCCGCGTTGTAGCGGTACTCGAGCGGCTCGCGCCACGATGGATCGCGGCGCGCCTCCGCGAGCTCGCGCGCGGCCGCCGCCGGATCGTAGCCGAGGCCCGGCGGCGGCACGTAGCACAACGCGCCGGGCTCCATGACGAGCGCGTAGCCGGGGTGATCGCGCGAGACGCCGCACGCGGCGAGATCTGCGTCGGACAGGCTCGCGATCGGCGCGCCCGGCGTCAGCTGGCTCGTCGGCAGCTCGCCGCCGTGCGTGAACCGCGGCACCGCCGCGCGATCGATCGCGAGCGCGAGCGCGCGCCGGAGGTGGCGATTGCTCAGCTTCTCGGTCTGGATCCAGAGGAAGTAGATCGAGAGGTACGGATCGACGCGGTAATCCTTGTACGGCCGGCCGCGCAGCTCGCCGCTGAGCGCCGGCAGGTACGTCGCCGGGATCGTGTTCGTCGCGCCCGCGTCGCAGCCGCCCGTCCGGTAGAAGGCCGTCGCCGCCGCCTGGTCGTCCATCGGGTACACGGTCATCCGCGCGAACCGGACCTCGCCGGGCGCCCAGTACGTCGGCGAGCGCACGAGCTCGATCCGGTCGCGCGCCCGCCACGCGGCGAGGTGCAGCGGCCCCGACGTCGCGATGTGGGCCGGATCCGTCCAGCCCGTCGGCCGGCGCGACACCGCCTCGATCGGGGCGGTGCGCAGCGCGCGGTTCGCCGTGAGCGACAGGAAGTACGGCGTCGGATCCGCGCACTCGAAGACGATCGTCTGCGCGTCCGGAACCCGGACACCGAGCGCGTCGGGCGAGTGCGCGAGATCGCGCCCGCGGGCCAGGACGATCGGCCGCGGCGCCTGCTCGTCGGCGAGGAGCTCCGCGGCCGGCCCCGCGCGCCCCGGCGTGTGCTTCGCCGTGACGCGCCGGACACGCACGGTCGCGTCGGCGTTCGGCTCGCCGTCGAGCTCGGCGGCCGGCACCCAGCCGTAGACGCCGCCGGCCCCGGCGCCGGCAGGCGCGCCCTCTGCGCCGGCAGGCGCGCCGGCGAAGACGTACGCCCACGGCCCGTCGCCGGACGGCGTCCGCGGCGATGGCGGCGTCGCGCGCCCGCCCGTCGTCAGGACGAGCGTCACCGGCCGGCCGGCGGGCACGCGCGCGTACGCGGCCAGCTCGGGCGCGCCGAGGTCGCGCAGCGCCAGCTCGCGCGAGGCGGTGCGGAGCGCGAGATCCGGCGCCGGCTCCGCCGCCACCGCCGCCACCGCCGCCACCGCCTCGGCCCCGTGCGCCGGCTCGCCGGCGACCCGCTCGACGATCTCGCCCGCCCGGTACGGCGGAACGTCGCGGCGCAGCACGAACACCGCGCGCGCGAGGTAGCCGGCCGCGCCCTTGATCGGCGCGAGGCCGTCGGCGCTCGGCGATCCGGTCAGCGGGTGCGCGACGCGCAGCGCGCTGTACGCGACGTCGTACGCCGTCACCGCGCGGCCGCTCGTCCACCGCGCGTCGCCGCGGAGGTGGAACGTGAACGTGCGCAGATCGTCGTCGATCTCCCAGCGCGTGGCGAGGCTCGGCACCGGGCTGCCATCCGGGCCGTACGTCGTGAGCCCGGCGAACAGCGCGCTGACGAGCGGCGTCGACGCCGTGCTCGACGCGCGCGCCGGATCGAGGTGATCCGGCTCGGCCTGGTTGCACCACCGGAAGTGCGCCGGGTCGACGCGCCCGTCGAGCCGGCCGAAGTAGTCGCCCTCGGGCAGCCCGCACGCCGTCACGCACGCGGCCACGCACGGAAGCAGGCCGAGCCGCGCACAGCGCACCACCCGACCGAGCGTACCGGATCGCGCCGGCCCCGGCCGCCTCCGACCGCGGGAGCGCGCGGGAGAACCGCTGGGAACCGCTGGAAAAACATCGGCGCGATCCCGCGCGCGCCCCGCCCCGCCCGATCGCGGCAGTGCGCTCCCTCGACGGAGCCTGTAGGGTGTTCGCTCCCCGATCGGAGCGCCGTGATGGGCGTCAAGCACAGGTCCAAGCACATCAAGCTCACCTCGCCCCGCGGCGAGCCGCCCGCGCCCGACGAGCTGGCCTGGCCCAAGGGCCGCACGCTCGCGGAGTAGCGCCGCCGTGATCCCCGTACGCGAGCTCGCGATGCTGCTCGACGGCGAGCGCTGGCGCGCGCGGTGGCGGCTCCGCGGGCACGCCCCGCTCGACGCCGACGCGCGCGAGGGCGATCTCGTCGCCGCAGCCGGCGTGGTGCGCCCGCTCGACGAGACGCTCATCGCGCCGCTGTCCGGCCGCGCGTGCGTCGCGTACCGCTCGCGCATCCGCCTCGGCCTCGGCGGCTACGCGCCGCGCGAGACGATGCAGGTCCGGCCGTTCGTGCTCGATCTCGGCGACGAGGAGATCGTCGTCGCGGGCGATCGCGCGATCTTCGGCCTCGCGCCGCTCTGGCTGTGGCCGCTCGACCCGGGCCGCGAGCGCAGCTTCCTCGCGCGCCACGCCGTGAGCGCGCGCGATACGGCGTGGACGGCCGGCCGGCTCAGCGAGGTCACGCTCGAGCTCGGCGCGCGCGCCCTGGTCGGCGGCACGCTCGTGCTGGTCCCGCGCGACGAGCCGCCCGCGCACGGCGAGCTCGGTTTCCGCGATCCGCCGCCGCCGTCGCAGCGCATCGTCGGCAGCCGGGCGCGTCCGCTGGTCTTCCTCGCGCCCGGCGGCCTGCCCTGAGCGGTGCCCCGCTCGCGGCGCCGCTCGCGGCGACGCGCTGCGTATTTAGCAAGACTCCTGCCGAGATACCCCTCGGTGTCATCCTGGAGGGTGGGACATGGGCGGTCGAACGAGCTGTCGCAGCCGAGCTTCGTCCTGGAGGGGGACCTCCGATTCGCATCGACTCCGACGGAACTGTGTTCTGATCGCGACGCTTGTCAGGCCCCCGCGGCCGACTGCGACAGCGACATCCCTGGGACTTTGCTGCGACCGTCCCGATCACCAGTCGCATCACCTCAAGTGCCTGCAGTCCCGTGGGCCGGACTTGGCGCGGAGCTTGAATATGGGGGCCGCGCAGGTTGCGACGATGTCGCAGTCGCAAGACCCCAAATAAGGAGCTCACCCATGATGACCACCAACCGCCTCGAGACGATCGCGAAGCGCCAGCGCACTGGCCGCAACCGCGACCTGCTCTTCGCGTGCTTCGTCGCGCTCGCCGCGATCATCGGAGCGACCACGGTTGGTGCTGCCGTTAACGCGGCGTCCACCGACGTCGCGCAGCGCTAGCGCTGACCCCTTTCCCGGCGCCGCAGATCGACAGATCGCGGCGCCGATGTATTTTCGGCCAAATGTCAGGCACAGCGACAGGGACCGCGACAGGGACCACGACCACGACCGGCAAGGTCCACGTCATCGATCACCCACTCGTGCAGCATAAGCTGTCGCTCATGCGCTCGAAGGACACGAGCACGAGCAACTTCCGCAGCCTCCTGCGGGAGATCAGCATGCTCCTCGCCTACGAGGTGTGCCGCGACATGCCGCTGACGCTGGTCCCGATCGAGACGCCGATCGCGCCGATGAGCGCGCCCGTCCTCGACGGCAAGAAGATCGTGCTCGTCTCGATCATGCGCGCCGGCAGCGGCATCCTGAACGGGATGCTCGACATCCTCCCGTCGGCGCGCGTCGGCCACATCGGCCTGTACCGCGATCCGAAGACGCTGGCCGCCGTCGAGTACTTCTACAAGGTCCCCGAGAACATGACGGACCGCGACGCGATCGTCATGGACCCGATGCTCGCCACCGGCAACTCGGCGATCGCCGCCGTCGATCGGCTGAAGGAGTCGGCGCCGCGCTCGATCAAGTTCGTGTGCCTGCTCACTTGCCCCGAGGGCCTGCAGACGTTCCACGCGCAGCACCCCGACGTCCCCGTCTACACCGCGAGCATCGACGAGCGCCTCAACGAGAAGAGCTACATCGTGCCCGGCCTCGGCGACGCGGGCGATCGCCTGTTCGGCACGAAGTAACGCCCGCGAGCTCCCAGATCTCCCAGATCTCCCAGCGCTCCCAGCGCCCCCGCGTTCCTGAGCCGCTAACCCCCTTCAGTTGCTTACTTTTTTCCGGCCGGACACGCGCTGGAAACACGCCGCGGCCGACCATCGTCGGCATGATCGACTCCGGCGATACCGCGTGGCTCCTCCTGTCGGCGGGCCTCGTGATGCTCATGACGCCTGCCCTCGCGCTGTTCTACGGCGGCATGGTCCAGGGCAAGAACGTCCTGTCGACGTTCATGCACAGCTTCTTCGCGCTCGGCCTCGTGACCGTGCAGTTCGTGCTGGTCGGCTATAGCCTGTGCTTCGGGCCGAGCGTGCACGGCGTGATCGGTAACCTCGACCTCGCCGGCCTGTCCGGCGTCGACGGCACCGCGCTCTCCGCCGACGTCAAGGTGCCGCACCTCGCGTTCATGGCGTACCAGTGCATGTTCGCGGTGATCGCGCCGGCCTTGATCTCGGGCGCGTACGCCGAGCGGCTCCGGTTCTCGGTGTACGTCCTGTTCACGCTCGGCTGGACCACGCTCGTCTACGATCCGATCGCGCACTGGTCGTGGGCGTCCGGCGGCTGGCTCGCCCAGCTCGGCGCGATCGACTTCGCGGGCGGGACCGTCGTGCACCTGTCGTCGGGGATCTCGGCGCTCGTGTGCGCGCTCGTGATCGGCGTACGGCGCGGCTACCCGACGGTGCGCCACCCGCCGCACGCGCTCACGATGACCGCCGTCGGCGCCGGCCTCCTGTGGTTCGGCTGGTTCGGCTTCAACGCCGGCTCGGCGCTCGGCGCGGGCGGGCTCGCCGCGCGCGCGCTCGTCAACACGCACGTCGCCGCGGCGGCGGGCGCGCTGTCCTGGGTGCTGCTCGAGGGCTCGCGCATCCGCAAGGCGACGATGCTCGGGTTCGCCTCGGGCCTCGTCGCCGGCCTCGTCGCGATCACTCCGGCCGCCGGCTTCGTGTCGCCGATGAGCGCGCTCGCGATCGGCGCGGTGGCCGGCGCCGTCTGCTACGGCGCGATCCTCGTCAAGGTGCGCCTCGGCTACGACGACGCGCTCGACGCGTTCGGCGTGCACGGCGTCGGCGGCGCGACGGGCGCGCTGCTCACGGGCCTCCTCGCGCGCGCCGCGGACAACAAGGGGCTCGGCGGCGGGCTCGAGCTGCTCGGCCGCCAGGCGATCGCGCTCGGCGCGGCCGCCGCGTGGTCCGCCGTCGTGACGTTCGTGCTGCTCAAGGTGCTCGACCGCGCCCTCGGCCTGCGGGTCGATGCCGAGGCCGAGCACGACGGGCTCGATGGCGTGCTCCACGGCGAGTCGGCGTACGCCTCCTCCTCCGCGACGGCCCGAGAAACCTGATCGCGCCCGCGCTCGGCCGGGCGAGAAGGTGGGTATACTTTCCGGCGGTTCGGATTCGGTGAAGAAGAAAGCCTCAGCAAGCGACAAGCCGGCGCGCCGTGACGCCTCCGCGACAGCCCGCGGCACGTCCGGCGCCGCCGAGGCGAGCAGCGCCGCGCCGACCGGCGGCACCGCCGCGACCAGTGGCAGCAGCGGCGCGCCGACCGGCGGCACCGCCGCGCCGACCGGCGGCACCGCCGCGCCGACCGCCGCGCCCGCCGCCGCGCCCGCCGCCGCGCCCGCCGCCGCGCCGACCGGCGCCGGCACGCCGAGCAGCGCCGCGGCGCAGGAGTCCACCGATCTGGCGCCCGTCGTCGGCGCGAATCTGCGGCGGCTGCGCACGCGGCGCGGGCTGTCGCTCGAGCGGCTCGCGCAGATCTCTGGCGTGTCGCGCGCGATGCTCGGCCAGATCGAGCTCGGGCAGAGCGCGCCGACGATCAACGTCATGTGGAAGATCGCGCGCGCGCTCGAGGTGACGTTCTCGGCGCTGATCAGCGCGCGCACCCAGTCCGGCGCGCTCGTGCTCCGCTCGGCCGACTCGAAGATCCTGACCAGCAAGGACCGCACGTTCAGCTCGCGCGCGCTGTTCCCGTTCGACGAGCCGCGCCGCGTCGAGTTCTACGAGCTGCGCCTCGGGGCCGGCGCCACCGAGGAGGCCGACGCGCACCCGCCCGGCACGAGCGAGAACCTCGTCGTCACCGCCGGCACGCTCGAGATCGACGTCAGCGGCGACACGCACCAGCTCGAGACCGGCGACTCGATCCTGTTCGAGGCCGACACGCCGCACGCGTACCGAAACACCGGCCGCGTCGAGGCCGTGATGTACCTCGTCATGACGTACGCCGAGGAGATCGGCTAGGCGGCGCATGCGGGCGGTCGTCGCCGAGCGGTACGGCGGGCCCGAGGTCCTCGCGATCGCCGAGCGCGAGCCGCCCGAGGTGCGCCCGGGCGACGTCCGCATCGCGGTCCGGGCCGCGAGCCTGAACCCGCTCGACTTCAAGATCCGCGACGGCAAGGTGAAGCTCGTGCTCCCCCTGCGGCCACCGATCGCGCTCGGCTGCGACGTCGCCGGCGTCGTCGAGCGCGTCGGCGCGAACGTCACGCGCTTCGCCGTCGGGGACCTAGTCTACGTGCGGCTCGAGAAGGACCGGATGGGCGCCCTCGCCGAGCTGGCCGTGGCGGACGAGCGCGTCGTCGCCAAGAAGCCGGCGCGCGCCACGTTCGAGGAGGCCGCGTCGATCCCGCTCGCGGCGCTGACGGCGCTGCAGGCGCTGCGCGAGGCAGCCGGGCTGCGCGCGGGCCAGCGCGTGCTCGTCCACGCGGGCGCTGGCGGCGTCGGTAGCCTCGCGATCCAGATCGGCAAGATCCTCGGCCTGACCGTCGCGACGACGACGAGCACGCGCAACGTCGAGCTCGTGCGCGGCCTCGGCGCCGATCAGGTCATCGACTACACGAAGAACGAGCCGCTGCCCGAGGGCCAGGACGCCGTGTTCGACACGCTCGGCGGCGCCTCGGAGCTGGCCTCGATCGCGGCGACCCGGCGCGGCGGCACGGTCGTCGGGGTCGGCGGGCTGCCCGATGAGGCGTTCGCGCGCGAGCGGCTGCCCGCGTGGCTGCGGCCGGCGCTGTGGCTCATGACGGCCCGGCGGCGGCGCGCCGCGGCGCGGGCCGGCGTGCGCTTCACGTACCTGTTCATGCGTCCCGACGGCGCCCAGCTCGCCGAGCTCGCCGCGTGGATCGACGAGGGGAAGCTGCGGCCGCTCCTGCACGGCACGTTCCCGTTCACGCTCGACGGGGTGCGGGGCGCGTTCCGCGAGCTCGAGGGCGGGCGCGCGCGCGGCAAGATCGTCGTGACGATCTAGAGCGGGGCGCCGCGGCTAGAGCGGAGTCACGAGGATCACCGGGAGGTGATCGCTGATATACGTCAGGTAGCCGCTGTACGTGGTGTTGAGGTGCGGGACCACGACGCGCGCGGCGGCGAATTCGGCGGTGAGCCCCGCGGTCGTCGTGATGTGATCGAGCATGCGGCCCGACGGGACGAAGCTGATCTCGCCGAGCTGGGCGAGCGGCCGCGAGCGCATCGTGTAGCGCTCGGGCGCGCCGAGGAACGCGGCGAGGTTCGTCTGCCCGGTGGCCGTCGTGACGACCTCGTTGTAGTCGCCCGCAACGATCACCTCGTCCTCGCCGCCGCCGTCGACCTGCGCGCGGAGATAGGCGTCGAGCGCCTCGACGGCGCGCTGGCGGCGCAGGCCGTCGTCGGCGGCGATGCCCGCCTTGAGGTGGACGCCGATCAGCTCGAGCTGGAGCGACGGGTGGACGTGATCGTCGACGATGATCGGCAGAGACAGCGGCGGGCGGGGGAACGCGTACGCGTCGGTCGGGAACAGGAGCTTCGGCGCGCCCGGCGTGACCATCGAGGCGCGGTAGATGACGCCGATCTTCTGGTACGAGGTCGCGCTGTAGGTGTGCGTCGACAGGATGCCGTCGTGCTCGCGCAGGCGCTCGAGCAGCTCGCGCCACGCGGTCTCGCTCGCGATCTCCTCGACGACGAGCACGTCCAGATCCAGGCTCGTGATCAGATCGGCCACGTAGCGCGGCGTGCTCATGTCCGCCGGGAAGTTCTCGATGTTCCAGGTCGCGATCTCGAGCGTGTCGGGCGAGCCGATGCGCTCGGCGACGTCGGTGCGCGGCGGCGGGTACGGCCAGTCATCGGCGTCGGCGGGCGCGGCGGCGTCCGGGAGGCCAGACGCGGTGTCGCGGCACGCGGCGAGCGCGGCGAGCGCGGCGAGCGCGGCGAGCGCGGCGATGCCGGCCGGCGGCGTCAGCGGTCGAGCGCCGGCGCGCCGCACGTCAGAAGCGCCCGATCGCGGTGAGGCCGCCGCCCTCGGGCGTGATCCAGCCGGTGACCGCCGGCTGCTCCTTGCCGCCGCCGCCGCGGGTCATGTAGCGCACGATGCCACCGACGATGAGCGCGCCACCGACGCCGACCGCGATGACGCCGATCCTGCCCTGCGAGTCGATGCGATCCTTCGCCGCCGTGACCTCCCGGTCGTTCAGAGGAGGCTTCTGCTCGAACTCGTTCGCCTCGCTCCGTGAGGACATGAGGTAAAAGCCGCCCACGCCGAGCCCGACGATACCGAGCCCGACGAGCCCGTCGCCGATCGGATCCTTCCACCACGGCGAGCGCCCCGATCCCTCCGCGGGCTTGTCGGCGACCGGCGGCGTGCCCGGGTCGGCCGGGCCGGAGGCCTCGGGCTGCTTCTCCGGCTGCTTCTCGGGCTGCTTGTCCGGCTGCTTCTCGAGCTGCTTCTCCGGCTGCTTCGCGCTGGCCGGCTTGGCCGCCATGATCGTCCTGCACTCGGCGATCTTCTCGCCCACCACCTTCTTGTTCTCGGCGGGCAGGTTGAACTCGAGCAGCTTCTCGAACAGCTCGATCGCCTTCTCGCAGTGCTCGAGCTGGCGCTCCGTCTGCGCCCACGCGAACAGCGTCTCGGGGTCGGGCTCGAGCTTGAACGAGATCGCGAGCTGCTCGCTCGCGCCCGCGAAGTTCCCCTTCTGGTAGTCCGCGACGCCGCGCTCGAACGCCGCGACGGCCTGCTTGCCCTTCGGCGCCGCGGCGGCCGGCGCCGCCAGCGCCAGCACGGCGAACGCCGCCAGCCACGCTCTCACTTTTTGTCGGGCGGGCGAACCGGCATGAATGGCGAGTCGGGGGTCCATTTCGGGTCCTTCTCCGGATCGGGTTTGGTCTCGACCTTCTTGGCGGGATCTTTCTTCGGCGTCGTGACCCGCGTCTGCTTCACGCGCGGGGTCTGGCGGCCGGTCTTCGTCGACTTCTTCGGGTTCTTGGGGTCCTTGGCCTCGTCTGGCTTGGCCTCGTCTGGCTTCGCCTCGTCGGCCTTTGCCTCGTCTGGCTTCGCCTCGTCTGGCTTCGCCTCGGCCGCCTTCGCCTCGGCCGCCTTCGCCTCGGCCGCCTTCGCCTCGGCCGCCTTCGCCTCGGCCGCCTTCGCCTCGGCCGCCTTCGCC
>DATMCI010000267.1:0-20131 GCA_035558535.1 Kofleriaceae bacterium
CCGTTCCCGCTGCTCGTCGTGATCAGCCCCGGCAAGCCCGCGACCGTGCTCGACGCTTATGGCTGCGAGTGGGGCAGCCCGGGCGTCTATCACGCCGATTGGGGCCTCGCGCTGCACGTCGTCGTGCTCGCGGAGCTGCCGACGACGTCGGAGACGTTGCTCTTGCGCCTGCTCGGCAGGGGCCCCGTGTTCACCCAGGCGCTGGCCGAGCTGGCACGGCTGCCCGGCGACGCCTGGGAGCGCAGCGTCGCCACTCCGCTGTTGGTACACTTCCGGCTCGACAGTTATGCGCACCCGCCGCACAAGGAGGACACCGTGAGCGCAGAGATCCAGGCCTGGTTCGAGGACTACCAGCGCAAGATGCGCAAGGAGGTGGAGTGCAACATGCTGCTGCGAATGCTGCGCTCGCGGTTCGGCGAGCTGGCGGCGGCGGACGTCGCCCGCATCGAGGCGGCCGATGGCGCTGAGCTCGAGCGCTGGAGCGAGCGCATCCTCCGCGCCCGAACCCTCGCCGAGATGTTCGACGACCCGGTCTGATTACGCTACTCGCGCGCGGGTCCCTGATCGCAGGCGAGCTGGGCGGCCCCTACTTCGGATCGAGCGGCGCGACGAGCGCGCTACCGGCGCGGCAGGCCGGCGTGCTCGAGCCGCACGCGGTACACGGCCGTGCGGGCCGTGATGTACAGCGTCTTGTGGTCCGGGTCGCCGAACGCGCAGTTCGCCGGCTGCATCGGCACGGGGATCACGCCCCAGCGCGCGCCCAGCGGCGAGAACACCTCGACGCCGGTGCGCGTGGTCACGAAGATGTTGCCGGCGATGTCGACCGCGAGCCCGTCGGGGTTCCCGCTGGTCGCTGCCAGCATCGAGCGCGGGCCGAGCGCGCCGCCGAGCTGGATCGGGTAGCGGTAGAGGTTGCCGTCGACGGTGTCGACCGTGTAGAGGATGCCGCCGTCGGGCGACAGCCCGACGCCGTTGGGCCGCGAGGCCAGCGCGCCGCGCAGCTCGGCGGTCAGCGTGCCGTCCGGCGCGACGCGGAATACTCCGCTGAACAGGAGCTCGCTCTGCGCCTCGGTGATGCCGTACGGCGGATCCGTGAAGTAGATCGTGCCGTCATCGGCGACGATCACGTCGTTCGGCGAGTTGAGCCGCTTGCCCTCGAACATGCCCGCGACCGTCGCGCCGGCGCGGCTCACGCGCCGCATGCCGTGCTCGGCGGCGACCAGCGCGCCGCTTCCATCGACGGCGAGGCCGTTCGCGTTGTTGCTCGGGTTCACGAGCACCACCGGCGTGCCGCCCGGCTGGTAGCGATAGATCGTGCTTGCCGGGATGTCGGAGAACACGAGGTCCCCTTCGGCCTCGCGCCACTGCGGCCCCTCGGTGAACATGAGCCCGCCCTGCACCAGCTCGACGTTCCCGCGCCCGGCGAGCGGATCGCCGAAGTCCGGCGCGTCCACCGATCTGCCATCTGTCCCGTCTGGCGCGTCGGTCGCGGCCGCGTCCTTGCCGCCGCAGCCCGCGCCGAGGCCGACGCCGATCCCGAAGACGATGCCGAGGTGCGCCAGCCGGTTCCGCGGAGCCATGCCGCGACCGTATCGCAGGCGCGCGCGGCCCCGCCTCCTCCCGGAGGAGCGCGCTGGCACCGCGCGTGAGCCGCGTCATGCTCAGCGCCGCGCGCGAGCTCGATGCGAATGACTTCGCGGGCGAGGTGACCGCGCTCGCCCCGCCCCTCTCGCTGCGCGACCGGGGCTAAGCTCCCGCCGATGCTCCGCGCCCCTTCCGCTTCCACGCGCGCCGCCGCGGCCGCCGCCCTGGCATGGATCGCGGTCGCCGCGTGCGAGTCCCGCGCGACGCCGACGCCGCCGCTGGCGCCGACGACGCCGACGCCAGCGCCGACGACGCCGGCGCCAGCGCCGACGACGCCGACGCCGGCACCGACGCCAGCGGCGCACACGGCGCCGCCCGGGCGCGCCACGCTGATCGCGGCGCGCGACACCGGGCTCCACGAGATCACGACGGACGGCGACGACGTGCGCCGCCTCAGCGCGACGCCGGCGCAGCAGCCCCGGTGGCAGATCCCCGGGCAGCGCGTCGTGTTCCTGACCCAGGACGCCGCGGAGCTGCGCGCGATCGATCTCCGCACCGGGCAGGAGCAGCTGGTCGCGCGCGTGCGCAACCGGATCGAGTGCCCGAACGAGCTCCCGCCGCCCGCGGGCCCGATCCGGCGGATCGCGCTGAACCTCCACGACGACGACAACTTCTTCGTCGAGCCGACGCGCGCGTGCATCCGCCTGACGGATCTGAACCCGCGCATGGCGGGGCTCCGCCTCGACATCCGCGTCGACCTCGCGACCGGCCAGACCACGGAGTACGCTGACTTCGCCGAGCACATGGAGCACGTCGCCCAGAAGTGCCAGGCGCCTCGCCGCAAGGCGCCGCCCTGCGGGCCCGCAACCCAGGCGTTCCCCGAAATGATGGCCCCGATCGAGCACGCCGGCCCGAAGGACTTCTACGCGAGCGCGGCGTCCCCCTCCGGTCGCTGGATCGTGCTGCGCGGCAACTTCACGCCGGGCGACACCTTCTTCGACCAGGTCGTCCTCTACGACCGCACGACGCGGCGCACGTTCCCGCTCGGTGGCGAGCTCGGCCAGAAGGCGGACGCGTGGCCGGCACCGCTGACAGCCGCGCAGCTCGCGCAGGACGGCTCGGCGCTCCACTCGCTCCTCGGCCCCACCACGTACGAGACTCCGGTCTACTGGCTCGCCGGCCCCGACGATCGGCTCGTCTTCGACGAGCGCCTCGTCATCCCGGGCGAGCGCATCGTCTACGTCGGCCAGCTCGCGCGCTCGTTCTGAGTGCAGGCCGGGGCTATCCTCGGGCCGTGGCCAAGGAGAAGCCGGAGCCGGCGGCCGAGGACGCGACGACGACGGCGGCGGTCGGCGGCGATGACGACGAGGCGCTGCGGTGCGCGGCGTGCGGGCACCGGATCAGCGAGGCGGCGTACCGGATCCAGATCGCGGACGCGCACGAGCATACGTTCGTGAACCCGCACGGCATCGTGCACCACATCGGCTGCTTCGCGGCGGCGCCGGGCTGCGCGCACGTCGGCTCGACGGAGACGGCGTTCTCGTGGTTCCCGGGCTGGTCGTGGCAGGTCGCGGTGTGCGCCCGGTGCCGCGCGCACGTGGGCTGGATCTTCCGGTGCGCCGGGCAACAGTTCCACGGGCTGATCCTCGCGGCGCTGCGGCCCTGAGGCCGGCGCTGCGGCCCTGAGGCCGGCGCGCAGCGCGAGGCGCGCCGCGCGCCACGCTCAGCGATCGGCGATGTCGGCGGCCTCGAGGTACGGCGACGCCTCGACGATGGCGGCGGCGGTCCAGCCGCGGTTGGCGCCGCCGCCGTCCTCGGCGCAGTCGCCGTCGGTGTGGACACCGACGAGGTAGCCGCGGTCGCTCAAGATGCCGGCGCCGGAGCTGCCTACCAGGGTGTCCAGATCGGTGTAGTAGATCTGGCGATCGCAGGAGTCGAGGAACGGCCCCTCGGCGATGACCTTCGGCCGGCCCCGCGGGTGCTGGATGATCGCGAGCTGATCGGAGGGCTGCGTCGTCAGCGGGGTCGGCGTGATCGCCGCGGGCAGCGTGTCGAGCTTGATGAGCGCGTAGTCGGGATCGTCCGCCCGCTCGATGACGGTGCCCTCGGTGATCAGCGGCTCGCCGTCGGGATCGTCCTCGTGGTTGAACACCACCACGTCCCGATCGCCGAGCCCGACGCAGTGGCCCGCGGTCGCGACGACGGGACCCGCCGCGGCGGCGATCAGCGTGCCGGTGCAGAGGCCGTTGATCAGGACGACGGCCTCCTCGCGCTCCTGCGCGGCGGCGAACGCGCCCGCGTACTGATTGATGGGCGTGAAGTCGAGCGTCGGGCCGCACTGCAGACCGTGGACCGAGTCCGTGATCTGCAGCCCCCCGCGGCGAGGGACCGCGGCCTGCCCGTCCACGCAGACCACGGGCGGCCCGGGCGGCCCGGGCGGCTCCTCGGAGCTGCAGGCCGCGGCGAAGAGGGCTACCGCGAAAACGAGGACGGGCCCCCAAGAGATCGGGGGCCCGCTTCGGGTTGGCGTGCTAGCGAGCCATCGCACTACTGATCTGTATCAGATCAGTAGAGCGTGTTCAGCGCGGTCACGTCGGTGCTCGTGAACTCGCCGGACTCGACCGAGCGGAAGCACGAGTTCATGATCGAGGCGCCGACCGTCGTCGTGGACGGCGTGCCCGGGATCAGGACGGCGCCGACGCCGGCGGTACCCTCATTCGAGGCGGCGCCGCCGCACGAGATCGCGCGGTTGTAGTAGTCCGAGTGGCGGAATCCGACGCAGTGACCCAGCTCGTGGGTGATGACGTGCTCGACCACGTCGACACCATACGAGGTGGTGCCGGTGCCGATGTAGACGTAGCCCGGGTACGGCTTGCCGCCCGAGGGGAAGCCGGCAGAGCCACCAGCGCCGGTCGTGGTCGTGATCGCGATGCTCGCGCCGCAGCCAGTGCCGCCGATCTGGAAGTCGAACGTGAGCGGCAGCGCGTTGTAGTTGTCGCGCGCCATCGCGAGGCCGCTCATGAGCGTGGCGTTGGCGCTGAACGTCGACGAGGGGTTGATGCAGATCTTGGTGATGGAGGTGCTCACCAGGTTCGTCGTCCGGTACTGCTCGGCGGTGCCGTTGGTCTCGAGCATCTCCCGGGACGCCTCGAGCGTCACGTGCGCGTCGCGGCCGGTGTAGACCTTGCCGTCGGCGACCATGATGTCGTCGGCGGGGAACCCGGCCTGGACGAGGTTCTCGATGATCTCCTGCTGCTCATCAGCGGGCGTCTGCTCGGCGCTGCAGCCGAACACGAACGCACTACAACCCAACGCAAGAACGGTCGCTCTGGTGATCATTACTTTGATTCTCCCCGATCTGGTCTTTGGCTCTTGATTCCAGGGCCCCGGTATGGGGCGTGCTGGTCGCGGCGAGATCTCTCCGGCGGTGAGGCGGCTCTCGCGCTCATCCGGTCCGGCCAGGCTGCCGAGTCCGTCTTCCCCCGACGGCGCGCGAGCCTTGAGCAAGAACAGCGCCTAGCTTCGAGCGGTCTTCAAGATCGTTTGCGGGTCCGATCGACGCGCGACGTCATCGCGCCAGCAAGCGCCAAACCGGAATATTCTACGCGGGCTTGCGTCAGATTTTTTCGAGTCTAAATATAATAACCCCTTGGGATGATATAGATATTTTCCATTACCAGGGTCGATATCCCCATTGCCAGGGTCGGTGACAGGTTGACACGCCAGGGGATTGTCGCTGGGGCAAAAAGCGTCAACAACTCTGAGCAGATGTCCCTGCTCGAAGCGCGCAGAGAGAGCTACAAGCTGCGTAGCTTTCAGCCGTACGCCCATGAAGACGTACGCGAGCGCGAGCGCGCACTAGACGAGGTCCAGCCAGCGGACCGAACGCGCGACGCGGGCGAGCAAGCGCGCGTGAGCGAGCGGCTCGGCGCTACGGACGAACGCGCGACGCGGGCGAGCAAGCGCGAGTGAGCGCATGGCTCGGCGCTACGGACGAACGCGCGACGCGGGCGAGCGCGCGCGCGCGGCACAGCGCCGCGATCGGCGCCGTAGCCCGGCGTTCACGCAGGGAACGGCGACGTTGCGTCGACGACAACCTACGCAGAATCGCGCGGTTACGCGGGGCA
The DNA here is from genome assembly GCA_035558535.1 of Kofleriaceae bacterium. Lineage (GTDB taxonomy): Bacteria > Myxococcota_A > Polyangia > Haliangiales > Haliangiaceae > JABFXX01. The sequence goes on from DATMCI010000267.1 coordinate 5,712, forward strand.
TGCGCGCTGCACATCGACGGCGACCATGCGCGCCTGGCTCGCCGCCACCCCTGCCCTCGTCCTCGCCCTCGCGCTGGCCCTCGTCGCCGCCGCGCTCGTCTCGGGCTGCTTCTATGAAGAGCAGAGCCCGCTGCCGGAAGACTTCGGCGCCTGCACCGGCCCGGCGCCGCCGGGCGCCGAGGGCGGCGGCGCCGCCGAGCCGACGTGGTACCGCGACGTCGAGCCGATCGTCGACGCGAAGTGCCGGGGCTGCCACACGGCGGGCGGCGTCGCGCCGTTCGCCCTCGAGGACCACACGCAGATCGCCGGGATGCGCGAGATCGTGCGGGACGCGGTCGAGTCGCGCCGCATGCCGCCGTGGCAGCCGGCCCCGTGCTGCAACGAGTACCTCCACGATCGATCGCTGACGGACGCGGAGCGCGAGACGCTGCTGCGCTGGCTCGCGGGCGGCACGCCGGCCGGCGATCCGGCGGACGCGCGGCCCGACGCGGCGCCGACGCCGGGGCTCCCGCGCGTGGACCTGGCCGCGGTGATGCCAGTGCCGTTCACGCCAGCGCCGAAGATCGGCAGTGACGAGATCCGCTGTTTCCTGCTCGATCACGAGCCGATCGATCGCATGCGCTACATCACGGGCTTCGACTTCAAGCCGGGCGCGCGCTCGCTGGTGCACCACGTGATCGTCTACGCCGTCGACGAGGACGCCGCGCGCGAGCTCGCGGCGCGCGACGGCGCCGACGGCCGCCCGGGCTGGGACTGCTACGGCGAGGGCGGTGAGCTCGTGCAGAGCAAGCAGTACATCGGCGGCTGGCAGCCGGGCAACCTGCCGCGCGTGCTCCCCGAGGGGCTCGGCCGCGAGCTGCCGGCGCGCACGCGCCTCGTGGTCAACATCCACTACGACACGGGCCACGGCACCGCGCCGGATCGGAGCGCGATCGACCTCACGCTCGCAGATCGCGTCGACCGGCTCGAGCGCGGCATCCCGGTCGGCAACCCGCTGTGGTTCGCCGGCGAGGGCATGCAGATCGACGCGGGCGATCCCGACGCGTGGGTGTGGTTCGCGTACGACCCGAGCGAGGCGGTCACGGCGGGCCGCGCGGCCCTGCTCCACAACGTGATGCTCCACATGCACGAGCTGGGCACCGTCGGGCGCGTCGCGATCCTGCGCGCGAGCGGCGAGACGGAGTGCCTGCTCAACATCACGGACTGGGACTTTCACTGGATGTCCGATTACTACTTTGCACGGCCGGTGCGACTCGATCCGGGGGACAAGCTCTATGTCGAGTGCCGGTGGGACAACAGCGCTGGCAACCAGCGCATCGTGAACGGCGCGCGCGAAGCCCCGCGCGACCTGATCTGGCGCACCGATGACGAGATGTGCGGCGCGGTGCTGCTCTACAGCGAGGCGGTGACCCCGTGACGACGACGCGCGCTACTCAACAGCTGCAGCCCAATCAACAGCAGCAGCCACACACGCCCCATCTGCGGCGTGATCTCCACCCACGGCGAAACCAGCCCCGCTATCACACGCCCCAGCTCCCCGTGCCGCGCTACCTCCGCGTCGCCCGCCTCGCCCGCCTCGCCCGCCTCGCCCTCGCGCTATGGCCGCTCGCCGCCTGCGGCTCGTACTCGACCTACCGCACGACGCGCCTGGCCTCGACGGAGAAGACCGAGCTCTTGTTCGGCGCGCAGGTCGCGGGCGCCCGCGCGCCGGACGGGGCGGGCGCGCCGCTCCCCGAGCTCTCGGTGTCGGCGCGGCGCGGCGTCGGCGAGCGCTACGAGGTGCAGGCGAACGGCACACTGCTCGCGCTCGAGCAGGGCCGCACCGGCAGCCTCGAGCTGGGCGGCAAGCTGCGCGTGCTCTCCGAGGGGCGGTGGTCGCTCGCGGTCGGCGCCGCAGCGGGCTACCGGATCGCGGAGTCCGGCGGCGCGATCATCGAGGGCGCGTTCGTCTCGGCGCCGGTGATCGGCGGCATCGAGCTCGGGCGCCACCAGCTGGTCGTGTCGGTGACGGGCGGCTACCAGCGCTGGTACTCGAGCGGCGCGCGGCCGGTCGACGTGCCGTTCGTCGGCGAGTCGCTCGGCTTCGTCTGGCAGCTCACGAAGCGGTGGGCGCTCCTGCCGGAGGTCGGCACAGCGTACACGCCGACGAAGAACATGATGACCGACGATTCACGGCTGTTTCACGCCGGCCTCGCCGTAATCTGGAGCCGGTGACGCCGGTGACGCGGGTGCACCGGGTGACGCCGGTGACGCCAGCGACGGCGGCTGCGACGGGCAGCGCGCCACGTAGATCGCCCCGATCAGCATGACGCTCGCCGCGCCGCCGAGCGCGAGCAGCGACGCGCCGCCGAGCGTCATCAACGTCAGGCTCCCGATCATCGAGCCCCACGCCGTGAGCTTCACCGGCAGCGGCACCGCGCGGTACGCGCGCCACGCGACGAGCCGCGGCCCGAAGCGCGGGTGCTGAAGGAGCCAGGTCTCGAGCCGCCGCGAGCTGAGCGAGAACGCCCACAGCGCGACGAGCATGAACGGCGTCGTCGGCAAGACGGGCAGGAACGCGCCGAGGACGCCGAGGCCGAAGAACACGCAGCCCAGCCCGGCGTAGAAGGCTCTCCGGGCGCGCTGCAGCACGAGGCGCAGTGTGGCACACCGGCGCGCCAGCGCCTCGCCCGGACACGCCGAGGTGCCGGTGGTTGCGAGCCAAGGTCCCGTGCGAGACTGCGGTCCCATCCACATGCTCTCCACGCGCGCATGGCTGGTCCTCCTCGCGGTTGGCTGCGGCTCACGCCCGGTGGAGCACCGGCCGGCGAGCCCGCCACCGACCCCGGCTTCGACCCCGACCTCGGCAGCGGCCGCGGCGACGCCCGCCGCGGCGACGCCGGCCCCGCTCCCGGCGTGCCAGCCGGCGCAGCCGACGCAGGCCGAGCGCGACGAGGAGGTGCGGACCCGTAGATTTGGCAGGTTCGGCAGGCTCGGCCTCACCGGCTTCGAGCCGAAGCGCGCGGCGACGTCCGCGGACGTGTGCGACGTGGCCGACTCGAACCTGGCGCGCGCCGAGGCGGCGATCCTCGCGCGGCCGAAGCCAGCGGCGGGACCGGCGGCGCGGCCGTGGGATCGCAAGCAGCCACCGGCGCGGCTGTCCCAGATCGAGCGCCGCTTCGGGATCTCGGCGGCCGAGCGCCGGCAGCTCCAGCGCGACGGGTTCGTCGTCTCGGCCCGCCTCGCGCAGCCGAGCTGGGGCTGGGCGTTCCACGAGATCTATCAGTCGCAGCTCCCGATCTACGTCTCCGCCGACGCGATCCTCCACGCCGTCTACGCCGCGCACGACGGCCTCGTCGCGCGCCTCGAGAAGGACGAGCTCCTGCCGCGGCTGCGCGCGATGCTCGCCGCGATGCACTGCGCGCTGCCGGGGCTGGCGCCGCAGCTGCCGGGCGACGCGGCGCGCGACCTCGATCTGTACCTGGCCGTCGCGCGCGGCCTGCTCGCGGACGCCGAGATGGGCAGCGCGCTCGGCGACGCCGCGGTCGCCCGCGAGGCGCGCGCGCTGATCGCGAAGGCGAAGTCGGCCGCCGGGCCGGAGGTGCGCGAGCTGTTCGGCCGCCCGCGCGTGATCGACTTCTCGCAGTACCAGCCGCGCGGCCACTACACGGACGACCTCGAGCCGTACTTCCGCGCGGCGATGTGGCTCTCGCGCCTCGAGCTGAACGTCGTGTCGCGCTCGTCGCGCTCGTCGGCGCCGGGCGACGCTCCCGATCCGCGCGAGACGCCGCGCGAGGCGGTGGACGCGCTCGCGCTCGCCGAGCTGGTGGCCGCGAGCGGCCAGGGCGCGGAGCTCGACCGGATCGAGCAGGTGTTCGCGCTGCTCGCCGGGCGCCGCGAGGACATCCCGCTGCCGCGGCTCGCCGAGCTGGCGCGCGCCGCGGGGATCTCGGACCTGCGCGCGCCAGACGCGGCGGGCAAGCTGCGCGGCGCGGTGGGCGACAAGTACCAGCGCACGGCGCGCATCCACCCGATGCCGCAAGGCTCGACGGTGCTGCCGGCGATCGCGACGCTGCTCGGGCCGCGGATCACCGCCGACACGGCCGCGCTCCGCCCGCTCGCGCACTCGGAGGTCCCGGATCGCCACCAGATCCACGGCGGCGACGTCGCGTACATGCTCGGCCACGACCGCGGCCGCGCACACCTGCGAGCGGACCTCGCGCGGTACCCGGGCCTTCCGGCGGCGCTCGACGAGGCGCGCGCGATCGTCGCGAAGGCGCCGCGCGGCGACGACCTCTACTCGGCGTGGCTGGGCGCGATCCTCGCGCTGGGCAAGCCGGCGGTGGGCGCGACGCCGTCGTTCATGGCGACCGAGGCGTTCGCGGATCTGCGCGTGAGCTCGGCGATCGCCGCGTACGCGCAGCTCCGCCACAATCACGTGCTGATCGCGGGCATGGCGTACGGCGAGGGCGGCTGCGAGATCCCGGACGGCTACGTCGAGCCGGCGGTCGCGGTGTACGAGGCGATCGCCGCGTACGCCGACCTGGGCGCGCGCAAGGTCAGCCTGCTCGCGGGCGGCGCGCCAAGCGCGCGGGCGGGCAGCGGCGCGCCAGACGCGCGACCGGATGCGCGACCGAGCAGCGGCCAGGCGGCCGAGCGCGCGGCCGAGGGCGGCCCCGCCACCCCGCGCGCGTACTTCGAGCGGCTCGGCGCGATCGCGCGCGTGCTCGCCGCGATCTCGCGGATCGAGCTCGCGAACCAGCCGCTGCCGATCGAGGCGCAGCGCTGGCTGTCGATGGTCGTCGAGATGCTGCCGGCCGGCTCGGACGGCCGGCCGACGTACACGGGCTGGTACTTCGATCTGTTCGCGGATCGCACGGACGGCATCGCGCGGCCGGACCTGATCGCCGACTTCTTCACGGCGGGCGACAGCACGGGCTACGTCGGCGCCAGCGAGCCGCGGCTCGGCGTGTTCGTCGTCGACACGGGCGGCGGGCCGCGCGCGATGATCGGCCCGGTCGCCCGCGCGTACGAGCACCAGCGCACCGGCCCCCGGCTCACCGACGAGGCGGCGCAGAAGCTCTCCGACCGCGACCGCGTCGAGCCGTGGGCGGCGCGCTACACGGCGCCCGCGCCGCCGGTGCCCGCGTTCCAGGCGCGGCTCGACTGGGAGACGGTCGGCGACGACGGGTTCCAGGTGATGGCGATCGACGCGCTCGAGCCGATCCGGTCGCTCACGATCCAGCTGCTCGATCACCACCGCGTGCCGGTCGCGCAGGTCACGCGGCCGATCCCCAAGGGCAAGTCGAAGGTGCGGCTGCCCAAGCTCCGCGAGGATCAGCACGTGAAGATCTACGGCTTCATCGCGGGCGAGTTCCGCGCCACGGCGGAGCCGTGCAGCTGCTGCGACTGCAGCCCGATGACGTTCGGCGCGTACCCGGTGACGAGCCCGGACGAGTCGGGCGAGTCGGGCGAGCCGCAGGCTCCCTGAGCGTCCCGAGACGCGCGTAGCCGGGTGAGCCGGGCGAGCCCGCCTGAGCCGGGCGAGCCCGCCCGAGCCGGGCGAGCCCGCCCGAGCCGTGCGACCTGCCGGGATTTCCTTGACACAGAGTGTCATGACGGCGTAGTTACCTACCGACCGGTCGGTAGGCCACCCATGATGCTCACTGACTCCAGCACCTTCGGCGTGTTACACGAGCCGCGTGGCGGCTCCGCGAACCCACGAGAGCGAGCGCATGCGCCAGATCCTGGAGCGGGCGGCCCGGATCATCTGCCAGCAGGGGTTCGAGGCCACGAGCATGCAGGAGATCGCGGTGGCCTGCGGGCTGACGAAGGCCGGGCTCTACCACCACATCAAGACGAAGGACGCGCTGCTGCTCGCGATCATGAACTACGGCATGGACCTGTTCGAGGAGGTGGTCCTCCATCGGGTCTCGGGGATCGCCGATCCGCTCGAGCGACTGCGCCAGACGATGGCGCGCAACGTCGAGCTCGTCACGCAGGACTCGAGCAAGGAGGTCACGATCATCCTGCACGAGCACCAGACGCTGACGGGCGCGGCGCAGCGCGAGATCAACGCGCGCAAGAAGCGCTACGTGCGCTTCCTCGAGGACTCGCTCCGCGAAGCGAGCGCGCGCGGCCAGATCCGGCCGGTCGATCCGACGCTCGCCGCGTTCAGCTTCCTCGGCGTCGTCTTGTGGACGTACAAGTGGTACCGCGCCGACGGGCGGATCTCGTCGGCGCAGCTCTCCGAGGGCGTGATCGATCTGTTCTTCGCCGGCCTCCTGCCGCGCTGACGGCCGCGCTGACAGCCGCGCCCCCTGCCGCGCCCGTGCGCTCCCCCGACGCCCCGCCGAGGAGCGCGTCGTGAGCCTCGCCGGAGGCTGGGTCCGGGCGCCGCGCGGCGCCCAGACCGCGATCCCCGTCGGCATCGACGCGCTCGGCGTCGCGATCCCGCGGCGCTACCTCGATCTCGAAGACCTGGCGCGCGCGCGCGGCGTCGAGCCGGCGAAGTACACGCACGGCCTCGGCGCGCGCGAGATGGCGGTCGCCGAGCCGGGCGAGGACACCGTCTCGCTCGCCGCCGCGGCGGCCCGGCGCGCGCTCGAGATCGCGCGGCTCGATCCGCACGCGCTCGGCATGCTCGTCGTCGGCACCGAGACGGGCGTCGATCACGCCAAGCCGGTCGCGTCGTTCGTCCACGGCCTGCTCGATCTGCCGCGCGCGATGCGCGTCTACGACACCCAGCACGCGTGCTACGGCGGCACCGCGGGGCTCATGTCCGCCGTCGAGTGGATCGCTTCGGGCGCGGCCGCCGGCCGGAGCGCGCTCGTGATCTGCGCCGACGTCGCGCGCTACGGCGTGGCCACCGCGGGCGAGCCGACGCAGGGCGCCGGCGCCGTCGCGATGGTCGTCTCGGCGCACCCCGCGCTCCTCGAGCTCGACGTCGGCGTGGCCGGCGCGGCCTCGGCGCACGTCCACGACTTCTGGCGCCCGCTCGGCCACCGCGAGGCGCAGGTCGACGGCCACTACAGCGTCGAGTGCTACCTCGACGCCGTGGCGACGGCGTACCGCGGCTGGAAGGCGCGGGCGATCGCGCGCGAGCTCGTCCGCGGCGACGCGCCCCCGAGCGAGCAGCTCGCGGCGATCTGCTACCACGTGCCGTTCTGCAAGATGGCGAAGAAGGCGCACGTCCGCGTGCGGCGCTGCGATCTCGAGGACGCCACCGCGCCGTGGGACGTCTCGACCGAGGAGCTGCGCGCGGCGACGAGCTTCCAGCTGCAGGTCGAGCCGTCGCTCGGGCTGTGCGCGCGGATCGGCAACGTCTACACCGGCTCGCTCTACCTCGGCCTCGCCGGCCTCCTGCACGCGCGCGGCGCCGAGCTGTCGCGCCGCCGGATCGGGCTGTTCTCGTACGGCAGCGGCTGCACGAGCGAGTTCTTCTCCGGCGTGATCGGGCCGCGCGCCAACGAGCGCATCGCCGCCGCCGGGCTCGACGAGCTCCTGGCCGCGCGCGAGCGCATCTCGATCGACGAGTACCACCGGATCATGGCGCTCGGGCCGGGCGCGCCGCTCGGCGAGCCGCCGAGCTCCGGGGGCCCCGGGAGCCCCGGTGGCTTCCGGTTCGTCGGCGTCGAGGCGAACCGCCGACGGTACGAGCGCACGTGACGAGCCGCCGCGGCGGGCCGCGGCCGAACCGTGGCATGCTCGATGCGCCGTGGAGCACCGGTTCGGCGATATCACGATCGCGTGCACGAACGTCGATCGGGTCATGTTCCCCGACGACGGCGTCACGAAGGGCGACCTGATCGCGTACTACCACGCGGTCTCCGCGGCCATGGTGCCCGAGCTGCGGCGCCGGCCGCTCAGCATCGTGCGGTTCACGAAGGGCATCGCCGAGGGCGGCTTCTTCCAGAAGCACCGGCAGAAGCACTACCCGGCCTGGATCGAGAGCATCAAGCTCGGCGCCAAGACGCGCGTGGACTACCCGCTGTGCGACTCGCCCGCGGCGCTCGTCTACTTCGCGAACCAGGGCGCGATCGAATTCCACGTCTGGACGAGCCGGGCCGAGGCGCCCACGCACCCAGACTTGCTGGTGTTCGATCTCGATCCGCCCGAGGGCAAGTTCGATCTCGCGCGCCGGACAGCGCTCCTCCTGCGCGACCTCCTGGGGCAGCTCGAGCTGCCCGCGTTCGTGAAGACGACCGGCGGCAAGGGCCTGCACGTCGTCGCGCCGCTCGACGGGCGCGCCGCGTTCGATGAGGTCGCCGCGCTCGGCAGCCAGATGTCGCAGCTCCTGTGCGCGCGCCACCCGGCCGAGCTGACGATGGAGTTCTACAAGAAGGACAGGAAGGACCGGCTCTTCCTCGACACGATGCGCAACGCCATCGGCGCGACGATCGCGGCCGCCTACTCGGTGCGCGGCCGCCCCGGCGCGCCGGTCTCGACGCCGCTCGCGTGGGCCGAGGTCGAGGATCCGGCCCTCGCGCCGAGCGGCTTCACGCTGCGCGACGTGCCGCGCCGCCTCGAGCGCACCGGCGATCCGTGGGCGAGGCTCCGGGCGCACGCCGGCTCCATCGAGCAAGCGGCCCGCCGCCTCGAGCGCATCGCCGGCTGAGTCCGTCCCGAGGCCGGCACGCGCGATGCTGTAGCGACGAGGCATGCCCGGGCTCCGCGTGCTGCTCTCTGCAATCGTAGGACTCTCCCTGATCGGAACGGCGTCGGCCGACGAGCGATCACGAGCGCGCGAGGGACATGTGCTGCCAGCGCCCGATCCCACGGCACAGCCGGTGGTCACCGCGGGCGGTGGCGTGGACGGCTTCATCGGCACCGCGCTGCGCGGCCTCGTCGGTCCGGGCCCCTCCTGGAACGTGCGCGCCGCGATGGGCAGCCGGGAAGATGTCCGCATCGAGCTCGTCTATGCGGGGACGTCCCAGTCGTTCAAGGACGCCGAGATGGGAGGCGCGCGGCTCGTCGGCCACGGCGTCCATGCCCTCTTGCGCGCCAACGTCGCGCCGAGCTACCTGACCGAGCCGTTCTTCTTCGCGGGCGCGGGCTGGACCCGGTTCTCCGTGAGCGGCGACGCCGAGGGCCGATTCCGGAGCCCGGACCACATGCTGGAGATCCCGTTCGGCTTCGGCGTCTCGCGCCAGCTCGGGCGGCTGGTGCTCGACGTGCGCGCGAGCTTCTCGATCATGACGGGCGCGGACCTGGTCCCCGCGACGCAGGCGGACGGCACCGCCCGAGGCGGCGAGAGCATGCACCGCGCCGGGCTCCGGGCGAACCTCGGGATCGCGCTGTGACCGGACTGTTCACGTCCACACATCGGAAGCTGTCGCGAGCCATTGACGCGTCGGTCACGAGCACCGAAAAAGCAGAAGGTGCGGACTGCGGCGGGGCGAACGCCATCGCACCGCAGTCCGGACCTCCTTATGAACACGATGAGCCTACGGTCACCCTCGGGGAGTGTCAATGCTTGACCCCACGAGCGCGGAGTGGGGCGCGGCCCGTCTGACACCCCCACAGGCGTTCTTCGCGCTGCTGTGGGAGCAGCTCTGTGGAGGCTCGACGCTCGACAGCTGGCAGCTGCGGGCCATGAACCTGCCGGGTCTCCTGCACGAGATCATCGAGGTGTGTGTCGTGGCGCGATCCTTTCCGCCGCTCCAGCGTGCGCTGCTCGATGTCCTCGACGAGGCGATCAGCGTCGCGCGCCACGACCCGGTGCTAAAGGATCACTTTCGAGCCGCGACCTCCGCGCTGGAAGACCCGAAGCTCCGCGAGCCTTCTCCGGCGGCGCTCGCTCACGCCGAGCATACGGCGCTGCATTTGCTGGACACCCTCCGGCCTTATCCCGGGCTGCTGCGGCGTGAGCTCGAGCGGCTCCTCGGTGAGCCGTCCGCCCGTGAGAAGAAGCGGCTCAGCTGGGTCGCACGAGCGCTCGGCACCGAGCTCCAGATCCGAGGCTTCTCTCGCGCCTTCCTGTACTCGTTTGTGGAGCGCTTCGTCGGCGCGTCCTTCGACGAAGCGCTTCGAGATCTGCTCGCGTTGCTCGAGCGACCGCTGGCGAGGTTCCGGTGCATCGTGCCCGTGCGCTGGCCGGCGTTCCTCGATCAGGCCCAGCTCGAGCAAGGCGTCGTCTCGGTGGCGCTCCCCGGCCTGGGGACAAGCACCGAGGCGACGGCATTCCGGGCGACAGTCGATCCCAGCGACCAGTTCTTCGTGACGGAGGTCCAGGCGTGCGATCCGTTCGCCGCCGCGCACGCTGCCAACCTCCGCGCCGGCCGTGTCCTGAACCTCGCGACGTTCTACACCCCCAATCGCAACCTGGAGAACCCGCGTCGCCCGATGTTCGTGGAGTCGGACACGTCTGCATTCCTGGTGAGCCTCGACCTCTCGCACGAGACATACATTCGCGACTCGCGCCGCGCAGCCGACAAGCTCCTGAAGACGTCACCTCGAGTCATGCAGCTGCTCGCGGCGCCGCTCCAGTACCACGCGCTCGGCGTCCAGGCGGCCGCACCGGAGAGCCGACTGACGAACTTCTGGGTGGCGCTGGAGGCGCTGCTCGTGGATCGAGAGGGATCGATCATCGATAAGGTGACGAAGTACATCCCGCCTTCGCTCGCGCTCTCCTACTGCACCCGTCTCCTGCGGGCCAACGCGATCCAGCTGGCCGCGTTCTTGCGCGCCGCGAGCCATCAGGAGCTCGCGGAGGCCGCCGGCTTGCGGACGTTGCTGAACATCGCCGAGGGCGGCCGCATCTCGATCGAGCCGGCCTCCTTGGCCGAGCTCCTGGTCGACGACGCGCGCGCGAGCCAGCTGTTCGCCCTGTGCACGAGGAACCCACTGCTGATCTTTCGCCTCAACCAGGTGCGCGAGAAGCTCACGAGTCCCTCCGAGCTGCGGCAGGCGCTGGAAGGACACAGGGAAGGTATAGGGTGGCAGCTGGGCCGCATCTACCGCGCTCGTAACTCGCTCGTGCACCGAGGTGTGCTCCCCGGCAGGGCCGAGCACTTGATACAGCACTTGCACACGTACCTGGCGATGACGCTGCACTACCTGATCCGCGAGATCGCAGATAGCTCCATCCTGACGGTGGCCGCTGCATTCGCGCGGCGCAGGGCGCTCTACGACGTTTACCTCGCCAAGGTGGCCGACAAGAGCCTGACGTACAGGAACCTGACGGCCGAGGCGACGTGCTGGCTCTCGACGGGTGAGGCACCGATCTGGTCGGCGGCGTAGCCCAGCGACGTCAGGAGGACGACATAGCAGGCGGCAGGCGGGCGCGGCTACCGCGGCGCGCCGGCTTCGGGGCCGCTGCGCCCCCCGGCCGGCGCGATCCGCGGGATCGTGACGGTGAACGTCGTCCCCAGGTCCGCGGTCGAGCGGACCTCGAGCGTGCCGCCGTGCGCCAGCACGATCTGCTGCACGATGTAGAGCCCGAGGCCCAGGCCCTTCGAGCGGCGGGCCCGCGCCTCGGGCGCGCCGCGCCGGAACGGGTCGAACAGGCCGGACAAGAGCACTTCGGGGATCGCGCCAGCGTTCCATACCCGGATCCGCACGAGCGCGGGGTCGTCGCCGTCGAGGGAGAGGCGCACCGCCGCGCCGGCCGCGCCGTGCTCGACGGCGTTGCCGATCAGGTTCGAGATCGCCTGCCCGAGCCGGTCGCGATCCCAGTGGCCGCGCAGGTCGCCGGTCGCCTCGATGACGATCTGCTGGGCCGCCGTCCCCGCGAGCTCCTCGACGAGCTGCTCGGTCAGCGCCCCGAGCTCGACGTCGGACGGCGCGATCGGGATGCCGCTGCCGAGGCGGGCGCGCGTGAGGTCCAGGATCTGCTCGATCATCCGCGTCATCCGATCGGCGCTGCGGCGGATCCGCTGCACCGGCACGAACACGCGCTCGCTCGTCTCGCGGCGCAAGAGGAGATCGGCGCCCGTGATGATCGCGCCGAGCGGGTTGCGCAGGTCGTGCCCGAGGATCCCGACGAACGTCTCCGAGAACGTGAGCGCGCGCTCGGCCTCGCGCAGCCGCGCCTCGCGCTCGGCGTCCGCGGCCTTGCGGCCGGAGACGTCGATCACCGTCACGAGCACGCGATCGAGCACCGCGTCCTCCGGCGGCAGGCTCATCGTGATCACCACGTCGCGCCGGCGCCCGTCGCCCGTCTGGAGCGCCGTCTCCACCGAGAACAGCCGCCGCTCCTCCGCGATCGCCAGGATGAGCTCGCGGAACGCGGCGTGCGTCTCGGGCAAGCAGAACGCGCCGAGCGAGGCGAAGCCCTCCGGAGGGGGCGGGCCGAACATCCGCAGCGTGGCCGGGTTCACCTCCCGGATCCGGACCGCGCCGACCGCCGCCTCCACGATCGCGGGGTTCGCGTCGAGGAAGGCCGCGAGCCGATCGCCGTGCGCGGCGGCGAGCTCGCGGACGAGCGCCTTCACCCCGGACAGATCCTCGTCCCACATCGAGACCTCGGCCGTCTCGAAGATGCGGCGGTAGCGCTCCTCGCTCTCGCGGGCCTCCGCCTCCGCGCGCCGCGACTCCTGGTAGAGGCGCGCGTTGTCCATCGCCACCGCGGCCGTCGCGGCGATCGCCACCATCATGCGCTCGTGCTGCTCGGTGAAGCGGCCGGGCTCCGGGTGCCCGAAGAACAGGCCGCCGAGCACCTCGCCGGAGCGGGCCGCGACGGGCACCGCGAGGTAGCTCGTGACCGGCAGGTGCCCGCGCGGCATCCCGTGGTGCGGCGACATCTGGCCGTAGCGCGGATCCGCCTTGACGTCGGCGAGCCGCACGACCGCCTCGCCGCTGAACGTCTTGGCGAACAGCGGCGTGTTGCGGGGCAGCCCGAACCGGGAGAACGCCTCCTTCGGCGCGCCCGACAGCGTGTAGAGCAGGTACGACTCGCCAGCGTCGTCGGTGAAATTGTAGAAGAACGCCCCGAACGCGGCGCCGACCAGCTCGGTGGCGTGATCGGTGATCCGCTGCACGAGCGACTCCGTGTCGAGGCGCGCCGCCGCGAGATCGTCGGCGATCCGGTACAGCGCCTCCGCCTCGTGGCGGGCCGCCTGCTCGCTCGCGAGGAGGCGGTGGATCTCCGCCTCGCGCTCGCGGAGCGCCTCGTCGGCGCGCCGCCGCTCGGTGACGTCGACGCCGATGGCGACCGCGCCCTGTGGCCGGTCCTCCTGATCGTCGATCCGGGCGATGTTGTTCTGCACCCAGACGATCGAGCCGTCGGGCCGCACGTACCGCTTCTCGATCGTGTACGGCACCCCGTCGACGAAGAGCCGGTGGAGCTTGTCGATCGTCTCCGCCCGGTCGTCGGGGTGCGTCAGATCGACGACGCTGAGCCGCCGCAGCTCCTCCGCGGGCCGGCCCACGATCTCGCAGAACCGCTCGTTCACGAGCGTGATGTGGCCGGTGAGGTCCGCCTGAACGATCCCCGCCTGCACCTGATCGACGATCCGCCGGAACTTCTCCTCGCTCTGCTCGATCTGCCGGCGCGCGAGGACCTGCTCGGTCACGTCGCTACAGAGCACGAGGACGCGCTCGATCGCGCCGTCGGCGCCGCGGAGCGGCGCGTAGATGAACGTCCAGTAGGTGTCTTCGAGCCGGTGCTCGCCCCGGCGATCGAGCCTCACCGGCAGCTCCCGCCGGACGACCGTCTCGCCGGTCGCGAGGACGTTGCGCAGGAGCTCGTCGATCTCCTGGTCGATGCCGTGGTCCGCGAGCTCGGGGAGCGCCGCGCGCAGCGGCTTGCCGACGATGTCGCTCCGGCCGCAGACCTGGAAGTAGAGGTCGTTGGCCATCTCGCAGACGAGCGATGGGCCGCCGAGCACCGCGATCGGCACGGGCGCCTGGCTGAACAGCGCGTAGAGCGCCTGGTTCTGCGCGCGCAGCTCGTCGCGCAGGTGCACGAGCTCGAGGTGGTCCGCTACGGTCTGCGCCACGAGGCCGAAGAAGCCGCGGTACGCCTCGTCGAGCGCGAGGCGCGGGCTCGCGCCGACGACGAGGACGCCGTACGGCCGCGCCTGGCCGGCCCGGGCGATGGGCAGGACCACGGCGGTGGTCGCCGGCTCCGGCCACTGCCCCCCGGGCGCGCCGTGCTCGGCGGGCAGGCGCACCACCGCCGGCGCGCCGGTGCGCGCGACCTCGGCGAGCGGCCACGGCGACCCGCCGCCGAGCCCAAGCTCCGGGGGCGCGAGCGCGGCCGGGATGCTGCCGGTCTGCGCGGCGAGCCGCGCGCGCGGCGCTGAGCCGACGCGTGCGCCGGCGGAGGAGCCAGCGAGCGGATCGAGCGGATCTGGCGGATCTGGCGGATCTGGCGGATCGAGCAGATAGATCAGCGCGAACGGCACGTCGCGGGCGCGCTCGCCGAGCGCCGCCGCGGCGGCCGCGCACGCGCCCGCGAAGGACCGCGCCTCCCCCATGCGGGCGCCCAGGCGCTGCAC
>DATMCI010000268.1:0-38678 GCA_035558535.1 Kofleriaceae bacterium
TGTAATGTGTCGTCGGCGCGCGCCGCCTCCAAGGCGCTCAGAATGAACGTCTCACCCGACTGGCCCGCGTTCTCCACTGGTTTCATGACTGGTGATGGCCCGTTCCCCGGGCCTCTGGTCTCGCTGCGCCGCGGAGGCCCCCCTGGCGCGCGGCCGCGCCGCGCGTTGGCGAAGGGCGATGATCGCGCTCGTCTCGATGGGATCGAGCGAAACAGCCGTGGAGCACGTCTCGATAGACAACACACTGCAACCCGTCGAATCGGTTGTCATCTATCGGAGTCGCCGACCGGCGATGAGCGACTCACTCCGGATTCGCACCTTCTGGAACCATATAAAGGAGGGCGCACCGCGTTAAACGCAACGCGGCACGTCGAGACGGAGCCACTTCGCCTCCAGGGCGGACCGGGCGAGCTCCGGCAGGCTGGCTGTCATCCCGGAGCAGCAGGCGGCGGCGGCGCGATCGTGAGGTGGAGCAGCGTGTCGCCGAGCCGGAGCTCGTCGCCGCTGCGCAGCCTCCGCTTGTTGATCTTCTCGCCGTTGACCGACGTGCCGGCCTCCGAGCCGAGATCGATCACCACCACGTCGTCCACGCCATTCACCTCGATGATCGCGTGTATCCGGCTCACCCGCTCGTCGCCCTCGATCAGGACCGTCGAGCTGGGCACCTTGCCGATCTTGACGATCGACCGCCGGGTGCGGACCTCGCGCACGGGCTGCCCCGGCGCGCGGACATGGAAGGCGAGCTCGACCTCGCGCCGCGACGCCTCGGGCGGGGGCCGGCGGGGCTGCTCCCACGGGGCCGGCGGCTCCTCGAGCAGCTCGAGCGGCGGCACGAGCTCGGGATCCGCCACGCGGTGCAGCGCCGTCTGCAGCTCGAGCGCGTCGAACCAGATCCCGTGCTTGCCGCACCGATCGATGCTCACCTCGTGGATCGAGGCCGCCTCCATCGCCTCGCCGCACGTCGGGCAGCCGATCGCCGCGTCGACGCGCTCGATCACCGCGAGCGTCAGCCGGCTCAGCGGCCGCGGCGGCAGCATCGCGAGGATCATCTCG
The DNA here is from genome assembly GCA_035558535.1 of Kofleriaceae bacterium. Classification (GTDB taxonomy): domain Bacteria; phylum Myxococcota_A; class Polyangia; order Haliangiales; family Haliangiaceae; genus JABFXX01. Next base: position 1,054 of record DATMCI010000268.1, read on the forward strand.
GTGAGCACCGCCTCCTCGACCCACAGCCCGCCGCACGCCCGGCAGCCGCGCGCCGACCGCGCGTCGACAAGCTCGACGCCGCAGCGCGGACACTTCTCGAACGAGTCGCGATACATGAGCGGCTCGCTATACCACGCCCGGCGTCGCCCGCGCCGACTGCCCCCCGCTAGCTCCTGTCCAGCACGGCTCGGACCGCGTCCTCGTCGCGCACATCGCCCAGCTCGCTGACGAGCTGCTCGAGCCGCGCCTCCGATTGCCCGGCGAGCCGGCGCTCGAGCTCGTCGCGGATGCCCGGCAGTCGCGCGCCGACCAGCGCGATGATCGCCTGGCGGAGCCCTTCCTCGCGACCTTCCTTGCGCCCCTCCGTGCGCCCCTGCGAGTAGTACTTGCGGGCGAAGTCGCTCTGGTATTCGTACCCTTTCAGCATGCGTGCCTCCAAGGCGGACCGGACTAGCTCCGGCAGGCCGGCGGTGATGACGTCCCAGTATAGCCGCTGCTTGTCCTCTGGCAGCCCCGCCAGCCCGCTCTTCGCCGCCTCCACCGTCGCGAGATCCCGGTGCGCCAGCGCCGACAGCACCGCCAGCTCCGGCGCCGCGCCCGCCGCCGCCGCATCGCAGACCCGCGGAATCCGGTCATAGCCGATCACCAGCGGGCGCAACGCGAACCCTGGGTGGCCCAGCTCGATCGGCTCGCTCGCCCACCGCGCCACCGCTGGGCTCGGCGCCAGGACCACCAGCGTCGCGGGACAGCCGTACCCCGCACGCGCCGTCGCGACGTAGACCGGCCACGTCCGGCGCTTGTCGTCGTCGCGCCACAGCTGGACCTCGATGAGCACCACGCCGATCGCCTGCCCCGCCGCGTCGCGGACCACGGTGATCGCGTCCGCCCGATACTCGGCGGGCACCACTTGCGACAGATCGATCGACCCCAGCTCTACCGTCGCTCCCTCGATCTCGATCCCCGCGCACGCGCGCAAAAGCGCGAGCGCGAGCTGCGGCCGCTGCCGAAACAGCTCGACCAAGAGCTCGTGCGGAAACGACACCACAGCGGGCATGCGAGCAAACCGCGTTCCCGCAGCCAGCGACGGCCAAGCCCACGATCTCGCACGCCCGACGCCACCGCCTTGTCCGAGGGCTGGACAGCGCCCCCGGACACCGGCCGGACACCGGACAACGATTCGACCGTGGGAATCACGGCGCGAGTGAAATGACCTCGACGAGCACCACGCGCTGATCCCGGTGCACGAACAAGCGCATGCCGATCAGCCCGCCGCGGCCTCCTCGGCCTCGATCGCTGCCTCGCCCTCACGGAACGAGGGGTAGCGGAGCTCGAGGGAGAGCGCCTGCTTGAGCCGGGTGTTGCGGATCCGGCGGTTGCGGTGGGTCGCCCGCGGCGCGCCCGGCTTGAACATCGGCCGCGACGGCGGCATCGGCAGCCCCATCCGCTCGCACAGCCAGCTGGCATACTCGATCTGCGTCGTCGGCTCGTCGTCGGCGACCAGGTAGCAGGCCCCCCGGGGCGCGTGCTGCTCGGCGGCGAACACGACGCGGACCACATCGTCGACGTAGATGCGCGAGATCGCGTGCTGGCCCTCGTCGAGGAGCCGGTACTCGTTCTTGCGCAGCCGCGAGCGGACGCCGCGCCCCGGCCCGTACACCGGCGCGAGGCGCAGGATCACGGTGCGCAGCGACTCGAAGCCGCTTGAGAGGATCGTGTCCTCGTCGGACCGGACATTACTCATCGATGGATCGTCATGGGCGCGCGGCGTGTCCTCGTCGATCCAGACGTCATCATCCGGCTCGGCGCCGTACAGGCCAGCCGAGCTGAAGTAGATGAAGCAGCCGACGCCGAACCCGTACGCCGCCTGCAACGCCGCGCGCATCGCCTGGCCCGGTGGCAGCGACGTGACCGGCGGGATCGAGTAGACCACCGTCGCGCCCGCCATCCCGTTCAGCGCGGCAGTGAACCCCTTGGGCACGCCCGCGTCGAGGTACTTCACCTCCACGCCCAGCTCTGTGAGCGCGGCCAGCCGGCCGGTCGATCGCCCGCACGCGCGAACGAAGCGCCCCTCCGCGCGCGCCGCGCGCGCGATCCGCGTGCCCACATAACCGCAACCGAGGATGACAACTGGCGTCACGCCCCGGATTGTCGCACGGCTTCTCCGCCGAACGCGCGGCACTACCGTGCAGCTGCGTACCGGATCGCTTCGCGCTTGTCGCGCACGTGATCGAGGACGATCGCAGGCGCGTGCACGCCTCGCTCATCGTCGTCAAGGACGGCGGCGACATCGTGCGGGCAGCCACGCACCGCGAGTAGCGGCCGCGCCACTGCTGCGGCGTGGCGCTAGCTCCTGTCCAGCACGGCGCGGACCGCGTCCTCGTCGCGCGCGTCGGCCAGCTCGATGACGAGCTGCTCGAGCCGCGCCTCCGATTGTCCAGCGAGCCGGCGCTCGAGCTCGTCGCGGACGCCCGGCACCCGCGCGCCGACCAGCGCGATGATCGCGCAGCGGATGCCTTCCGTGCGGCCTTCCGTGCGGCCTTCCGTGCGGCCTTCCGTACGACCCTGCGAGTAGTACTTGCGGGCGAAGTCGCTCTGGTATTCGTACCCTTTCAACATGCGCGCCTCCAAGGCGGACCGGACTAGCTCCGGCAGGCTGGCTGTGATGACGTCCCAGTATAGCCGTTGCTTGTCCTCTGGCAGCCCCGCCAGCCCTGTCTTCGCCGCCTCCACCGTCGCGAGATCCCGGTGGGCCAGCGCCGACAGCACCGCCAGCTCCGGCGCCGCGCTCGCCGCCGCCGCATCGCAGATCCGCGGGATCTGGTCGTAGCCGATCACCAGCGGGCGCAACGCGAACCCAGGGTGCCCAAGCTCGATCGGCTCGCTGGCCCAGCGCGCCACCGCCGGGCTCGGCGCCAGGACCACCAGCGTCGCGGGACAGCCGTACCCCGCACGCGCCGCGGCGACGTAGACCGGCCACGTCCGGCGCTTGTCCTCGTCACGCCACAGCTGGACCTCGATGAGCACCGCTGCGATCGCCTGCCGCGCCGCGTCGCGGACCACGGTGATCGCGTCCGTCCGATACTCGGCGGGCACGACCTGCGACAGATCGATCGACCCCAGCTCCGCCGTCGCTCCCTCGACCTCGATCCCCGCGCACGCGCGCAAAAGCTCGAGCGCGAGCTGGGGCCGCTGCCGAAACAGCTCGACCAGGAGCTCGTGCGGAAACGAAACCACAGCAGGCATGCCAGCAAGGCGCGTTCCCGTGGCCAGCGACGGCCAAGCCCGCGATCGCGCACGCCGGACGCCACCGCCTTGTCCGAGGGCTGGACAGCGCCCCCGGACACCGGCCGGACACCGGACAACGATTCGCCCGTGGGCTCACGGCGCGAGTGAACTTGTCTTTCATCTCGACCTTGACGATGCCCGACGCATGCGACTCCTGAAGGCGCTTTTGCTCCTCAGATCCCGCGTGCTGTCGAGGTGTCGCCCCCTTCGTTCGACTGGTGATCTCACGCGTGGCCGGACTACTCGGACACGTGCGCAAATGCGCACTTCAAACCAAATCTGGCCCGCACGACGAACTTCGCTCTGAAGACCCGCAAGGAGACCACCGTCGGGAACGGCTGCGTGACCCGGATCGCGACGATCGACCTGAAGATCCCTGTCAAATAGACGAGCGCCTTGCAAACCGTGGCGGGCGGCACCGGGAAACAACCCCGGTTCAAAGATCCCGGTCCGGAGACCTCGCTCCGCGACGCCTCGGGCGGGGGCTCACCTCGTGGACCGCGGCCGCCTCATCGTCGCGCTGGCCGAGCGGCTCCGCATCGCGAAATCATGCACTGGCCGAGCGGCTGACCCGGCAGGCGGTCAGCTCCGCGGCTCCCACAGCTCGATCGGATTGCCTTCGGGGTCGTGGATCCGGGCGAAGCGGCCGATCTCCGAGTCCCACTCTGCCTTGGTGATCACCTCGATGCCGGCCGCGCGCAGCTTCGCGAGCAGGCCGTCGAGGTCGCGCACACGCAGGTTGACCATTGCCTGCTTCTCGGCCGGAAAATAGTCACTGCTCTCCTTGAACGGCTCGAACACCATCGGCCCACCCTCGGTGAACCAGACCCATTCGTTGGATTGGCCATTCGCGTCGGTCCCGCAGCCGCCACCCACCCCCAGATGCTCGCGATACCAGGCCTTCAATGCCGCGGGATCTTTCGCGCGAAAGAAATAGCCTCCCATTCCGATCACCGGCATGCGGATCCTCCTTTGCGCGGATGATAAGGACAAGCCGCGTGAAAAGGCTATCGCTCGAGCAGGCGATTTGCGCCGCGGCCGCGCACCGCTCACGCTAGAGGCATGCGCGTCACCCGGCTGTGGGTCGTCCTCGTGCTGGTCGCGTGCGGCCAACCGGCCACCCCGCCGCCACTCGCGCCGGATCACCAGCCGCGCGCGGCGGAGGCCTGTGCGCTCCCGCGCGGGGTGACGCTGCAAGAGCTCGAGCCGCGCGAGCGCGGCCTGGTGCTGCGGCGCATATTCGCGTGCAACGATCTCCGGCTCGGCCGGATCACGCAGGCAGACTATGTCCGCACGGTCGCGGCGATCGATGCGGAGTGGGGCAGCATGCCCGAGAGCAAGCCGGCGCCGCGGCGGCTCGCGTGGGCGTCGTCGGTGCAAGGGGTCTCGAGCCAGTACGGCGATCCGTCGTGGGCGGCGACCCAGGTGCTCGGTCCGCCGAACGTGTTTCCCCGCCACGGCGATGTCCCCCAGGCGTGGGCGTCTCGCGGGCCCGACGATCCCCTCGAGTGGATCGCCGTCGGGTTCACCCGGGCGAGCTCGATCTCGGCGGTCGTCGTCTACGAGACCTTCAACCCCGGCGCGATCGTGCGCGTGACCCTCACCGCCGAGGGCGGCGCGAGCTTCGAGGTGCCGGTCGAGCAGGCGGACGAGGAGACCTCGCCGGAGGGCAGCGTCCGCCGCCGCTTCGAGCTCCCGTGCACGCCGTACCGGGTGCGGACCGTCCGGCTCGAGCTGGACTCGAGCCGGGTCGCTGGCTGGAACGAGATCGACGCGATCGGGATCGCCCCCTGCGAGCTGTAGCGAGCCGCGCCGCGGCCTGAGAGCGGATTCTCAGGCACCCAGGCGGGCTGTGTGCTGTGTCGTTGTGTTCGACGTCAACGCGCTCGCCCGGCGCGGGTCTTGGGGAGCCTGCGCAGGCGGCGGCGATCATCCCGCCTCCCCAGCACCTTGGGCACCATGAACACCGCGATGCGCCCGGCCCGGCGGATCCGCTCAGCGGCCGAGCACCACGTCGATGCCGGATAGCACGAGCTCGAGCTTGGCCTTGGACAGCTTTCCCACACGCTCGGCCAGCTCCGTCCTGTCGAGCGTGACGATCTGTGATGCGTTGGCCACCGACTCCTGGGGGAGTCCGGTCGCGCGCGCCGGCAGGACCACGTTTCCGGGCGCGGCCGACCACTTCAGGTTGCTCGTCAGCGCGACGCAGACGACGGTCGCGAGCCGGCTCCGGTTGAGCGCGTCTCCCTGCACGACGACCACCGGGCGCCGAAACCCGGGGCGCGATCCGGTCGGCTCGGGGAGCTCCGCCCACCACACCTCCCCCTGGCTGACCGTCACCATTCTGTTCGAGCCAGGGTCCTTCGACCCGCTACGGAAGCGAACGAATCTGCGGGCGCTTCCAGCGCTGTGAGAGCCCGGTTCATGGCTTCGGTAACTCGATCCGGCGCATGCCGCGCGACATACTCCGCGAGCGCGCAGCTGTACACCTCGCTGCGCGACCGCTTGGTGCGCCGAGCGAGCTGCTCGACCTCCTCGAAGATCTCGTCCGGGATCGAGACCGCTGTCTTCATACCCTGAGTATAACCCGGATGGACAATGGTCAACCTCGACGATGCAGCGGGATCTGCCGGCCGGGGTTGGTTCCAGATGCGCCCGCTGCCCGCGGCTACTATGACGACAACACGTTCGGCGACCGCGTCCGGCGCCGCGCGCACGGCCGCTCGCCCTGACGCCGGCCCGGCCCGCGCACGTGCTGCTTCCGGCTCGCGGGTCTGGGCTCACGGGACCCAGCCGAAGCCCTCCCAGGCAGTGCAGTTCTTGTAACCGCCGTCCTTGCTGAAGTCCCGCGTGCAGACCGAGATGAAGAGATACGCTCGCGGGCGGACGTGGCAGGCCTTGTAGCCGTTGTTGGCGCCGTGCGAGTCGATGCAGACGTCCCGGTCGATGACCTTGCCCCGCCTGTCCCGGGCCTGCCAGCGCGTCACTGCGCTCCTGCCGTCCTTCTTGATGTCATCGGCGGCGACGTTGGCGTTGACCTTGTCGATCGTCCCCCGGGCGCTACTCCCCTTGTTGTAGATCCACACCAGCTCGGCAGCGTGGGCCGGTGCCGCGCTGAGCAGGACGGAGGTGCTGATCACTCCGGCCAGTATGACTGCGATATGCCCTCTCATGGTGACTCCTATCTATTTGATTCGCCCGGCTGCTTCTGCATCAGCGAAGGTCCTGTGCGCTACCGCTCTCCGCGCCATCGCTCACCGCCCACCGATCACAGCGCGGTGCCGGCGTTGTACGCGTCATTGAAGTGGGTGTAATACGCGTCGTAGACGGGGTGCGTCGCGCCGGTCTCGGGCGCGAGCTTGACGAAGATCTCGTCGTACTTGTGGGCGGAGCTGCCGCTCAGGTTCTGCGAGCCGCTGTAGACCTGGTACCGATATGTCTCGCCGACCTTGGCGTAGACGATGAACGACTTGTCATGGATCCGCGCGTGGCGGACGGGGATCTTGGCGGCCTTCAGCGCCGCGCGCGCCTTGGGCTCGACGGTGTCGCTCACCACCCAGACCTGGCAGCCGCCCCGCGCGAGCTTGCCGAGCTGCGCGACCACATCGAGCCGGCTGTCGCGCACCGACGCCTGCATGACCCGGACGCGGCAACGGGCGTCGGGCGTGATGTCGTCGAGGCGATGGACCACCAGGTCCGTCTGCACCTCCGGCGAGGCGTAGATATCGGCCGCCTCGGTGAGCAGGTGGCCGCGCCCCGAGTCCGGATCGTAGTAGTCGGCGTGCCGCCGCTGCGCGTACAGATCGCCGAGGTACGCGCGCAGCTTGGTGTAGAGCGCCGCCTCGCCGTACACCGTCACTGTGTTGTTGTACAGGCGCGCGCCGCTCGCGTAGGTCTGGTTTGCAGACCCGAGCCACACGACGTCGCTCGACACCGCCCCGTCGGGCGCCGTCGCCTTGCTGAACGTGAACAGCTTGGTGTGCGAGATCGCGCCCGCGGCGGTCGAGATGCACGAGCGGTTGTTCGCGTGCGTGCAATACACCTTCTTTGTGAGCTTATCGAGATACTTTGTCTTCGCGGAGTCGGTCGACGCGGCGACGCCGCCATCCATCGACACCCGCACGTCGACCCCGCGGGTCTGCGCGTCGAGCAGCGCCTTGGCGACCGCGTCGACGCTGATGCTGAAGATGTGCCCGTCGATGCGCCCGCCCGCCGGCACCGTGCCGATCAGGCGCGTCAGCTCGTCGATCGCGTTCATGTCGACGCCGGATCCGGCGGCGCCGCGGCACGGCCGATCCGGACGGGTGAAGAAGAACCACGCCGAGTGACCGGCCAGGGGCGCGTGCGCGACGCAGCCCGGCGCCGGCGCCGCCGCGGCGGCCACTGGAGCCAGTGACTCCGGCGGATCGGGGAGCGCCGAGACTTCGACGGTGTCAGCGACGTCCCCGGGAGCTGCGTCGCGAGCGGCCGCAGGCGCGCACGCGACAGCACCGAGGCATCCCAGGAGAGCGACTGTGATCGTGCGAATCATGATCCAGATTGCTGCATGATCCGAGCCCGCCGAGCCCGCCGAGCCCGCGCGGCGCGCCCAGCCGCACGCCCCGGCGAACGGCCGCGGCCGCGCGACATTCGCTCACGGTTGATCCCAGAGAGGGATCGCCGCGGGTCCGGCGCGGGTTCGCGATATTCCCTCACGGCGGATCTCCAGCGAGCGAAACATCGGGATTGATCGTGTGATTGTCGATCCGTCTCGCGATATTCAGGGCGACGGCGGGCGGGCGCTCAGCGCGGTCTCGCCGAACCGATCGCGGACGCGAGCGCGCATCGACTCCGAGAGCGGCTCGGTAGACAGCGTCACGGCCTGGAGCGGCGACTCGATCAGCGCGGCCGCGCCAGCGTCGCCGATCGGGTTCTGCGCGAGCGCGAGCGTGAGCGCGGCCGTCGCGTTCGCCGCGAGCGCGAGCGCGCCCTCGTCGCCGACCCGGCAGCGCGCGAGGTCGAGGCTGGTGAGGCCGCGGGTGTGGATCGACTCTGCGATCGCGCGCGCGCCGGCATCGCCGATCGGGTTGCCGCCCAGCCGCCACCGCCGCACCGCGCGCATGTTCGGCGAGCCGGCGAGCTCGGCCACCCCGGCGTCGCCGATCGCGCAGGTCTGCAGATCGAGGTCCTCGATCGACCGCATCCGCGACCGCGCGAGCGCGATGGCGCCGGCATCGCCGATCGCGTTCTCGTGCAGCCGCAGCTGCCGCAGCCGCGTGAGGTGCGGCGAGCGCAGCAGGCGGCGCGCGCTGTCCCTGGCGATGCCGCACGAGGCCAGCGCGAGCCGGCGCAGCCGCGAGAACGGCACCTCGGCGAGCGCGAGCGCGCCCGGCTCGCGCAGCTGGTTGCCGCCGAGGTCCAGCTCCTCGAGCTCGGCGAGCCACGGCGCCTTCGCCAGCGCCATGACGGAGTCCCGCGCGAGCTCGCAGCTGGCGAGCCGCAGCACCACGGGCTGGAGCTGCGCGGCGTCGGCGAGGGCCAGGGCCGCGGCGGGCCCGAGCGCGTTGCCGGTCAGATCGAGCGCCGCGAGCTGCGCAGCGTGGCGGCCGCCCACCAGGCTCGCCACGCCGCGCTCGCCGACGCGCAACGCCGTCATGCGCAGCCGCCGCAGGCCGGCGAGCGACCGGCCGAGCGCGATCAGCAGCGCGTCGCCGGGCGCGCCGATGACGGTGGCGCCGGTGCGCGGCATGACGATGAGCTCGTGGATCTGGCCCAGCTGCTCGACCGTCGCGAGCCGCTGAAGCAAGGACGGGTCCGGCGGCGCAGCGAGGTCGAGCTCCAGGATCGTCAGCATGGGCGCGAGCTGGAACACGTCGATCGCGTTGCGCGCGAAGTCCGCGAGGTCGCCGCGGCATCGCTCGAGGAACCCCCGCGACCACACGAGCTCGAGGTGAACGCCCTGACCGAAGGACGGCGCTGGCTGGGCGGCGATCAGCTCGCGCTCGCGCGCCCGGATGGCCCGGCGCTGCTCCGGTGGCAACGCGGCGGCCAGCGCGCGCTGCAGCTGGATCAGCTCGCCGCGATCGCGATCGGACTGCGCCTCCTGCGACAAGAGCCAGTCGGCGTAGATCAGGCGCGGCGGATCGGCGTCGGGCGCGGCGTGGATCGCGGCGAGCAGCTCGCGCTCGAGCTGCGAGCCGCCCGGCATCGTGCGCGCGTCCACCGACCGGATCGCGACCAGCCGGAGCTCGCAGGTGCTCGCGCGATCGGGTGCCGTGAGGCGAACGCGGGCGCCGAGCTCGAGCTCGAGCTCGCCGGCCAGCGCGTCGAACGCGGCCACTGGCGACACGGTGACCCGGAGCGCGGCGTCCGCCGCGAGCGTGAGCCGCGCGCTCGACACCGCGCCGAGCACGAACCCGAGCGACACCGGCGCGAGCTCGATCTCGAGGCGCTCGCCGGCCTGCCGGCGCACCTCGACGGTGTGATCGGTGACGATCTCACCGGTCGCGACGTCCCACGTGCGACTGCGGAGCTCGAGCACGGCGCTGAGACATGGGTCTCTGCTCACGCGCGCATCGTAGCAGCCGGGTCGCGTCAGGATCCGGCCGCGTCATCGGCACCCTGCGCCGGCGCGCTACGGTGGTGTCACGGTGAGCTTGCCGAGCCGCGCGGGATCGAACGACAGCCCGGCGTTGGAGCCGGCACCGTCGAGGTCGCAGTAAGTCCAGTTCCGGCCGTCCACCGAGAAGCGCGCGGTGTAGCTGTAAGTGCCGACAGAGAGGAACGTGCTGAGCCCCCCCCGATACTCGTCATCGTTGCCGAGCTGGGCGTTGTAGACCCCAAAGGCCCACTGCCAGCCAGGCTGGCTCTGCGGGTTCGCCGTCACGGGGCCCACGCCGATCTGATAACGGACGATCGGGCTCGAGCCGGGACTCTCGGTCACGCCGGCCTCGAAGACGCGCGCGAAGATGTCTCCGGTCGGCGCGCCCTGAGGAACCGTGACGACCGCCGGGAACTGCAGGTTGCAGAAGTCGAGCTCGTAGCCGGCGTTGCTCTCGTTGGCGGAGCAGGCGCAGACCAGGTCATTGCCGAACACGGTGTTGCGCGGCACCGGTGTGGCGGCGAAGTAATCGGTGGTGTTGCTGCCTCCGTCCCCACAGCCTCCGTTCTGGCGTTGAGCGGACAGCTCATTCGAGAGTGCCGGCGCTGGCGCGGTCCCCTCGAAGCAGCTCGCCGTGGCTCCGTAGCCGACGAGGTCGACGATGGTCCCCCCCGTCGGACACGCGCCGGTGAGGGGCGTCGTCGTGCTGGTGAGCGCCACCTTGCCAGCGTTGGCGGCCATGGGGATGTTGCCGGTGACCTCAGGGGTAGGCAGCGGGACGCCCTGCCCCAGGCTGCCATCACCCTCCTTGATCAGAAGGAACGCTCCGGCGCCCAGGGACATCGTCCCCAGCGGAGTCACCTGCCACGTCGCTCCGCCCGCGGAGGCGTATTGCACGGCGGCGCCGGTGAGGTCGATCGTGGCGTTGGTCGGATTGTGGAGCTCGATGAAGTCGTTCAGGAACGGAGCGCCGCCGTTGCCGCCGCCGCCGTAGACCTGGCTGATGATGACGCCGGCCGCGCAGGGCAGATCGAGCCGCGCCGTGAACCCGGCGGCCTGGGTAAATGTCGCCGTCATGGGGACACCGAGGGAGCTCTTGGCAGCAGTGGTCACGCGGATCTTGTAGGTCGTGCCGAACGCCAGCGCCGTGGTCAGCGGGGCGGTGACCCCCGTGTTGTCGGCCGACATCGCCACGAACCCGAGGCCGACGCAGCTCGCGAAGTTGTCGAGCGAGACCTGGATGGTGCCAGTGCACGGCCCGGGGTTGGGCTGCGCGATGAGCGACCCCGGCGACATCGCCCGATCGAAGGTGACCGCGATCGAGGTGGTGATCGAGATGCTGGCCGCGGCGTCGGCCGGCGCCGTCGACACCACCTGGGGCGCGACCTCGAGCTGGCACGTCGCCGTGCAGCCATCGCCGGAGACCGTGTTGTCGTCGTCGCACTCCTCGGGCGGCTCGACGACGCCGTTACCGCAGCCGGTCTCGCGCTGGCAGGTGGCCGAGCAGCCATCGCCGCCGGCCACGTTGTTGTCGTCGCACTCCTCGCCGGGATCGATGTTCCCGTCGCCGCAGCCGTCCTCGCGCTGGCAGGTGGCCGAGCAGCCGTCGCCGGAGGTCACGTTGCCGTCGTCGCACTCCTCGCCGACCGCGAGCTGGCGGACGCTATCGCCGCAGTGGCGGGTCGTGATCTCGCAGATCCGCCCGCTCACGAACGTGTCGAGGTTGCAGTTGGTGTCGCCCCACTCGCCGGCGGCGTTGGCCAGGTGGAGGCAGTTGCCGTTGCCGCCGCTCGTGGCGTCGTTGTCGGGCTGGCCCGGCGCGAAGCTCGTGTAGCCGAACGACTCGTTGGTGACCCAGTCGAAGATCGCGTCGGTGGTGGTGGCGTCCTCGCCCGCGCCGATCCACGGGTTCTGGGCAGTGCTCTGCACCGAGTGCGCGTAGCCCTGCTCGGCCGCGCTCGTGATCGTGGCCAGGTAGCCGCCGACCGCCTCGCACGCCGTCTCCGCGGCGGCGTACTGCTTCAGGTCGTTCTCGTAGCCCACGTAGCAGTGGCCGGTATCCGGATCGACGGCGAACCTCGCGCCGCCGGGGAAGCTCGTGGCGTTGCACACCACGCTGTCGATGCAGCTCGTGGTGCAGCCGTCGGTCTCGTCGGTGTCGCCGTCGTCGCACTGCTCGCCGCCCACGACGGAACCGTCGCCGCAGATCGTGGTGCAGGTGCTCGGCTGGCCGGTGCAGCTCCAGCCGGGCTCGATCGCGCACTCGTCGCTGCACCCATCGTCGTAGTCGGCGTTGCCGTCGTCGCAGGTCTCGGGCGAGACCACCAGGCCGTCGCCGCACACCGGGCCCGCCTGCACGGTGAGATTGACGGTCGCGGTGGCGGTGGCCGTGCCGTCGCTGGCGACGTACTGGAACGACGCGGGCCCGGTGTAGCCGGGATCGGGCGTGAACGTGACCCGGACGGCGTCGCGCACGACGGTGCCGTGGACCGGGTTCTGCACGGCGGTGAGCGCCAGCGGGTCGCCGTCGATGTCCGTGTCGTTCGCGAGCAGCGAGGCGTGCGACAGGACGCGCGCGGTGCCCGCCTGGGCCACGGCGGTGTCGTCGACCGCGACCGGTGCGTCGTTGACCGGGTCCACCCGGACGGCGACCACACCGGTCGCGGACAAGCTGCCGTCGCTGACCCTGTAGGTGAAGCCCGCCGCCCCGTTGAAGTTCGCGGCCGGCGTGAACGTCACGATGCTGCCGATCCGCGTGACGGTGCCGTTCACCGCGCCGCTGACCAGGGTGACCGTGAGGGTCATGCTGTCGATATCGGTGTCGTTCGCGAGCAGCGCCCCGGCCGGGATGACGATCCCCGTGTCCTCCGCCGTCGTGACGTTGTCGTCGCTGGCGACCGGCGCGTCGTTGATCGGGGTCACCGTGATGGTGACGACGCCGATGGCGATCGCGCTGCCGTCGCTGACCGTATAGGTGAAGCTCGCCATCCCGGTGTAGTCCTGGTTCGGCGTGAACGTCACGTGGCCGCCCGCCTGCGTGACGGTGCCGTTCACCGCGCCGCTGACCTGGGTGACCGTGAGCGTCGTGGTGTCCACGTCGGTGTCGTTCGCGACCAGCGTCGTCTCCGCGATGACGAGCACGGTGTCCTCCGCCGTCATGGCGATGTTGTCGTTGGCGACCGGCGCGTCGTTGACCGAGGTCACCGTGATCGTCACCGTGCCGGTGTCGCTGGCCGTCCCGTCCGAGACCGTGTAGACGAACGAAGCCGGGCCGCTGTAGTTCGCGTCCGGCGTGAACGTCGCGATCCCGCCAGCGAGCGTGACCGTGCCGTGGACCGCGCCCGAGACCGCGGTCACGGTCAGCGCGCCGTTGTCGACGTCGGTGTCGTTCGCGACCAGCGCCGACGACGTGAGCTGGGCCGCCGTGTCCTCGGGGGTGGTCGTCGAATCGTCGCTGGCCACAGGTGCGTCGTTGACCGCGGTGACAACGACCCCCACGACGCCGACGTCCGTCGCGATGCCGTCGGTGATGGTGTACTCGAACGAGGCGACGCCGTTGAAGCTCGCCGCGGGAGTGAACGTGATCGTGGTGCCGCTCAGCGCCACCGTGCCGTGGGTCGGGTTCGCGACCGCCGTCACGGTCAGCGTGTCGCCGTCGGGATCGGTGTCGTTGGCGACCAGCGCGGCGCGAGCGATGTTGACGGCCGTGTCCTCCGCCGTGGCCGCGGCGTCGTCGGTGGCGACCGGCGCGTCGTTGGCCAGGCCGACGTTGATCGTGACCATCGCCATCGACGAGGCCGTGCCGTCGCTGACGGTGTACTGGAACGACGCCATGCCGCCAAAGTTCGGCGCGGGTGTGAACGTGAAGTCGGTGCCCACCATCGACACGGTGCCGTTGCTCGGGCTCTGGACCGAGGTCACCGTCAGCGTGTCGCCGTCGGCGTCGCGGTCGTTCATGAGCAGCGCCGCGACCGGCCGGACGAGCGGCGTGTCCTCGCCGGCGCCGAACGAGTCGGCGACCGCCGTCGGGACGTCGTTGACCGAGCGCACCGTGACGTCGATCTGCGCGCTGGTCTCGCCGACCCCGTTCGAGACCGTCACCTTGAACGAGTCCGGGCCGTGGTAGTTCGCGGCCGGCATGTACGTGACGCCCAGCCGATCGACGGCGACCGTGCCATGCGATGGCGCCTCCGCCGCGAGCGTCAGCTCGCGGCCCGCCGGATCGCTCGCCTCGACGGTGTGCGCGACCGGCGCGTCCTCGTCGGTAGCGAGGCTCGCGCCGGCGATCACCGGTGCCTTCGGGCCCTCGCCATCTCCACACGCCGCGAGCGCCAGCGCGACCCATGTGCCGACGATGATTCCCCGCATCGACCGCGACGCTATCAACGATCGCGGCGTCCCTGTCACAACAATTCGAGGTCTCTCTACAGGCCGCGCGGGGAAGAACGCGCACGGTGGTGCTCACACGGACACGTGCGGGTGTCACGCGCGCGGGGTGCTCCGCGGCTTGCTCGCTCGGGTTGGGTCCTTCCGGGGACCGCCTTCCGGGGACCGCCTTCCGGGGACCGTATAAAAGGAGGGCGTACCGCGTTGAACGCGACGCGTCAGGCTGCACGTCGGTGCCTGCGCGTGGCCGCGTCATCGCCCAGCTGATCGCGGATGCCCGACAGCCGCGCGCCGACCAGCGCGATGATCGCGCGGCGATCCGTCCGCCGGTGAACCCGCACGCCACCCGCACGCCTCGGCGACCGCGCGCACCTGCGCCTCCGCGACGCCGCACACGTCGACTCTCCTGGATCGCGTGCGCAGATTTATGCGCACTGCGGCTCTCGAGTCCGCGCTGGAGCGGTCTTTTCCATAATGCCGCTTTGAAGCGTGTTCGGACGAGCTGGAATGCCGCGTCATCATCGAGGCGTCACAATCTTCGTCTCGCTCGGCGACTCGATACAGGTATACTGATCGACTGTGGAAGCTCCTCGGACACGAGTCGTGCACCTTCACGATGGCCAGGACCGCGACCACGCCGATAATGGCCGCACGAAGGTCGTCATCCTCAACAGGATGCCGCGGCCCTCGTTCGAGGCCCTGTTCCGAGCCACCTGGCCCGAGCTGCGCCGCATCGGCATGAGCTTCGACAAGCCCGGGGTCGCGGTCGCCGCCGTCGATGTGATCCGGCGCCGGGTCGCCGGCAGCCTGTGCGTCGCCGCCAAGCCGGGGCAGGCCAACTCGGCGATCATCGGCCGCCACAGCCAGTGCGATCTCTACCTGCACAGCGATCCGGCGATGTCGCTGCGCCACCTCGCCGTGCTGGTCCACCCGCGGGCGGCGGCGGACGGCGCGAGCGGCACCGACGTCGTCTATCGGGTCGTCGATCTGCGGACCGACACCGCGTTCACCGACGAGCACGACCGCCGCCTCGAGGCGGTCACCGCCGAAGGGCCGATGTTCTTGGCCTGCGGCAACTACGCGCTGTTCTTCCTGGTCACCGGCGATCCGGCGGCGTGGCCGGAGGACGCCGCCGAAGCCTGGGCGTGCATCCCCGAGCGGGTCTACGTCGGCGAGCAGGAGGCCGAGCCGGATCGCTGGAAGCGGCGGCGCGGGGGCGTCGGGACGGGCGCCGGGGCAGGTAACGCGGCGCCGAGCGACAACCACGGCAGCCCCGCGCAGCGAGCCCAGACCAGCGATGAGCGGCCTGCCGAGCGCGCGACCTCGAGCCCGAGCGCGCTCGCGTGGCCGGGCAACTGGCCGGCTGCCGGCATGGGCCGCGGCGGCATGGCCCAGGGTACCAACGTCGAGTCCGCCGCGGTCGTGGCGTCCCGTGTGCTGCCCGCTGCCTCCGTGGCCACGCCGGCGCCTGTCCGCGTCCCCGGCACGTCCCGCCGCGACGGCATCACGGTGGTCAGCGTGGTGCGCGGCCCGGCCCGGCCCAACGTCCAGCTGGTCGGCACCGACGAGCAGCCGCTCGGCGCGCTCCGCCTCTCGGCGGGCGGCGACGCCCAGACCCTCGTCCTCGGCGAGCAGATCCTCGACGGCGGGGTCCTGCTCGGCCGCTACGAGCGCTGCGACACCCACGGCACCAGCGTCATCGATGTCGACGGCGTCTCCCGGGTCCACATCCTCGTCATCCGCATCGACGGCGTCATCTACGCCGTCGACACCGCGAGCACCAACGGCACCTACCTGGCGAGCGGCGACGAGGTCCGCACTGCCCGCCTGAGCGGCGGCACCGCGCTGACCCTGGGCGAGGACCTCGCCCGCCTGGAGTGGCGCTCGCCCTGACCGGAGCGCCAGCTCGCTCCTGTCGAGCACGGCTCGGCCGCGTCCTCGTCGCGTGCATCGCCCAGCTCGAAACTGAGCTCGCTGACACCGCGCGCGAATCCTGCGAGGGTGTCGGCATGAAGCGATCCGTAGCCTTGTTGCTGCTCGCCGCTGCCTGCTCCAGCGCGGCGCCCGCGGCGCCCGCGGCACCCGCGGCGCCGTCTCCCGCGGCACCGGCCGAGAAGCCGGGCCGCGCGGAGCGCCTCCAGATCGGCGACTTCGAGGCGTACGCGCTCGAGGACGGTCACCTCGTCGTGCCGAACGACGGCAAGCTGCTCGGGTTCGGTCGCCCGCCGAGCGAGATCGCCGACGTGCTCGCGGCGGCGGGGCTGCCGCGCGACACGATCCGCCTCGACATCCAGTGCTTGCTCGTCAAGATGGGCGACCGCGTGCTCCTGTTCGACGCGGGCATGGGCGCCGCCGCCGACGTGGCCGGCGTGGACGCCGGGCGGCTCCCGCAGTCGCTCGCGCGCGCGGGCGTGCCGCCGGCCGCCGTCACCGACATCTTCATCTCGCACGCGCACAGCGACCACGTCGGCGGCCTCGTCACGAAGGCGGGCGCGCTCGCGTTCCCGGCGGCGACGATCCACATGTCTGCGCCCGAGTGGGCCGAGCTCCAGACGTACACCGACGAGGAGAGCAAGCGCTTCATCGCCGCGGTCGCGCCGAAGGTCGTGCCCTTCGAGGGCGACTCGCGGCTGCTCCCCCTCGTGAGGGCGGTCCCGATGCACGGCCACACCCGGGGCCACAGCTCGTACTGGATCGGGCCCGAGCACGATCCGGTGTTCTACCTGGGCGATCTCGCGCATCACTTCGTCATCTCCGTGCAGCGCCCCGCGTGGTCGATCCAGGTCGACGCCAATCGCCCGGCGGCCGAGGCGATCCGGCAGCTGATGCTCGAGACGCTCGTGGCGGAGCGCCCGCGCGTGTTCGCGCCGCACTTCCCGTTCCCCGGCGTGGGCTACATCGCCGCAGCAGGCCCGGCCTTCGCGTGGCGACCCGGGACGCGCTAGCACCGTCGGCGTGAAGCCCGGCCGCCCTCAGATCAGAGGCACGCGGCGACGCCGCCGCGGTAGCCCTTCTTGAAGGCGCCGGAGCGCTGCGCGGCCGAGCCGTGCGTCCAGGTCTCGGGCTGCACCCGGCCCTGCGTCTTGCGCTGGATCGTGTCGTCGCCGATCTGCGCGGCGGCGTTGAGCGCCTCGTCGATGTCGCCGACCTCGACGAGCTGGCGGCGCTCCGCGTCCTGCGCCCACGCGCCCGCGAGGCAGTCGGCCTGCAGCTCGGTCTCGATCTGGTGGACCTCGCCGCGGCCGAGCCTGCCGCTCGTGTTCTGCACGTGGTGGCCGACCTCGTGCGCGATCACGTACGCCTGCGCGAAGTCACCGGGCGCGCCGAAGCGCGAGCGCAGCTGATCGTAGAACGCGAGATCGATGTAGACCTTCTGGTCGAGCGGGCAGTAGAACGGGCCGACGGCGGCCGACGCAGAGCCGCACGCGGACGCGACCTGGCCTCGGAACAGCACGAGCTTCGTCGTCTCGTAGCCGCGCAGCTGCTTGCGGAACGTCTCCTGGACGTCGTCGAGCACGAACCCGACGAACCGCGCCCGCTCGTCGTCGGCGGGCGCGCGCTCCTGCTGCGAGGCCACGCGGGGGGCGGGCGCGCCGCCGCCGAGGCACGACATGCCACCGCCGCTGCACACGCCGCCGTAGGTCATGACGCCGACGAGGAGCAGCGCGATGAGGATGCCCTTGACGCCGAACCGGCCGGCGACCGCGAGCAGGCCGCCGAGCGGCAGGCCGCCGCCACCTCCGCCGAATACCGAGGGCGACTCCGAGCGACGATCTTCGATATTGGGGCTCTGATAGCCTCTGTCCCAGCGCATGCATCCGTGAAATGCAACGCCGCAGCCACGCTGCCGTGGCGCGCGCGCACTCGGTCGTTTTCGAGCGTGCGCGGCGCGGGGCGTCGGCGCGGACGCCCGATCGCGGGTCGAGCGTGCGCCCCGCGCGCGGCGGCCCAACGGGCGACGCGGACGGAGGCCGCTCGCGACCGCTCACCGCGTCACGCACGCACGCCGCCGCGATCGAGCCGAAGCTCCCCGCCCCGGCCGGCGCCGCGCGCGCGCAGGTCCCGGCTGTCGACGCTTGGTGGATTGTCATCGCCGCGTCCGATCCCGGCGCATTCCCGGCGAATCTTTGACGCTATGCGCACGCTCGTCCGCAGGGATGGACCACTGGGACGATTGGTCCGACCTTTGCTAAATGAGCGCGCACAATGCGTTCTCTGACGATCCGCGCTCTCTGGTCACTCTCGCTGTGCTCTCTCGCGACCGCCGCCGCGTGCGCCGACGGCCCGTCGGGCCCGCCCGCGAAGATCACCGTCTCGACGACGCGCACGCCCGAGCTGATCGCGTTCCGCGACGGCCCCGACGCGGACTGGCACGTCCCGGCGGCGACCGCCCCGGGCACGTACGAGCTCGAGGTGCACGGCCCCTACGTCGTGACGGTCGTGTGCGACGACGGGCGCCGCGTCGGCACGCGGCAGATCGCGCGCACGCCCGACGACGAGCGAGAGCTCGCCATGCCGTGCGGGCAGGCGCTCACGAACCCGGTCACCGTGACCGGCACGATGGTGCAGCCGGGTGCGGTCGCCCTCGGTAGGCAGCAGGCCATGTCCAGTAGCCCGGGCTGGCAGATCCGGCTCACCACCACCGCCGCCCCCGCGCCCCACGATCTGATCGCGACCTCGGGCGATCGGATCGCGATCCGCCGCGACCAGGTGTTCGCGACTGACACGGCGGACCTGGCGATCGATCTCACCCAGGAAGGCGCCGCGCTCGAGCGGGTCGCGTTCACCGCGCCAGACGCGGGCGCGGCGGAGGACGTCCACGTGCTCGTGGAGCTGGAGACAGCGACGACGCTCGCCGGCATGGTGTACTCGGGCGCGCCCGCGGGCGCGAAGGTCGCCCCGGCGGCGGTCCTGCGAGAGACCGATCGGCAGCGCGTGTCGCTGTTCGCGGTCGCGGGCGATGCCTACCGCTTCACGGGGCGGCTGCATCGCGCCGGCGCGCCGACGGCGTTCGCGCTCCCCGCGCCGCTCGCCGCCGAGCTCGGGTCCGCGGGCGGCGCGGTCACCGCGTCGTGGCGCGCGCTCCCCGCGCACGATCGGCTCGTGCTCTCGGCGTTCGGAGGCACGGCCACGAGCCCGTCGCGCTACCACGAGCTCGAGGAGAGCCAGCGCTTCCTGGCCGCGACGGGCGAGACCGAGGCGGCGCTCGAGAGCGACCTCCCGGGCTACCTGCCGGCGTGGCGCGCCGATCTCGGCCAGGAGCACCTGATCTCCGTGGCCGCGTACGGCCGCGAGGCGGAGGAAGACCGGGGCTCGGTGATCTCGAAGATCCAGAGCGGGCTCCGCTAGAGCCCGCTAGAGCCGCGAAGCTCGCGCCTTCGCTCTGGAGCTACGCGAGCTACGTGCCGGGGCAGATGCGCCGCACGCCATCGCCGACCTCGTGGTTGAGGCGGCCGCCGAGCGAGCCGATGACGAGCTCGCGCGCGCCGACGCGCAGGCGCCACGTCGCGAGCGCCGGGTCTGTGCCGTCACACGTCTCCTCGACGATCATCGCGGCCACGGCGCCCGGATCCGAGCCGGCCCCGGCGACAAGCCGCCCCGCCGGCGTGGCGACGACGAGCGTTCGCACGTTCAGCCGCACGCGGTGAGCCTCGAGCAAGAGCTCGAGGGCGTTCGACGGATCGTCACTTCGATGCTGCCGGCGTTCCTGCATGCGTCGATGGTGGGACGGCGAGGCGCCGCTCCGCCAGTTTTCGGCGGTGCTGTCTCCCGCCCGATGACCTCGCCGACTTAGCCAGGCCAGGAAGTGTCCCCGTGCGTGACCACGGGTTTCCCTCTGTCTTTCCGTGCCGATTCACCGTCGCCTCCGTCCACTCGCTTCAGCTCCTCCTGCGTCAGGACTCGTCCCGTCACGCGCTCGGATCGAACGTTCTTGTTTCTGACCACGGTTCCTCCTTCTGACTCATCATGATGAGTCGTGGACGAATTACATCACCGCCGCTGGGCATTGTCTATCAGCCGGACGGTCGCCTCCGACGTGACCACGCTGCCACGAATACACGATTTGCGGGCGATCTGGAGATCGGCGCGGGACACCGCTGATGCGTGCGTGACGGGGCCGCGCCAGATGCTGCAGACGTTGCGCGACGCGGCACGCTCCAACTTGATTTCGCCGAGGGTCGCCCTAGGCCCGGGGCTCGGGCGGGCGCGTCGAGCGCGCGAGGTCTGCGACCTCGGCCTCGGAGAGCTGCGTGGTCTCCATCAGCGAGCGATCGGCCTTGAGCTCGCGCTTCGTCGTGCCGGCCAGGAGGAAGAAGCTGCCGGTGCGCTGCGAGGCGAGGCGCGGGCCGACGTCGGGGTAGCTCGCGATGAGGTGGCGCATCTTCTCGATCGCGCGATCCTGCGTGACCTTGCCGAGCAGCCACGTGTTGATGTTGTCGCGGGCCTTGTAGTCGAAGTCGCCGGGGTTCTGCGTCGCGAGCAGGACGCCGATGCCGGTGGAGCGCGACCGCCGGAGCAGATCGAACATGGGCTCCTTCGTCGGCGGCGAGCTCGTGGCGGGGACGTAGGCGTCGGCCTCGTCGAAGAACGCCGCGGCCTGCAGCGTGGGCGACGGCCGCTTGCGGCCGAGCCGCCCGAGCTCGATCAGCAGGCGCGAGATCCAGAACTGGAGCACCGAGACCTCGGTGAGCGCGGACGTGTTGATGATCGAGAGCTGGGCCTGGCCGGCGCCGGGCGGCGGCAGGAGGGATGCGACGTCGAGCGTGTCGCCGTGGCCGGAGACAAGCGAGCCGCGCTGGATGCGCAGCGTGTCGAGATCCTCGGTGAGGCTCGCGAAGTGGCGCTGGAGCGACCCGACGCGCTGGAGCAGCTCGGGATCGGGGCGGCCCACGGTGTCGAGGAGGACGTCGAGCGTGACGTCGCGGTCGGCGGCGTGCAGGTGCACCGCGCACTGCAGGATCGACGCCTTCGCGCGGTGCGCGGCGCTGGTGCCGTAGCCCATCATCGCGCCGAGCCCGCTCGCGGCGAAGCGCGCCAGCCGCTCGCGCTCCTGCGGCGTCGCGTCGTCGAGCGCGGGGACGAGCGGCAGGCGCAGCGGGCGGCCCTGCGGATTGCCAGGCGTGTACAGCGCGACGGCGATCCGCGCGCGCAGCGCCGCCTTCCGCGCCCGCTCGGGCGGCGCCGCGGCGGGATCGGACCACCACGCGTCGCTGACGTAGCGCGCGAGGTCTCCCTTGCGATCGACGAGCAAGACCGAGACGCCGCGCTCGAGGAGCTGCTCCACCACCGAGAGGGCGGCGGTGGTCTTGCCGCTGCCGGTGCTGCCGAGGAAGGCGACGTGGGTCTTGATGTCCTCGAGCGGGAACAGGATCGGATCGGCGCGCATGCTGTCGACCACGCCGAGGCGGACGGCCTGCGGATCGAACGCGATCACGGGCGCCGAGACGCGGCCGGCCGGCGGTGGCGCGGGCGCGGCAGAACCGGACGGCGGCGCGGACTCGGCAGCACCGGGCGGCGGCGCGGGCTCGGCAGCACCGGGCGGCGGCGCGGAGACGCGCGAATCGGGAGGGCCGGGCGCGCCGGGCGGATCAGGCGGCGGCGCGACCCGGTCGAGCTCGAGGATCTCCCGCACGAACGGCAGCTGGGTGAGCGGCCGCTTGCTCCGGCGCAGCGCGGCGAGCTCGGCGGGGTGGCTCGCCGCGAGCGCACGCGCGGCCGCGGCGGCACGCAGCTGGGCCTCGGGGAGCACCACGGCGAGGCCATCGGCGGTGGCGAGCGCGCCGACCTGCTGCGAGATCTTGGACTTCGGCTGGAAGCTCCAGTCGGAGTTGCGGAGCGCGATCGGGACGAGCGCGGCCTGCGACGCGGCCTTCTGCAGCTCGCTCAGCTGCGCGCCGAGGCGGCCGCCCTGCGGCGCCCGGTTGCACAGCGCGATCAGGCGGCGCCGGAGCTGCGCGCCGGAGGCGATGAGGCGCCGCGACGCGTCGCGCTCGATCGTCAGCGCGAGGTCGAGCTCGACCGCGGCGCCGCGGAGCGCGTCGGCGACCAGCTCGAGGAGATCCTCGTCGGCGTCGGACAGGACGCCGACCCGCTCCAGCGCCTCGTGCCACAGCTTGTCGAGCGCCGCGGGCGGCACCGCAGCGGGCGCCGCGGGCGATGGCGCAGCGACCGCCGCGGCGGGCGATGGCGCCGCGACCGCTGCCGCGGGCGACGGGGCCGGCTCGACGATCGCGCGCGCCGCGATGCAGGCGCTGTGATACTCGCGGAGCTTGGCGAGGCAGTCGCGCGTGCGGAGCTTGTCGACGGCCTGGAGCTGCGCCGGCCGGAACGGGAACAGCGGATCGTCCTCGCGCCACGCCACGTCGAACGCCGCGTAGAGGTACTCGAGCCGCCGGATCAGCATCTGCTCGATCTCGGCGGGCTGGCGCTGGCTGACGAGGCGGATCGGCGGATCCCGCTCCAGCCGGTCGACGAGCGGCCGCGACAGCCGCGGCCGCATGACGTCGTACACGTCCTCCAGGCACGAGACGACCACCACGGCGGACGGCGCGGCGTCGGCGATCGCCCGCAGGCTGTCGAGCGCGTGCTGGAGCCGCGTGGCGGTCTGGCCGTCGGGCACCAGCTCCTCGATCTGATCGACGACGAGGACCTGCGCCGCGAGCTGCAGCTCGTGCATCAGGGCCGCGAGCTCCTGGATCGTCCGCACGGGATCCTCGGGCCGGTCGCGCGTGCCGATGCCGCCGAGCAGCCGGCGATCGTAGCCATTGAGCGGCTCGCAGCGCAGGAACCGCACGACGCGGCGCTGCAGCGCCGGATCCCGCCGCTGGAGGAGCAAGAGCGCGTGGACGAGATCGATCTCGAGCCGCTCGAGCCCCTCGGTGCGCACGATCCGATCGACGAGCCGGCCGATCAGCTCCTCGAGCGCATCGGGATCGAGCTCGGCCGAGCGCAGCCGCTCGAGCTCGGCGGCCGGCACGGAGCCGCGCCCCTCGGCGAGGCCGTCGGACAGGTACATGAGCCCGGACTCGGTGAGCGCGGGCGCGTCGTACGGCCGCTCGAGCGAATCGACGAGGCTGCGCAGGACGTAGCGCGCCGGCTCGTCGACGTCGGCCGTCATCTGCATGTAGCCGAAGTAGCCGAGGCGCCGGCCGTGCACCTGCGCGCGCAGCGCGCGGAGCAGGTGCGTCTTGCCGGAGCCGGACTCGCCGAGGACGAGCAGCATGCGGCCGCCGCCGCGCTGGGCCTGCTCGGGCGTGGTCGCGCGATCGACCTGCTGGTAGAAGACGTCGCGCGCCTCGGCGTGGATCATCTCGATGTCGAACGGATCGCGGTCGTGGATGTGCGCGCCGTGGGCGATCGAGGAGAACACCTCGGGCCCGTCGCTCCGGCAGAACGCCAGCGCGCGCGGGTCGGCGCCGGGCGCGGCGGGCTCCTCGAACAAGACGCGCAGGCGGCGGCGCGCCGCGCGCTCGACCTCCGTGGCGCGATCCTGGAACACCTCGTCCATGATCCGGACGAGCATCCGCTCGTGCTCGCGGAGCGGCGAGGCGTTGCGCGTCGCGCGCTCGACGCGGCGGGCCAGCGCGAGCCCGGGCCACGCCTCGGGGCGCGCCAGGCCGAACGGGCCGTCGTCCTCGCGGTGGACGCGCAGGAAGCGGACGACGTCGGCGGGCGTGGCCGCGCCGCCCTCGAACGCGTCTTCAAACATCTCGTAGCGGGGGAGCGCGAAGAAGTACTTCGCGGCCGCGAGGCGCACGAGCTCGGCCACCCGCGCGAGCTCCTCGGGCTCGGTCTTGCCGTCGGCCTGGATCGCGAGGTGCGCGACGCGCAGGCAGTCCGCGAGCAGCGCGAGCTGCGCGAGGACCGGCAGGCCGAGCTTGCCGGTGCCGGCGTGATCGCCGCGCAGCTCGCGGATCGCCTCGGCGCGGGCGGGATCGCGCAGGCTGCGATCGATCGTCTGTGCGACGCGCGTGAGCCACGCGGTGAGCTCCGCGGCGTCGAGCGGCGCGACCTGTCGAGTCATGTGCTGGACTCCCTGACGATGAAGTGGAACGTGGCGCCATCCGCCTGCGTCTCCGACGCGGCGACGAGCGCGGGGTCCATGGCGGCGACGAGATCCGCGCGCGCCAGGACGATCTCGCCGCGGCGGTGCGCGGTGACGAGCTGGGCCTTGAGCTCGTCGAGCTCGAGCGATGCCCAGACGGGCGTCGCCCGCAGCGTCTCCCAGACGGCCGAGATGAACACCTTGCGCCCGCCGAACCTGCCGGTGCGCGCGGCGTTCGCGGCCGCCTGCGCGTCGGCGATGGCCGAGCGCGGCGGGGACGCGGGCCCGACGCCCACCGCGCCCCCGGCGAGCCACATGCGCACGAGCGACTCGCGCAGCGCGCCGAGCTCCGGGCGCGGCGCGTCGACGAGCAGCGCCGCGTGCATGCGCACGAGGCGCTCCGGCGGCCCGGCGTCGCCGCCCGCGCGCTGGCGCACGAAGTAGGCGCGCAGCTCTGCCGGGCACGGCCGGGGATCGCCGGCGAGCCCGAGCGCCTGCCAGACGAGCGCGTCACACGCCGCGCCGAGCGCCGGCGGCGGCCCGGCGCGCCAGACGCCGAGGGCGCGGGCGACGATCGCGGCGGCCCACGCGTCGCGGCCAGCGAGCCGGGCGTGGGTCTTGGTGTCGCTGGCGTCGATCTGGAGCGCGAGCGCCGGCAGCACGCGCTCGGCGAGCTCCGGCCACCGGGACGCGGAGGTGGCGCCGATCTGGCGCGCCAGCTCCCCGTCGGGCACGCGCAGCGCGGCATCGACGAGCCCCCGCGCGCGCAGGCCGGCGATCGCGGCGGTGAGCGTCTGCTGCCACTCCGCGTCCGTCTGCTCGCGCGGCCGGAACCGGTAGAGCGGCTGCACGACCTCCGCGACGCGGCGCGCGCGCCCGCCGGTCGCGAGCCGCGCGACGATGAAGGCGTCGAGGCGCGCGGGGACGAGCGCCTGGCTCATCGGAGCCACCGCGGGGTCCCTTCCGCCTGGAGGCATGGTCGATCCCTGCGATAGGCGAGCGCCTGGCTCACCGCGGCGAGGCCGAGGCGCGGATCGCGCATGACGTCCTGCGCGGCGAGCCGGATCACGATCAGGCCCTGGAGCTGGAGCAGCAGGTCCTTCTTGCGATCGCGCCGGTACGCGTCGAGATCCTGGAAGTGGTGATAGCCGTCGATCTCGATCGCGATCCCGTCGCGCCGCGAGAGCAGATCGACCTCGGCGGCGCTGGCGCCGAAACACACGGAGAGGTAGCCGTTCAGCTCGAACCGCCCGGCGGTCGCGGGCGTGGCCTCGAGCGCCTCGAACAGCGCGACCTCGGCGGCGCTGCGCGCGTCGAACAGCGCGGTGCGCGCCCCGGCCGCCGCGGCGCGCGCCGCGCGCGCAGCCGGCTCCGCGATCTCGACGATCCCCTCGTCAAGCATCGCCGCGAGGCGATCGCCGCGGCCGCGCCGCCACGCCGCGAGCACAGCCGGCGCCGCGAGGAGCGCGACCGGCGCGACCGGCGCCGCGATCGCAGAGGCCGCGGCCTGCGGCGCGATCTCGTCGAGGCTGCCCTCGTACAACGCGCCCGACAAGCCGGAGGCCTCGAGCCACTGCCGCCACATCGAGCGCGCGTGATCGGCGCCGACGAGCACCGTGACGCGCGGCGTGCCGTGGATGCGCACCCACTGATCACGCGCGAACCGTCGAAGAATTTCATCCGCCATGACCCTGCCCGCGCCGCAGCCTAGCGCAGCCGCGCGGCGCGTCGAGGCCGCGGAGCGACTGATCGCGCGCGTCGGGGGCGGGTCACGCGGCACTCAGGGTCGCCGCGCACCGGGGGGAGCTGGTCCGGTGCGCGCCGACGCACGCCGACGCGCCCGGAAGGTGTGCGCCGACGGGACGCCTACGCCTCGCCTACGCCTCGCCGAGCCACTCGCGCGCGAGGGCGAGCGTGCGGGCGTTCTCGGGGACGCAGGCGAGGAAGCGCTGCCGGTGCTCGGGATCGTCGATCCGATCGGCGGTGGCGACGAGGCGCCCGCGCGCTGCGGCGATCGCGGCCTGCGCCTCGGCGTGGGCGCCGGTCCCGTGGAGCGCCTCGGCGTGGGCGAGCCGGACGAACGCGCCGCGGTACATGCCGCAGCCGCCCATCGCGGCGCAGCGGGCGACGGCATCCTCGGCGGCGGCGAGCGCCTCGGCGGCGCGGCCCTGGGCGAGGCGGAGCGCGGCGAGCGTGCCGAGGACGCCGGGGCGCTCGAGCGGCACCGCGAGCTCGAGCGCGACCGCCAGCTCGCGGTCGGCGCCGGCCAGGTCGCCCGCGCGGCGGAGCGCCTCGGCGAGCACCCAGCGGCCGCGGCCCTCCTCGAGCGAGCTGCGGTGCGCCCGGCCGTGCTCGGCGAGCTGGGTCGCGACGGCGCGCGCCGCGTCGAGCGCGCCGCGGTCGGCGAGGAGCCAGGCCAGGCCGAAGCGCCGCAGCGAGCTCGCCATGCCGAGCTGCTCGTCGCACGCCACGATCCCCGCGAGCCGCTGCTCCGCGAGCTCGAGCGAGCCGAGGTGCCACTCGCTGAGCGCCTGGTACAGCCGCGCGGTCAGGGCCATGAGCTCGCCGCCGAGCTGGGCGCAGAGCGACCCGAGCGCCGCGCTGTGCTGGAGCCCGCTCCACGGATCGTCGTGCGCGTGGGCGGCCCGCATCCCGAGCGCGGTGTGCCACCAGCAGCGCGCGAGCGGATCGCGATCTCTGCCCGCGCGGACCAGCTCCGAGAACTGCGCCTCGAGCGCGCTGCCCTCGGCGAGCTGCCCGAGCACGTCGACGATGCAGATCGCCAGCAGGAGCAAGAGATCCAGCCGGACCACGGCCGCGGGCGCCGCGGTCACGTCCCGGAGCTGCCCGAGCGCCGCCATGAGCTCGCCCTTGCGGCCGAGCTGCAGCGCGCCGCGGCTGTACGCGATCATCGCCTGCGTCCACGGCAGGGAGTCCCGCGGCGCCGCGCGCAGGAGCTCCTCGGCCTCGGCCATCGCGGCGCCAGCGAGCTGCAGGGAGCGGGCGACCTCGCACCGCAGGCCGAGCAGCGCCATCCGGAGCTCGGGCGAGGGCGCGCAGCCAAGGCCCAGGCCGATGCGCGCGCGCGCGGCCTCGAGATCGAGGACGTGGACGGCCTCCTCGGCGGCGTGCAGGTAGTGGCGCGCCGCCTGCGCGCCGTCGCCGCCGCGCTCGAAGTGCCCGGCCAGGAGCATGGGATCCCGCTCGCCGCGCTGCTCGAGCCACGCGGCGGCGAGGTGGTGGCCGAGCCGCCGGTTGTCGTCCGTCAGGGTCGCGTAGGCGCCCTCGCGGAGCAGCACGTGCCGGAACGCGAGCTCGCGCTCGCCGGGGAACCGGCTCCCGGGCCGCGCCACCAGCACCTCGTGCTCGATCAGCTTGGTGAGCCAGTCGGGCACCGACGCGGCGGCCATGCCACCGCCGAGGAGCATGCTCACGCCGCCTTCCCAGCACACCTCGCCGAACACGCTCGCGGCGCGCAGCACGCGGCGCGCCTCGGGCGGGAGCCGCGCGAGCCGGGCGTCGACCATGGCGAGCACGGTCTCGGGCAGCGACTGCTCCTTGCTCTCGGCCGACGCGCGGACCAGCTCCTCGAGGTAGAACGCGTTGCCGTCGGCCTGATCGATCAGGCGCCCGAGCACCTCGGGGGCCACGCGGTCGCCGAGCACCTGCCGGGCCAGCCGCTCGCTCGCCTTGCGCCCGAGCCCCTTCAGGCGGATCTCCTGGACGGCGTGCCGCTCGGCCCAGAGCCCAGGGAACGCCTCGAGCACCTCGGGCCGCGCGAGCGCGAGCACCATCCACGGCTGGTTGCGCCGCTCGCGCAGCGCGGCGTCGATGAAGCGCACGGTGCCGAAGTCGCCCCAGTGCAGATCCTCGAGCACGAGCAGGATGGGGTGCGCGGAGGTCTCCGCCTCGAGGAAGTCGAGCCACGCCCGGCGCATCTGCTCGCTCATGAGCTGCGCGTCCTGCCGCGCGGCCCGGAGCGCGGCGCCGCCCTCGTCATCGCCGGGGAACGGCGCGCCGACGAGCTCGGCCAAGAACTCGGTCACCCGCTTCTGCTCGGCGGCCGGCACGTGCTCGGCCACCCGGGCCCGGACCTGCTCCCGGCGCTCCTCGAGCGGCGCGCCCTCGTGGACATCGAGCGCGCCGCGCAGCGCCTGCGCGAGCAGGCCGAGCGTCGAGCCGGCGCGCAGCGAGTCGCCGCGCCCGACCCAGATGGCCACGTCGGCGTGGTGCTCCCGGACGCGCCCCACGAGCTCGGCGCCGAGGCGCGACTTGCCCATCCCGGCGGCCGCGATCACCATCGCGGCGCGCGCCGCCCGCTCGTCGATGCACTGGTCGAAGATCCCGGCGAGCACGCCGAGCTCCCAGTCGCGGCCGACGCACGAGGTCAGCCGGCCGAGGAGCGTCCGCGTCCCCTGCATGAGGGCGAGCTCGCCGCGCAGCCGCCACCCGACGTCGTGCGCGACGACGTCGAAGCGCGCGTCGAGCAGGCCGGCGACGACCTCGTCGACGAGGATCGGCGGCGCGGCGTCCGCGGGCGCGAGCAGCCGCGCGGCGCGCTCGATCACGGGGCCCTGCGGCAGCTTGCTGACCGAGTCGACCCGGCCCATCGCGATCGCCAGGGGCCACGCACCGGCGAGCGCGTGCAGCGCCAGCGCGCAGCGCGCGGCGCGGGCGGCCAGATCGGTCGCCACCTGCAGGATCGGCTCGATCACGGCCATGGTCCGGCCGTCGTCGAGCTGGCGGAGCGTGCCGCCGTACGCGTCGATCGTCCGCCGCACCGTCGCTTCGTCCGGCGCCGCGGCGGAGGCGGCGCTCCCCTGCCCATGTCCCCCATGGCCAACATGGCCAACATGGCCAACATGGCCAAAAAGCACCACGGCGAGGAGCCGGCGCTCGGTACTGCTGATCGCTACTGGCTTCACGTTACTTCCGGTGTGTGCCATGCGCGCGCGAGCGCGAACGTCCTGACGTTCTCGGGGACATCTTCGAGGAAGCCCCGCCGGTAGGCAGGGTCGGCGATCCGGCCGGCGATCGCCAGCAGGCGCGCCTGCGCGTCTTCGATCGCGCGGCGCGCGGCGTCGTGCGCGCCGGTCGCGTGCAGCGCCTCGGCGTGGACGAGACGGATGAACGCGCCGCGGAACAGCCCGCAGCCGCCCATCTCGGCGCAGCGGGCGACGGCGTCCTCCACGATCGCGAGCGCCTCCGCGGCGCGGCCCTGGGCGAGCCGGACCGCGGCGAACGTCCCGAGGATGGCGGGGTGCACGCTGCGCACCATGGACATGGCGAGCGCGAGCTCTACCTCGCGCGCGGCGCCCTCGAGGTCCCCCGCGCGGCGCAGCGCCTCGGCGAGCGCCCAGCGGCCGCGCCCCTCGTCCAGCGGGTTCTGCGTCGCGGTCCCGACCTCGATCAGCTGGAGCGCCAGGGCGCGCGCCTGATCGAGCGCGCCCTGGTCCGCGTACAGCCACGACAGCGTGGCGCGGCGCAGCGAGGACGACGTGCCGAGCACGACGTCGGCCGCCGGGATCGCCTCGAGGAGCTGCGTCGCGGTCGCGTAGGCGCCGAGGAACAGGAAGTTGATCGCCCGGTAGAGCTGCATCTGCAGGGAGTAGTACTCGCTGCAGAGCTCGTCGCAGATCGGGACGAGCGCCTCGCCGTGCAGGAAGCCGGCCCACGGATCGTCGTACGCGTGGGCCGCCCGCACGACGCCGGAGATGTGCCACCACAGGCGGACGAGCGGCTCCTGATCGCCGCGCGCGCGGACGAACGCGTGGAGCGACTCCTCGAGCGCCGTGCCGCGCGCGATCTGCCCGAAGCCATCGAGGAGGGCGACCCCGGTGACGAGGAGCATCGCGAACGAGCCCGCGGCATCGGGCGCCGGCGTGACGTCCCGGAGCCTGTCGAGCGCGGCCAGCAGATCGTCGATCCTGCCGGTCATCAGCGCGGCGAGGTTGTAGCTGATGAGCCCTTGCGTCCAGGGGATCGAGCCGGGCGGCGCCCCGCGCAGGAGCTCCTCGGCGTCGGCGAGCGAGATCCGCTGCAGGGACTGCGTGGCCGCGCAGCGCATGCCGAGCAGGGCGAGCCGGAGCCCGGGCGGCGGCTCGCAGCCGAGGCCGAGGTCGGCGCGGATGAGCGCGGCCTCCATGTCGGAGGCCTGGGCGGCCTGCTGCGCCGCGTCCAGGTACAGGCCGGCGGCCCGCAGGCGCGCGCCGCCGCGCTCGAGGTGACCGGCGAGGACCATGGGATCGCGCTCGCCATGCTGCTCGAGCCACTCGCCGGCGAGCCGGTGGCAGCGGCGGCGGTCGTCCTCGGTCAACGTCGCGTAGGCGCCCTCGCGGAGCAGCGCGTGGCGGAACACGAGCTCGCGCTCGCCGGAGAAGCGGCTGACCGGCCGCTCCGTCAGGAGCTCCTGCTCGACGAGCCGCGCGAGCCACGCCTCGACGGACGCGGCCTCCGTGGTGCGCTCGAGGAGCCGGGCCACGCCGCCGTCCCAGCACACCTCGCCGAACACGCTCGCGCCGCGCAGCACGCGCCGCGCCTCGGGCGGGAGCCGATCGAGGCGCGTCTCGACCATCGCGAGCACGGTCTGGGGCAGCGCGCGGTCCTTGCCCTCGGCGGTGGCGCGGATCAGCTCCTCGAGATAGAACGCGTTGCCCTCGGCCTGGCGGACCAGCCGCTCCACGGTGTCCGCGCCGACGCTGTCGCCGAGCACCTGGCGGACCAGCCGCTCGCCGGCCTTGCGCCCGAGCTCCTTGAGCCGGATCTCCTGGACGTGCGGGCGATCGGACCACAGCCCGGGGAACACGTCGAACACGTCGGGGCGCGCGAGCGCGAGCACCATCCAGGGCCGGTCGCCCCGCTCGCGCAGCGCGGCGTCGATGAAACGCACGGTGCCGAAGTCGCCCCAGTGCAGGTCCTCGAGCACGAGCAGGACGGGGTGCGCGGAGGTCTCGGCCGCGAGGAAGTCGAGCCACGCCCGGCGCACCTGCTCGCTCATGAGCTGCGCGTCCTGGCGCGCCGCGCGGAGGGCCGTGTCGCCGTCGCCCTCGTCGGGGAACGGCGTCCCGACGAGCTCGCCGAGGAACTCGGCCACCCGCTTCTGATCGGCGGCCGGCACGTGCGCGGCGACCCGCGCGCGGAGCTGGGCCCGGCGCTGCTCGAGCGGCTCGGCGCCGCGGATCCCGAGCGCGCCGCGCAGCGCCTGCGCGAGCAGATCGAGCGTCGCGCCCGCGCGCAGCGAGTCGCCGCGGCCGATCCAGATCGCCACCTCGGCGTCGCGCTCGCGGACGCGGCTCATGAGCTCGGCGGCGAGCCGCGACTTGCCCATGCCGGCGGTGGCGGTGACGATCGCGACGCGCGCCGCGGGCTCGTCGATGCACTCGTCGAGCAGGCCGCTGAGCGC
Organism: Kofleriaceae bacterium; assembly: GCA_035558535.1. Taxonomy (GTDB): domain Bacteria; phylum Myxococcota_A; class Polyangia; order Haliangiales; family Haliangiaceae; genus JABFXX01. The sequence goes on from DATMCI010000268.1 coordinate 32,752, forward strand.
GCCGAGCTCCCAGTCGCGGCCGACGCACGAGGTCGGCCGCCCGAGCAGCGTCCGCGCCCCCTGCGCGAGCGGGCGCTCGCCGCGCAGCCGGTGCCCGTGCGGGCCCTCGCCCACGTCGAAGCGCGCGTCGAGCAGGCCGGCGATCACCTCGTCGAGCGCGATCGGCGGCGCGTCTGCCGGCGCGCGCGTCGCGGCGGGCGGCGGCGTGAGCTCCTCGAGCAGCTGCCCGGCGTGCTCGAGCAGGTCGCCCTCGGGCAGCCCGTGCGGCGACTCGGCCCGGCCCATCGCGATCGCCATGGGCCGGCCGCTCGCGATCGCGAGCTGCCGCAGGCCGAGCGCGCAGCGCGCCGCCTGGGCCGCCTGATCGGTCGCCACCTGGCGCTCCGGAGCGAGGACGACGATCGCCGAGCCGTCGGCGAGGAGCTCGAGGCGGCCGCCGTACGGCTGGATCGCGCGCACGAGCGCGCCCTCGAACGGCGCCCGGTCTGGCGCGGGCCCATCGGGCCCATCGGGCCCATCGTCCAGCGCGGCGGGGCCCAGGACGACGATGGACAGGAGCCGCCGCTCGCCCGTCGCGATCTCCAGGGGCCCGTCCGTGCGCTGGGCAGGCGCGGCGGCCACGGTGTGCGTCAGCGGGCCGAGCGCCGCCAGCGCCGCCGCCAGGTTGGCGCCGTCGCTCGGCCGCAGCGTGGGCTCCTTCGCCAGCATCTGCGCGACGAGCGCGTCGAGGTCCTCGGGCGCCTCGGGCCACAGGGCGCGGAGCCGCGGCGCCTTGCCGAACAAGATCTTGGCGAGGATGGCGGGGGCCGTGTCGCCGCTGAACGGCGGGACGCCGATGAGGCACTGGAACAGCACGCAGCCGAGCGCGAACACGTCCGCGCGCGCGTCGATCACGCCGCCGGTGCGCGCCTGCTCGGGCGCCATGTACATCGGGGTCCCGGTCGTCACCCCGGTCTGCGTGAGCGGCGTCTGTCCCTCGCGCAGCGCGATCCCGAAGTCGAGGATCTTGACCTGATCGACGCGGCCACCGACGAGGAAGAGGTTGCCGGGTTTCAAGTCCCGGTGGACGATCCCGCGCGCGTGGGCGGCGCCGAGCGCCGCGGCCACGCGCGTCGCGAGCGCGACGGACTCGCCCACGGTAAGCGGCGCGCGACCCAGGCGCGCCTTCAGGTCCTCGCCCTCGAGCCACTCCATGGCGAGGAACAGCTCGCCCGACGCCGTGACGCCGTGGGTGACGTAGCGAACGATGCTGGGGTGATCGAGCTCCGCGAGCGTCGCCGCTTCCCGCGCGAAGCGCGCGGCGCGCAGCGAGCCGGCGTCGGAGATGACCTTGATGGCCACGGACTCGCCCGACGCCGGATCGCGGGCGCGGAAGACCTCCCCCATGCCGCCCTCACCGAGCCGGCGCTCGATCGCGAAGCGGTCGCAGATCAACTCCCCGAGCTTCATGGACGCAACCGATATGTGTAACCCAAAGGGCCGCGGCTCCGGATCTGCCGTTTCTGCGTACCCGCCGATTCTGCCGGCCTCGGCAAAGATGGCGCCTGGCGCAGCGCGGCGCCGAACAGTCGGAGCCAGAGAGACTCGGACGAACTCCGTAGTCACTCCTCGTAGACGGTAGTCATCAGTCCTGTCACGAGAGGCGAGCCGAATGCACGCGACCGCGGCCGACCGCGCGCCCCCCGCGGCCGCGCGAACCCCGCGCGACCCCGCGCCCGCGCGCGGCCCTTCACCGATGACGAGCGGGCGCAGCGTCGACGCGCGGGGCGCGGCGGCAGCGGCCGGCTACCGATCTATCGCACGATCGCACCCGAGCGGCCCGCACCGCTTCCACCCGGCCAGAAGTCAGCGTAGGCTGGGGAGCCCAAAAGGGGGGGCAGACATGAACAAGCGCTCTGTGGTGGCAGTTATCTTGCTGACGATCTTCACGTTCGGGATCTACAGCCTCGTCTGGCACGTGAAGACCAAGAACGAGATGGTCCAGGCTGGCGCGGACATCCCGACGGCGTGGCTCATCATCGTGCCGATCGCGAGCATCTACTGGTACTGGAAGTGGGCGGGCGGCGTGGAGCACGTGACGCGCGGCAAGCTATCGCAGGTGATCACGTTCATCCTCATGATCCTGCTCGGCATCATCGGCATGGCGATCGTCCAGTCCGAGTTCAACAAGGCCATCGATCAGGGCATGCCCGGCGAGATGCCCCGCGCCCGCGTCGCTTAGCACGCGCGTAGCGCGGGCGTCGCTGGGAGTTAATACTCAGTCCGGCGAAACAGGAAGCCGCTGCCCCACACGACGAGGGCGGCGAGCGCGGCCGAGGCCAGCATCACGACCCAGAAGTACTGGGGCAGGATGCCGAGGTACACCGGCAGCATCGGGACGATCGCGAGGTTCTGACCGACGTAGAGGATCAGGATCACCGCGACGAGGATCGTCTTCGAGACGACCCCGAAGAACGCGCCGACGCCCGCGGACAGCGCGATCACGCCGATCAGCGAGACGACCGAGCGCAGGATGTCGCTCAGCATCTCGCCCGAGACCGGCTGGCCGCGCACCCAGTCGACCGCGATGCCGAGCGCGAGCGCGACCATGCACGCGACCGTCACGCAGCCGAACACCGCGATGAACTTCGCCCAGATGAGCGCCTCGCGGCGGATCGGGCGGATCACGAACAGCTCGTACACCTTGCGGTTCTTCTCGCTGATGATGTCGACCGCGACCATCAGCGCGGCGACCGTGCCGGCGAGGCTCGACATGAGGAAGGCCATGAACGCGGTGGCCGAGAGCTTGAACCCGCTCGCCCCGACGACCGGGTTCAGCGGCAGCGCGAGGTAGCCGACGATCGCCATCACCGGCAAGAGCACCCAGAGGACGAGCATCACCTTCGACTTCGCGAAGCCGGCCAGCTCGTCCCGCACCAGGAGCCAGGTCGCACTAGGCACGCGCGCCTCCTTGGTTCTTGTTGATGTAGCGCGCGAACAGATCGTCGAGATCGGGCTCGGCGACGCCGACCCGGCGGATCTTTCCGCCCGCGGCGACCGCGCGCTCGACGAGCGCGTGGATGACCGCGTCCACGTCCGCGTCGCGCGGCAGCGTGATGCGCCACTGGTTCGGCTTGCCCGGCGTCACCTCGCCGAGCGGCGGCTCCTCGAGGAACGCGAGCGAGGCGGGCGCGAGCGACAGCTCGAGCTCGATCTCGGTCGGCAGATCGAATGCGGTCATGAGGTCACGGATGCGCCCGCTGGTCGCGAGCTGGCCTGCGTTCAGGATGCCGACGCGGTCGGCGACGTCCTCGACGTCCGACAGGATGTGCGACGAGAACAGCACGGTCGTGCCGGCGCGCTGCCGCTCCTGGATGATCTCCTTGAGGAGGTTGCGCGTCGGCGGATCGAGGCCCTCGAGCGGCTCGTCGAGCACGAGCAGCTCGGGCTCGTGCAGCATCGCCTGGATGAGGCCGAGCTTCTGGGTCATGCCGCCCGAGAGCTCCTTCACCTTCTTCTTCCTGTGCGCGGCCAGGCCGAACCGCTCGAGGAGCTCGGGGATCCGGCGCGCGCGCAGCTCCGCCGGGACGCCGCTGAGCGCGCCGAGCGTGTCGAGCGCGCTCTCGACGGTGCGCCAGTGCTGGAAGCCGGCCGACTGCGGCAGGTACCCGATCTTGGCGTGCGCCTGATCGCGCTCCTTGACGACGTCCGCGCCGCCGACGGTGACCTCGCCGGTGAACTTGGTGATGAGGCCCGCGAGGATCTTGAGCGTGGTCGTCTTGCCGGCGCCGTTCGGCCCGATGTAGCCGAACACCTCGCCGCGGGCGATCTCGAACGAGACGCCCGACAGGATCGGCTGACCGTAGTACTGCTTGGTCAGCCCGGCGACGCGGACGAGGGGCTCAGGCACCGCGGCCGAGCATAGCCCCGGCGCGGGCCGTGGGCCATCATCGCGTGGCCATGAAGCCGTCGGCCGTCGTCGCGCACTTCGAGGCTCGCTTCGGCGCGGTCGGCACCGCCGCGCGCGCGGCCGGCGCCAAGGATGCTCGGCGAGCGCGAGTTCTTCATTCGCAAGGCGATCGGCTGGGTCCTGCGCGAGGTCAGCAAGCAGCGCCCGGCGCTCGTCCGCGACTTCCTCCTCGAGCACGCCGACGCGTGCTCCGGCGTGACGTGGCGCGAGGCGACCAAGTACCTCCCCGCGGCGATGGCGCGCGCGGCCACCGCACGCCGGCAGACGCGCCGTGAACCCGCTCGAGGCGGGGTGCCGTGAGGCGCCGAACCGGATGGCTCCACAGGGCACCGACCAGCGAGATGCCGGCATGGGGAGCGAATGAGGTCGAATCACGAGCTTCCCGAAGTGGACAGCCCGGTGGTGCAAGTTGCAGCAGTGGACCGATAACCGATAAATGAGGTGGTTCGAACGGTGTTTCGAAATGATGGTCGCGAAACGCGCTTTCGCAGGGAGTGCAGCGAAACGCGGCAGGCCGCCTCAGTGAGACTCGAACATTTGCATTGTAGATCTTCGCATCCTCGATACGATGTTCTAGTCAGAGTGGGAGGGAGCGCATGGGCCACGAGCACGAGGCGCGGCGAGAGACGGCGGAGGAGACAGAGCCAGCTCGGGGCACTGCCGCCGGCAAGCGCAGCCTGATCGCGAGCCGCTACCCGGCGCGCGCGCGGGCGCGCGGAACCCGCGGCGGCGTCCCGGGCGGCGAGCCGACGATCCACGGCGCGGTCATCGTCCCCATCGCTGGCCGCTGGTACCGGCGCGACAGCTTCGGCCCGACGGCGATCGCTCGCGAGACCGCGGGCGCGGTCGCCGCGGTGGATCGCCAGCACCGCGAGGGCAATGTCGCCGATCTCATCGACCGCTTCGAGAGCATGGTCGCGACCCAGCGCCATCAGGCGGTCGCCCAGGGCGTGATCCGCCAGGAGATGTACGCGGCGTGGGACGGCCTGTGCACCGCGCTGACCCAGCTGCGGCCCTCGGTCCTGCGGGCCGCCGGTGCGCCGGGCGCGCCCGACGCCACGCTCCAGGCGGCCGCGGCCAGGCACGCCGACGCCCTCGCCCGGCTGCTGACCGAGGCGACGCGCGACCACGGGACCGAGCTCCGCGAGCTCGGACGCGCCGGTTATCGCCAACGATCGAACCCGTACACCGGCGAGATCGAGGAGCGCGAGGGGAGCGGCGAGATCGGCGGGGGGCGGGTCACCTACCACAGCGGCGCCGCGATCGAGATCGCGGGCGACATCCGCGGCGACCGTTGGGCCCAGGCGTACGCGCACTACGCGAGGCTGACCTCCGGGCTCGATCACTGGATCGCCGACGAGCTGGAGCGCCGGTTCGGTCCCGCCGGCAAGAGCGCCGCGTGGCAGCTCGGCGTGCTCGGCGAGCTCCGCGCGGCCGAGGCCTACCACCCGGGGGTGCGCCGGGTCCAGGCCGTGTTCGTCGCCGACTCGTCCTACGACAGCCATGCCGATTACAACACCTACCGGCAGATCCCGCTCTACCTCCTGCTGTGGCGCGACGGCACCCGCTGGAGGCTGCGCGACATCTCCAACCCGGAGCACCCGTTCGAGGGTAGCCACGAGGGCGGGGACGCGCAAAAGCCCGATCCGGCGCTGTTCTCCGAGCTCGACGACGTGCGCCACTTCCCGCGCGGCGTGGTCCGCTACGACGTCCCGGGCGGAGGACCGTCGGGCCGCGTCGAGACCACCGAGCGCCGGACCTGGGTCGATCACGTCAGCTACGCGGCGATGATCCCCGGCGATCCGAGATCCGACACGGTGCTGGCCGAAGGCGAGCGCGTCAGCGCGCGAGGCGCTCGCGGGTGAGGCCGACGTAGCGCGGGTCGGCGTCGCCGGCGATCCAGCGCCGGCCGAGGCGCGCGGCGACGACGGCCGTGGTGCCGGAGCCGACGAACGGATCGACGACGAGCTGGCCGGGC
>DATMCI010000269.1:0-65626 GCA_035558535.1 Kofleriaceae bacterium
CAGCGTGGCCAGCTGTAACACGATGACGGCCAGCAGGGCAGGGTTGCCCTGCATGGCGTCAATCACCTTGCCTGCTTCCGGTAGTGTCATGCCAAAGGCGGTAGCCCGCTCCCCATTCCGAGCATGTTGAGCACGATGATCACCACGACGACGATGGCGATGATAATGGCGATCACCTTGACGATGCGGTTGAGCGGGTCGGGCGTGCCGAGCTTGTCGACCGCCCAGTAGGCGAGCGCGGCGGCACCACACACCACGATCAGGTAAACGAATGCAGTAAGAACACTCATGGCACTTCTCCTTTCAGGAGCTATCCTATCGCCGCGTAGGCGACATACCGAGCCGCCGGGTCGGGGTCCGACATCTGGAACGTGAACCCGTCACCGTCGAGAGAATTGATCTGCATCAGACCGTCCTGAACGTCGGTGTCGGTGATGGTCTGGTAGACGCCTGCACTGTTGTGACCGACGCCGACGACCGTCGTCGTCGGGCCGTTCTGCGAATGCGCGGAAGCGACACGCTGCCCGAGAGAAGCGTCGACAGCGCCCACCGATCCCCGGTCTGACCTCGATGCTTCATTATTGATGCCAGGGTCACCATGCGACATGAAGATGATCGCCGCTGGGCTGAAACCAAGGCCGGTGATGGCCTGCGGTGTCGTGTCGGTACGGGTCAGAAACGTGCCGACTTTTGACTTCACGCCGTGCAAGGTAAACCAAAGGAAATAGTTCACCGCGTTCAGAAGCGAAAACGCCGTCCTGAAGCCGTTCGACAGCGGCGAGGTCGTGGCCTGTGTTACGTTAGCCATATAAAACATGGTGTTAAAAAGTGCAGTAATGATGTTTGCGTTCGCCGCACCCTTTTGTGGATTGAGCATCATGCTGACGTCACCCACCAGATCCGAGAAGGCATACATATTACGGTTGTTGTTGCTGTCGTTGTTTGCGTTACCCATGGTGTTGTAGCCGTGCGAAATCATCCCCAGGAAACCAGGGGCCGTCCCGAGTGTGGTCACATCATAGTTTGCGGGGGCGCTTGCTGTCGTGATCAGCCCGCCCGACGCGACAACATCATCGCCGCCAATTGCAAGATAATGAATGCGGTAGTCCCAACCGAACGCATTATCCACGGCCAAGGTGAACCCGTCAGCGTCCATTGACGTCAAATCGAGCTTGCCGTCGACAATGTCATCCTTGTGAAGCTCAACGCAGCAATCATTAAACATCGACCGGGAACACAACGATGTTCCGAGATTATCCCCGTCCCATTGGGCGACGACGCCTCTCATGGAGGGGCTTACCGCAAAGCCAACGCCGCGCCGTTGATCGCCGCCCACGATCACGTCGGTGGTTCCTATCGTGCCGCTCCAGAAGAACAGGAGGAGCTTGGGCTGGAAACCGAGACCCGTGACGGCAATGGCGGTGCTGCCTGTTCCGGTATTGAAGCTGCCGACCTTCGACTTGACCAAGGAAAAAACAGGCTGCCAGACGCCAGCGCGTTTCGCCCACGCCTGCTTCGGATTTTTCCACACGCCAGCGTGTTTGACGAAGGCGCGGCTCCGGGGAACGTCCCGCCAAGTGCCGCCGAATTTCCCGCCCGCCGGCATCAGACCACCTGAAACCAGACGTCGCCGTCGAAGCCGCCGGAAGGAGCAGCGGTCGAGACGACCACGTTGGCCCCTGTCATCACCCTCATCCACGGACCCCATGTCCCCGTGTAAGCGCGAGTGAAAATTTGATTGGGGCTTTGAATGAACGCTGTCTGGTTAACGAACGCGGAGTGCAGCGCCGTCACCATGATCGAGCCGTAGGTCGCCAGAGGTGCATTGGGTGACGTTGTGCCGAAGCTGTACCAGCCGGTTTCGAGGAAGCTGTTGCAGTCGGGGTTGGAAACGTAGCTACCCTGCGCTGGCGCGAGGCGCAAGCTGTTGAACAGCGGTGCGACTTGCGCGACGGTCGCGTAGAGCGTGTCGAAGTAGGTCTTCAGCGTCGACTTGAACAGCGTCCACGTCCACTGGACCCTCGCGTAGGAAGCGGCGCTGTCGTGGCCGACGATGCGGTCATTGTCGGCAATCGTGACTTTCGCGGTGGCTGGCACAAGCCCGACTGCCGCCGTGACGAACGCCGCGGTGGCGATCTGCGTGGTGTTGGTGCCAGCCGCTGGGGTCGGCGCCGTCGGCGTGCCGGTCAGCCCCGGCGAGGCGAGCGGAGCCTTCGCCGCGAGATCGCTGACCAGGTTAGTGACGTCACCCTGCGCATGGGTGTGCACCGTCGGCGCCTTGCCAGCCAGCGCGGTATCGAGGCCAGTGATCTGCGCCGTGGTGTGCGTGTGCACGGCTGCTGCAAACGCCGAGGCGTGCTGGCCGTCGAGCAGGTCGGCATCGAGGCCGGACGAGGCACCGTCTACTGGCGCCAGCTTGGCCAGGATCTGGGCGCCGGTGTCGGGGCTGCCGTCGGTGCCAGGTGGCCCCTGCTCACCCTGAATGCCCTGGATGCCGGGGTCGCCTTTCGGCCCCTGGATACCAGCCGGACCAGTTGCACCAGCCGGGCCAGTCGGGCCCTGCGGGCCAGCTGGCCCCTGCGGACCGGTGATCGGACCGGCGTCGACCCACGCAGTGCCATTCCACACCCAGACGTGGCCGGTGTCAGCCATCACCCAGGCGTCGTTGACCGTGTTGCCGGTCGGTGGCAGAGCGGCGCTGTTGGGCAGCGTGCCCTTGATATTCATACCCAGGCCGGCGGCTCCCTGCGCACCAGTGTCGCCCTTGGGACCCTGCACGCCCTGGATGCCCTGGTCGCCCTTGTCGCCCTTGTCGCCCTTGTCGCCCTTCTTCTCGGACTTCGGCCGCTTCGCGGGCGGCTTGTCCTTCTGCTTCATCGGGTTCGTCGAGCGCGCGTTCTTGATCGCCTTCTGCGTGCGCTTCAGGCAATCCTCCTCGGTCTCGTCGTCGGCGGCGTAGAACCGGAGCTGCGACCGGACGGCCTCGTCGTGCTCCTCCTGCGTCAGGCGCTTCCGCTTCAGCATGACGCCGAGGTAGAAGTTGATCTTCTCGTCGGTCAGCTGCGTCACCTCGCCCTTGCAGTACTGCTTGTAGCGCTCCTTGGGGCTCGGCAGGATCGACGAGAAGAACGCCGCCTCGCGCGGCGTCAGGTCCTTCGCCGACTTGCCGAAGTAATGGTGCGCCGCCGGGCCGATGCCGTAGAGCGCCGGGCCGTACTCGATCACGTTGAAGTAGATCTCGAGGATCCGATCCTTCTCGAGCGTGTTCTCGACGTGCCACGTCAGGAACAGCTCCTGGAGCTTCCGCGCGAGCGTCTTGTCCCGGAAGAGCAGCACGTTCTTGACCATCTGCATCGTGATCGATGACGCGCCGTACTTGAACTTCTCGGACTTGAGGTCGTGGACGAGCGCGCTGCGGAACTCGGACGGGATGAAGCCCCGGTGCGAGTAGAACGCCGAGTCCTCCGTGCTCATGATCGAGTTGATGAGGTGCGGCGAGATGTCCGCGAGCGGCACGAAGTCCTCGTTTTCGTCGCCGACCATGAAGGACATCCACTTGTCCTCCTCGTACTCGACCGAGTGCTCGAACTCCTCCTTGAGCCGCTTCGGCGAGTCGGCCGGCTCCTTCGTGACCTTGCAGTTCCGGATCCCGACGCTGCCGTCGAGCACCGTCGCGTCGAGATCGGCCCAGTTGATCGCGAGCTGCAGATCGGTGGAGAACGTGCCGCGCAGCTTGTAGCCATCCATGTGCGGCGCCATCTCCTTGGGGATCGCGTCCAGCACGCGCTGGCACTCGGTCGGCGGGATCACGAACCGCAGCTTCAGCTCCTGCAGGCCGCCGGGGCCCGAGGTCGGCACATTCTTGGCCTTCGCCGCGGCGGCCGCGAGCTGCGTCTTCGCCGGCGGGATCTGCGCCTTCGCCGCCGCGGTCTGCGCCTTCGCCGCGGCCGGCGCGGCGCTGGCCACCGCCACGGCTGCGGCCGCGGCCTCGGGGCTCGCCCGGCGCGTCGACGCGCTGCCGGTGATCGAGAACGGCACGCCGCGCGTCTCGAAGTCGCCGCGCGACAGCTCCAGGCGCCGCGCCGCGCGATCGAAGCTGCCGTCGATCGTGCCGGAGAGATCGAGGTCGTGGACCTCCTTCTCCGCGATCATCGGGTGCCCGACGTTGAGGCCGCGGAGGTGGAAGTCCCCGGCGAAGCGCGCGCCCGCGCCGTCCACCGCGAGCCGGAGCTTCGTGTCGATCGACGTGTTCGCGTAGTCGACCACGGGCGAGCGCGCCAGGATCGGCGCGAGCCGATCGAGCTGGAACTTCGCGGCCTCGAGCTCGAGCGACGCGGTGGCGGCCTTCGGATCGAGCGCGCCCTTGGCGGTCCACAGGTTGCCGGGCACGCCGCCGTAGCCGCCGGCCAGATCGATCACGTACGCGCCGGGCTGCGCCTTGTTGGGGGAGATCGTCCCGCCGATCCCCGACAGCGAGAGCTTGGGGTACAGCGCGATCTCGCCGCCCGCGACGCTCACGACGGGCAGGCCGCCGGGGGACTTGCGGATCCCGATCTTTCCGACGGACGCCCCGGGCGCGGCGGCCGTCGTCGTCGTGATGCCGCTGAGCTCGGCGGAGAATTCGCCCTTCACCCACGAGGCCGCGCCCGCGGCGACGACCACCGTGGAGCTCGTGACGGCGTCATCGGCGAGCAGCCGCGCCCGCGCCACGGTGATCTCGGTCGGCATGGGGCCACCGCCGCCGCCACCGCCGCCCCCGCCGCCCGCGGCCCGCTCGGTGCGGAGCCGCGCGACGAGATCGCTCACGTTGTCCGTGCCATTTGCGGCCCGGCGCAGCGTGACGCTGACGCCGTCGAGCTTCGCCGGCCCGAGGCGGACCGAGCCGATCAGCGAGCGCCACGGATCGAAGTCGACGTCGATGCGATCGACGTGAACGAGCGGCGTGTTGCCGTCGTTCGGGCCGCGGAGCACCACGTCGCGGAGCACCGCGTGGCCGAGCGAGACGTCGATCGCGCCGATGCGGACCTCGCGGCCGAGCCGGGTCGCGACCTTGCTACCCAGCTTGTCGCGGATCATCCAGGCGGCGACCCGCGGGTAGGCCACGAGCAGGCCGATCGCGATCAGGGCGCACGCCGAGAGCGCAATCACCCCGGTCAGGAGGATCCAGCGGTACGGCGGCCGGGGCCAGCCACGGCGCACCCCGGTGCGCGCCGGCGCGCGCAGGGCGCTCCGCGCGACGCTCGGTCGCTGCTCCTGGGGGCCCGCGCGGTCCATCGACTCGTATTACAACACCGAGCGGGCCGCTGGAATTCAGACCGGCCCCAAGGCGCCGGGAATCGACCGCCTACTTGCAGGTGACGGCGAGCAAGTGCCCGTCATCGTTGGGAGGAAGCACCTGCGTGTGGATGACGTAGTCGCCCGCGTCGAGCAGCGTCGTCTGGTTCACGACCTGCTTGCCCTTGGCGTTGTCGATCGTGACGGTGATCCGGACCTTCGACTTGTCGACGGTCTCGACGAGCGTCGCCGTGGCCGCGCCCTGCTTGAGCGCGATCGGCTCGGTCTTCTTCTTCTCGAGCTTCTTGGTCGCCTGGGCCAGGAGCTTGAATTCATTCCACTGCGGCGAGAACGGCGCCTTCTTCAGCTTCTTCTCGACCGGGCCGAGCTTCGGATCGATCGAGGGCCCCGCGGCCTTGCCCTTCGTCGCGCTGATCTCGACGAAGTCGCAAGAGACGGCCAGCGGCGCCGCCGGGGCCTGCGCCGGGATCGCCTTCGCCGGCGCGTCGGCCAGCGCCGGCAACGCCAGCGCCGACGACACGATCAGCCCGAGCCAAAAGCGGACGCTCATATGCCCTCCACAGTATCCGCGGGCGTCACCCAGATCACCGCGGTGTGCCCATCTTCATCTTCATAATTGAGGACCGTCCCGGTGCCCTCGGGCGTGTCGAGCGCCTCGATCGCCGGCGGGGATCGCAGTGACACCGGCCGGACGTCGATCGCCCCGTGCTCCGCCGTCCCCTCGCCGGGCCCGGCGGCGGGGCGCAGGACGAGCGCGAGCGCCGCGACCGCCCCGGCGCTCACCGCGCCGGTGATGAGGTGGCCGCGGTGCCGATCGAGCCATGACGAGATCCGCCCCCACAGGCCGCGGGGGGCCTCGGCGTCGAGCGCCCGGTCGATCCCGCGCCACATCGCCTGCAGCTTGCGGTCGTCGGTCTCGTCGGTCGTGAGCTCGAGGTGGCCGCGGAGCAGATCCCGCAGCTCGCCGAGCGCCTCGAGCTTGCCGGCAGCCTCGGGATCGCCCGCGAGCGGGGCGCGCAGCTCCCCCGGCAGCTCGCCATCGGCGTGCTGCATCAGCTCGAGGTCATCGGTCTTCCGAAGCCGGGTCATCGTTCGCTCCGCACCGCGCGCGTGGGCGCGCCGGCCGTCTTGGGATCCTTACCATCCCCATCCTTGCCGTCATCATCAGCCGCCGCCTCACCGCCTTCGGCCGAGGCGAGCCCGAGATCCTCGATCAGCTCCCGCGACGGGTTGTCCAGGAGATCGATCAGCCGCTTCTGCATGTTCCGGCGGGCGTGGAACAGCCGGGACATGATCGTGCCCTTGGAGCACCCCATGGTCTGGGCCATCTCCTCGTACGACAGGCCCTCGAGCTCGCGCATCACCAGGACGGCGCGGTGGTTGTCGCTGAGCTCGTCGAGGGCGGCGTCGATCCGCTTGCGGATCTCCTTGTCCATGAGCGCGCGCCCGGGGTTTCCCCCAAGGATCCGGGGCAGTAGCCCCTCGTCCGAGTGCGCCTCCTCGAGCCGAGCCTCGTCGAACTCGACCGGCTTGACCCGCCGGTGCTTGCGAAGGTGGTCGATGGCCAGGTTCATCACGATTCGATACAGCCAGGTGTAGAAGCTGGAGTTGCCTTCGAACTTGTCTAGGTATTTGTGAGCCTTGACGAAAGCGTCCTGGACCACGTCGAGGGCGTCGTCGGAGTGGCGAAGGACGCCGAGCGCCAGGGCGTAGGCCCGCCGGTGGTACCGCTCGAACAGCGTGCGGAACGCGTCGCGGTTGCCCTTGCGGGCCGCGAGGACCAGCTCGTGGTCATCCGGTAGCAGCGCCGAACTGGAGTTCGCCCGTCCATTCGCCGAGGTTGACGGTCGTTGGCCGGGCATATTCACGCCGGTTGCGGTTATAGCTCATGTGCCTCGGCGGATGTCGGACGACGCGGGTAGCGCTACACTGCACGGGCCGCGCAGTACGGGCGACATCGTGGCCGTGCCTCGTCATTCGACCGAAGACTTCGAGCCCATACCAGGCTTCCTGGCGCGGGTGCGCGCGCGGCTCTATCGCCACGAGGCGCGCCGCGCCGTGCTCAACGCGACGGCGCTCGTCGCCGGGATCGCGCTGCTCGTCCCGCTCGCTGGCCACCTGGCCGGCGGCAACCGCGTGACGGCGCTCGCCGTCCTCGGCACCGCAGGGCTCGCGGGCGCGATCGTCCTCGTCGGCGCGGTCGTGCTCGGCATCGTCGCGCCGCGCCGGCGGTGGAGCGGCGATCCCGAGGTCGCGCGCTGGGTCGGCACGCGCAAGCGCGACGTGGCGTCGGACCTGCTCTCGGCGGTCGAGCTCCGCGCCGCGCCCGCGCGGCCGGGCGCGCCGTCGCAGGCGCTCGTCGACGCGCTGATCGCGGCCACGTCGGCGCGCGTCGAGGGCGTCGATCCGGCCAAGCTCCTGCCCGGAGACGAGCTGCGCCGCGCGCGGCGGTGGGCGCTCGCCGCGGTGATCGCGAACGGCCTGCTCCTCGTCGCCTCGCCGCGGCTCGTCCGCGACGGCTGGCGCAGGCTCGTGTCCGCGCCGCCAGCGCCGTTCGATGGCGCGCGCGCGTCGGAGGTGCCGCTCGTCGGCGACCTCGCGGTCCGGCTCGAGTTCCCGGCGTACTCGCGGCGGCCGGCGCTCACGCTCGAGTCGTCGTCGGGCGACGTGCGCGGGCTGCCGGGCACGGCGGTGACGCTCCGCGCGCGGACGCTCGTCCCGGCCCGCGAGGTCGAGCTCGTGCTCGAGCGCCAGCCGGCGGTCGCCGCGCCCGCCGCCGGCAAGCCCGCCGCCGGCAAGCCCGCCGCTGACAAGCCCGCCGCCGACAAGCCCGCCGCCGACAAGCCCGCCGCGGCGCCGCCCGAGACGAGCCCCACGCACGCAGCGCAGCCGCTGCCCGAGGCGCGCGTCACGGCCGACAAGAGCCCCGGCGCGCGCGGCAAGCGCGACAAGCCCGACAAGCCCGGTGAGCCGCCGCCCGAGACGCACGTTCCGCCGCCTAGGCCCGCCAAGCTGCCGCCTCCGCCCGCGCCGGTGTTCTGGTTCGGCTTCGAGGTGCCGTGGGCCAAGCTCGTCGCGGCGCGCGTCGTGCTGTTCGGGCTGCTCGCGATCGACGCGTTCCTCCAGATCAGCCACGCGCCGCGGTACGGCGCGGGTGACTTCAACGTCGCGCACTTCTCGTTCCTGCACAGCCTCGGCCCCGGGCGCGCCAGCTACGAGATCGGCCAGCTCCTCGAGACGTACCTGTTCGCGCTCGCTGCGCTCGGCGTCGCGACGCGCCTGATCGTGCCGATCGCCGCGGCGCTCTACGCGTGGCTCTATTTCGGCAGCCAGCTCGACTCGTACCAGCACCACTACCTGATGGCGCTCGCCGTGGCGATCGCGTGCTTCGTGCCATGGCAGCGCCCGCCGGACGCCACGCCGGCAACCCCCGTGCGGAGCTGGGCGCTCCGGCTCATCCTCGTGCAGCTCGGCATCATGTACCTGTGGGCCGCGATCTCGAAGCTGGATCCGGCGTGGACCAGCGGGCAGACGCTCGGCGGCCAGCTGGCCGGCTCGCTGCGCTCGCTCGTCGACGCGACCATCGGGATGAAGCGCGTCGCCGTCCTCGTGATCGGGACCGAATTCGCCCTCGCCGCGACGATCTGGCTGCGGCCCGCGTGGCGGATCGCGGCGCCGCTCGGCCTCGCGTTCCACACAGGCATCGTGGCGAGCGGGCTCGAGATCGGCCTGTTCGCGTACCTGATGCTCGGCCTGTACGTGCTCGTGCTGCCCGACCGCTGGCTCGTGCGGCTCGCCGAGGCGCGCGCGCTGCAGCCGCTCCGGCGCGCGCTGCACCGGCTCGGCGCGACGACGAGCTGGGTGCTCTGGGGGCTCGCGCTCGCCGCGGGCCTCGCCATCGCCGAGCTCGTCCGCCTCGAGCACGCCGTCCTGGCCGCGCTCGCCGTCACCGCGATTCCCCTCGGGCTCGCCGTCCGCGGGCGGCTCGCTGGCGGCGGCCCGTCGGGCGCGCTCGGCGCGGCGCACCTCCTCGCCCTCGCGCTGTGGCTCGTCGCTGACCGGGCCTCGGCGGTGGCGGTGGACTACTACAAGTTCTGGGCGGGCTCGCAGCGCCGGCTCGGCGACATGAAGACCGCCGAGCAGGCGTACCGAAGGCTCGTCGAGGTCGCGCCCGATCTGGAGCTCGGCCACTACTACCTCGGCCGGATCCTCGTCGGCGGTGGGCGCGGCGAGGAGGGCGCGCGGCATCTCCACGAGGCGCAGCGCGTCGCGCCCGGGCGCGCGCGCGCGTGGGTAGAGGAGGCGCGCTGGCTCGCCTCGCAGGGGCAGAAGGCCGAGGCGATCGAGAAGGCGCGCTCGGCCGTGTCCGCCGAGCCCGGGAGCCGCGACGCGCGCGCGCTCCTCGACAGCCTGCTCGCCAACCAGGCCGCGCCGGCGAGCACGGCCGAAGACGACGACCCGCTGTGACCGAGCCGAGCGCCGACGTGGCCGACGCCACCGACGATGACGAGGCGACGCCGCGGCCCGAGAACCGCCGGGCGCGCGCGGCGCGCGCGGCGCGTGTCCTTGAGCTCCTCGATCGATACATCCCGGCGCCCGCGATCCCGCTCGATCACGCCGATCCGTTCCAGCTCCTCGTGGCCGTGATCCTCTCGGCGCAGTGCACCGACGCGCGGGTCAACCAGGTCACGCCCGCGCTGTTCGCGCGCGCGCCGGATGCCGCCGCGATGGCGAAGCTCCGCAGCTCCCAGATCCAGCCGATCATCCGCACGTGCGGGCTCTCGGCCGCCAAGTCGCGCGCGATCGCCGGCGTGAGCCGGATCCTCGTCCGCGAGCACGGCGGCCAGGTCCCGCACGATCTGGCGCTGCTCGAGACGTTGCCCGGCGTCGGCCACAAGACGGCGAGCGTCGTGATCGCGCAGGCGTTCGGCGAGCCCGCGTTCCCCGTCGACACGCACATCCACCGGCTCGCCGGCCGCTGGCAGCTCTCGCGCGCCCGCACCGTCGAGGAGGTCGAGCACGACCTGAAGGCGCTGTTCCCGCGCGAGCGCTGGTCGACGCTCCACCTGCAGTTCATCTACTTCGGCCGCCAGTACTGCACGGCGAAGGGGCACGTGCCGTCGGCCTGCCCGATCTGCAGCTGGGCGATGTCGAAGGCGCGCGCGCTGCGTGAGGAGCGCCAGGGCGTGAGCAAGCCGCGCACGCGGCCCAAGCCGCGCCGCCCGCGCGCCGCCGCCGCCGTGACCGCCGCCGCCGACCGCTGATCGCCCCGCAGCGGAATGATCGTTCCGGAACCAGCCCTGAATTCATCTTCAATCTCAGCAGCTTGTAAGAAGCATCTCAAATTCCGCTTGCGGCGGCCGAGCGGAATGAATATTCATTCCCTCACCCCGATGACGCCGCCCTCGAGCTCCAGACCGCGCACCAGCCCGGCGTCCGCCGCCGGCGCGGAGCCGGCCCCGCGCGCGAGCCAGCCGGCCATCCCGGCGGGCGGCGGCAAGCGCGCGAGCGGCGACAAGCGCGAGGCGATCGTCGAGGCGGCGCTGCACCTGTTCGTGGAGCGTGGCTTCTACGGGACCGCGGTGCCCGAGATCGCGGACCGCGCGGGTGTCGGCGCCGGCACCATCTACCGCTACTTCGAATCCAAGGAAGCGCTGGTCAACGAGATCTACCGCCAGGAGAAGCAGCACTTCGGGCACGTCGTCCTGGGCGATTTTCCGCCCGCCGCGCCGACGCGCGAGCAGTTTCGCCTCTTGTGGACCCGGATGGCGAAGTTCGCCACGGAGCACCCCAGCGCGTTCATCTTCCTCGAGCTGCACCACCACGCGCGCTACCTGGACGCCCAGAGCCGCGCCGTGGAGCAGCGCATGAACGAGCTGTTCACGACCGTCGTCACGAGCGCGCAGGCGCGCGGCGAGCTCAAGGCGGGCGCGCCGCGCCTCTTGATGGGGCTCGTGATGGGCGCGTTCGTGGGCGTGATCCGGAGCTGCGTCGACAGCGACAAGCCGCTCGAGGCCGCGGACTGGAAGCTCGCCGAGCAGTGCGTCTGGGAAGCCATCCGTAGCTGAGCGAACGATCGTCCCCCGGTGAGAGATCTCACCGGATTTATTCTGGTTTCAATGGGAATGAACGTTCATTCCTTCGAGCATTCAAGGAGCCATGAGAGCCATGTCCACCACGTCCACCACGTCCAAGACCGTCCTCATCACGGGCGCCACCTCCGGGATCGGCCGCGTGACCGCCCTCCACCTTGCGCAGGAGGGGCACCACGTCATCGCCACCGGCCGCAGGACCGCCGAGCTCGCGAAGCTCGCGGCGGAGGCCAAGGGGCTGCGGCTCGACACGCTGCCGCTCGACGTGACCTCGCCGTCCTCGATCGCGGACGCGGTCGCCGCGGTGGACCTCATGACCGATGGCCGGGGCCCCGACGTGCTCATCAACAACGCCGGCTTCGGCATCCTCGGGCCGAGCTCCGAGATCTCGGATGCCGAGCTGCGTCGCCAGTACGAGACGAACGTGTTCGGCCTGATGAGCGTCACGCGCGCGTTCATCCCGAAGATGCGCGAGCGGGGCGCCGGCCGGATCATCAATGTCTCGAGCGTCGGCGGCCGGCTGACGCTGCCCTACTTCGGCGTGTACAACTCGACGAAGTACGCGATCGAGTCGCTCTCGGACGCGCTCCGCTACGAGCTGCGCCCGTTCGGGATCGACGTCGCGCTGATCGAGCCGGGCATCATCCGCACGAGCTTCGAGTCGACCGCCGTCGCGAACCTGGACGCGTACCGCGCGTCCCCGTACGGGCGCGCGCTCGACAAGTACGAGCAGATGTCGAAGTCGGCGGACCGGTTCGCGTCGGATCCGATCGTGATCGCGAAGGCGATCTCGCGCGCGGTCCGCGCCCGCCGGCCGGCCGCGCGGTACGTCGCCCCGCGCAGCACGCACTTCGCGATCTGGCTCCGCGCGATCGCCCCCACGTCCGTGTGGGACTGGGCGATGCGCAAGGCCGGCTACCTCGACGCGAAGACGCTCGAGGGCGCCACGGGCGCGCAGCGCGCGCAGCGCGTGGCGGAGGGCTCCGCGGCGGCGGGATCGGCGGCGACGGGCGCGGCATCGCCTGCCGACCACGTCTCGCCGAAGCGCTCGGAGGTGGCCGGAGCGGCCACCTCCGCGGCAAACTAGCGGCGGCGCTCCTGCCCGATCGCGTGATCCCGCGAACCCGCATGATCCTCGTCGGTGAGCGCCCCGCGCGCTCGCTTCCTCCCGATGATGGGTATGTGCGCTCGGGGCCCAGAGGCAGAACTCCTCGGCGCGAATCGTCGAGTATGACAGCCTGTCGCATGCGCGCGCGCACGGCACCGACAGGCGCGCGAAGTCCTTGAGCGCGCCGCGCGCGTCGTCGCTGGCACCGTCCATGAAGGCCGGCCGCCGATGACAATCCGTACCGATCCGAAGCATTGGATTCGTGGCGCGCTGCTGGCGGCCGCGGTGGCTGGATGCCAGTCCCCCGAACCCAAGGATGATCCCGCCGGCGACCGGGACATCGAGGCCGCGCTCGCCGCGCTGCCCGAGGCCCGCGTGCTGATGGCCTCCGCCGACGGTGTCCCTCAGTACATCGTCGGCGAGCTGGGCACGATCGATCCGGCGCACGAGGTCGGCCTCGGCGCGGCCGGCGACGATCGCGCGCTGCGCTCGGCGCTGCCGCCGATCCTCGAGGCGCTCCGCCTGTCCAGCGAGGCGCTCGTGCTGCGCAAGGTCACGACCGACGAGAGCGGCGCGCGGCACTTCCGCTACGACCAGAAGCGCGACGGCCTCGAGGTCGTCGGCGGCGATCTCGTCGTCCACGTCGACGCGAGGGGCGCGATCTTCGGCATCAACGGCACCGCCCGCGGCGATCTGGCGCCCGCGGCGGCGACCTCGCGGCCCTCCGACGCGATCGAGGTCTCGGAGCGCGCCGCGAGCCTCGCGGTCGAAGGCGACGCCCGCTGGGCGAGCCTCGACGGACGCGTGATCACCGGCTCGCGGCTCGTCTACCTCCAGACGCCGGAGGGCGCGCTCCACAAGGCCCACGAGCAGATCGTCGAAGGCTCGCGCGGCACCGCGCGCGGCCTCGATCCGGTCCGCGACAAGGTCTTCGTCGACGCGCAGAGCGGCGAGATCCTCGCCGTCCACCCGCTGATCCACCACGCGCGCTACCGCAAGGTCTACGTCGGCGCGACGCTCGTGCGCGTCGAGGGCCAGGCGCCCACGGGCGACCTCGACGTCGACGCGGCCTACGACAACCTCGGCACCGTGTACAACGCGTACAACCACTTCTGGAATCGCGACTCGTACGACAACGCGGGCGCGCCGCTCGTGGCCACGGTCCACTACTCGACCAACTACTGCGCCGCGTTCTGGAACGGCTCGCAGATGTTCTACGGCGACGGCAGCCCGTCGCAGAACTGCGGCCCCCTCGCGCGCTCGCTCGACGTGACCGCGCACGAGCTGACGCACGCGGTCATCCAGCACGAGTCGAACCTGACGTTCAGCGGCGAGTCGGGCGGCCTGAACGAGTCGATCTCCGACATCTTCGGCGCGTTCATCGAGGCGTTCGGCGACGGCGGCTCGAACGGCACGCTCGCGATCAACGCCCAGACGTTCCTGGTGGGCGACGAGGTCATGCCGCCGTTCATTCGCAACCTGTGCGATCCGGCCGCGGACGGCGTCTCGAGGGACATCTGGACGTCGGACATCGGCAGCGTCGATGTCCACTACAGCTCGGGCCCGAACAACCTCGTGTTCTGTCTGCTGACGAAGGGCGGCACGCACCCGCGCGGCAAGACGGCGATCAACGTCCCGGCGATCGGCATGGAGAAGGCCGGCCGCATCTTCTACAAGGCAAATACCGATCTCCTGACCGCGAGCTCGAACTACAACGCGATCCGCACGGCGGCGATCCAGGCGGCAATCCAGCTCGGCTACGACCAGGCGACGCAGGACGCCGTCGCCTGCGCGTACGCGGCGATCGCCGTCGGCACGGCCCCGGCCAGCTGCGGCGGCACGCCCCCGCCCGACGGCGTGCTCACGAACGGCGTCCCGGTCCCCGGCATTTCGGACCCCGTGGCCGGCAACTTCAGATTTTGGAGCCTGAGCGTGCCCACGGGCCAGTCCACGCTGACGTTCACGGTCAGCGGCGGCACGGGCGACGTGGACCTCTACGTCAACTACGGATCGAAGCCGACGACCACGGCCTTCCAGTGCCGCCCGTACCTGGCCGGCAATAGCGAGACCTGCACGTTCGCGCCGCCCACGGCCGGCACGTACTGGGTCGGCCTCCGCGGCTACTCGGCCTACTCGGGGGTCACCCTGACTGGCACGTACAATGCCAATGATCCGTACCTCCAGAACAACGTCGCGGTCAACAACCTCTCGGGCGCGAGCGGCAGCGCGCAGTACTACCGGATCGCCGTACCGGCCGGAAAGACGCTGACGATCAAGACCAGCGGCGGCACCGGCGACGTCGACCTCTACACGCGGTCCGGCACGCGCCCGACGACGGCGATCTACGCGTGCCGGCCGTACGTCAGCGGCAACACCGAGACGTGCACGCACGCGGCCACCGCGACCGCGGGCGACTGGTACGTGATGCTGCGCGGCTTCGCGGCATACAGCGGCGTCACATTGATCGGCAGCTACTAGACAGGGGCGGCGAGCTGCGCGGAGCTGGGGGTCCGTGGCGGACGCCGATCGTCGGGACGCGTGGCGGCGGGGGTCCAGAGCACGCGCGAGGTCCGTCGCCGACCATATCCGTTTTCCCCGCAGAATCCGCCCGACCCACAGCGCACTCGTCCTCGGCATGAACATGCCTGAACCCGCGCCTTCATTTCAACGCAAATCGTCTTTGGGATGTACTACCACCTTGACGCGCGCCGATGATTCATCATACGAGTGATCCATGGTGGCGCCCTCTTTTCGTCGCAGATTGCTCTGCTTTGGTGCCCTCTCCCTGCTCGCGACCACGGCAGCCTGCACCGATGTCGGTGAAGACGTACGCCAGCACGAAAACCGCGATGGGAGCGCCCGTCAGCAGAAGTTTGCCGCTGCAGCGCAAGAGTTCGGTGTGCCCGAAAGCGTGCTGCTCGCGGTCTCTTATCTCGAGTCGCGATGGGAGGACCACGCCGGACAACCCAGCCGGGCGGCCGGCTACGGGCCGATGCACCTGACCGATGCGCCCTGGGCGAGCATCGATTCGCACCACGGCGACGGAGAGGAAGACCCGCGCGGCGATGACGCGCGTCCGGCGCCGCTTTCGCACCGGATTGAAGCCGAGGCGAGCGCCATGGAGCCGGAGCTCCACACCATTGATCGCGCGGCCGAGCTCACGGGGGTGGACACCGCGACGCTTCGCATCAACCCGGCAGAGAACATCCGCGGCGGAGCGGCGCTGCTCGCGCAGTATCAGCGTGAGCTCACCGGAACCGTCAGCGCCGATCCGGCCGGCTGGTACGGCGCGGTTGCGCGCTATGCCGGCTCGGCCGACGCGGCCACCGCCAGGCATTTTGCCGACGAGGTCTATGCGCTGATGACCAGCGGGATGACCCGCGCCACCAGCGATGGCCACGCGATCACCCTGGACGCGCACCCCGAGGTCCAGCCCGACACATCCCAGCTCGGCCGCCTCGGCCTGCGCTCGTCGAGCCAAAATGACGACGGGGTGGAGTGCCCCGACGAGCTCGGCTGTGAGTGGATCCCCGCTCCCTACCAGGGCCTGAGCGGGGGCGGCTACGGCAATCACGATCTGGCCGCTCGTCCGGACAGCCAGGAGATCCGCTACATCATCATCCACGATACCGAGGCGAGCTACGCGACGACGCTGAGGCTGGTCCGGGATCCGACCTATGTGAGCTGGCATTACTCGCTGCGCTCCTCCGATGGGCACATCGCCCAGCACGTCGACACGCGTGACGTCGCGTGGCACGCCGGCAACTGGTACACCAATGCCAAGTCGATCGGCCTCGAGCACGAAGGCTTCGCCGCGCAGGGCACCTGGTACACGGAGGCGATGTACCTCTCCTCGGCCAAGCTGGTGCGCTACCTGGCCGAGCGCTACGATATCCCGCTCGACCGAGCGCACATCCTCGGCCACGACAACGTGCCCGGCATCACGCCCGCGAAGGTCGCCGGCATGCACTGGGACCCGGGCCCGTACTGGGACTGGGACCATTACTTCGAGCTTCTTCACGCGCCGTTCCATCCGACGGGCGATCTTCACTCGGGGCTGGTCACCATCAAGCCCGACTTCGCGAGCAACCAGCCGGTATTCATCGGCTGCAACGCGAATCTGCCTTCCGCGCCCTGTCCCGCACAGGGATCGAGCTCGGTGATCCTCCACGCCGCGCCGGAAGAGAGCGCGCCGCTCTTGCAGGACATCGGTCTGCGCCCGGACGGTTCGCCGAGCACGATGCGCATCTCGGACGTCGGAAGCCGCGTCGATACCGGCCAGCAGTACGCTGTGGCGGACCGGAGCGGCGACTGGACCGCGATCTGGTATCTCGGCCAGAAGGGCTGGTTCTACGATCCGCCAAGGACGCGCAATGCGGTGTGGGCGACCGGCTGGGTAGTGACCCCGAAGCCGGACAAGCCGTGGATCCCGGTCTACGGCCGTGCCTACCCGGAGCCGGAGGCCTATCCCGCGAACGTGCCGGTGCAGACGATCGTGCCACTGCAGTACAAGCTCCTGGCCGGCCAGCGCTACGCCGTGGGCTTCTCGCCGGAGGCCGAGTACTACCGCGCGGTGACCCTCGATCCGGCGCAGCACGTCGTGGTCCGCGGCGAGCTTCAATATCACCAGATCCAGTTCGGCCACCGCGTGGCCTACGTGCTGGCCGATGACGTCGTGATCCAGCCGTCGTGGTACGGCGCGCCATAGCCGCCCGGAGCCTCCCGTTCAGCTCCGGGTGATGCGAAGGGCCGAGTGCCGAGGACGTCTGGCGGGATCGAATTAGCTCTCAAGAAAGCAGATGGCCAGTGGGAGTCTTCACACGAGGAAAAACGCTCTGGGTTCGTTATCGAGATGCCGAAGGCAACTGGCGAGCTGGCCGCGCGCCAGCGCCGCGGAGCAGAGTAGACTCCCGAGCGAGCGAGCCGCGGAGTGCCCCGAGCGCGATGGCAGCCGCGCGGCTTCATCTGTGCACCCACGCCCGCGTTCTATCTCTTCCTGCCCGCTCATGCTCTCGCCTGGCCTTCGGCCTTCGCCCGCCCTGGGGTGCTCGCGACCGTACCGTGTGGCAATCTCGCGGCGTGCGCCCCTCCGCCGCCCTCGCTGCCGCGGTCACAGCCTCGGCCGTCGCCGTCGCCGTCGCCGGCTGCAAGGGCACGCCCACGGCGGCCGACATCGCCGATCGGGCGTGGCGCGCGCACGAGCTGGTCGTGGCCGCTGGCGAGCGCGAGCCGACGTGCGCCGCGGCGGGCGCGGCGATGCAGCGCGCGTTCGACGAGCACCGGCAGGCGTTCGTCGAAGGGATCAAGCTGGACCGCGACCGGGCGCGGCTCGAAGCGGCCACCGCGTACATCGAAGCGCACGAGGGACGGTACAAGGACCTCGAGGATCGGATGGCCGCGCTCTCGGATCGATGCGCCGACGAGCCGACCGTGGTCGCCGTGTTTCAGAGGATGGAGAGCCCGTAGCCAGCGCGCGCGGCACCGAGTAGAGTGCGCGCCGATGCCGGATCAGGATGAAGACTTCGCGGCGATGCTCGCCGAGTTCGAGAGCGGCAAGCCGCGCGCCGAGAAGAAGCGGCCGCGCATCGGTGACGTCATCCAGGGCGCGGTGATCTCCATCGGCAAGGACGCCGTGTTCGTGGACGCTGGCGGCAAGGCCGAGGGCGTCCTCGAGCGCAGCCAGGTCAGTGACCCCGAGGGCAAGCTGCTCGTCAAGATCGGCGACAAGATCGAGGCGCGCGTGGTGGCCGACGCGGGCGGCGTGCTCACGCTGCGCGTGAAGCTCGGCCGCGGTCCGGAGGCGCGCGCGGAGCTCCAGCAGGCGCAGGAGCTCGGGATCCCCGTCGAGGGCGTCGTGCAGGAGGTCGTGAAGGGCGGCGTGTCCGTCGACGTCGCCGGCGTGCGCGGCTTCTGCCCCGCGTCGCAGATCGACGCGCGCTTCGTCGAGGACCTCGCGACGTACGTCGGCAAGCGGCTCACGTTCCGGATCACGCGGTACGAGCCGCGCAACCTCGTGCTGTCGCGCCGCGCGCTCGTCGAGGAGGAGAAGGAGCGGCTCGCGGCGGAGACGCGCAAGAAGCTCGAGCCCGGCGCGGTGCTCCGCGGCAAGGTCGTCGGCTTCAAGCCGTTCGGCGCGTTCGTGGATATCGGCGGCGTCGAGGGCATGCTGCACGTCAGCGAGCTCGGCTACTCGCGCGTCGATCGGCCCGAGGACGTGCTCAGCCTCGGCCAGGAGATCGACGTCGCCGTGCTGAAGATCGAGCCGGCGGAGCGCGGCGCCCGGGGCGACAAGGACAAGGGCGAGCGGATCAGCCTGTCCCTGAAGGCGCTGGCGAGCGATCCGTGGCGCGACGCGACGGCGAACCTCGCCGAGGGCGCGCGCGTGCGCGGCACGATCACGCGGCTCCAGCCGTTCGGCGCGTTCGTCGAGATCGCGCCGGCCGTCGAGGGGCTCGTCCACATCAGCGAGCTGGGCGCGGGCCGCCGGATCAACCACCCCAAGGAGATCGTCTCCGTCGGCCAGGAGGTCGAGGCGGTCGTGCTCGGGATCGATCACGAGCGGCGGCGGCTGTCCCTGTCGATGGCGGCCTCCAAGGACGCGACGGCGGCCGACGTCGCCGAGGTCACGCGGGCGCAGCCGCCAGCGAAGCTCGGCACGTTCGGCGATCTGCTGCAGAAGCAGCAAAAGAAGTAGCCGAAGTAGCCGCAGCGGCGGCAAGTAGCGGCCCTGCGCGGCGGGCCGTTGATCTATCCTGCCGCGCATGCGCAGCACGATCGTCCTCGTCCTGTTCGCCGCCCTCGCGGCGGCGTGCGCCAAGAAGGCCCCGGCCAGCGCGAAGTCGCCGGCTCCCGATCCGCAGGAGTCGCCGAAGGCGGCCGGCGACGCCGACGACGCCGACAAGGACTCCGCGGCCCCGCCCCCGGATCCGTGCGAGGGCGGCGAGGCCAAGAAGCCGCAGCCGTAGCCGCGGCCGCGCACCGCGTCGCCCCCGATGAAGCTCCTGCGAGGCCACACGCTCCCGAGCGCGATGCGCGCGCTCGCGACCACCGCCGGCGGCGTCGAGCTCGCCGAGCGCGCGGTCCCGACGCCGGGGCGCGGCCAGGTGCTGATCCGCATGCGCGCCGCGCCGATCAACCCGAACGACCTGCTGCTCCTCGACGACACCTACGAGGTGAAGAAGCCGCTCGGGACGATCGCCGGCTTCGAGGGGAGCGGCACCGTCGTCGCGGCCGGCGACGGCGCGATCGCGCGCTTCCTCCTGGGCCGCGACGTCGCGTGCGCGGCGGGCGACGGCGACGGCACGTGGGCCGAGTACGCGTGCGCGGACGCGCTGCGCTGCGCGCCGCTCCGCCGGGGGACGGATCCGCAGCAGGCCTCGATGCTGCTCACGAACCCGCTCACGGCGCTCGTCCTGCTCGAGACGGCGCGCCGCGCCGGTCACCGCGCGTTCGTCCAGAACGCCGCCGCTGGCGCGATCGGCAAGATGCTGGTGCGGCTGTGCGCGCGCGCCCGGCTCCCCCTGATCAACGTGGTCCGGCGCCCGGAGCAGGCCGCGGCGCTCCGCGCGATCGGCGCCGAGCACGTCATCACGACGAGCGAGCCCGACGCCGATGCCGTGCTGCAACAGCGCTGCGCCGCGCTCGGCGTCCGCTTCGCGTTCGACGCCGTCGCGGGCGAGGCGACTGACCAGCTCGCGCGCGCGATCGGCCAGAACGGGCGGATCCTCGTCTACGGCATGCTCTCGCGCGCGCCGTGCCAGATCGATCCCGACACGCTCGTGTTCCGCCGCCTGCGCGTCGACGGCTTCACGATGTACGCCTGGGTGGAGGGCACGTCGCTCTTCGGCAAGCTCCGCACGCTCGCGGCCGCGCAGCGCCGGCTCGCCGACGACCTGCGCTCCGAGATCCGCGCGGCCGTGCCGCTCACCGCGTCCGCCGAGGCGCTCGCGCTCGCGCGCGGCGCGACCAGCGAGGGCAAGGTGCTCTTCGACTGCGCGGCAAGCTAACGCCGGACTACAGCCGCACGTACTCGAAGTCGCCCGGCAGGCCGTTCAGGCCCTTCAGCGGCGGCGCGATCCAGCTCGCCATCTTCCCGCGCTCGTAGACGGGGTGCATCAGGCTCTTCACGTAGACCTCGTCGGCCTCGCTCGGCAGCCACTCGCCGCGGCGCGCCTGCCACGTGGCGTCGTCGATCATCTCGCCTGCGGGCGTGAACCGGAGCTGCGCCCACATGCCGATCTGGCGGTGGAACTTGTTCGACGGCAGCGCGAGCTGAAAGTCGATGCCCTCGTCGTTGATCGTCTTGTTCCAGCGATCGACGCCGCGCTGGCAGTCCTTGATGTACTCGGTGCGCAGGACCTCGTTGAGCGCGTTGCGCATCGGGACGTCCTTGTGGACGACCGCGCCGCCCTCGAGGACGTCCATCGCGAAGTGCGAGCCGACGAGCTTGTGCTCGTCGTAGCGGTCCTCCTTGTAGCGGCCCTTGAGCCCGGCCGCGAACGAGTCCGCCGCGTTCGACGAGACCTCGCCGCCGAACAGGTCGAGCGACAGCGAGTACCAGAGGTTCAGGTACTTCTGGATCGTCGGCAGATCGATGCCGCCCTGCGCGCGCGGATCGCCGTTTGGATCCTGCTTCATGAGCTCGCACGAGCGCTTCACCACGCGCTGCACGCCGGTCTCGCCGACGAACATGTGGTGCGCCTCCTCGGTCAGCATGAAGCGGCACGTGCGCGCGAGCGGATCGAAGCCGCTCTCGGCGAGCGCCGAGAGCTGGTACTTGCCGTCGCGGTCCGTGAACATCGTGAACATGAAGAACGACAGCCAGTGCGACGTCGGCTCGTTGAACGCGCCGAGGATGCGCGGCTTGTCGGGATCGCCGGAGCGGCGCGCGAGCAGCTCCTCGGCCTCCTCGCGGCCGTCGCGGCCGAAGTACGTGTGGAGCAGGTAGACCATGGCCCAGAGGTGCCGGCCCTCCTCGACGTTGACCTGGAACAGGTTGCGCAGATCGTAGAGCGACGGCGCGGTGGCGCCGAGCGCGCGCTGCTGCTCGAC
Source organism: Kofleriaceae bacterium (assembly GCA_035558535.1). GTDB lineage: Bacteria > Myxococcota_A > Polyangia > Haliangiales > Haliangiaceae > JABFXX01. The sequence continues at coordinate 21,547 of DATMCI010000269.1, forward strand.
GCTCGCGGGCTCGGTGTCGCCCTGCGTGACGACCAGCCGGCGCAGCATGTTGCGGAACTCGCCGGGGACCTCGTCCCATACGGGCTGGCCGTAGAAGTCGCCGAAGCCGTGCGTGCGGCCCTCCTGCTTGGGCTCGAGGAAGATGCCCCAGCGGTAGTCGGGCATCTTCACGTAGTCGAAGTGCGCCCAGCCGTCGGTCTCGACGGAGACGGCGGTGCGCAGGTAGATGTCCCGCTCCTGCCAGCCGAGCGGGCCCATCTGCTTCCACCAGTCGATGAAGTGCGGCTGCCACGCCTCGAGCGCGCGCTGCAGGCGCTTGTCGCTCGCGAGGCTGACGTTGTTGGGGATCTTCTCGTCGGTGAGCACGGTGGACATGGGCTTACGTCCTCTTCCACTGGAACTGCGGCCGCTCGGGGCGGCCGTAGAGGGTGAGCGCGCCGTGCTCGCCCGTCGAGTTGGCGCGGGTGAAGATCCAGTTCTGCCAGGCCGACAGGCGGCCGAAGATCTTGGTCTCGAGCGTCTCGGGACCGACGAAGCGCAAGGACGCCTCCATGCCGGTGAGCGCGTCGGGCGAGAGCGACGCCCGCTCCTCGATCGCGATGCGCAGCTCGTCGGCGAAGTCGATGTCGTCGGCGGCGATCGTCGCGAGGCCGAGCCGCTCGGCTTCCTGGGACGGGATCGGGCCCTCGGCGCCGCGCGCGAGCACCTGCCGCAGGCGCGCCGGCTCGCCGTAGAACCGCGCCTCGAGCCGGGAGAGCCCCGACGAGGTGGTCATGAAGCCGGCGTTCGCGACCGAGGTGCGGACGGTGATCGCTTCGTCCTCGTCGGCGAGCGCGTAGAACCGATCGGCGGCGAGCGCGAGCTCGAGGAGGACGCCCTCGAAGCACGAGTCCGGCGCGTCGGCGACGGCGTAGAAGCTGCGCGCGGTGTTGTCGAGGCGCTTGAGCGCGCGGCGCTGGAGGAGCCGCACCTCGCGCGCGAAGCCAGTATCCGAGCGCGCGAGCGCCTCGTCGGCGGCGGTGACCAGGCCCGGCGCGCCCTGCGTGCGCAGCGTGACGACGCCGACGTCGGGGAAGTCGAAGCGCAGCCGCAGGAGCGCGTCGTCGAGCTCGCGGAACGCGCGCAAGCTCCACGGCTCGGTGCCGGCGGCGGCGAGCGCGGCGGGATCCTCGGTGGCGGCGGGCCCGCGCACGAGGAGGTTTGCCGTCCGCGCGGCGGGATCGATGGCCAGCTCGACGTGCGTGTACGCGGCGCCGCGCTCGGTGAGCCGCGGCTCGAGCGGCGGCAGCGCGAACGCCGGGCCGCGCAGGGCGGTCTGGCGAGCGGCGATCGCCTGCGCGCGCTCGGCGACGGCCTTGTCCCACGCGCTGCGCGAGACGACGTGATCGACGAGGCCCCACTCCTTCGCGCGCTTGCCCTTGATGCCCTCGGCGGTGGTGCAGAACACGTCCGCGCGGTCGCGGCGGACCTTACGCTTGTCGACGAGGCGCGTGAGGCCGCCGGTGCCGGGCAGGACCGCGAGGAGCGGCGTCTCGGGGAACGACACCGCCGAGTTGCCGTCGTCGACCAGCATGGTCTCGTCGCACGCGAGCGCCAGCTCGTAGCCGCCGCCCGCGGTGGTGCCCTTGCACGCGCAGAGCGAGCCCAGGCCCGAGTGCTCGGACGCCTCCTCGAGGTAGAGCCGGGTCTCGTTCGTGAACTTGCAGAAGTTCACCTTGAACGAGTGCGTCGACTGCCCGAGCATGTAGATGTTCGCGCCGGAGCAGAAGACGCGATCGAGCTCGGCGGTGAAGACGACCGCCTTGACGCTCGGGTGCTCGAACCGCAGGCGCGTGATGGCGTCGGCGAGCTCGATGTCGACGGCGAGGTCGTACGAGTTGAGCTTCAGCTCGTAGCCGGGGCGGTGCGGGTGATCGCCGTCGACGGCCATCACGAGCGTCGCGGTGTCGCCCGCGTCGGAGACCGACAGCTTCCAGTGCCGGTAGCGCGAGGGGTGCGTCTCGAAGCGCGTCGGGACCATCCCCATGGCGTATCAAGCAATTTACTGCTTGTCACGTGTGTCGTTTATGCAATATATTGCATGACCAGGGCGATGCCGATGCCGAGCTACCTCGAGATGGTCGGCCACGCCGTGCGCGCGCACCGCGAGCGCCGGGGCTGGTCGCGGCGCGAGCTGGCGGCGGGGAGCGGCGTCTCCGAGCGCTTCCTGGCGCAGCTCGAGGCGGGGCTCGGCAACATCTCGCTGCGCCGGTTCGCCGACGTGGCGCACAGCCTCGGCACGACGCCGTCGGCGCTCTTGGCCGCCGCGGACGCGCCGGCTCCGGCGGGCCAGCGGCCGCTCGCGCTGCTCGGCGTGCGCGGCGCGGGCAAGTCCACGGTGGGCGCGGCGCTGGCGAAGCGGCTCGGGCTCGCCTTCGTCGAGATCGATCGCGAGATCGAGCTGGCGGCCGGCCTGCCGCTCGGCGAGGTCTTCGCGCTGCACGGCGAGGCGTACTACCGCCGCATCGAGCGCGAGGTGCTGACGCGCCTGTGCGCAGACGCGGCCGCGCCGCCGATGATCCTCGCGACGGGCGGCTCGATCGTGAACGATCCGACGAACTACGCGCTGCTCCGCGCGCGCTGCCGCACCGTCTGGCTGCGCGCGCGCGCCGAGGACCACTGGAACCGCGTGGTCGCCCAGGGCGATCGCCGCCCGATGGGCGACAGCCCGCACGCGTTCGCCGAGCTGCGCGCGCTGCTCGCGGCGCGCGAGAAGCTCTACGCGCGCGCCGAGCACACGGTCGACACGGCGGGCCGCCCGGTCGCCGCGGTCGTGGCGGAGCTGGCCGGCCTGGTCGCATAGGAGTCCGCGGTGCACCGATCACCTGTCCTGCCTCTTCCAGGTCACCCCCGCATGCTACGCATGTGCTGCATGTCCATCGCCTGCAGAACACGCGCTGTGTCGCGCGACATGATGTCTTGGTGAAGGGACCGCCTCCATGAAACTGGCTTCGATCCCTGCCTGGACGGCAGATGGCGTACTGCCGCCGATCAATGTGGCGCAACCGGTTTCACCCGAGCGCTCGCCCTACGCCGTATCGCTCACGGACTACGTGCTCCGGTTCGGTGACACACCAGAACGAAGGGCGATCCTTGATGGATATCTGCGTTACCGTGCGGTGCTGCACGCGGCAGGCCTCGTCCAGGGCTTTCAGTGGCTCAATGGAAGCTTCCTCGAGCACATCGAGACGATCGAAGGTAGACCACCGAACGATATCGACGTGGTCACGTTCTATCATCTGCCGCGCGGTGCTTCGCAGCGACAACTCGCGGGCAAGGTCCCCGCGCTCACCGACCACGCTCTCGTGAAGTCCACATTTCACGTCGACGCGTACCTGGTTCATCTCGGAATGAAGCCGGAGCGACTCGCGGGGCAGAGCGCTTACTGGTACAGCGTCTGGTCTCATCGGCGGAGCCAGCTCTGGAAGGGGTTCGTGCAGGTGGAGCTGAAGCCGGACGAAGACACGGCCGCAGCGGCGACCCTCACCCATCTCGTGAGTCTCGCGAAACGTGGAGCGCAGCCATGAACCGTGGCGATTACCAGCACCTGCTCGGGGAGAAGGCTGCCCTGGATCGCATGCTCGCCGAAGTGCCCGAGGAGGATGTCCTCGATCGATCCAGCCTGCTCGCGCGGATGAAGCGGGTGGAAGACGACCTCGCCCAGGCGAGATCCTCGGAGCGTGAGCCGGCACGGGTACGCCTGACGTTCAGAGGGCGGCCTGTCATCGGCAGTCACGGCGTCTTCGTCGAGTTCGCCCTGAAGGCCGTCAATAGCTTCGTCGATTCCGTCGTGGCCATGGCCGCATCCTTGGCCGGGCCGCTCGCCGCGATGGGTCCAATCCCGAACCGTGATCAGCATCAGCTCTTGATCACGAGCACCGCCGTCGGCTCCTTCGGTTTTCAGCTCGAGGAGCACTCCCCGGGGCAGCCCCCCCTCTCGGAGCCCAGCGCCGTCGCGGAAGCCCTCGATCGGACCCAGCGCCTCCTGCGGGGCACGCTCGGCAATGACGAAGAGCTCGCCGACTCAGCCGCAGAGACGGAGCGGAGAGTGCTCGAGAAGGTGCGCGGCTTCCTGCAGACGCTCGTGGATCATGAAGCGGTGTGCGTGGTGCAACTCGGGGAGTCGAGGGTCGTCTTCAGCGATGTCGGGCAGGTGAAGACGAGCCTCGAGCGCTTGAGCCAGGAGAACCTCCGGGAAGAGTACAAGGAGATCGAGGGCGAGCTACAGGGCGTGCTGCCCAGAGCCCGGATCTTCGAGCTCAAGCTCGCCGGCTCCGAGCAGGTGGTTCGAGGCAAGATAGGGCCGGCGATCGTCGATCCCGATGCGCTCAACACCAAGCTGCACCTCCCCGCACGCATCAAGGTCCTGGTCACGCGGGTCGGCACCGGACGCCCGCGATACGTGCTCATCGAGCCGCCCGATTACCTCGAGCCGTCGTGAGCCGGTGGCGCGAAGCGCCACACTGACCGAAGCGCAGCTCACCGACACGCCGGCTCTTCCTCGTCGAGCCTTGCTCGAGAAGTGGGCCCGGCGCGCGCGGGCCCCGAGCAGCGCGCCGCAGTGGCCGTGGATGCCCGGAGCGATCAGTTCAGCTTCTGCGTCGCCCTGCACGAGGCGATCTTCGGCGTCCGTCCGGGCGAGATCATCCTGCGCGGCCACGAGGACTGGATCCTCAAGGCCGCGTTCGATGCCGACGAGCGCCGGGTCGTGACGGCTTCGGCCGACAACACCGCGCGGGTCTGGCAGCTCGACGAGCCGGACCAGCCGATCGTGCTGCGCGGCCATGAAGACGACGTGCGCTACGCCGGGTTCACGCCCGAGGGCCGGGTGGTGACCGCGTCGTTCGACGGCACCGTGCGGCTGTGGAGCCTCGACGAGGTGGCCGCGGACCCGCCGGCGCTGATGGAGCAGCTGCGCCGAGCCACGACAGTGTGCCTCACGGCCGACCAGCGGATGCGGTACCTCGAGGAGCCCGCCGCCGTTGCGGCCGAGCGCTTCGCTGCCTGCGAGCGCGCGGCCGGCCGGGTCCCGTGACAAGTCGACGGTAGGCGTGCGCCGCGGCGCGCGAGCAGCTCTACGCGCGCGCCGAACACACGATCGACACGGCGGGCCGCCCGGTGGCTGCGGTCGTCTCGGAGCTCGCGGCGCTCGTCGCCTAGCAGCGAGCCGAGGCCCCCGGCGCGGGAGCATGCGTGATAACGTCGACGGTGCGATGGCCACCGCCGAGCTGGTAGCGTTGCGGCGCGATCGCGTGCGCAACGCGTTCAGCCGGGTCGAGGCAGACGTGAAGGCGTGGCTCGGCCGGTGGAAGGAGCGCAAGCCGCAGACCTCGCAGATCAAGCGCTGCGGCGAGGTGCTGGGCGGGATGCTCAAGCACCTCGACGAGCGGATCGACGCGCTCCCAGCGGACGAGCGCGCCCTCGCGGCGGGCCGCGAGATCGAGTGGGACCTCGCGATCGTCGAGAGGCTGTTCCGCCTGCTCGCGACGCGCTTCGACCAGCGCCGCGATCCTGCGCTCGAGTTGACCCTCGAGGCGGCCGACGAGCTGATCTGGTCCTGCGTGCAACAGACCTGGGGCCTCACCGCCAACCCGCTGCCGCTACCGCTCGCGTACATCGATCCGGCGTTCTCGCCGTCGGCCACGCCGCGGACCAAGCCGCCGTCCGCGCTGCCAGCGCGCGATCGGCTGCTCGCGGAGATGCTGCGCGCGCTCCCGGTCCCGATGATCGGGCTGCCGACGGGTACCGTCGACGAGCCGTGGTGGCTGGTCTTGATCGCGCACGAGGTCGGCCACCACGTGCAGTACGACGCGCAGGCCGCCGAGCAGGTGGTGACGCTCACGGGCGCCGCGCTCAAGGAAGCCACCGGCGACGCGACCTGGGAGAGCTGGCGCCACGAGGTGTTCGCCGATCTGTTCGCCGTCCTGGCGCTCGGCCCCGTCGCGATCGACGCCACCGCGGAGCTCGAGTGGGACGTGCCGGAGAACATGGCGGCCGGAAAGAGCCTGTACCCGCCGGTGATCGTCCGGCTCGCACTCATGGCCGAGTGCGCCGCCGCCGTGGGGCATACCGACGTCAAGTACGGCCCGGACAGCTGGACCGACACGCTCGCGCAGGTGTCGGCGCCGCGGCGCGAGGTCGTGGCCGCGCAGCTGACGCACGTCCGGGCGGCCGTCGCCGCGGTCCTCGACCTCCCGCTGGGCCGCGACACGCCGCTCGGCCGCGGCTCGCTGCGCCGGCTCGTAGACAAAGCTCCCCCGGCCGGCGCCGCACCAGACCGGAACACGGCGAAGCTCCGGCAGTGGCTCAAGGGCGAGGACGCCTCGATCGAGAAGAGCAAGGGGCTGCCACGGAGCGCGGTCCGCGAGGCGTTCCTCGCCTACCGCGGCCTCGACGCGAGCGCGGCTCCCGAACAGCGCGCGGAGGCGCGGCGCCTCCTGCGCGAGCGCTCCGTCTCGCTGATCACCGCCCTCGACGATCAGAGCACGCGCCCGGTCCAGGCCCGCGCCGACAACACCGCGATCGTGGACCGCATGGTCGAGCTGCTCCGGCAGGCCGAGGCCGAGGCCAAGGCCGAGGCCGAGGCTGAGGCCGAAAGCGGACCCGCATGAGCATGGTGCGGATCGACCTCCGCGTCGGCGGCACCGGCGACGTGGCCTGGGACGTGCGGGTCTGCCGGGGCGAGGCGCAGCTCGCGGCGTACACGATGCGCGCGCTGCCGGAGAACGGGTACCCGGCCCCCGAGACCGACGCCCTGGCCGCGGCGCAGATCGCCGAGGCGCTCGAGGCGCTCCGCATGGACACGGCGAACGCCGGCATGATCCACCCGCTCGGCGATCACCTGTTCCGCGCGCTCGTCGGGCCGGGGTGGCCCGCGATCGAGGCCGCGCTCGGCGACGCGCAGATCCTCGAGCTCGCGCTCGTGCTCGAGGACCAGCCCAAGCTCGCCGGCATGCCCTGGGAGCTCATGCGCAAGCAGGGCGTGTACCTCGCGGCGGGGGTCGAGATCGGCGATCACTTCGTGGACGTCGCGATCACGCGGCGCGTCCGGCGCGCGGACATCTCGTACCCGCCCCTCGCGCAGCCGCTCCGCTACCTGTTCGCGGTCGGCGCCGAGCTCGGCGACGCGGTGCGGGCCGGCGCCGAGTCGCTGGGCCTCCTGCGCCAGATCGGCCCGGTCGTCCGGGACCGGATCGTGCAGCGGCAGTCGCCCGAGCGGCTCTCGAGCGAGGTCCGCGACTTCGATCCGCACATCGTGCACGTGATCTGCCACGGGCGGGACTCGGCCACGGGCGGCGTCGAGCTCGAGCTGTGGAACGACGATCTCAAGCAGGCCGAGTACGTCGGCGCGGTGGAGATCGTCGAGCGGCTGGTCCGGGCCCGCGGCGACCGGCAGCACGGCCCGACGATCGCGATCCTGAGCGCCTGCTCCACCGGCCAGCGGCTCGACGCGGTGTCGTCGACCGATTTCGCCACCACGCTCGTGCGCCGCGGGATCCCGGTCGTCTTCGGCATGTCGGCCGAGATCCGCGACGTGGCGTGCCGGCTGTTCACGCGCCGGCTCGGCACCGCGCTCGTCGATCGCACCCCGCTGCTCGGGGCCGCGATCGCGGGCCGCCGCGCGGCGCTGCGCTCGACGAACCTGCCCGTGGACTCGTTCGACTGGGGGCTCATCCAGATCGTGCTCGGCGAGGACATCGACGGCGCGCTCGCGGTCGCGCCCAGCGCGCCCGACTCGGACGAGGTCAAGATCCTGCGCTGGCTGCGGGCGATGAGCTTGCCGATCGATCTCGATCCGGCGCGGCGCGTGGTGCCGCCCCTGTGCGGCGCGACCGAGGTCCTCGACGGGTTCGCGCGGCTCATGACGAACGACTCGCTCTCGGCGCTCTTGCTCCTCGCCCAGCCGCCGGAGCAGGATCGCAGGATGGGCAAGCGGCGCGCGATCGCGGAGGTCGCGGCGGCCGCGGTCCGGGCGGGGCACGTGCCGGTCATGGTCCTGCCCAGCAAGGCGCGCGGCTACCCCACCGGCCCGGCCCGGCTGGTCCAGGCGCTCGGGGTCGCGTTCCGGCACGCGCGGTCCCGCATGGCGCTCCCCGAGGCCGAGCTCGCGGTCGGAAAGCTCGCGGAGCCGATCGCGACCGAGGCGTTCCTCGAGGCGATCGAGCGCGACGCGCTCGCGCTCGAAGCGGACGCGCGCAAGGCCCACACGCTCGTCGCCGCGGCGGAGGGGCGGGTCGTGATCATGCTCCACGACGTGCACAAATACTCGCAGGGCGCCGCGCTGGCGCTCGCGGTGCTCGGCTCGACCGGCGCCGGGTTCACGCAGCGGATCCCGGTCGTCATGAGCTGCGCGCCGCCCGACAACAACGATCCCCTGCACGCGACGTTCGACGAGGATCTCAGGGAGCGCCTCGCCGATGGGATCACCTGGATCCAGAGGGTGGAGCTGCGCCCGCTCGAGGGCGCGACCGAGCGGCTCGCCTACCAGCGCGTGCTCCTCCACCCGTTCCGCACGACGCCCGACTACGCGTCGCGCGCGTGGTTCCTCGATCTCAAGGCGGCGAACCGCCAGGCCCTCGAGAAGGTCCTGCGCCGGCTCTCGAAGGGGACGTACCGGGGCTGCCCGGGGCACTTCGACGACACGCGGTTCCTCGATTTCATGCAGGAGGCGGTCGAGGAGCGCGAGGCCGTGCACCCGGCGGACGACGAGGATCTCCTGCGCGCGGGAGGCCGCCCGTGATCGCCGTCGCCGACGAGGCGGACGCGCGGTTCGAGTCGCGCCAGCGGGCGCGGCGCGACGCGGCGATCGCGGCCTTGCCCCAGGAGCTCCTCGTCGCCCTCGCGGGCGCGCCGTTCTGGACGGCGACGGCGCTCGCGGCGGCCGGGCTCGATCTGCAGTACTGCCTCTCGCAGGGGAGCGCGCTCGTGCGCCGGGAGGGCTTCGACACGGACATGACGATCGCGCTCGACGCGGACGCCGTGGAGGACGTGATCCGGGCCGTGTACGCGCGGGGCGGCCGCGAGCCCGCCGCGGCCCTCGCGGCCCTCGCCGAGAAGATCGCCTGGGTCGACGACCACCCGCCGGTGCTCGCGCAGTGGGCGCGCCTCGCGAAGTCGCTCGCGGGCGGCGCCACCACCGCGGCGAACGACCTGCACAAGCGCGTACAGGAGCTGTGCGATGGAGGCCAGCTCGGCGAAGCCTCGGAGCTGCTCGAGGCCGCGGGCCCGCTCGCCCGCACCGTCGGCGGCCCGCTCGCGGTGGCCGAGCGGATCTCGCGCCACCGGATCGAGCGCGAGTTCCGCGGCGTCCGCGACCGCCGCCAGCTCAGCTTCTTCGTGGGCCGCGACGAGGCGATGACGGCGTTCCGGCGGCTGCTCGCCGAGGAGGGCCCGTGGGCGCTGCACTACGTCGGGGTGGGCGGCGCGGGCAAGACGACGTTCATGCGCCACCTCGCCGTCGAGCAGGCGGCGGCGCTCGGGCTCAGCGTCGCCCAGATCGACTTCGATTACCTGAGCCCCGCCTACCCGGGCCGCGATCCGGGGCGGCTCGTCCAGGCGCTCGTCCACGAGCTCACGATCCTCGTCGATCGGGCCGAGCAGGATCGCTGGCTGCAATCGATCGACGAGCAGCTCGCGCGGCTGCGCGAGGTCGCGCAGGAGGTGCGCGCCGAGACGCCGATCGGCCCCATCGCCTGGCCGGAGTTCCAGGAGCTGCTCGGCTTCGTCGCGTCCTTCCTCCAGTCGTTCCCGCGCCCGCTCATCATCTTCGACACCTGCGAGGAGCTGATGAAGCTGTCGCCGGTCGGCGGCACGATCCCGAGCGTCGAGGCGACGTTCCGCCTGATCGAGGAGCTGCACCAGCGCGTCCCGCAGCTGCGCGTCATCTTCGCCGGCCGGCGGCTGCTCGCCGCGGGCGGCGACGGGTGGGCCGCGACGCCGCCGACCCTGCCCCAGCCCCTGTCCGCGGCCCGGCCCTACCTGATGCTGCACGAGCTCCGCGGCATGACGCCGGACGAGGCCAGCTCGGCGCTCGATCGGCTCCTGCCGGAGAGCCGCCGCGACGACCAGCGGCTGCGCAAGGCGATCCTCGACGGCTGCCCGGAGGACGGCCGCGTGGCGGGGCTCGTCCGGCCCGCGGGGGCCGACGGGGCCGACGGGACCCAAAGCGCGCCGCGGTTCAGCCCGTTCCGCGTGGTCCGGTTCGGCCGCTGGGTCGCCGCCGAGCCGACCCTGTCGGCGGATCGGCTCGAGCAGGGCGGGGATCCCTATATCGAGCAGCGCGTCGTCCAGCGCATGGGCGCGCTCGAGGCGCTCCTGCCCATGGTCGTGCTGCTGCGGCGCTTCGACGCCAAGGTGCTCGCGCGGGTGCGCGGGCAATCCGAGGAGGCGGCCCGCGAGACGATCCATGACCTCGCCGGCGCCGAGTGGACCTACGCGCACGACGACCCGGGCCGCGGCGTGGTCGTGGAGATCACGCCGACGCTCCGCGAGCAGCTGGAGCGGTACCTGAGCAGCCACCGCGCGGAGGCGCTGGCGCAGGCGCGCGAGTCGATCGGCGGCGCGCTCGGCCCGGTCCTGAACGCGCCCGACGCCGTGCTCCAGCCGCCGGAGCTGATCGACGCGGCGCTGCGCGCGATGCCCGGCGTCACGGCGGTCCGCGCGTGGTTCGTGCTCGAGGCGAGCATCGGACAGGACTGGGGCAGCGCGCTCACGCTGACGCGGTTCTTGCTCGGCGAGGGCAACGCCGGCGAGGACGGCGCGTCGATCCTCGGCTGCGCCGTGCGCGCCACGCACATCTCCGCGCTGATCCACGAGCACCCCGAGCTCGACGTCTCCGCGCAGTGGCGGCAGATCGCCGCCGCGATGTCGCGGCTCGAGCAGATCGCGACGGTCCGCATGCTGCGGTGCCGCGCCCGCCTGGGCGCGATCACCGCGCAGGGATGGCGCGGCACGGCCGATCCCGACGCGCTCTGCCGCGAGCTCGACGAGGTGATGACGGACCTGGGGCCGCGGCCGCGCGCCTTCGCCGCTACGTGGGTGATCGCCGCCGTGGAGGGGGTGATCGAGCGCCTCGAGCGCGGCTACGTGACCTGCGCGAGCCTCGAGCAGATCGCCGCGTTCGACTGGTGGGCCGGCCTGCCGCTCTCGCCGGGGCTCGGCGCCTGGGTGACGATCCTGCGCGCGCGCGCCGCGGCGCTGCTCCACCAGCGGCCGGAGCCCGGCGACGCGATCCTCGCGGCGGAGGTCCCGGATCTGGGGCTGCCCAAGACCTGCCTCGACTGGCTGCCGCCGGCGTCGCTGCGCGACCGCATCCGGCTCGAGGGCGTGCGGCTCCTCTACTTCCAGGCGTGGGTCGAGCACGAGAGCGCGGCGCCCGTGTACCAGTGGCGGAGCGCGCTCGCGCGGTGGGTCGGCGAGCTCGAGGCCAAGCAGGTGACCGAGGAGTGCACCGACGACGGCGATCGGCTGATCTCGGCCTTCCTCCAGTACGAGGCCGGCATCGCCGGCACGGTGCGGCCGGTCGCGTGCAAGGTGCAGCGGCGGGGCTGGGGGCTGCGCGAGCCGGCCGTGTACCGGAGGTTCGCGCCGTCGGCCGTCACCCTGGCGCTCCTCCAGTGGGACGCGGCCGCCGTGCCGGCGGAGCTGAGCGCGATCGACGCGGTGCGGGTCCGGCTCGCGCGCGCGCGCCGCACGCGCGACCGCGCGCTGCTCCCCGCGGAGGTCACGCAGAGCAGCAGCAACCGGCTGTTCGTCGAGACGGCGCAGGCGGCCGCGCTCGTCCTCGAGCGCGTCGAGCCCGTGCCCGCCGAGCTCGCGGCTCCCGCCGCGGCGATCGACCACTGGTCCTACCAGCGCGCGATCACGAACACCGAGCTGTCGAGCGCGGTCGACGGCATGCGCCCGCACCTCGAGACCCTGGCCGCGCTCGTGCGCGGCAACGATCTGCTGATCGCGCTCCGCGCGCGCGCGACCCTCGAGGAGGTGAACGAGCTGGCCCGCTACACGCGGGAGCCGCTCGCCGTGGTCCCCCGGCCGCCGGGCTGGCACTCGACGCACCCCGATCAGCTCGAGGCCGTGGCGCGGCTCCAGCTCCAGGAGGCGGCCGCGCAGGAGCCGCTCCGCATGGCGCGCTCGCTCGAGGCGATCGCGCGGGTGATGCCCGGCATGATCGCCCGGCTCGCGATCGAGGAGGCCGAGCTCCTCTCGCTGCGGTTCCCCGAGCGCGCGGCGCGGCTGTTCGATCACGCCCGAGAGACGCTGGCGCGCCTGGGCTGCAAGGCAGAGGCGCAGATCGCCGCGCTCGGGGCAGCCGCGTGCCGGCGCATGCTCGGCGGCCCGGCCGCGCCGGCCACCAAGATCGAGCCGGCGGTCCCCGCGCTCGCGGGCTTCGCGGCGCGGGTGAGCGGCAGCGGGCCGCCGCTGCCGCTCCTCGAGCGCGCCCGGGCGCGGCGGCCGTCGCTCCGCCGCCTCGCGCGGGCGTGGGCGCGGCGCTACGCCGACGAGCTCTTGCTCCTGCTCGGGCTCGGGTTCGGCGCGCTCGTCGCGACCATCGGCTGGCTCTTGCTCGATCGCGTGATCCTGCCCGCGCTGCCGATCCCCCAGTCCCGGTTCGCGACCGCGGTCGCGTTCTTCCTCGGCGCCGTCTTGCTGCTCGTCCTGCGCGCCGTCAACTACCGCGCCCTGCGCGCCTCGGCGCTGTGGCGGTGGCTCCAGGTGCTCCGGCCGTGGCGATACCGGCTCGCGCTCGGGGTGCTGGCCGATCGCGAGGGGCTGCGGGTGGTGGTAGAGCGCCGCAACGATCGCCAGACCTGGCGCGCGCCCCGCCCCGGCCCCGGCGAGCTGCCGCTGCTCGCGCGATCCGACAAGGACCGCGCCCGGCTCGCCGCGCTGCGCGACGAGATCGCGCAGCAGAGCCCGCTGCCGGTCGTCGCGCGCGCCGACATCGCGCGCGCCGTGAGCGCGGCCGCGTGGGAGGCGCCGCTCGTCGCGGAGCTGCCGAACCTGGTCATCTGGCGCGCGGTCCAGCGGATCCCCACGGCCACGTTCCAGGGGCGCATGACGCGCGGCATCGACGGCACGCTGCCGGCGACGCCGCAGGCGCCGACGCACGTCGAGGCCGAGATCGCGGACGCGTGGCTCGCGGGCTGCGGCGTCTCGAAGATCGGCGCGGTCCGCGGCATCGCGCACCTGGTCGGGCGGCCGCGGCGGCTCGTGGGCTCGATCGAGCTCGAGCGCGCGCACGCACGCGATCGCGCGCCGGTGCCGGGCCGCATGGAGCACACCGTGCGCCGGTTCGACGATCTCGACGTCGTGCTGCAGCTGGCGCCGCAGGACATCGATCAGGCGAGCCCCGGGACCCGGATCGAGCTCGGCCTGCTCCGCGAGCTGGCCGGCAGCCTCATCGAGCGCGGCGCCCGCTCGGTGCTCGTGGTCCCGGCGATCGCGAACGACCGGATCGAGGAGGTCGTGCTCGCGGTCGCCCAGTCGCTCGGCCGCGCCCCGCAGCGCAAGCTCCGGCGGCTGGTCGAGGCGGCGCGCCAGTGCCGCGCGGCGATCGGAAGGATCGCGTTCGCCGATCACGCGATCGTCGCGAACGAGGTCACGTTGTTCGTGGCGGTGACTGGTCCAACCCCGGAATGAAAGGGAGCTCATGTCCATCTGGTCGACGATCAAGGAGTGGTGCAACAAACCCGCGACGCCGTGCACGCTCCGCTGGATCGAGAAGAACAACGTCCGGCCCACCTACGAGGAGGTGCCGATCAAGGCGGACGAGACATATATCCGGATCTCGCTCGTCGAGATGGTGCTGGGCCAGAGCCGGGCGTGGTTCAAGAACATCCAGCCGGCCGTCCAGGCGCTGACGCAGTGCAAGTTCGCCGATCAGCTCGTGGAGCTGCCGAGCCTCGCGGCCGCCGACGGGGGCAACTACGCCCCCGATCGCTCCGTCCTGTCGAACTACCGGCTCCTGGACCTGGTCCCGTTCCGGGGCAACTCGATCGAGCTCACGGCCGCGCTGCTCGCCGTCCCCGGCGACGACAAGCTCGCGAACGGCATCAAGGCGCTGTCGAACGTGGCGAGCCTCCTGTCCGCGCCGCTGGCGGGCGCGCTCGCGCTGGCGGGCAAGCTCCGCGAGAGCGCCGAGGTCCTGGTCGGCGGCGACGACGCGCAGGTCCACCTCGCCTACCACAACACGTTCACCGCCCAGCCCGGCGCCAACCAGGCGCGCTGCGGCTACCTCGCGATCGTCGGCGCCGCGCCGGCCGCGCTCGGCGACGCCGTCCTCGTCGTCGACAACGACCAGCTGCGGATCTGGGCGAACAACGCGCCGCGCCCGGTCGGCAGCGACTACCTGCTCCTGCGCTTCGAGGTGCTGGCGAACCGCGACGACATGCGGAACTTCTCCGATCTCGCGACGAAGCGCGCCGCGGCGATCGATGCGTTCCTCAATCACGGCGACGAGGCGGGCGATCGGGCCTACCGCACCGCGCTCGCGGCGATCCTGTCGCACCCCGAGCTGACGAACGCCGACCGCCGCGTGCTGGCGCAAGAGCTCAAGACCGAGTGCGACGCGCTGCGCGGCAACCCGAACAACGCGATCATGATAGAGCCGCTGTCCTGGGAGAAGTTCGTCGAGCGCCTGCCCCCGGGGACCGATCACGCGGCGGCGCAGATCGAGGAGTTCCTCTGAACCCGTAGCGCGCGCTCGGAGCTCGGCCGGCGTGGCGGCGCGCCCCGCGAAACATTATGCAGGACCGCATAATGCTGAACCGCATAATGTTGGCGCGCCGCCGCAGGACGTGGGGAGGGCCGCGGCTCAGCCCATCAGATCTCGCACGGCCACCACCGCCACCTCGCCGACCGCGCGGACGCGCGACTCCGGCACGAACACCGCGTGGACCCGCGCGTGGCCGCGGTACTTCGCGGGGAGCTCCGGCGGTGGGCGGCGGACGAGCGCGCCGGCTTGCGCGCGAACGTCACCGGCGCCGAGCTTGGCCTCGCCGAGCAGCAGGCGACCACCGTCGACATCCTCCGCGACGACGTCCCACTCGGCGGCGTTGCCGCTCCACCACCGGGATGCCGGCTTCCACGTCCCCGGTTCACCGAGCACAGGATGGGACATCGTCGCGACGCCGTGACGGCATAGCTGCTCCCACGTCGTCGAGACGAGCCCGTCCCAGTACCGCGCGAGCAGCGCGCGGCGACTGCGCGCCGTACCGCTCACGAGCTCGGCGCGATGCGGAGCGACCACGCGGAACCACAGGCGCGTGAACGGGTCCGCGATCCTGTACAGGCTGCGGCGGCTCGCGCGCGGTGACTCTCCGAACGGGACGTCCCGGACTGCCAGCCCGAGCTCGATCAACCGCTCGAGCGGCCGTGACAGCGATGTCGCGGGCCGGCCGATGCGGCTGGCGATCTCCGAGACCCGGTGCGCACCGGCGCCGATCGCGTCGAGCACGGGCCGCACCTCCAGCGCCGACGGGATCTCTTCCTGCAGCAGACGATCGGGCTCGCGATGGAGCGCGCCGCGCGGATCGAGCACGAGATCGTCGATGGCGGCGACCAGATCATTGATCCGAGGCTCGGCGAGCTCCCAGTAGCGCGGGACGCCGCCCCACACCGCGTAGTGATCGACGAGCGCGCGGACCGGGAGCCGCCCGAACGCCTCGGAGAGGTACCCGATCTCCAGCGGGAGCACCTCGAACAGCTCCCTCGCCCGGCCGTAGAGAGGCGCGTTGCGATCGAGCGCGAGCCCCTGCATCATCCGCTGGCTGGAGCCGGCGAGCGCGACCGCGAGCTTCGCGTCGCGCGCCTCGTGGTCGATCCATCGCTGCAGCACGGACGCCAGCTCCGACGAGGTCGCGATCCAGTACGGGAGCTCGTCGAACACGATCGGACCTCGCCAGCTGGCGGCGCGAGCCTCGGTCGCGAGGCGTCCCAGGAGCGCGCGCCAGTCGCGGTACTCGACGTCTGCGAACCCTGGGAAGCGCGTGGCGACCGCCTCCGCTAGGTACCGCCGCTGAACGTCGGGGGTCGACTGATCGGCGACGGCATAGATCCCGCCGTGACGGCGGCACCACTCCACGAGCAGGCGCGTCTTGCCGATCCGCCGCCGGCCGAATACGACCGCGAGCCCACCGTCGCGCGACGCGACCAGCGCGTCCAGACGCCCCAGCTCGAGCTCGCGATCCACGAAGCGCATTATGCGGAACAGCATAATGCAGCCGTGCATAATGTGTCGATGCTCGGCCACCCGCACAGGGAGCCAGCGCGCCGACAGCCTCCGCGCACCCGGGAGGTCGTATGCGGCTCGCGGGCGGGCGCGATGGCGTAGGATGCTGCGCATGTTCGCCCTCGACGAGCAGACGCAGATGGTGGCCAGCGTGGTCCGGCAGTGGTGTCAGTCAAGCCTCGCGCCGAAGCTGCCGGCGCTCGAGGCCGGCGCGGAGATGCCGTTCGAGCTGATGAAGAAGATGGCCAAGACGTTCGGCTTCGACGCGATGCTGGGCGCGGCGGTGAAGAAGCGGCTCGAGAAGCTGCGCGCCGGGGGCGCGGGTGACGCGGACGGGATGGTGGCCGAGGCGACGAAGAACCCGATGCTGATGCACGTCGTCGTCAAGGAGCTGTCGCGCGTGTCGCCGGGGTTCGCGATGGGGTTCGGCGTCTCGATGGGGCTCGTGGGCGGCGCGATCGTCGCCAAGGGCACGCCGGAGCAGATCGAGCGCTGGGGGCTGCCGCTCGCCACCTTGCAGCAGATCGGCTCGTGGTGCTTGACGGAGCCGGGCGCCGGCTCGGACGCGTTCGGCTCGATGCGCACGGTCGCGGTGCCCGACGGCGCGGGCTACGTGCTCTCGGGCAGCAAGACGTTCATCACGAACGGCCCGGGCGCGGACGTGTTCCTCGTCTACGCCAAGATCGATCGCGGCGAGCCGGCGGAGGCCGGCAGCGACGGGCGCGGCCTCGGCGCGTTCATCGTCGAGCGCGGCATGCCAGGCGTGACGGTCGGCCCGCCGTTCAAGAAGATGGGCATGCGCGACTCGCCGACGTCCGAGGTGTTCTTCGACGACGTGCGGCTGGGCGCCGAGCACCTCCTGGGCGGGCGCGAGCGTGGCCGCGCCGGCCGCTCGGACACCAAGGACAGCCTCGGCACCGAGCGCTCCGGCGTGCCGGCGATGGCGTGGGGCATCATCGAGCGCTGCTACGACGCGAGCCTGGCCTACGTCCGCGAGCGCCGGCAGTTCGGCCGCGCGATCGGCGAGTTCCAGGCGGTGCAGCTCAAGATCACCGACCTGTTCCTCAAGCTCCGCACCGTCGAGAACGTGGTGTTCCGGCTCGCGTGGATGCAGCAGCACGGCCGGCGCGATCTGCCGTTCGTGAACGCGTCGAAGGCGATGTCGGCGCAGCTCGCCGTCGACGCGGCGATGACCGCGATCCAGATCCACGGCGGCTACGGCTACATGGAGGAGCTCGGCCTCGAGAAGCTGGCGCGCGACGCCAAGCTCCTCGAGCTGGGCGCGGGGACGACCGACATCAACCTGCTCGCCGCGGCGCGCGAGCTGATCGGCGTCACCGAGTAGGGCTCGCGTCGTGATCGCCTATCCGGCGATCGACACGCGGCGGACGGCGGACTCGTGCAGCGCGCCGCCGATCGAGAGGTAGAGCGTGCCGCCGCTGACCGCGAGATCCCAGCGGTTCACCCGATCGAGCGTGCCGGCCGCGGCGTCGAGGAAGGCCGGATCGAGCGCGCACAGCTCGATCCGATCGGCGCGGTGGACGGCCCGCTCGGTGATCGCGGCGGCGAGGTCCTCGGGCGACTTCCAGGTGTAGACGACGACCCGCGGGGCGAGCTTCGTGGCCTTGTGCAGGCGGTCGGGCGAGGGCGAGCCGATCTCGATCCAGGCGACGAGATCGCCGCGGAGGTCGCGCTGGACGAGCGCGGGCTCCTCGTCGTCGGACACGCCCCCCTTGCTGAAGTCGAGGCCCTCGGCGTGCTCGAGCACGCGCGCGAGCACGCGGGCGATCAGGTAGCGCTCGCTCTCGGAGGGGTGCTGCGCGACGCGGAGCTCGAGCGACTCGTAGATCTGCCGATCGGAGTCGGCGAGCGAGATCTCGAACTTTCGCATCGTCGCGGGGAGCGCCATCCGCGAATTCTACGCATGCGCGGCGGCGCGCATGGCTCCGGCGGCATGCGCGATGCACTCAGAGGCCGCATGGCGGCGCCGCTACCGACGTGGACGACCTTCCAGCGCGACCGACGCTGGCTCGCGGGCGCGCTCGCGGGCGTGGCGCTCATGGCCTGCGGCGACGGTGACGGCGACGACGACGTCAGCGGCACCGAGGCGGCCGAGCAGGCCACGGAGGATGGCGAGGACATGGGCGCGAGCCTGGCGGGCCAGGCCCAGACCGAGATCGGCGGCCAGGCCCGGCTGAGCGCGATCGGGCACATCGGCGCGATCCTGATCGCCTTCGACGAGAGCGCGTTCGCCCAGGCCGAGCCCGAGCTCGAGCGCGGCGGCGACGCGGCGGCGCTCGAACACGCGGCGATGATCCGCGACGAGCATGAGCGCCACGCCGAGGACGTCGTCGGCCTGCTCGCAGCCCGCGCGGTCGCGCCGCTCGAGGGCGCGGTCTCGGGCGCGCTGCGCGCCGCGGCGCGCGCCGGCGCCGACGACCTGGAGCGTGCCCCGCGCCGCGACGTCGACTTCGAGTACCTGCGGCTGCAGGTGAAGCTGCACGCCGCCGGGCAGGTGCTGACCGATCGGCTGATCGAGCTGTCGCCGGACGCGGCGCTGCTCGACTTCCTCGTGGTGACGCACGACGCGATCGAGCGGCATCGAGTCCAGGCGGACGCGCTCCTCCGCGCGCGCTGAGCTCCGCGACGACGGCGCGGCCGGCGGTACGCTCGCGCACGACGTCCGCGGCCCGCTTGCGTTTTGCACCTCGCGTGCCGCGTCAGGGCTCGCGCGAGCGCCGGAGCGCGATCTGGAGATCGGCGGGGGTCGCGAACAATCGGTGAATCCCGGGGATGGCGCCGATCCGGCGGGCGAGCCACTCGGCGGTCTCGTGCGAGTGCTGCGCCTCGTCGCCATGCGCCGCCAGGAGGTCGCCGAGGTGGGCCGCGATCTCGTCGAGGCTGCCCCGCCGGAGCTCGAGCAGATCGCGCGTCCAGAGCAGCTCGATCAGCCGGCGCGCCCAGCGGGACGGATGCTCGGTCGGGCCGGCGGCAGACTGATCGATGGTGGACGGCTCGGCGGACGGGTCGGCGGCGGACTGATCGATGGTGGCCGGCTCGGCGGCGGACGGGTCGGCGGCGAACGGGTCGGCACCGGACGGACCCGGGACCAGGGCCGTGTCGGACAGCCGGTTGGGCGCGACCGACTCGTCGAGCGTCTCCTCGCCGGGCGGCGCGGCCTCGCTGGCCACCGACACGAGCATGCGGAGCAGGCTGGTCCGATCGACGGTGCGCGGCGGCTCGGCGCGCGCGGCGAGCACCGCGGCCCGATCGAGCTCGCCCATCATGAGCAGGCCGGTCGGGATGCGACCCTCGCTCCGGACCCGAGGGCCGAGATCGCCGCGCTCGACGAACCGCAGGAGCGCGTCGCGCGCGGCGGGCCACGTGACGCAGTCGTGGTACGGCACCATGTACGGCTGGCCGTCGTAGTCGAAGAGCTCGAACGCGTCGGTGCGGCGAGCGTCGCCGCACGAGGTGGCGTAGCCGTCGGGCGACTCGACGACGTAGAGCGCGCAGTGGTCGCGCCAGAGCATCGCGACGATCTGATCGTCGGTGGCCGACCAGAGGCGCAGCATCCGCGGCGCGGCCCCGGCGAGCGCCTGCAAGGTATCGAGCGCGGCCAGGAGCTCGGCGCGGTCGCGCGGGACGAGCGCGTCGTCGCCGTACTCGCCCCAGATGAGCAGCGGGTGGCCCTTGGGCTCGCGCTGCGTGGCGCGCGAGAGGTCGACCCGCTCGGCCATGACCTCGATCAGGAGGCCGTCCGCGATGTCGCGGACCGCCGCCTCGGCGAGCTCCATGATCCATCGGTCCCGGCCGTCGCGCGAGAGGTACGTGAACCGGAAGCTCCCGCCGTCGATGCGGCCGCCGTACCCGGTCTCGTGCTGCAGCGCGTCCTCGGCGTCGAGGAGCGCCGGCTCGGCGCCGGGGGCGTCGAGGCAGCGGACGACCTCCTTCATGAACGCGCGGAAGTCGTCAGGAACGAGGAACGGCTTCAAGGGCGGTATAGCCTACAGCGAGATCGCGTAGACGAAGCTGGCCTTTGGGTTGCGGAGGAACCGCTCGGAGATCTGGGCGTGCGGGACGACCTTGCCGTCGACGTACTTGCCGACGAGGCCCTGGACGGCGGCCGCGTCGCCGCGCGCCTTGATGCCGGCGACAGTCTTCATCATCTTTTCGGCGGCGGCCGGGAGCTTCTCCGGATGGATCACGAGCGCGCCGGGGTCCTTGCCGTTGGCGGCGCTGGCCTGCGCGTCCCACGTGAGCGCGCCCTGATCGAGCAGGTAGCCGATCTGGATCGCGGCGACGTGGCCGTACGTCTTGGGCTCCTTGTTGCCGCTGTAGAGGCCCAACGAGATCTGGCCGAGCGCCCACACGATCGCGTCGGTGTACGCTTGCACCGCGAGCTCGTCGGAGATGAGCTTTTGGGCGCGCAAGTACTCGACCAGGAACAGCGCGCCGGTCTGCGCCTTGAGCTCCTCCATCACCTGGGCGAGCGGGCCGCCGAACACCACGGTGTCGAGCTTGCCGGCGACCTTGTACTCGTGCGACGGGCCGAGGTTGTGCGTGGCCTCGTGGAGGATCGTGCTGAGGAGGCCGGGCTCCGGCGTGCCGGTGTACCCGCGCATGCTGGTGGCGTCGAGCACGCTCTCGGCCTGCGCGCGCCGCGCGGCGCGGCTGTCGGCGTCCTGGTAGAGGTTCGACATCACGACGGTGCGGCCGCCGCGCTCGGCGACCGGGCCCCAGTTGGGGAGGCTCTGGCCGCCGGTCGCGCCGAGCGGATCGCGATCGTCGCCAGCGTTCCACACGATGTCGATGAAGTCGGGGAGCTGGAACGCGACCTTGCGGGCGGTGTACGGCGCGCCGGCGCGCGCTGCGATCTGCTGCTCCATCTCCTGCCGCACCGGCGAGAGCTTCTCCTGCCACGCCTTCGACGCCTCGTTGATCCGCGCGAACGTCAGGTGGAGGCCGGCCTTGCGCGCGCACGGCTCCCAGTACGTCTCGTCGGGGGCGATGCGCACGTACCACTTCGAGTTGGCGGCGCTCATCTTGGCCCACGCAAGGTCGGCGAGCACCCAGTCGTTGGTCTGGAAGCTCGCGGCGGCGGCGCGCAGGTACGCGGCGAGCGCGGCCTCGGCCGGGTCCTTCCCGACGAGCTCGCCGGCCGCGAGCAGCTCCTGGGCGATCGCGCCCATCTCGGCCTTGTACGCCTCGGTGTACGGGACGGCCTTGAGCGCAGCGCCGGTGCCGCGCACGGCCGAGAAGTGATCCTCGAGCAGCACCTTGGCATCGGGCCGCTTCTCGAGCGCGGTGCAGAAGCGCTCGGCGCGCTGCAGCTCCGCGGGGTAGATGTCGAAGACCGGCTTCGGCGCGCCGGGGATCGCCGAGCACGCGGGGTCTTTCTCCGTCGCGGGCGCGGCGCACTGCGGGCCGCGGTTTCTGCGGAACAGGCTGCGGCTCGCCGGGTCGGGCGGCAGCTGCGCCTCGAGCGCCGCCGCGCCCTTCTGCTTCTCGTACAGCGCGTCGACGAGCTTTGCGACGCCCAGCATCCGGCGGACGAGCTCCTTCTCGATGGGAGGCAGCGCCGCGAGGTCGCTGCGCAGGAGCGTCGGGCGGCCGCCGTCGAGGTCCTGGCCGACGAGCTCCTGCCGCCGCGCGTCGGGCCCGGCGGGCGGCGGGGCCTTCGACGCGCCTTCGATCGCGCGGTACGCGGCGGTGAACGCGGGCGAGAGCTTGCCGTCCCGGACCCAGTCCCCCTCGGTGGGGTAGAAGAGGAGCGCCGCGACCTCGTCGGGATCGAGCCGCTGGTTGTTGTTCGCGTCGGCGATCCAGTAGATCGGCAGGTTCAGGCGCACGGCCCAGCGGTTGAATTCGGCGCGGGCGATCGCGGGGAGCGCGGCCTCGGGGCCCGCGGGCTCCGCGGGCTGACCAGGCGCGGGCGCGACCCCGGGCGTGGGCGCGGCCCCGGGCGTGGCCGCGGAGCCGGAGCCGAGCTTCTCGCGCGGCGCGGGCTCGTGCCGCGTCTTGCACGCGGCGGCCAGGGCGAGCACGGCGAGCACGGCGACGAAGAGCGGCGCGAGCTTCATGGGAGCGGACGCTAGCAGATCGCTCGGGGCGAGCGGCCCCCCATGCCCGGGGTCATAGCGTGAGCCCGATCAGCGCGCGGACCCACAGCTTGCCGAAGCGGTCGCCGACGGGCGCGGCCAGGGCGATCCGATCGAGGCGCACGTGCGCGGCGGCGGCGACCCACAGCCGGCCGCGCGTCACGAACGCCGCCGGGCCGGCGTAGTGGAAGACGGAGCCGCCCGGATCGTCCGGGTCGTCGAGCACGGCGCCGGGCCGCGGCCGATCGAACCGACCGCGCGCCCAGTACTCCGCGCCGATCGAGACGCGCGGCGTGAGCTCGTAGCCGACGCCGGCGGTCGGCAGGTACGCGTGCCTCCACTCGCCGCTGGGCGCGCCGTAGCGCTGCTCGACCTCGAGGTTGGCGACGGCCAGGAGCGGGCCGCTGCGCCACGAGACGATCACGCGCTCGGCGGCGGAGACCCCGTCGTGGAGCTGGCCGACCGCGAGCTGCACCGCCACGTCGACGGGCCAGTCGCCCGCGTCGGCGAGGCGCAGCCGCGCCCGCTGGCCGAAGCCGGCGAGGCGCAACGACGGCGTGCCGGGGCTCGCGTCCTGGCGGATGCCGATGGAGGCAGCGAGCTCGAGCCGATCGGACCAGCCGAGCCGCAGCTCGGTCGACAGCTCCGCGCGCAGGCTGAAGCGATCGGGCACGCCGTCCGTGGGCTGGGGCGTGGCCTGGGGCGCGAGGCGCACAGGCACGGCATCGACGCGCTGCTCGAGCTCGAGCTTGTCCTCGACGAGCGTCTCGAACGGCTGGGACATCGGCAGCGGGCGCGGCTCGGCCGCCGCCGCCGCGGGCCACAGGCTGGCGCCGAGCGCGGCACCGAGCGCGGCACGAACGGCAGACACGGAGCGGCGCGCGCGGATCATCACACTCGCGGCGGATGCTACCCCGGCCACCGCCCGCGAAACCGCGTGCACGCGCGGATCCGTCGCTTATCCTCAGGCGGGTGTGGACCCGCCGCTTCCTGGTGCACGCGCTCGCGGTGACCGCGGCGTGCGCCACGCCATCGCCGTCGGCCACACCGTCGCCAGCGGCCACGCCCGCGCCGTCGCCCGCGGCCGCGGCCGCGCCCGCGCCGCCGCGCGCCGAACCGCCGCGCGTCATCGAGCAGGCGACGCCGGAGCTGCGCGCGGACGCCGCGCCGCAGGCGACGCCGCAGGTGACGCTCGACGCGGCGCGCGCGCTCTTGCCGGGCGCGCCGCGGACGTGCGCCGACATCGAGTGCCTGATCGAGCACGCGTACGCGCGCGACCCCAAGGCCAAGGAGCTCGCGCTGGGGCTCTACCGCGGCAGCGGCGACGTCGCCGGCGTCGGCCCCGACGAGCTGATGGACGGCGGCTACCGCGGCAAGATCCACCTGGTCCCCGAGCTGCCGACCGGCAAGTACCGCACGCACCTGGCCTGGGTGGCCGACTCGCTCCGCTCGATCGACGGCCTGTTCCAGAAGCTCTACGCCGGGCAGCCAGCACCAGCGTACCGCTGGCGCGCGCTCCAGCTCCGCTTCGTGCGCTCGGTCGGCAAGCGCACGCCGAGCGCGTACGCGATGGGCTTCCTCGTCGAGTACAACGTCGAGGGCTCGCTGCTCACGAGCTTCGAGGGCGTGCGCGAGACCCTGTTCCACGAGGTCTTCCACTCGAACGACGGCGCGCACGGCGACTGGTCGGCGCGGGCGCTGCGCGCGGACTACGACGCGATCCTCGAGAAGTGCGGCCCCAAGCTGACCAATGCCTGCCTCGCGCCGTACGCGCCGAACGAGACGAAGGTCCGCGGCGGCCTCTACTACGCGTTCCAGCAGAACAACGGCGATCCGGTCCACGAGTACGCCGCCGAGCTCGCCGTCCGCTACTGGAAGGAGCAGTCGCAGATGCTCGCGACGGGCAAGCTCTTGCGGCGCGCCTTCAAGTGCGGCCCGCCGGAGAACGCGCGCACCTGGAAGGCCCTGATCGACGAGTTCTTCGGCGGACGTGACCTCACCCCGCCCTGCTGAGCATCAGCGCTCATCCCTTCCGAGCGGAATCGCTCACCGTGCGTAATCGCGCGCGCACAGTGCGCAACTAGCTGAATGACCATCGGGTCGGGGGCCTCGATCGGCGGCATGTGACGTGCACGAGCACGGTGCCGCCGTTCTGGGGCGGTAGCTCTGTTGTAGAGGGCCGCGCTAGAACCCTGCGTTCGAGTGGACCCAATGCAAACCAACGGCGGGCCTACAGATCTCCCCTTCGAGCTCTCCGACGAGGACGCGAGCGGTCCACCGATCACGTACGCCCGCGACATCCTCGTCGTCGACGACAACAAGGCGAACCTCATCGCGATCGAGGCGGCGCTCGCGCCGCTGGGCCGCACGCTCGTCCTGGCGCACTCCGGCGTCGAGGCGCTCGCGCGCCTGCTCGAGCAAGACTTCGCGCTGATCATCCTCGACGTCATGATGCCCGGCATGGACGGCTTCGAGACGGCGAAGCTCGTCCGCTCGCGCGAGCGCAACCGCGCGACGCCGATCATCTTCATCACGGGCCTGTCGTGGCAGGACGACGCCGTGCTGCGCGGCTACGAGCTGGGCGCGTTCGACTTCCTGATGAAGCCGATCCGGCCCGAGGTGCTGCGCGCCAAGGCGACGGTGTTCGTCCAGCTCCAGGAGCGAACGATCGAGCTGGCGGAGAAGGCCGAGGAGCTGCGCCGCGCCCAGACGCGGGTCTACGAGCGCGAGCTCGAGGAGCAGCGCCGCAAGTACGAGGCCGTGGCGCTCGAGCGGCAGATGCAGCAGCTCGAGGAGACGGACCGCCGCAAGGACGAGTTCCTCGCGATCCTCTCGCACGAGCTGCGCAACCCGCTCCAGCCATTGCAAACGGCGGTCGAGGTCCTCGAGCACGATCCAGACGCGCCAGTGCCGCCACGCATCCGCGGGATCATCCAGCGCCAGGTCCACCACATCACGCGCCTCGTCGACGACCTGCTCGACATCGCGCGCCTCAACGCCGGCAAGCTCGAGCTGCGGCGCGAGCAGGTCACGCTCGCCTCGATCGTCGACGAGGCGACGCAGGCGTGCACGCCCGCGATCGAGGCGCGCAAGCACAAGCTCGAGATCGTCGGCGGCAGCGCGCCAGCGGTCGTCAACGGCGACCCCGTGCGCCTCGTGCAGGTGGTCTGCAACCTGGTCCAGAACGCCGCGAAGTACACCGAGCCGGGCGGCAAGGTCCGCGTCGAGTGGGGCACCGAGGGCGGCACCGAGGGCGACACCAAAGGCGACACCAAAGGCACCCATGGCTTCATCCGCGTCACCGACAACGGCCGCGGCATCCCGGCGGATCTCGTGCCCACGATCTTCAACATGTTCGTCCAGGAGCGAACGACGTCCGACGGCGCGGGCGGCCTGGGCCTGGGCCTGGGCCTCGTGAAGCGGCTCGTCGAGATGCACGGCGGCTCCGTGCGCGCGTCGAGCCCGGGGCCAGGCCGCGGCAGCACGTTCGAGATCTTGCTGGAGCTCTCCGATCGCGCCGCGGCCCGCAAGAGCGCCGTCCTGACGGCCGCCGCAGATCCGCTCGGCACCGACGCCGAGGCGGCGGGGCCGCCGCTGCGCGCGGTCGTGTGCGACGATGCCCCGGATCTGCGCGAGCTCGTCGCCGATCTCCTGCGGCTGCGCGGCCACGAGGTCACGATCGTCGAGGACGGGCCAGCCGCGGTCGAGCTCATCTGCAAGCAGAAGCCCGACGTCGCGCTGATCGACATCGGGCTCCCAGACATGGATGGCTACGAGGTGGCGCGGCAGGTGCGCGCGAAGCTGGCCGGCACGCGGCCGCGCCTGATCGCGATGACGGGGTATGGCCAGGCCAGCGACCGGACCGCCGCCTTCGAGGCGGGGTTCGACGCGCACATCGTCAAACCTGCGAGCGCGGATCAAATCCTGAGCGCGCTGTACGGCAATCGGGGGGAATCATGAGCACGCTCGACACGAGCACGAGGAAGAGCAGTCGCAAGGCACGCACCGCCGCCGACGGTAGCAGCGGCAGCGGGCCCGCCAAGTCAAACGGCAACGGGCCCACCAAGGCAAGCGGCAACGGGAACCCGAGCGGCTCCACGCTGCCGTACGTGCCGGCGGCGCCGGTGCTCGATCACCGCCACATCCTGTCGGCGCTGCGCGCGTTCAAGCGCGGCGACTTCTCGGCCCGCATGCGCGAGGACCTGGTCGGCGTCGACGGCCAGATCGCCGAGACGTTCAACGAGCTGGTCGAGATGGTGAAGACGATCCGCGACGAGGCGAACGACGTCTCGCGCGCCGTCGGCAAGGAGGGCCAGGCCGGCAAGCGCATGCGCCGCCTCAACACGACCGGCGGCTGGGCCGAGTACATCTCCGCGGTCAACGAGGTCGTGCAAGACCTGACGGGGCACGCCAACGAGATCGCGCGCGTCGTCACCGCCGTGGCCCGCGGCGACCTCGAGCAGACGATGGAGATCGAGGACGGCGGCACCGGGCCGCGGCGCGGCGAGTTCCTCCGCCACGCGCGCATCGTGAACGGCATGGTCGCCCGGCTCTCGCAGTTCGGCTCCGAGGTGACGCGCGTCGCGCAGGAGGTCGGCGGCGAGGGCAAGCTCGGCGCGCAGGCGCGCGTGCAGGGCGTGTCCGGCGTGTGGAAGGACCTGACCGACTCGGTGAACCTGATGGCGTCGAACCTGACGTCGCAGGTGCGCGAGATCGCGCGCGTCACGACGGCGATCGCGCAGGGCGACCTGACGAAGACGATCACGATCGACGTCAAGGGCGAGATCCTCGAGCTGAAGAACACGATCAACACGCTCGTCGAGCAGCTCCGCGCGTTCGCCAACGAGGTGACGCGCGTCGCCCGCGAGGTCGGCACCGAGGGCCGCCTCGGCGGTCAGGCGACGGTGCGCGGTGTGTCCGGCGTGTGGCGCGAGCTGACCGAGTCGGTCAACTCGATGGCGAACAACCTCACGTTCCAGGTCCGCAACATCACCGAGGTGACGAGCGCCGTCGCCGCCGGTGACCTGTCGAAGAAGATCACCGTCGAGGCCAAGGGCGAGATCCTCTCGCTCAAGAACACGCTCAACACGATGGTCGATCAGCTGTCGTCGTTCGCCGCCGAGGTGACGCGCGTCGCCCGCGAGGTCGGCACCGAGGGCGTGCTCGGCGGCCAGGCCGAGGTCGCCGACGTGTCCGGCGTGTGGCGCGAGCTGACCCAGAACGTCAACGGCATGGCGTCGAACCTGACGTCGCAGGTGCGCAACATCGCCGAGGTCGTGACCGCGATCGCGGACGGCGACCTGTCGAGGAAGATCGGCGTCGACGCGCGCGGCGAGATCCTCGCGCTCAAGAACACGATCAACGCCACGGTCGACAAGCTGAACCGGTTCTCCGCCGAGGTGACGCGCGTCGCCCGCCTCGTCGGCACCGAGGGCACGCTCGGCGTGACCGCGGACGTGAAGGACGTCTCCGGCATCTGGAAGGAGCTGACGGACAACGTCAACCAGATGGCGAAGAACCTGACGAACCAGGTCCGCGACATCGCCGAGGTGACGACCGCGGTCGCCAACGGCGACCTGACCCGCAAGATCACCGTCGAGGCGCGCGGCGAGCTCGTCACGCTGAAGAACACGATCAACACGATGGTCGATCAGCTGAACGCGTTCGCGTCCGAGGTGACGCGCGTCGCCCGCGAGGTCGGCACCGAGGGCGTGCTCGGCGGTCAGGCGCAGGTGCGCGACGTCTCGGGCACCTGGAAGGAGCTGACCGACAACGTCAACTCGATGGCGTCGAACCTGACCGACCAGGTGCGCAACATCGCCGACGTGGCGCGCGCGGTCGCCGCGGGCGACCTGTCGCGCAAGATCACCGTCGACGCGCGCGGCGAGGTGCTCGACCTCAAGGCGACGCTCAACACGATGGTCGATCAGCTGAACGCGTTCGCGTCCGAGGTGACGCGCGTCGCCCGCGAGGTCGGCACCGAGGGGCGCCTGGGCGGCCAGGCCTCCGTCGAGGGCGTCCGCGGCACGTGGAAGGAGCTGACCGACAACGTCAACCAGATGGCGTCGAACCTGACGAACCAGGTGCGCGACATCGCCGAGGTGACCACGTCGGTCGCGCGCGGTGACCTGACCCGCAAGATCACCGTCGACGCCAAGGGCGAGATCCTCGAGCTCAAGAACACCGTCAACATCATGGTCGATCAGCTCTCGAGCTTCGCCGACCAGGTGACGCGGCTCGCGCGCGACGTCGGCATCGAGGGCCGGCTCGGCGGCCAGGCGGACGTGCGCGGCGTGCTCGGCACGTGGCGCAACCTGACCGACGCGGTCAACTCGATGGCCGCGAACCTGACCGACCAGGTGCGCAACATCGCGAAGGTCGCCACCGCGATCGCCAACGGCGACCTGCAGCAGAAGATCGTCGTCGACGCGCGCGGCGAGATCCTCGAGCTCAAGAACACGATCAACACGATGGTCGATCAGCTCTCGGCGTTCGCCGACCAGGTGACGCGGGTGGCGCGCGAGGTCGGCACCGAGGGCAAGCTCGGCGGCCAGGCCTCCGTCGAGGGCGTCCGCGGCACGTGGAAGGAGCTGACCGACAACGTCAACCAGATGGCGTCGAACCTGACGAACCAGGTCCGCGACATCTCCGCCGTCGCCACGGCGATCGCGCGCGGCGACATGACGCGCAAGATCTCCGTCGAGGTGCGCGGCGAGCTGCTCGACCTCAAGAACGTCATCAACACGATGGTCGACACGCTGTCGTCGTTCGCCGACGAGGTGACGCGCGTCGCGCGCGACGTCGGCGTCGAGGGCAAGCTCGGCGGCCAGGCCGCCGTGCGCGGCGTCGCCGGCACGTGGAAGGAGCTGACCGACAACGTCAACCAGATGGCGTCGAACCTGACGAACCAGGTGCGCGACATCGCCGAGGTGACGACCGCGGTCGCGAACGGCGACCTGACCCGCAAGATCACCGTCGAGGTGCGCGGCGAGCTGCTCCAGCTGAAGAACACGATCAACACGATGGTCGATCAGCTCGGTTCGTTCGCGTCCGAGGTGACGCGCGTCGCCCGCGAGGTCGGCATCGACGGCGTGCTCGGCGGCCAGGCCGAGGTGCGCGGCGTGTCGGGCACGTGGCGCGAGCTGACGGACAACGTGAACCTGATGGCCAGAAACCTGACCGAGCAGGTGCGCGGCATCGCGACGGTCGTGACCGCGGTCGCCAACGGCGACCTCGAGCGCAAGCTGTCGCTCACGGCGCGCGGCGAGATCGCGACGCTCGTCGAGACGATCAACGGCATGATCGACACCTTGTCGACGTTCGCCGAGCAGGTGACGGGCGTGGCGCGCGACGTCGGCGTCGACGGGCGCCTCGGCGGCCAGGCGGACGTGCCGGGCGCCGCGGGCGTGTGGCGCGACCTCACGAACAACGTGAACGAGCTGGCCGGCAACTTGACCGGCCAGGTCCGCGCGATCCGCGACGTCGCCACCGCGGTGACGCAGGGCGACCTGACGCGGTCGATCACCGTCGAGGCGCGCGGCGAGATCGCGCAGCTCAAGGACACGGTGAACCAGATGATCCGCACCCTGGCGGAGACCACGAAGGTCAACCAGGAGCAGGACTGGCTCAAGACGAACGTCGCGCGGTTCACCCGCATGCTGCAGGGCCAGCGCGACCTCCTGACGGTGGCGCGCCAGATCCTGAACGAGCTGGCGCCGCTCGTGAACGCGCACCACGGCGCGTTCTACATGACCGAGACCGACGACGAGGGGCCGTTCCTGCGGCTGTTCGCGTCGTACGCGTACCAGGAGCGCAAGAACGTCTCGAACACGTGGCGGTTCGGCCAGGGGCTCGTCGGCCAGGCGGCGCTCGAGGGCAAGCGCATCGTCCTGACGAAGGTCCCGGCGGACTACATCCAGATCTCGTCGGCCCTGGGCGAGGCGCCGCCGCACGCGATCGTCGTCGTCCCGATCCTGTTCGAGGGCGAGGTCAAGGGCGTCATCGAGCTGGCGTCGTTCGAGAAGTTCAGCGGCATCCAGCTCGCGTTCCTCGATCAGATGCTCGAGTCGCTCGGCATCGTCATCGCGACCATCGAGGCCACGATGCGCACCGACGAGCTCCTGCGGCAGTCGCAGAGCCTGACCGAGGAGCTGCGCAGCCAGCAGGAGGAGCTGCAGCAGACGAACGAGGAGCTCGAGGAGAAGGCGATCCAGCTCACCGAGCAGAAGGCGGAGGTCGAGAAGAAGAACAAGCAGGTCGAGCTCGCGCGCCAGGAGCTCGAGGAGAAGGCGGAGCAGCTCGCGCTGACGTCGAAGTACAAGTCGCAGTTCCTCGCGAACATGTCGCACGAGCTGCGCACGCCGCTCAACTCGCTGCTCATCCTGAGCCGGCAGCTCGCCGACAACGCCGAGGGCAACCTGACGGACAAGCAGATCCGCTACGCCGACACGATCCGGCAGGCGGGCACGGATCTGATGACGCTCATCAACGAGATCCTCGACCTCGCGAAGATCGAGTCCGGCACGATGTCGGTCGAGATCACGCAGGTGCGGTTCGGCAACCTCCGCGACTACGTCGATCAGACGTTCCGCCAGGTGGCCGAGGAGAAGGGGCTCTCATTCGCGATCGAGCTCGACAACGAGCTGCCCGCGTCGATCGACACCGACGACGTCCGGCTGCGCCAGGTGCTGCGCAATCTGCTCTCGAACGCGATCAAGTTCACCGAGAGGGGCCGCGTCCACCTCCGGATCTACCGGCCGGCGCTCGACGTCATCGCGTTCGCGGTGTCCGACACCGGCATCGGCATCCCGAAGGACAAGCAGCGGCTGATCTTCGAGGCGTTCCAGCAGGCGGACGGCTCGACCTCCCGGAAGTACGGCGGCACGGGCCTGGGCCTGGCGATCTCGCGCGAGATCGCGGGCCTGCTCGGCGGCGACCTGCGCGTCGAGAGCGCGCCGAGCCGCGGCAGCACGTTCACGCTGTACGTGCCCACGGCGTACAAGGCGCAGACCCGCGAGATCCGCGATGGCCGCGTGGTGCAGCCGCCGCGCGTGACGATCCCGCCGACGTCTGCCCTCTCCACGCTCTCGGCCCTGTCCTCGGGCCCGGGGCTGATCGCGAGCTCGAGCGCGGGCGCGGCGCCGAGCTCGAGCTCGAGCGCGGCCCCGGCGGGCCCGGCAGCCCTCGAGGCGGGCCGGGACGCGCCAGCGGGCGAGCACGAGGTCACCGGGCGCACGAGCACCGGCGAGCTCGTGCACAAGGAGCCGATCGCGACGGCGCTGTCGCGGACGATCCCCGATGACTACGCGACGCTCGAGCCGGGCGACCGCGTGCTGCTCGTGATCGAGGACGACGTCACGTTCGCGCTGACGCTCCTCGAGATGGGGCGCCAGTCCGGCTTCAAGGGCGTGGTCGCGACGAGCGGCCTGCACGGCCTCGAGCTCGCGCGCACGATCAAGCCGGACGCCGTGACCTTGGATCTCCGGCTGCCGGACATCGACGGCTGGGTGCTCCTCGACCGGCTGAAGCACGATCCGGTCACGCGGCACATCCCGGTGCACGTGGTGTCGGGGCTCGACGAGGAGCGCCGCAGCCTGCAGAACGGCGCGCTCGGGTTCCTCCAGAAGCCGGTCACCCAGGACGACCTGATCGAGGGCCTGCAGAGCGTCCGCGAGTTCGTCGAGAAGCGCGTCAAGCAGCTGCTCGTCGTCGAGGACGATCCGGTGCAGAGCCAGGCGATCAGCGACCTCATCGGCGACGGCGACGTGCAGACCACGACGGTGGCGTCCGGCGAGGGCGCGCTGCAGTCCCTGCAGGACAAGACCTACGACTGCGTGGTGCTCGATCTGCGGCTGCCCGGGATGTCCGGCTTCGAGCTGATCGAGCGGATCAAGGCCGATCCGCGGCACCGCCGGCTGCCGGTCATCGTGTACACGGGCCGCGAGCTCACCGACGAGGACAAGGCGCGCCTGCACGGCCTCGCCCAGACGGTGATCATCAAGGACGTCACCACGATGGAGCGGCTGCTCGACGAGACCGCGATGTTCCTGCACCGCGTCGAGGCCAACCTGCCGGAGCGCAAGCAGCGCGTGCTGCGCCGGATCGCCAAGAGCGATCCGCAGCTCGCCGAGCGCAACGTGCTCATCGTCGACGACGATCTGCGCAACATCTTCGCGCTGACGTCGCTGCTCGAGGGCCACAAGATGCACGTCCAGTACGCCGAGAACGGCCGCCGCGCGCTCACCAAGCTCGAGGGCGATCCGAACATCGACGTGGTGCTGATGGACATCATGATGCCCGAGATGGACGGCTACGAGGCGCTGCGGCGGATCCGCGAGCGGCCCGAGTGGCGCGACCTGCCCGTCATCGCGCTGACCGCGAAGGCGATGAAGGGCGATCGCGAGAAGTGCCTCGAGGCCGGCGCGTCGGACTACATCACGAAGCCGGTCGACTCCGATCAGCTGCTGTCGCTCCTGCGCGTCTGGCTGTACCAGGCGTAAGCGCGGGGTGCGAACCGGCCCGCCGGCGCGTACCATCGCGGCGTGTCCGATCTGATGCGGCTGGGCGCGCCGGGCTACGAGGAGCTCGCCGCGCACCAGCTCCGCCGGCTCGATCACGACGACGAGCTCGACGAGCGGTGCGGCACGTACCGGCTGCGGGCGCGGATCCCGGCGGGCCCCGGCGACGAGTGCTTCGTGGCGATGCACGAGGGCCTGGCCGGCTTCACGCGGCTCGTGTTCCTGCGCCGGTTCCCGCGCGAGCTCCTGGACGACGCGGTGGTCGGGGCCATCCGGCGGCGCGCGGCGATCAACCACCGCGGCGTCGAGCAGCTGTACGACGTCGGCGCGCACGGCGCGCACGGCTTTTTGGTGACGGAGCTGATCGAGGGCATCGGCGTCGATCACCTGGCGGCGGTGCTCCACCGACGCGGCGCGCCCCTGCCCTGGCCGGTGGCGCTCGCGATGTTCCACGACGCCTGCGAGCGCGTCTCGCACCTCCACGAGGCCGGCATCGTGCACGGTGACGTCACGGCGGCCCGGCTGCGCCTGTCGCTCACCGGGACTTTGTATCTGTGCCACGGCCTGCCGGTGACGCCGGATCCGACGTGGGGGCGCGCGCTGTGCGACGTGGCGCGCCCGCTCCTGCAGCTCGCCGCCACCGCCGAGGAGCGCGGGCTCATCGACGAGCTGCTCGGCGAGGCCGACGCCGAGGGCGCGCTGGCGGTCGCGAGCGACGCGCTCGTCGAGCGCCACCCCGAGCTGGATCCGGTGCTGCCGGCGCTCCTGCTCTCGGCGCTCGAGGGCGGCCCGCTCGCGATGGGCCGGGTCACGAGCATGCTCCTGGGGAGCCTGCCGTATCTCGAGCTGCACCGGCTGTGGCAGCTCGTCGCCGAGTCGGTCGCCGCGCCGCGGCCGGGGCGGTATTAGGCCGGTATTAGGCCGGTATCAGGGCGTATTAGGGCGTATCAAGGCGCCGCGCACCGCTAGCCTGAAATAAACGCTCGCGCAGCCCACGCGTGAACGCGGGTGACGCCCGCGAAGGCGCCAGCTATACAATGAGGGCGCGTTGCGTTAGATGCCGTGCGTCAGAAACGTCCATGCTGCCCACGTTCGCTGACCCCAAGACCGACTTCGTGTTCGAGCGGATCTTCGGCGCCGAGGCACGCAAGCCGCTGCTCGCCGCGTTGCTCAACCACCTCCTCGAGCTGGAGGACGACCGCTGCATCGTCGAGCTCCAGCACCTGCCGGCCGAGCAGCACGTCGATCTGCCGGAGCTCAAGCTTTCGATCGTCGACGTCAAGTGCACCGATGCCACTGGCCGGAGGTTCGTTGTCGAAATGCAGGTCCTCAAGGTCGAGGGGCTTCGAGAAGCGCGTCGTCTACAACGCCAGCAAGGCGTACGTGATGCAGCTCCGCAACGCGGACGAGTACCCGGCCCTGTGCGACGTGGTCGGCGTGACGATCTGCAACTTCAACCTGTGGCCTGATCGAAACTCGCACGGCCGGTTCAAGGTGCCGATGCTGAGCCGGTGGCGCATGCAGGAGCAGCACAGCGACGAGCGCGGGCTGCCGCAAGTGCAGTACGTGTTCCTTGAGCTGCCCAAGTACGAGGACGTGGCCTCGCCCGAAACGCTCGTCGACAAATGGGCCTACTTCTTTCGCGAGGC
Organism: Kofleriaceae bacterium; assembly: GCA_035558535.1. Classification (GTDB taxonomy): domain Bacteria; phylum Myxococcota_A; class Polyangia; order Haliangiales; family Haliangiaceae; genus JABFXX01. Next base: position 56,084 of record DATMCI010000269.1, read on the forward strand.
GAAGGACCTCGACATGATCCCGTCGGCGCTGTCGGCCGGGCCATTCCGCGAGGCGCTCGAGGTGGCGCGGACGGCGACGTTCACGCCTGCGGAGTGGGACGCGTACGATCGGGCGAAGATGGCCGAGCAGGATGCGCGCGGCGCGCTCACGGTGACGAGAGCCGAGGGCAAGATCGAGGGCGAGATCGAAGGCAAGATCGAGGGCGAGATCACGGGCAAGCGCGCCTCGCTGCTCCGCCTCCTCGCGCGCGCGGGCCTCCTGCCCACCGCCGAGGAGCGCGCGCGGATCGAGGCGTACACGGATGCCGCGACGCTCGATTGCTGGATCGAGAACGTCCTCGGCGCGAAGACCCTCGTCGCGGTGCTCACCTGACGCGCCGAGCCTCGGCGCCCGTGGTCAGTTCGCACGCGCAATGTGCAGGATCTGGTGCATGTGCTGCCCGTCCCAGTAGGTCAGCACCTTGAGGCCAGTTAACGTCAGTCTTTCGATCCGGCCCGTTCTTGATGTACTGCGCGTTGCCAATGATGATCTCGAAGCTGCCTTCGAGGACCCGGAGTACGGGCAGCCAGTACACGCCGGTGCTCTCCATCCCGACGTGAGTGTTGCCGAGCTCCGTCAATCAGTCCCGGAGTGCACGCAGTTCCCGGCCGACAGCAATGCTGTGCGACGTGGCGCGCCCGCCCCTGCGGCTGGCCGCCACCGATGAGGAGCGCGGGGCTACTCGACGAGCTGCTCGGCGAGGCTGACGCCGAGGGCACGCTGACGGTCGCGAGCGACGCACTCGTGGAGCGCCACCCCCAAGCTGGATCCGGTGCTGCCGGCGCTCCTGCTCTCGGCGCTCGAGGGCGGGCCGCTCGCGATGGGTGCGCTCCCTGAGTCGACCACTCCAACTTGATTTCGCCGAGAGTCACGCTCGGCGGCACCCTCCAACTTGATTTCGCCGAGAGTCGCGCTCGGCGGGTCGAGCGCAGGGGGAGGTCCGCGATCGCCATCCCATGCCGCCGCGGCGGCGTCTCATGCCGTTGCGATCGCTACCCCATGCGCCACGGCGCCATCCCATGCCACCGCGATCGCCATCTCATGCCGCCGTGGCGCCATCCCATGCCACCGCGATCGCCATCTCATGCCGCCGCAGCGGCGTCCTATGCCGTTGCGATCGCCATCCCATGCCGCCGTAGCGCCATCCCATGCCGCCGCGGCGCCATCCGGCTTTGCCTCGAAACCTCCTCGGAGCGCCGACTTTTGAGGCAGCGGGCGGGGTTTTTGAGGCAGCTTGCCGCGTTGCCTATCCAGACCTCTTAAGAGTCCGGGGCGGCGCGTTACAGCCGACGGCGCCACATGCGGGTCATGGACGAAGCATCGGCTCCATCCAGGCGTCGAGCTTGGGCCACGGGTCGCCGGTCCCCAACTCGGGAAACAGGATCCGGACGCTCTCGAGGAGCGGACGCTGTTGTTCGAGGAACTTACGAACCTCTACAGCTCGCGTAGTCGCTGATTTTCCGCGTGTCCGGCGATCGATGTCGATCAACGAGGCGGCGATTGCGAGGAGCTGCGCCCATGGTTGACCAGGACCCTCCGGAAGAGGCGCGAGGAGCGCTCGCAACGGTTCGGATTTGATCAGCGCGTAGCGGATCGTATTGCCGAAACGCATTGTGCCGAGTATCCCGCCTGCGTGGAGATCGTTGAGCGCCTCGCTGAGATTCCGTTTCGTATATCCCAGACCCAGCAAGTAGTTGACGTGCGTCCACTGAATCTGTGGTGATAGCGGTACGAGCGCAAGACCGACGAGGATGTCAGCGCGTGCACTGATGCCGAATGCCTTGCGTGCCCGGAGTCCGACTGACGCAGGACTATCGAGTCTGCATGTCGATTTATTGCTGGGCGTGAACGCGCGAGGCCGCTCGCTGGTCGGCCACTTGGTGCCTCCCTGGGCATTGACGATCGCGGCGAAGCGTTCGAACGAGGCGCGATGCTCGGGAGTGAACCTGCGCAGCACCTGCTTAAGCACGGACACCGACGTGAAATCGCGCGCGAAGTGAATGCACCAGTCGAGAACCTCGGCGTAGAGGCGCGGATCGAGATCTTCGAGGCAAGGCGCGAAGGCGATCGCCGCCTCGAGATCGACCTCGTGTTTGGGGACCAGCACGCCACTTCCCGAGATGCCGAGCGCGGCCCACTGGCTCCACGCGAGTTCTATGCATTGCTCGACCAACGGTTTAGCCATCTGCGAACTCCACGCCGAAGCTCGCGAGGGTCCTGCGAAGCTCCATCTCGAAGACCTCGCCAACCGCCTGAGTTCGAGCCCACGAGGCGGCGGCGAGGAGATCCTCTCGGGTAGGCTGCAATCGTCGAAGGTCGGCGTGGTGCTTGTCGTTGAGACGATTGCTCGCGAGGAGCTTCAGGTGGATCTGATCGAAGCGGCTCGCGAACAACACCGTCAGACCGCCGTACGTGCGTGGGGTGCAGCGATCGAGAAAGCCCTCGGGGAGGCCGTGCACAAGCAAGCTCGTCGGGCCGTTGTTCATCCACTTCGGCTGGAGCCCGTGTAGCTTCGCGACGTCGGAGATCGCCTCCACTAGAGTCGATGGAAGAGGCTCGGCAGACTGCAGCGTGTCGCCCTCGAGGACCCCGACGAGATCGAGATCCTCCGTAGAACGCTCCACGAGGCCCATCATCGAGAGCGCGCCGCCGCCGATCGCGACGACCCGGTGTGAGTGACCTTGATCTGCGAGGAGTTCACCGAGCGCTTGAAGCGCGGTCTCGAGGCGGCGGCGATCGTACATTCGAGAACATTAACCGACCCAAAGGAAAATTAACTTCTCGATTCGAGATTTTTATGCACTCGCTTCAGGAAGATGAAGCTCCAATGCTCAGGTTGCCATCTGAAATATGTAACAATTACAAATAGATGCACATAACCGAGCGGCAGCGAAGTAAGCGCGGAGGAGGTGCCAGCCTCCGAGGCGCGCGGCACCGGATGGCCCAGCGGCGGGACAGGGCGAAAGCCGAAGCGCGGCGAGCCAGCCAAGGGGCTCACGATCCGCGTGACCGACACCGAGCGCAGGGAGTGGGAGCGCGCGGCCGGCAAGAACGAGAAGGGCCTCAGCGACTGGGTTCGCGATACCTGCAACAGGGAGGCGGAGGATCCGCGTCCTCCGACTTCTGGATCAGCGCGTCCGGTTTTGAGGCAGCGCTAGGTTTAGAGGCAAAGCCGGCGCCATCCCATGCCGTTGCAGCGGCGTCCTATGGCGCTGCGATCGCCATTTCATGCCGCCGCAGCGCCATCCCATGCTGCTGCGGCGCCATTCCATGCCGCCGCAGCGCCATCCGATGCCGCCGCAGCAAGTACTCATCCGGAGCCGAGCAAGCAGTTTCGCGCAGTTGCTCTCGGCGCTCGAGGGCAGGCAGCTCGCGATGGGCCGCATCACGAGCATGCTCCTGGGGAGCCTGCCGTACCTCGAGCTCCACCGGCTGTGGCAGCTGTCGCCGAGTCTCGCCGCGCCGCGGCCAGGGCGGTATTAGCGGCGCAAGCGCCCCGCGCGCGCTGCGCGCATTGGGTACGGCGCTCGACCGCGGTCGCGGCCTCAGAGCTTTGGCGCGATGGTGGGCCCGGTCGCGGGCTCGGCGGCGACGTGCACGAACCCGTCAGGCCAATTTTAGAAACCAGACGGCACCGGTGGCGTCGCCGGCGATGATGGTGGTCGCGGTCGCAGTGACCGCGGAGAAGGCGGCGTTGGCACAATGGGTGAGGAGACTCGCTCCGGTCTGAAGGTCCCAGACCTTGAGCGTTTGGTCATAAGACGCCGAGATCACGCGCCCGCCGTCCGGGGTCACCGCGCACGCGGTCACCCTCCTGGCGTGGCCTTGCAGGGTGGCCAGCTCGCGCCCAGTCTCGAGGTCCCAGACCTTGAGCGTTTGGTCAAACGACGCCGAAACCACGCGCCGGCCGTCGGGGGTCACCGCGCACGCGGTCACAATGTCGACGTGACCTTGCAGGGTGGCCAGCTCGTGCCCGGAGTCGAGGTCCCACACCTTCAGCGTTTGGTCCTCTGACGCCGAGACCACGCGCCGGCCGTCCGGCCTCACCGCGCACGCGGTCACAATATCGGCGTGGCCTTGCAGGATGGCCAGTTCGCGCCCGGAGTCGAGGTCCCACACCTTCAGCGTCTGATCATACGACGCCGAGACCACGCGCCGGCCGTCCGGGGTCACCGCGCACGCGGTCACCCTATCGGCGTGGCCTTGCAGGGTAGCCAGCTCGCGCCCGGAGTTGAGGTCCCACACCTTCAACGTTTGGTCAAACGACGCCGATACCACGCGCGCGCCGTCCGGCGTCAGCGCGCACGCGGTCACCCAGTGGGCGTGACCTTGCAGGGTGGTCAGCTCGCGCCCACTCTCGAGGTCCCAGACCTTGAGCGTTTCGTCCGCCGACGCCGAGATTACGCGCCGGCCGTCCGGCGTCACCGCGCACGCATTCATCCTTTCGGCGTGGCCTTGCAGGGCGGCCTGCTCGCGCCCGGAGTCGAGGTCCCAGACCTTGAGCGTTTTGTCCGCCGACGCCGAGACCACGCGCCGGCCGTCCGGCATCACCGCGCACGCATTTATCCTTTCGGCGTGGCCTTGCAGGGTAGCCAGCTCACGCCCACTCTCGAGGTTCCAGATCTTGAGCGTTTTATCCTCCGACGCCGAGATCACGCGCCGGCCGTCCGGCGTCACTGCGCACGCGGTCACATAGCCGGCGTGGCCTTGCAGGCTGGCCAGTTCGTGCCCGGAGTCGAAGCCCCATACCTTGAGCGTTTTGTCATATGACGCCGAGACCACACGCCCGCCGTCCGGCGTCACCGCGCACGCGGTCACCCTGTCGGCGTGGCCCTGCAGAGTGGCTAGCTCGCGCCCCGTCTCGCGGTCCCAGACCTTGAGCGTTTTGTCAAACGACGCCGAGACCACGCGCCGACCGTCCGGCGTCACTGCGCACGCAGTCACCCAGTGAGCGTGGCCTTGCAGGGTGGCCAGCTCGCGCCCTCGCTCGAGGTCCCAGACCTTGAGCGTTCGGTCAAACGACGCCGAGACCACGCGCCGACCGTCCGGCGTCACCGCGCACGCGGTCACAATGTCGGCATGGCCTTGCAGAGTGGCCAGCTCGCGCCCTCGCTCGAGGTCCCAGACCTTGAGCGTGTGGTCATACGACGCCGAGACCACGCGCGCGCCGTCCGGGGTCACCGCGCACGCGGTCACAAAGAAGGCGTGGCCTTGCAGGGTGGCCAGCTCGCGCCCGGAGTCGAGGTCCCACACCTTCAGCGTGTGGTCAGACGACGCCGAGACCACGCGCCGGCCATCCGCCGTCACTGCGCACGCCTGCACCGAACCCGAATGGCCGGCGAGATCGCGCACCAGCGCGGGGCTCTCGCGCGTCGCCAGGTGCCGCACGCGCAGGAACGTCGCTCCGGCCGGAACCTGCAACTGTCGATCGATCTCCCCTGCGTCCCATCCCGATTGCCGCAGCCGGTTCCACACGAGCGCCGCCATCGCCTCCGGCGCGGCTCGCAACCAGTGCGACTCGCGACCGAGCGCGCGGGCCAGATCATCGAATCGCCTGCGGAGCGCCTCATCGCCGCTCGCGCGGCAGCGCTCCGCCGCCCGCGCCACGTCGGTCTCGGCTTCGTGCGCGCCGAGTTCGCGGCACTTCACCTCCAGGAAGGCCATGTCGCCGGCCAGGCGCCAGGCACCCGCCCAATCACCCGCCTCGACGCGATGGAGCAGCGCATGGCGCAGCGAATACCGCCGCGCCGTTGGCTCCGCAGGAAGTGGCCAGGCCGCCAGCTTCTGCGCCAGCGCGCGGTGATGTTCGCGCAGCGCGGCCGGGCCGATCGCCTCGGCGATCTGCCCACGGATCGAATCGTGGTGCAGCCGGTACTCGACCACGGCGCCGTCGCGCCGGCTCTCGATGAGGAGCTCGCGCGCGCCACGCAGGAACGCCCGTCGCGGCAGCTCGCCGGTCCAGCCGGCCAAGGCGCCCAGTTCGTCGAGCGTGAGCGCCTCCCGCGCGGCGCACAGGAGGCCGAGACCGTCGATGACGGCCGGATCGGTCGCGACCCGCTCCCACGCGCTCGCAAGCAACGCCGCGAGGCCGTGCGGAATGCGCTCAACGCGGCGCTGCTCCGGGGACAACCCCGCCAGATGCTGGCGCAGCATCGCGGCGTGCTGCAGGTTGCCCTCCGCGCTGGCAACGGCCTCGGAGACAAACCCCGCATCGAGGCCAAGCTCCGGCGCGCTCTGCTCCCAGAACGCGCGCACCGTCGCTTCGTTGTCGGCCGCGAAGGCTCGCTCGTCGAGATTGAGCTGCACCGCGCCGCGGGCTGCGAGCATGTCCACGTACGGATGGCGCGGCCGGCACGCGCACAGGAGGCTCACGCCACGTGGCAGCGCGCGGGGCAGGAACGCCGCGAGCGGATCGCGGCCCGGTGTGTTCGCGGGTGGATCGTACTCGTCGAGGCCATCGATCAGCACGACCAGCCGCTCGCCGCGCGGGGCCAGCACGCGCTCCGAGACGCGCCGGAGCGTCGCCTCGAGCCGCGCCGCCGGGTGCATGCGCGCATCGGCCTCCGGCTCGCGCTGCTCGGGGAAGCACTCCTCGATCTGCGCCACGAGCGAGCCGGCCAGCTTCGCCGGATCGTCCCAGTCGTACTCGCCGCGGCGAATGAAGTGATGCGGCACCACGGCGCCGGCCGCCTCGCATCGCGCCAGCCACACGGCAAGTAGCGCGCTCTTGCCCATCCCGGGCCCGCCGGTCACCACGGCCCAGCGATCGACGCGATCTTCGACCAGCAGCTGATCGAGTCGAGCAAGCAGCGCCTCGCGCCCAACGAACTGGGCGTGTCGCGCTCGTTCCGCCGTGAAATCGATCAGCCCCGCCGGTCTCGGCGTCGGAGGCGGAGCTACGGGGGGTCCGCGGTTACATGCGCCGAGGAACCCACCGAGATGGGGCGCGTACGCAGGAACGCGCGGGTGAACGCTGCGGCCGAAGCGCACGCGAACTTCGTCCAGGCCTCCGCTCGCGAGAGCCCGACGATATCGCTGATGCCACGGATCGCGAGCATCGGACATCGCTCCCGAACGGCGCGGTAGACACCGCCGGACTCCATCTCGATTGCAAGCAGGCCACGTGCGGCCTGCAGCCAAGCGGTCGGCAGATCCGGATCCTTCACCAGTCGATCGCTCGATGCGATCGGCCCCGCAACGTAGACGGGCGGGCGGGGTGTGGAGCCCGCTCCATGGTGATGCTCCAGCTTGGCTCGCAGCTCACTCTGCCATTCCGGCGGCCCGTAGAGCCGCCCCTCCGCGGTCCATGTCACCAGCGGTTGTGGCGGAAGGTCGGCCGTCCAGTTCCCCAGCTCGTCCTCTCGAGCCGCGAGGTTGGCAACGACAGCCGCCAGCGCCTTGGCGATGGGGCCGCCCGTGACTGCATACGTGGGCTCCTGCCCGGCCTTTCGCGCTTCGACCGTGAAGTCGTGGATCCGCGTCGAGATGACGACATCGCCGAGCTTCACATCGTCCGAGGGAAGGCCGCCGGCGATCCCGACCACGAGCACGAGCCGCGGAGCGAGATCGTCGATGAGGTCCCTCGCGGCGTCCTGGGCTTCTCCGTGGCCTTGCTCGATCAGGCGCAACACGGCGACGGTGTAACGCTCGCCATTGCCGGCATCCGCATGGCGCAGCGTGTACTCGCGGCTCGCGCCCTTGTGGGTCCCGGCTTTGCTCGGGAACACGCCGAGCACGGCACGAAACTCGTCATCACGGATCGTCAAGATGCCGATGTCCACCTTCGAGGGTGATGCGGCAGGAGGAATCACCGAGGGGCCCCCGATGCCTGCGAGGAGCGGGCTCCGCTCGGCGACTGCCGCGGGGCTCGCAACGGACGGGCTCGCTGGAGGACTCGCGGCCAGCACGAGCCGGGCGGCGTCGACGCCGGGGCGAGTCATGAGCTGCGGGCGAGCGCTGCCGTGCGGCGCTTCCAGGCTGATCGCGGCGCAGCCCTGGTTGTACGCCGCCGCGACCGATTCGCGATCTCCCAGGCCACCGTAGAAGCCGATCGCGAAGCTGCGGGCCGCGTCGTCACTGAGCGAGCCGCTCATCCCGACGACGCAGTCGACGTGCGCGAGCAACGCATTCGCCTGCGGCTCACTGTAGCAGGCGCTCAGGACGACCAGCTTGACCGAAGCGCCCGCCGCACCGAACGCCTCCGCAACCGCCGAGGGCGAGACGATCCGGGCATCGCCACTCGACGCCTGGAAGAGCAGCCCGTCCTGGCCGCCATGGCCGCTGAAGTGGACCACCGTCGGCTTGAGGGCGCGTAGCTCGCGGAGCAAGTCGAGCGGCTCGGTCGCCCACCGGGTCACGAGCTCGAAGCGGTCCCGGAAGCCGCTGCGCTGTAGCTCGCCCTGCATCGCTCGCGCCTCGCGATCGAGGGCGCGCGGATCAGTCCCGCTCGGATTGGCAGCCAGAAACAGGATGGTGTGTTTCGTCATCAGTGACCTCTGCGATCGGGGCTCGGTGTCCGGGGAGGGAGTGCGCTGGTTGTCAGGGCCGTTATTGCCGCGGGTGGCGCGCTCGCGGCGACTCGGTGACGGCCAGTCGAGGAACCAGACGGCGCCGGTACCGTCGCCGGCGATGATAGTGGTCTCGGTCGCAGCGACCGCGAAGAGGGCTGCGTTGGCACGATGGGTGAGAAGGCACACGCCGGTCTCGAGGTCCCAGAGCTTGAGCGTTTTGTCCTGCGAGGCCGAGATCACGTGCCGACCATCTGGGGTCACCTCGCACGCGGTCACCTCGAGGGCGTGGCCTTGCAGAGTGGCTAGCTCGCGCCCACTCTCGAGGTCCCACACCTTGAGCGTTTTGTCCCAAGACGCCGAGACCACGCGCCGACCGTCCGGGGTCACTGCGCACGCGGTCACCTCGGAGGCGTGGCCTTGCAGGGTAGCCAGTTCGCGCCCGCTCTCGAGATCCCACACTTTGAGCGTTTTGTCCCAAGACGCCGAGACCACGCGCCGATCGTCCGGGATCACCGCGCACGCGGTCACCTCGGAAGCGTGGCCTTGGAGGGTGGCCAGCGCGCGCCCGCTCTCGAGGTCCCATACTTTGAGCGTTTTGTCTTCCGACGCGGAGACCACGCGCCGACCGTCCAGGGTCACCGCGCACGCGGTCACCCTGTCGGCGTGGCCCTGCAGGGTGGTCAGCGCGCGCCCGCTCTCGAGGTCCCACACCTTGAGCGTTTTGTCCCAAGACGCTGAGACCACGCACCGCCCATCCGGGGTCACCGCGCACGCGGTCACCCTGTAGGCATGGTCTTGCAGGGCGGCCAGTTCGCGCCCGCTCTCGAGGTCCCACACCTTGAGCGTTTCGTCCCAAGACGCCGAGACCATGTGCCGTCCGCCTGGAGTCACCGCGCACGCGGTCACCCTACCGGCGTGGCCTTGCAGGACAGCAAGCTCACGCCCGCTCTCGAGGTCCCACACCTTGAGCGTTTCGTCCCAAGACGCCGAGAC
>DATMCI010000270.1:0-6207 GCA_035558535.1 Kofleriaceae bacterium
TACCGATACTCGTCGTTCCCCCGCGGGACCGACGCCTCGACGCGCGCCCGCAGATCCTCGCCCGACCGCTCGATCACGATCTCCTCGTCGCCCTCGACCTGCGTCAGCGCGATCAGCCGCAGCTTCGCCATCTCCAAGAGCGCCAAAAAAGTCACCACCGCCTCGTGCCGGATCTCCAGCATCGACCGCGGCGCCGCGTCGTCTCGCAAAAACCCAAACATCGACGAGAACGTGAACCGGCCCTCCGCCTCGAGCCGATCGGTGAGCTCGGAGATCTTCTGCCCGACGCTCAGGCGGTCGATCAGCACGTTGTGCGTGACCTTGACCTTGGCCTGCCGCATCACGCGGTCGAACGCCTCGAGCAGCTTGTGGACGGGGAACGTCGCGAGCGGCGCGATCGCGTCCGGGTCGACGCCCTCGCTCACGGCGTCCTCGCTCGACGCGCCGCGGCTCCAGACGTTCCGGCCCACGACCGGGCGCTGGCCCAGCTGCTGCGCCGCTTCCTTGTACTTCTGGTACTCGAGCAGCCGGCGGATCAGATCGGCGCGCGGATCGATCTCGACCTCTTCGCCGTCGGCCTCCGCCTCCTCGTCGATCGGCTCCTTGCTCGGCGGAAGCAGCTCGCGCGACTTGATGTAGCAGAGCGTCGCGGCCATCAACAAATATTCGCCCGCGACGTCGACGTCCATCGCGGCCATCGCGTCCAGGTACTCGAGGTACTTCTCGGTGACGAACGCGATCGGGATGTCCAGGATCGACAGCTCGTGCTTCTTCACGAGGTGGAGGAGCAGGTCGAGCGGGCCCTCGAAGACGTCGAGGGCGACCTGATAGCCGGCCTGCTCCATGGCGAGCTAGATGCCTACGATGGAGCGCAGGGCCAAGTAAAGGTGCTCCGCGCACCACATCGCAGGCCAGAGGAAGACGTTGCGGAGCGGCGCGATCATGATGACCGCGAGCAAGACGAACGGGCCGTACTTCGCGAAGTTGTCGAACTTCTCGCGGTAGCGGTACGGCATGAACGCCTGCGCGATGTGCCCGCCATCGAGCGGCGGGACCGGGAGCAAATTGAAGAAGAACAGGACGAAGTTCGTGACGAGCGCGAACTGGAGGATCTTGTAGACCTCGGGGCCGCCCACGCCCTGGGACTGCAAGATCACCAGCACGATCGCCAGGACCGTCCCCAGGAGCAGGTTCATGGCCGGTCCCGCGAACGAGACCAGGATGCTCGCCGTCGACATCTTGACCCCGCGCCGGATCCGCGCCGGGTTCCATTGCACCGGCTTGCCCCAGCCAAAGCCGCCGCCCATGACGCCGCTCGTCGCCGCGTAGATCCCGCCGACCAGCGGCAGCAAAAACGTGCCGATCGGATCGGCGTGCGCGAGCGGGTTCAGCGTGACGCGGCCCTGGCGCCGCGGTGTGTCGTCGCCCAGCTTGTACGCCATCACGGCGTGGCCAAACTCGTGCAGAGCGACCGACACGATCAGGACGAACAGCCCGATGAGGATCCCGCGAATTTTGTCGGCGCTCAGGTCCATGTCTTCCCGTCGTCTTCTCGTCTCGGCCGTCTCGTCTCGGCCGTCTCGGCACAGCCGTTTCGGCCAGCCGGTCCAGACTATGGACGCACGCCCCGCCGTCCGCAAGGCCGCAAAAACTTGCCTTCGGCGCCGCTTCGCCGACGATCGTCGTCACTCCTCTCTCCACCGGTTCCCCGTGGCGCGCCGCCTCTCGCTCGACGAATCCGTCGATCTCTACCTCGATCACCTGAAGGTGGAGCGCGGCCTCTCGCCGCACACGCTCGACGGCTACGGGCGCGACCTCGCCCGCTTCACCGCGTTCCTCGCGCGCCGCGGCCGCGCCGACATCGACGACGTCACCCCGCTCGACGTGACCGATCACATGATCGAGCTCGCCGACGCAAGCCTCGCCGCGCGCAGCCGCGCCCGCGCGCTCGTCGCGGTCCGCGGCCTGTGCAAGCACCTGGTCGGCGAGCGCTGGCTCGAAGCCGACCCCGCCGCGCAGGTCGACAGCCCGCGGATCGGCCGCCGCCTCCCCGGCGTGCTCGGCGAGGACGCCGTCGCCCGGCTGATCGAGCAGCCCCCCGACACGCCGCGCGGCCGCCGCGACGCCGCGATGATCGAGCTCACCTACGCGTCGGGGCTCCGCGTGTCCGAGCTGATCGGGCTGCCGCTCGCCGACGTCAACCTGAACGCCGCGTTCGTGCGCGTCACCGGCAAGGGCCAAAAGACGCGCGTCGTGCCGCTGCACGCCTCGGCGCGCACACGGATCGAGCGCTACATCGCCGAGGATCGGCCCACGCAGCTGCGCGATCCGGCCGAGCGCGCGCTGTTTCTCACCGATCGCGGCGCCCCGATGACGCGGCAGGCGTTCTGGAAGATCCTGCGCGGCTACGCCGCCCGGGCCGGCGTCCGCCTGCCCGCGGGCGGCGTCTCGCCGCACAAGCTGCGCCACTCGTTCGCGACGCACCTCGTGGAGCACGGCGCGGACCTGCGCGCCGTCCAGGCGATGCTCGGCCACGCGGACATCTCGACGACGCAGATCTACACGCAGGTCAGCAAGGCCAAGCTCATCGCCGAGGCGCGCAAGCACCCCCGGGCGCGCGCGCGCTGATCTATGCTGCCCGGATGGGGAAGCTCCGCAGCAATGGCCGCGCGGCCACGGCCGCGCCCGCGCGCGCGCGGTCGCTGCTCCTGATCGCCGCGGCCACCACCGTCACCACCACCGCCTGCGGCGGCAAGCCCGCGCCCTCCGGGCCAGAGGCCCCGCACGCGCCGCCCAGTAGCCAGAAGACGTTCGCGCCGCTCGCCATCAAGTCGGAGTGCAAGGCGCCGAGCCAGGCCGTGATCCTCGGCACCGACGAGCGCAACGGCTCGACGGTCGTGCCGATCGTGAACGCGCTCGCCAAGGGCACCGTCGACGCGATGTTCGTCAAGCTCGGCGGCAAGAGCCCCGCGAGCGGCGGCCTCTCGCCCGTGAAGCTGTCGACTGCGCCGAACACCGACGGCTCGGTGCAGGTCGGCATCTACGAGGAGCTGGCCGGCGGCACCGGCACGCAGTGGCGCGCCGGCGTGTGGATGTCGGCGTTCGTGGCCGCGCACACGCTCGGCAAGGATCTGACCGACTTCACGTTCAGCGCCTCCTCCAGCGGCTACATCGACGGCGCGTCCGCCTCGGGCCTCATGGCCGCCGGCTTCCTCGCGGCCATCACCGGCGCCAGGACCGATCCCACCGCGACCATGACCGGCACGATCAACCCCGACGGCACGATCGGCCCGGTGTCGGGCATCCCCGAGAAGTTCAAGGGCTCGATCGAGAAGGGCAAGCGGCGGCTCGGCTACCCGATCGGCCTGCGCATGGCGCGCTCGGCGGCGACCGGCGAGCTCGTCGATCTCGTGCAGCTCGCCAAGGAGCACGGCGCCGAGGCGATCGAGATCGCGAACGTGCACGACGCGTACAAGCTCCTGACCGGCCGCCGGCTGCCCGAGCCGGTGCCCGTCGCCACGTCCGAGATGGCGCTCGACGCCACGACGACGAAGGTGCTCGAGGCCAAGTACCGCGAGTGGCAGAAGCGGCTCGCCGAGGAGTGGGCCACGCTGCTCCAGCTCCAGCAGGGCGGCAACCTCCCCCGCATGCTGATCGGGATGGCGCGCTACGCGCAGGCGCGCGGCGAGGACGCCGAGAAGCTGCACACGCAGGGCGCGCTCGCCGCCGCCTACGGCAAGATGCTCGAGGCGTGGGTGTTCGCCGCGTCGGCGACCGAGGTGTTCGACGTCCTGCAGAAGGTGCAGCAGGGCGACGTCCCGGCGGCGGTCGCCGCGCTCGAGAAGCTCGACAAGCTCGAGGAGAGCACGCGCGAGCTGTTCAAGAAGCTCGGCGCGATGCGGCCCAACACGATGGGCGGCCACATGCTGATGATGAGCGCGTTCCAGTCCGCGCTGCGCGGCTGGGGCTTCAAGGCGTTCGCCGCCGACGAGGTGAAGGGCGCCAAGCGCTACGTCGAGAAGCTCGCCGGTGTGCGGCGCGAGGAGCTCACGACGCCGGCGGCGGCGGACGCGCTCGTCGCGGCCGTGGCGCCCGCGATCGTGCTGATCGGGCGGACCCACGCCGAGACCCTGCAGGCGCGAGAGCGGCTCGAGTACGAGAGCGAGCAGACGGTCCATTACATGTGCTCGTTGCCGAGCGTCCAGCGGCTGTCGACGTCGTTCCAGTCGGCGTCGGCCGCGGGCGTGAACTACTTCGACACGCTGCTCGTCGAGCCGCTGGCGAAGTCGTACGGCGTCCCGCTCGACGCCGCGCGCACGCGCCTGGCGATGAACGAGCCCAACTACCTGGTCGCGTACATGCTCTCGCACCTGCCGACGTGGGACGGCCTGCCGCAGGAGCTCAAGAAGGAGTGGGGCGAGGCGTCGCTGCCGTGGAACCTCATGTCGCTCGCGGCCAACGAGCTCGCGTACTTCGTCTCGGCCGAGCTCATCGCCAAGCACTACTCGCTCCAGGTCCGCACCGACTACTTCTCCGGCAAGGGCGCCACCGTCGAGCACGAGAAGGCGTTCGCCAACATGCTCGAGAGCGCCGAGCGGGCGGCGCGGGCCAGCGCGCGCGCCGCGCGGATCGCGACCGGCTCGATCCCCGTCCAGGCCAAGCTCGTCTACCAGCAGGCCAGCGTGAAGCAGGGCGGCGACGTGAGCGACAAGATCGACGCGCTGACCCTGTACTGGATGGCGTCGGCCTACTCGCAGACGGCCGTGATGCTCGCGCGCAACTGACGGTCGACCGCCGTGTCGAACGCGGCCGCGAAGCTCCGCGCGTCGGGGTAGCGCCGCGCCGGATCCCGCTCGAGCGCGCGGTAGAGGACGCGCTCGAGCTCCGGCGAGATCTGCGCCCGCGCGTCGGCGGGGAGCTCGATGTCCTCGGCGAGCTGGCGGTGCAGGACCTCGAGCGGCGCCTCGCCCGCGAACGGCGTCACGCCGGCGAGGAGCTCGTAGGCGACGATCGCGGCGGAGTAGACGTCGGCGCGGACGGTCGGCAGCTCGCCGCGGAACACCTCGGGCGCCATGTACTCGGGCGTCCCGACGGCGATGCCCTCGCTGGCGGACAGCCACGCGGTCTGCGTGCGCGCGAGGCCGAAGTCGATGATCGTCAGGTGATCGCGGCCGCCGCCGGTGTCGACGATCAGGTTGCTGCTCTTGATGTCGGCGTGGACGACGCCCGCGGCGTGGATCGCCGACAGCCCCGCGAGGAGCTGCGCGATCAGGCCGCGGATGCGCGACAGCGGGAGGGGTGCCTGATCATGGATGAGCTTGCGCAAGGTCGTCCCCCGGGCGTGCTCCATGACGATGAACGGTGTCCCGTCGGCGCTCACGCCGTGGTCGAACACACGCACGACGTTCGGGTGAGAGACGCGGCGCGACACGCGGCCCTCGTGGCCGAGCCGATCGTGGAGGCGCCCATCGAGCACGAGCGTGTCGCGCAACCGCTTGACGACGACCCGCCGGCCCGAAGCATGCCGAGCGGCGTGCACCTGCCCCATCCCACCTCGGCCGAGGAGTGGTCCGATGATGTACTCCCCGTTGTGCGTCTCGAGCTGGCCCATACCCTGGGACGAAGCAGCCGGCGTGCCGCGCGTAACCGCGCACTTCTTCTAGGAGAGGCGCTGATGCGAGCGCGCGGATCTGCCGCGCCGTGCGCAGGCGTGCAGGCGCAGCGCCCGCGGCCCTACTCGAGGGTGCCGGTCTCGGCCAGCTTGCCAAGCTCGCGGAACTCCATGCGGATCGCGCGCTCGAGGTGATCGTGCGTCAAGGCGCTCCCCTCCTCGGCGGCCAAAAACGCCGCGCGCAGCGCCGCGTTGCGGATGTAGCCGCCGGACAGCCGGAACCGCTGCGAGAGGCTCGCAAAGTCGAGCGTGCCCTGGATCGGCACCTCGGGCGGGATCAGCGAGCGCCACAGCTGCTCGCGCATCTCCTCGTCGGGGAACGGGAACGTCACGCGGTAGGTCAGCCGGCGCTTGAACGCTGGATCGATCGCGGTGCCGAAGTTCGTCGTCAGGATCGCGATGCCCTCGAAGCTGTCGAGCCGCTGCAGGAGGTAGTTGACCTCCATGTTCGCGTAGCGATCGACCGACGTCTTGACCTCGGTCCGCTTGGCGAACAGCGAGTCGGCCTCGTCGAACAGGAGCATCACCTGGCCGTC
>DATMCI010000271.1:0-6664 GCA_035558535.1 Kofleriaceae bacterium
ACGTACCAGCACGCCGCGGTCGTTACGACGACGAGGTGCTTGCCCCACGACTGCGGCCGGATCGCGAACGCGCGTACGACGTACGCGGCGAGCAGCGCGACATAGATGTAGCCCGCGATCGTCGCCGACCACGCCGGCAACTCGATCGCGAAGTCATGCTGCTTCATCCACCAGAACTCGCGCGGCAGGTGCGCGTGCCAGTGGATCACCGGGTACAGCGTGGCGGCGTAGACCGTCGCGCCGTCGAGCCAGCGCCCGAGGCGATCGAATTCGCCGTTGCGCGCGCGGTACATCATGACCCAGCCGTACTGCTGGCGGATGAAGTGGAAGACCGCGAGGTACGCGACGACGCGCCAGAACGCGCCCGGGCCGCCGGCCGCGTAGAGCGCGACGCCGGCCAGAAACAGCGCGAGCGGCGCGCCGCCGTAGAGGAGCGGCCGGCGCCGCCACTCCGCCGGATCCAGATAGACGACGAACGCCGTCGACCACACGTGCGCGACGTCGACGAGCAGGACGCCCACGATCCACGACCACTCCGGCTCGGCCGCCACGAACGCTGGCGGCGCGCCGAGCGCGAGCAGGAGCGCGATCGCCGCCGTGCCACCGAACAGCGCCAGATCCAGGCGCCAACCGAACAGCCAGGAAGTCGTCGACCCACTCGACCTCGCGCGGTCCTCGGTCACGCCAGCGCCTCCGCGATCTCGCGCGCCGCGCGGACGCCGTGATCGAGCGCCTCCTCGAACAGCGCGATGCCCGAGAGGTCCGTGTGCGCGAAGTGGATGCGCCCGCGCGGCAGGACGCGCGCCGCGCGCGCCGGGTGGAACATCGCGCCCGGGCGCGGCCGGATCATGCCGTGGCCCCAGAACGCGATCTCCATCCGCTCGACGTGCTCGCGGATGTCGCGGTGCGCGCGCGAAAGATCCGCGAGCACCACCTCGGCCCAGTCCTCGTACGACGCGCCCGCGACCTGGCGCCGCGCCTCGGGGCCCGGCCCCGTGAACGGGTAGAACCACGTCCACACCGTCGGGCCGCGGTCGCGCCCGCGCTGGTGCGTCGCGCATACGTAGCCCAGGCTCGGGCTGTCGCGGAACACGCTGTCCCACGCCGGTGGTGCGCCGCGCACCTCGCGCGGCCGCGCGCGCAGGTGCACGTTCGCGACCGCCCACGCGCCGTGATCGTCGGGGAGCGCCGGCCGCCCCGGCACCAGCCGATCGGCGACGAACCCGGGGACGGCCACGACGACGCGCTCGGCGCGCACGCCGAACGGGCCGTCGGGCCCCAGCGCGTGGATCGTCCCGTCCTCGCCCACGCGCGTCACCGCGACACCCGTCTCGATCCGCGCGCCCGCCGCCAGGTGGCGCACGAGCGCGCCGTTGCCGTCGGGCCACGTCAGGACCGACTGGTACGTGCTGCCGAAGCCGCTGCGCCGCGACGCGAAGTAGAACAGCCCCGCCCACGCGCTCGTGTCCGCCGCCGTGAGCGCGTAGTCGTCGCGGCACGAGTAGTCGCACAGCCAGCGCAGCCGCTCCGAGGTGAGGCCGCGCGCGTCGAGCCACGCGCCGAACGACAGCCCGTCGAGCGCGCGCAGCTCCGGCAGCTCGCTCGCCTGCGAGACCGGCAGCGCGAACGCGCGGCGGCCCGCCTCGTCGCGGAACGTCGCCCACCGCGCGATCTCGCGCTTGAACGCCGCGTGCTGCCGCAGATCCTCGGCCGACGCGCCCGCCTCGAGGTAGAGCCCCTCGTACCAGCGGCCGCGATAGAACACGCGCTCCTCGAGCTCGCGGCAGCGCAGCTCCTCCGCCGCGATCGGCGTGCCGTCCGGCAGGTAGCGCTCGATCGCGCCCAGCTCCTCGAGCAGCGCGATCAGGTGCGGCTGATTGCGCTGCGGCGCGACGATGTAGTGCGCGCCCCACGGGTAGCGCGTCACCGGCGACTCGCCGCCCCGCGCCGTGCCGCCGAAGACGTCGTCGAGCTCGAGCACGACGACATCGGCGATCCCGCGGCGGCGCAGCTCCCACGCGGCCCCGAGGCCCGCGATGCCCGCGCCGACGATCACCACCCGGTGCGCGCGCCAGCGCCCCGGCGCCACCGCCCCCGCGCCGCCCGCGCCGCCCGCGCCACCCGCGGCCAGATCGCGCAGCGCAGCGTGCCCGCGCCGCGCGCCCGTCTCGACGAGGACGCCCGGCGGGATCCGCGGCGCGCCCGCCCCGCCGCACGCGGCTCCGCCCGCCGCCCCCGCCGCCGCGGCTCCGCCCGCCGCCCCCAGCAGCATCCCGACGAAGTCGCGCCGCGTCGGGCCTACTGCTGCCATCGCCGCCACTCGCGCTCGTAGTAGCGGACGAGCACCTGGTTATCGAGCTGGTTGATCTCGACCGGCACCGGCGTCATGTCCGCCGGCATCTGGAACATCGCCGCGAGCGCCGCCTCGTTCAGGTACCGCAGCGCGACGCTCGGCACGCGCGTCGGCGGATCGAACGGCGCCCGCCGGGCGAGCGCGTAGCCCCACACGCCGAACGACGGCACCGCCACCTGGTACGGGTGCACCGCCAGCCCCGCCGCGCGCATCGTCTCGATCACGCACCAGTACGCGCGCCGCGCGAACAGGGGCGACGTCGCCTGCACCGCCATCGCCCCGCCCGGCGCGAGCCGCGCCTTGGCCCGCGTGTAGAACAGCTTCGTGTAGAGCTTGGCGAGCGCGTACGTGTTCGGATCCGGGAAGTCGACGATCATGACGTCCCACGTCTCGGCGTGCTCCTCGAGCCAGATCATCGCGTCCTCGTTGACCACGCGGACGCGGCGATCCGCCAGCGCGTGGCGCGACAGCTCGGCCAGCGGCGGGAACCGCTCCGCGAGGCGGGTCATCGCCGGATCCAGATCGACCAGCGTCACGTGCTCGACGGACGGGTGCGCGAGCACCTCGCGCAGCGCCAGGCCGTCGCCGCCGCCCAGGATCAAGACGCGCCGGGGCGGCGCGTCGGCCGCGACCATCGCCGGGTGCACGAGCGACTCGTGGTAGCGGTACTCGTCGGCGGAAGCGAACTGGAGGTTGCCGTTCAAAAACAGGTTGAAGCCCGCGCGGCCGCGCGTGACCAAGAGCCGCTGGTACGGCGACGTCTCGGTGTAGACCACCGGATCGGAGTACATCGAGTCCTCGGCCCACGTCGTGAATCGATCCGCGAAGCCCACCGCGACGATCATCCCGACCAGCACGAGCGCCGCCCGCGCGCGCACGCCGAGCTTGGCCCGGCCCAGCCGATCGCCGAGCAGCCACGTGCCCCACAGCGCGACCGCCGCGTTCAGCGTGCCCATGAGGAGCGAGGTCCGCACGAGCCCGAGCTGCGGGACGAACAGGAGCGGGAACATCACCGAGGCCGCCAGCGCGCCCACGTAGTCGAACGTGAGGACGCGCGAGACCAGATCCTTGAACGAGACCGTGCCCTCGAGGATCCGCATGATGAGTGGGATCTCGAGCCCGACGAGCGTGCCGATCGCGACGACGAACCCCAGGAGGACCACCTGGAAGCTCGCCGTCCCGCCGAACGCGATGAACAGGACCGGCGCGGACAGCCCGCCGACCAGCGCCACGCCGATCTCGATCTCGATGAACAGTCGCGCGAGGTGCTTCACCAGCCGGCGCGACAGCCACGCGCCGATCCCCATCGCCGAGAGATAGAGGCCGATGACCAGCGAGAACTGCGTGACCGAGTCGCCGAGCAGGTAGCTGCCCAGCGTGCCCGCGAGCAGCTCGTAGATGAGGCCGCACGTCGCGACGATGAAGACGTTCACGTACAGCGCGCCCGCCGGGATCGGGCGGGCGGCGGGCGCGGCCGGGGGCTGGGCTTCAGACGACAAGCGCGATCAAAGCGCGGTCAAAGCGCGATCAAGAAGACGAGTCTCCGCCGATCGCCGCGGCGATGATGAGCGAGATGCCGATGATCACGCCGGCCATGATGATCGCCAGCGCGATGTTCTGATCCTCCTCGATCTCCTTGCGGATCGAGAACGGCGTCACCTTGACCATCAGGAAGAACGCCAGGGCGAACACGACGAGGCCGACGCCAGCGAACACCGCCGACGACACCACCGCGTCCGTGATTCTCTCGAGCTTCATCTCATTTCCCTCCGTGATAGCCGCTGTGCCAGAAGTGGTACGTACGATACCCGCCCGGCGACGAGCGGACGCTCGCCGGGATCTCGTCGCGCTCGGGGGCGCCGGGCTCGTAGCCGGTGAACGCGATGACGGCGTAGCAGCCGACGATCAGCGCGCCCAGCACGGCGAACACGGCGGTCATCGTCGGAACCCGCGGCCGCGGGACCGGTGGCCGATCCGGCGGGCGCGCGGGCTCATTCGTCGTCGTCATCGTTCCCCCATGAAGAGCTGTGGGCGTGCTCGCTCGAGCGCACCAGCTGGCTGTTCTCCCACCGCTTCTTCTTGAAGTAGTGGGCGTGGATCGCGACGATCCCGAACGGGATCCCGAGGAACACCACCGCGAACAGCCACTGCTGCAGGCGGAACACGTCCTGGCGGACCGTGATCGAGAGGCTGCGGGGGAGATCCGTGCTCTGGAGCGACTCGACGCGCATCACGTACTCGCCCGCCTCCAGCGGCCCGAGCACTAAGCTGGCGGTCTGCGAGCCCTCGTTCCACGCCTCGCCGTCGGTGACCCCCGAGTAGTACTCGATGTTCTTGTCGAAGCTCGTGACGCTGCCGGTCTTGTCGTTGACCAGATCGATCACGACGTACGCCCACGCGTTCCACACCGACGCGTCCAGCGCGATCTCGACGTTCTTGCCGCCGTCGAGCTTGAACTTGTCGGTGAACTTGACGTTCACCGGCACCTCGGCCGGCGGCGCCGCCGCCTCGCCTTCGCCGGGCGTCCCGCCGGGCGTCCCGGGCGGCGTGGCCGGCGCGAACGTGCCCGGCGGCATCTCCACGGTCGTCTTGTACTGCTCTTTGTTGTCCGCGCTCGAGCACCGCGCGAGGCCGACCACGCACAGGGCGATCCCCAGGAGGCTGCTGACCGCGGTGATGCCGTGCAAGGAGTACGGCTGGTTCGGCCCGATGCCCGTCGGCGGCGGCAGCGCCAGATCCGGCTTGCCGAACGCCAGCCGGACCTCGCGCAACGTCAGGTACGTCGAGAGCGACCACGTCTGCTCGGTCTGCGACGTCTCGCACGACAGCATCGCCGGCGGCGCGATGTAGTCCTCGGCCGTGACGCGCTCGCCCGCGGTGACGAGCCAGTAGAACTCGCCGAGCACCTGATCGACGCGCAGATCGGTGCGCATGAACAGCTCGAACGCGACGCCGTCGTAGCGGACCGGCGCGAGCTCGACGGCGCCCGGCGCGACCGGCTGGACGTAGCTCCAGTGGCCGTCGGACGAGACCAGCCAGCGGAAGCCGATCGCCGGCGCGTGCAGGAGGTACTCGTCGAACGGGTACCACGTGCCGTCGACGAGCGCGCTGCGCTGCATGTACCCGATCACCGTCAGCTCGCCCTCGGGGAACGTGCCCTTCTCGCCCAGCGCGATCGCCGGCGTCGCCTTCTGCGCGAGCTTGGCGATCACCGACAGGTTGCCCGTCTGCACGCTCACGAGGTGGTTGCAGTACGGGCACCCCACGCGCAGCGTCTGATCCGGCGCCTTGAGCTCGAGCGAGCCGCCGCAGTTGGGGCACGCGAGCCGCGCCCCCTGATTCACCGTGGCGCTCCGGTGCGGATCCTCGCCGCCGGACAGGCGGAGCGACGCCACGTCGACCTGCTCGCCGATGTAGACGGCCGGCGCCTCGGTGCCGTCGCCGTAGTCGATCGTCGCGAAGCCGCCGCTTCCGTCCGAGAGATCCGCGAACCCGAACGTCGCCTTCGGCTCCAGCCGGTACGGGATCTCGCCGACCGCCGACGCGTACGTCGCCGTCGTGACCTCGCTGGCCGTGTACGTCCGGTGCCCCAGCACCACCTGCGCGCCCGGCCGCAGCGACGCCATCGGCGGGACCGTGAGCCCCGGCCGCTCGAACGTCACGTAGCACCGGCCTTGCGCCTCCGAGACCCACGCCCACTGCCCGCCGTCGAGCTTGGCGTACCACTCCTGCCAGACGCCGCCGGACGCGTGCCGGAGCTGCGCCATCCCGACGAGCAAGAACCCCGTCTCGCCGTGGCGCCCCTCGGCGAACAGCCGCAGTGGCGACGCGATCGGCACCAGATCCGCCATCTGGCCGAGCGTCTCGACGCCGCGATCGGTGCGCAGCACGGCCGAGCGGCACGAGCCGCACACGCGGACGAACGAGTCGTCGAACCGGAACTCGACGGCCGCGCCGCAGGTCGGGCAGCCGACGTTCACGGGGCCCCCGTCCGCGGGCCGGGCGCCCCGTGTCGATCGCCTCGCGCAGCGCTCGGCTGTACGGCAGGGTTCGCTGCGCTCACGGGGCGCCCGTCCCCGGGGCGTCCGTCCCCGGGGCCCGCCCCCGCGCGTGCTCCGTCACCGCGACGTCGCGGGCGCCGAGCGCTGCGCCGAGCAGCTCGCTCCACCGCGGCGCCGGGCGCGTCCGGCAGCAGTACGCGTTCAACGTCACGAGCCCCGCCTCCGGGAACGTGTGGATCGTGAGGTGCGACTCCTCGAGGAGGTACATCGCCGTGACGCCGCCCTCGCCCGGGAACACGTGCCACGCGAC
>DATMCI010000272.1:0-7223 GCA_035558535.1 Kofleriaceae bacterium
ACAAACTGACACGAAGGAGTTACGTCAACATACGGCGGGGACGAATCGGGACGAACCCGAACTCGCCCTTCTTGTGTCCGCGATCCGGTCAGCCGGCCGCCTGCAATTTTGAGGCCTAGTAGTGCTTGTTTTAGGTCTAGATTCGTGGCCGTGTGGCTGAGTGTCGGTGTGCTCGCGGCGTGCGGTGTGCCGAGCGATGACTTCGAGCAGACGGCGTCCGTGGCCGTGGACGAGGCGGTCGCGCTCCAGAAGCCCGTGCTCGGGCTGCTCGCCCAGCGGGCGTACGTCAAGGCGTCCAACACCGGCGCGGACGACTGGTTCGGCCGCAGCGTCGCGCTGTCGGCCGATGGCTCGACGCTGGCGGTGGGCGCTCTCCTCGAATCCAGCGCGGCGACCGGCGTCGGCGGCAGCCAGGCCGACGACGCCGCCCCGCTCGCCGGCGCGGTCTACGTGTTCAGGCGCCGCGGCAAGATGTGGATTCAGCAAGCTTATCTCAAGGCGTCCAACACCCAGGCCCACGACTACTTCGGCTACAACATCGCGCTGTCGGGCGACGGCGCGACCCTCGCGGTGGGCGCCCCAGGAGAGAGCAGCGCGGCGACCGGCATCGACGGCAACCAGGCCGACGACTCCGCGCTTGGCGCCGGCGCGGTCTACGTATTCGCCCGCCACGGCATGAAGTGGAGCCAAGAGGCCTATGTCAAGGCGTCCAACACCAGCTGGGCCGACCGGTTCGGCAGCAGCGTCGCGCTGTCGGGCGACGGCGCGACCCTGGCGGTGGGCGCCTTCTTCGAGAACAGCGCGGCGACCGGCGTCGGCGGCGACCAGGCCGACGGCTTCGCCACGTACGCCGGCGCGGTCTACGTGTTCACGCGGAGCGGCACGGCGTGGAGTCAGCATGCCTACGTCAAGGCGTCCAACACCGCGGTGTACGGTCTCTTCGGCCACGGCGTCGCGCTGTCGGGGGACGGCGCGACCCTGGCGGTGAACGCCAGAGGCGAATCCAGCGCGGCGACCGGGGTCGGCGGCGACCAGGCCGACCACTCCGCCCCGTACGCCGGCGCGGTCTACGTCTTCACGCGGAGCGGCGCGACGTGGAGCCAAGAAGCCTACGTCAAGGCGTCCAACACCGGCGCGTACGATTACTTCGGCGACGGCGTCGCGCTGTCGGCCGACGGCTCGACGCTGGCGGTGGGCGCTGTGGGGGAGTCCAGCGCGGCGACCGGGGTCGGCGGCAGCCAAGCCGACGACTCCGCCGTGTCCTCCGGCGCGGTCTACGTGTTCACGCGCAGCGGCACGGCGTGGAGCCAAGAGGCCTACGTCAAGGCATCCAACACCGACGTGAACGACGAGCTCGGCTACAGCGTCGCGCTGTCGGCCGACGGCGCGACGCTGGCGGTGGGCGCCCCGACGGAGTCCAGCGCGGCGACCGGGATCGGCGGCAACCAAGCCGACAACTCCGCCCCGCTCTCCGGCGCGGTCTACGTGTTCACGCGCGGCGGCACGGCGTGGAGCCAGCAGGCCTACGTCAAGGCGTCCAACACCGACGCGGACGACTGGTTCGGTGACAGCGTCGCGCTGTCGGCCGACGGCTCGACCCTCGGCGTGGGCGCCCCCTACGAAGACAGCGCGGCAACGGGCGTCGGCGGCGATCAGGGCGACGACTCGGCTCCCGGTGCCGGCGCGGTCTACGTCTTCGATCGGCGGCGTTAGCCCCGCACGGCGGTCGCGGCGCCGACGTCGTGATCGCGGAGCATCTGGTGCTGCCGCCGGTGGCGTTTCTCCGCCGGCTGTGCGGGACCAATGAAAAGAACAAACGAGAATGGCGGTCGTGATAGGGAGGCTCCGCCTCCTTGACGGCCGCGGCAGTCGCGCCAGGCGAGGCGCGTCACAGACCCGGGAGCTGCGCCGACATCGCCGCCGAGTATAGGGTTATTCGCGTTCGCAGAGCGGGACATACAGATTGTCGACGGGCCGACCAACGCGCGGACGAGGGCTCCGCTAGCGCTTCGCCCGGAGCAGCATCCGCGACAGGCTCGACACGGGCTGCGCCTCGAGCACCTGCGCCTCGTCGAAGCGGGCGGCGCGGCGCGGCTCGATCAGCGTGTCGCAGACCTCGCCGCGGTTCTCGCCGGCCGCGTACGGCACGCAGTTGTCTTCGCCACGGTGGGCGATGTCGAAGACGAGCTCGTCGGCGCCGCGCAGGATCAGGGCGCCGCTCGGCGGGTCTCCGAAGTGCCAGGAGCCCTCGACGCCGGCGCCGCCGAGCTCCGAGTGCGCTATCTCCGAGCCGGGCGCCACGGTGGCCGTTCCGTCGCTGCCGTAGGAAAGCTCGAGGCGAGACGTCGACACGACGCCCCTGGAGGTGGTCGCCAGATCGCCTCGGATATCCATGTCCAGGTCGATCTCCACGCGGCCCTCGAACGCGCCGACCTCACCGTCCGCGGACGTACCGCGGATGTCGAGCTCGACCGAGCCCGTCTCTGCGGGGCCCTCGAGCGGGGTCCTGTCGATGTTGGGCAGGTCGCGGATCACGATCGAACCCTCGAGGCGGTCCCCGCCCTCGGTGGTGCAGCCGCCGGTGGCGGTGGTGACCGTCCCCTTGGTGACGATGGCCGGGCATCCCGTCGGAGCGCTTCGGCCCGCCATGTTGTCAGCGATGAGCAGCACCGTGACCAGGTCGAACCCGCTCGACGCCGAGTAGACGCGATCGATCTGCGCGGGGGTCGCCTTGGCGAAGACGGCATCGTGCGCGATGCCGGACTCGGAACACCCGACCAGTGCAATGACAGAGAGGAGAGAGGAAGATAGGGACAGAGAAGTAAAACGTAGCGGTATCATGGTTCTCCTGAGTTGACTGAAATGCCGTCGCCGTTCTGCAGCGGAGTGACTTGCCACGGGCGCAGAGTCAGCGGTGGCTCGCCCTGAGGAGTGGCGAGCCGCCGCATGTTGCGTGGAATTCGGCGAAAGACTCGACCGGGCGGCGCGGCCAAGAGGTGTGGGTATCGAGCCACGCGGTGTCGGTAAGCAAGCATCACAGAGGGCAGACGCTGTTCGGGTAGGTGTTCGTCGACACGATCAAGCCGGTGGTGGTCCCTGCGGGCGGAGGCGGTCCACCCGCCGGACGGTAGACGCGTCGCGCGGCCGCGAGCCTCTTCCCGACTGGGGTCGTGTCGCAGCAGCTCCCAAAGCGGCCCCAGCAGTTCTTCTCCAGCAGCGCCTGGCACCGGCCATCGGGCCAGCGCCGCGCCGAACGCACCAGCATCGAGGCGATCGTCTCGCCAGCCATCCCGAGGCCATTGTAGCTCACGTAGTCGGTGAGGGATAAGGCCTCCGCATACTCCGTCCCGGTGCAATCGTCGCCGGTGTAATAGCTGTGTCGGGCGACCTGGACCTGCTTGCACAGCGTCTCTCCGCAGGTGCAGCCGCCGGCATCACCGGTGGAGAACGCCGTGCAGCAGCCGTTCGCGGCCTTGCAGCTCGCATAGAGCGGCGGGGCTCCATTCCACATGTTCTCGCCGCACATCACGACCATGTTCAGCGGCGATGATTCATCGGTGAAGGCGCCGTCGCCGTCGTCGTAGATGATCGAGGCGTCGGGCACGGTCGCCGCGACCACGGGCATGTTGGGGCAAGCGACGATCTTGCCGACCCCCAACCGCAGGCTCGCCGCGCTGACCAGCGGCCCGAGGGCGCCGCGATGGTCGAAGGGATAGAGCGGCGTCTGCTCGTAGGCGCGGAAGATGTACTTGGCGCTCCCGTCCTGGGTGCTCGCATGGGCGCCGGTGTCCGCGTAGCCGGCGGCCGAGTGAACGGGCACAGCGCCGTCTCCATAGCCTCCGGGGAGCTGTTTGTTACCGCACAGCTTGACCCGGATCACCCAGAGGATGCTGATCGTCTGGCAGATATCCGCCGAGCCCGCCAGGTGATAGACGGGTGCGGTCGCCTGGTTCTGGATCCCGGCATAGGCCCCGGATCGCATGGAATTGGGTTGAATATCGTAATCGACCGGCGCCGTCTGCTCGACCCCGAAGATCTTCGCGAGGAGCTTGGCCCACCACTTGGTGCTGACGACCGCCACCTCGCTGCCACCCGCGGCGGAGGCCGTGGCCTCGGACCAGAGGATGCCGCCGGGATAGCGGGACTGGTCCTTGAGCTGCTTGTAGGCGAGCAGCATGCGGGCGCAGCCGGCGCTGTAGCAGATGACGACGCACTGGTTCCCGCCGCCGCAATACGTGGCGATCGTGTCGTTGATCGGGCCCTGAACCGCGTTGTCGCCCAGCGACGCACTACCATTGTAGCTCATCCGTACGTGCGACCACGCCGGGGTCGCTCCCCGGGCGCCGCATCGCTGGCCGGCGGGTTCGGCAGCTCGGCCAGCGGTGCGCTCGACACGCCCATCCTCGGGCGTTCGAGCTGCGCCGCTGGAATCTGCGCCGCTGGAATGGGCGCTGCTGGAATGGGCGCTCGCGAACGATCGCGCATCGACCACACCACCAGCACAGGGGTGACAACGAGCATTCCGATCCACATGCGATGTAATCTCATCAACGGCCTCGACGGTAGGAGTGCTCATGAGCTACCGAGATGGCCGCGTCGAGCTGCATGGAGCCGGAGGCGACACGGCCCTGTCCCTCACGACAACGAACACAAGATGCGGCCATGCTGCATTCCCTTCACAAGGAGGCGCAACCGGAGGTTGCTAGAGTGGTCGCCGCCCCTGTATTCGATCAGCAGGACGACGAGCCACAACCACTTGGAGAATGTTTGGAGCACCTCCGACGGGATGTGGTTCTCATCCCGTATATAGCATAAGGCACAGCCGAATACAGAAGGTTTCGGGCAATCGAACGTATATCGGTATGTCGCATGCTGAATCATCAAGCGAATCTGCATTCGAACTACGTATTCTACGTACGATCGAGGGTGGTCAGGATGTGCTCGATGGGCGCGTGCGCTCGCTAGTTGAAACTCTGCGAGCGGCCGCGTCGGCGGTCGTGCGGGCTACGAAGCGTTGTCGAACCAGCGCTCGGCCTCGGCGCGCTGCGGCGGCCGCCGTCGACGCGCACTTCTTCGCGCACAAGCGCGTCGTCGTCGAGACGTCGCCGACGTTCGCGCCGACGATCGGCTACAGCCGCTCCGGCTTCTCGCTCGGCGTCGGCGGCTCGTTCTAGCCGCTTCGCCTGCCGTCGCAGCCTCGTCGAGGCGCCGGCGCGCTTCGGGCGATCACTCGGGCCTGAGCGCCAGGCACGCCGGAGTCGCGGGCACCGTGACGATGTTGGAGGGAGCCGGCCGATTACGGCGCGACGTCTTGCGGAGATCGCCTCCTGGTCTTTCAAAGGAGGTCCGATTTTCTAAATAAAGAACAACTCTCACGCATCGTCATATGTAGCACTTGATCAAAATCATACAAACCCGAAGGAATTCCAAATGAAGCGTCTGACTAAACCTTTTTTGGGTACACTAGCAACGGTGGCGCTCATGCTCTGCGCGAGCTCACGCATAGCGCGAGCCGACGAGCACGTATTGATCTTGCTCGATGTCACCGGTAGCATGTCTCTAGCGTCCACGACTACGCCCGGGATCACTCGGCTGGATGTAGCCAAGCAACGAATCGCTACTTTTCTGGATGCGGTGCCTCCCGTTACAAGGAAGTTCGCGCTCTGGTACTTCGACGCGACTCATTACACTTCCGTTTACCCATTCAGTGCCAACATGACTGCTGCGCAAGTGAAGGCCCAGGTCCTGACGGCGACCTACGGTGGCGTCACCCCTCTCGCACATTCGATATGCGCAGCGGTCGATGAGCTCGTAGCTTACAAGCCCTCTGAGTTTCATCAAAAGCGCGTCTATCTGGCAACCGATGGGGAGGAAAACGCTACACCCACGACTGATCAGTGTTATGGACCGTCGAGCACGACCGCGTATCCGATGTTAACGTCTGGTAGTTGGCAATGGAAGGTCCTCAACAAGGCCTGCACGGGAAACCCTAATACCCCGGGAATTTGCTCGGCAGGGATTCCACCTGGCAACATCACGCTGACCATGGATATAGATCACCTATTCACTGATTATGTTAGTCTACGTGCAGCCACGGCCATGAACCCCGAAACGGGTAAGTATACGAGCAGTGCAATCACTTCCCTGGGCGCGTCTGCCGATGCGGCACTCTTCGGGGGGCTATCAGCCCAGACGGGTGGTCGATACATGGGTATCACGCAGTCAACGCCGCTGGCAACCGCAGCTCCCCTGCCAGGAGACGTGAACCGCGATGGCTGCGTCAATGTGTATGATTATTCACTGTTGCTCCAGTATTGGGGTACGTCATACTCGAACGCCGACTTCAACAGGGATGGCATAGTCAACATCTATGATTATCAGACTGTGCTCCAGAACTGGGGGCGCTGCTCCTGATACCACTCGATGCAGCTTCCGGCGCGTCCGGCAGATCTCCCAACCTTGATCGATCTCGATCAGTTGCGAGCCGCGGACTGCGCACGTGCCGGGCGATCTCGCTGCGATCGTGGAGGTGCTCCATGGCGAGGGCGTGGCCAACGCGTTCGCGCACCAGGATGAGCCGTTGAGCCTCCGCCGGTCCGCGGTCCGCGACTACTCTCGTCACGCCGGTCGCCTCGTCGACCCGGACGACTGCATCGACGCTCGCCGACGGGCGTTGTCCGAGGGGAGCGATCGCCTCGTCTGGCGCCTGCCCCTCGAAGCCTATGACGCGCCGCGTCTCCTCATTGATATAGGGGTGGAGCGGCGGCCCATCCGGAGTGGCTGAGCGCCGGCACGGCCGGGGGGCCGCGAGGGCCTGGCCGGCGCGGCTGCCAGGTGCGCAGGTTGGAAGGCCGCGGCGGCGGTGGCACCATCGAGCCCCATGTCGCTCCGGCTCGGTGGACTGGCAGATGTCGACCCGATGGCGGTGCCGCTGCCGGCGGGGACGGAGGTCACGACGCGGGTCGACCGTACCGTGGACGGCGAGCTGCGGCCGCAGGGCGCGAGCGGCCGCGTCGCGGCGGTGGACGGTGATCGCGTCGAGGTGCAGTTCCTCGACGGAAGGCGCGCCGCGTACCTGCGCAGCGAGGTCGTGCCGCGCAAGCTGGGCGTGCAGCGCTACGCGCAGCGGCGGGCGGCGGCGTGGGACGCGCTGCGGCCGTGCGTGGTGATCGACGCGCTCGTCGGCTCGCGCGCGTGGGGGCTGTCGGACGAGTCCTCCGACG
>DATMCI010000273.1:0-23281 GCA_035558535.1 Kofleriaceae bacterium
GCAGTGACAGCGGCAACGGCGGCAACGGTAGCGGCGCAAACGGCGGCAACGGCGGCAACGGTAGCGGCGCAAACGGCGCAAACGGCGGCAACGGCAGCAAGCGCTCGCTCCCGCAGGTGAGCGCCCCCGACCCGGTGGCCGACCTGCTGCCGGTCGAAGGCTTCCCCGCCTCGGAGAAAGTCTTCGTCGAGCAGGATGGGCTCCGCGTCCCCGTGCGGCGGATCCACCTCTCCGGCGGCGAGCCGCCGTTCGACGTGTACGACACGTCGGGGCCGCAGGGGCACGACCCGCACGTCGGGCTGCCGAAGCTGCGCGCGCCGTGGATCGCCGCGCGCCAGAAGGACGGCGACGACGGCAACCGGTCGCAGATGCACTACGCGCGGCGCGGCATCATCACGCCCGAGATGCGGTTCGTCGCGGTCCGCGAGCGCGTCACGCCCGAGTTCGTTCGCGACGAGATCGCCGCCGGCCGCGCGATCCTGCCCGCGAACATCCACCACCCTGAGTCCGAGCCGATGATCATCGGCAAGAACTTCCTCGTGAAGATCAACGCGAACATCGGCAACTCCGCCGTGACGTCGACGATCCGCGAGGAGGTCGACAAGCTGCGGTGGGCCGTCAAGTGGGGCGCCGACACCGTGATGGATCTGTCGACCGGCAAGCAGATCCACGAGACGCGCGAGTGGATCCTCCGCAACGCGCCCGTGCCGATCGGCACCGTGCCGATCTACCAGTGCCTCGAGAAGGTCGGCGGCGATCCCGAGAAGCTCAACATCGATATCTTCATCGAGACCTTGATCGAGCAGGCCGAGCAGGGCGTCGACTACTTCACGATCCACGCCGGCGTCCGCCTCGCGTACATCCCGTACACCGCGGGCCGCGTCACCGGCATCGTGTCGCGCGGCGGCTCGATCATGGCCAAGTGGTGCCTGTCGCACCACAAGGAGAACTTCCTCTACACCGAGTTCGAGCGCATCTGCGAGGTCATGAAGAAGTACGACGTCGCGTTCTCGCTCGGCGACGGCCTGCGCCCCGGCAGCACCGCCGACGCCAACGACCGCGCGCAGCTCGCCGAGCTCGAGACGCTCGGCGAGCTCACCGACATCGCGTGGAAGCACGACGTGCAGACGATGATCGAGGGCCCCGGCCACGTGCCGATGCACAAGATCAAGGAGAACGTCGAGCTGCAGCAGCGGCTGTGCAAGGACGCGCCGTTCTACACGCTCGGCCCGCTCGTCACCGACATCGCGCCCGGCTACGACCACATCACGAGCGCCATCGGCGCCGCGATGATCGGCTGGTTCGGCACCGCGATGCTCTGCTATGTGACGCCCAAGGAGCACCTCGGCCTGCCCAACCGCGACGACGTCAAGGACGGCGTCATCGCCTACAAGATCGCCGCGCACGCCGCGGACCTCGCGAAGGGCCACCCCGGCGCGCGCGATCGCGACGACGCGCTGTCCAAGGCGCGCTTCGAGTTCCGGTGGCAGGACCAGTTCAACCTCTCGCTCGATCCCGACACCGCGCAGAGCTTCCACGACGAGACCTTGCCCGCGCCCGCCGCCAAGGGCGCGCACTTCTGCTCGATGTGCGGCCCCAAGTTCTGCTCGATGCGGATCACCGAGGAGGTCCGCGAGCTCGCCGAGCGCGGCCTCGCCGAGAAGGCCGCCGAGTTCAAGCAGGCCGGCAGCACGCTCTACGCTGGCGGCGGCGACGATCATCACTGAGATCCGCGCCGCTCCCCCCGCGCCGCGCTGCGCGCGTCGCTCAGCGTCGCTCCCCCCGCGCCGCGCTGCGCGCGTCGCTCAGCGTCGCTGAAATCATTCGTCACGCGTGGCCAACTCTTCGGGATGATTCAAGGATCCCAAGGCGCGCTCATTCGCCGCGGTCCGACCACTGGAAAGCCAGTGTGATTCGGCACTTGGCGTGTACAATGAGCCCCTGCGCCCGTGACGGTTCAGTCGAAGCGAACGCTCAAGATCGAGAAGCTCGCGCAGATCTACGACGCCGAGATCGCGCCTGTGTGGGGCACCCGTTTCGGCAAGATGCTCCTGCGCAACCTCGCGGTGCCGCAGAAGGGGCAGGTGCTCGACATCTCGTGCGGCACCGGGTATCCGACCGTCGAGATCCTCCGCCGGATGAGCGACGGCAGCCGGCTCATCGCGATCGACGCCTCGAGCGCGATGCTCGACGTCGCCCGCCGCAAGGTCGCGGACCTCGGGCTCGGCAAGAAGGGCATCTTCTTCCGGACCGAGAGCGCGGTGCCCCGGCTCTCGTTCGCCGACGAGGTCTACGATCTCGTCGTCTGCAACCTCGGCCTCGACGAGGTGCCGAGCCTCGAGGCCGCGCTGCGCGACTTTGCGCGCGTCACCAAGACCGGCGGCGAGGTGCGCTGCACGCTGCCGCTCGCCGGCACGTACCAGGAGTTCCACGACCTCTACCGCGAGGTCCTGATCAAGCACGACCGGCACGACGCGCTCGAGCGCCTCGATCGCCACATCGCGCGCTACCCGACCGTCGAGCACGTCGAGCGGTGCATGAAGGCGGCCCACCTCGACGGCGGCCTCGAGTACGAGGAGTTCACGCTCCTGTTCAAGAGCTCGCGCGAGTTCTTCTTCGCGCCCGTGATCGAGTACGGGCCGCTCTCGGACTGGAAGGACATCGCCGGCGAGGGCCAGGAGCTGCAGGACGTCTTCTGGTTCATCAAGGAGTCGATCGACGCGTACTGGGCCGGCCGGCCGTTCCAGGCCACGATCAAGGCCGGGTGCCTGATCGGCAAGAAGCTCCTGCCGCCGGAGCGCGACACCTCCGGACCGATGGCGCTCATCGAGGAGACGTCGCCGTACACCCGCCAGGGCGCCGAGCTGCCCGAGCCGCCCGACAAGATCGCCACCGGCTCGGTGCAGATGCTCGATCCGTCCGACATCGAGCTGATCGAGGAGCCCGACGGCGACGGCGTGGTCGCGGCCGACGCCGACGAAGATGCCGCGCTCTCGCGCCAGCTCGACGCGTTCACCGAGGGCAAGCGGCGCCCGCCGTACCTCGGCAAGTGATCCCTCACTCTCGCCCGGGCCCCCGCGCTGCGTTGATCACGCGCGCGCGCCCGGCCCTCTAGTACGATGCCCGCCCCATGCAGCGCGACGACTACCTGAAGCTCGTCGACGAGATGACGGAGCACGACCGTCGCTACTACGTCGACGCCAGCCCGACGATCAGCGACTACGAGTACGACCAGCTGAACCAGCGGCTCCGCGAGCTCGAGGCCGCGCACCCCGACTGGATCGTGCCGTGGTCCCCCTCGCAGCGGGCCGGGCACGCGCCCGTCTCCGACTTCCCGAAAGTCGTGCGGCCCGTCGCGATGCTGTCGCTCGACAACACGTACGGCGAGGACGACCTCCGGGCGTTCCACGAGCGCCTCGTGCGCGGCCTCGACGGCGACGAGCCAGCCTGCTCCGTCGAGCCCAAGATCGACGGCTTCTCCATCGAGCTCACCTACAAGGCCGGCCTGCTCACGCTCGCGGCCACGCGCGGCGATGGCCGGATCGGCGAGGACGTGACCGCGAACGCCCGCCAGGTGCGCGGCGTCGCGCTCCGGCTCCGCCGCGAGCTCGACATCATCGTGCGCGGCGAGATCTACATGACGAAGGCGGAGTTCGCCGAGATCAACGAGGAGCGCGTCCGCCGCGGCGAGGAGCCGTTCAAGAACCCGCGCAACACGGCGGCCGGCACGATCAAGCAGCTCGATCCCGCCGAGGTCCGGAAGCGCCCGCTGCGCACGATCCTCTACGAGGTCGTCGAGGGCGAGCGGCACGCGAGCGGCCACCTCGCGTCGCTCGACTTCCTCCGCGAGCTCGGGCTGCCCGTGTCGCCGCACAACACGCGCGTGCAGGGCCTCCCGGCGCTGATGGCGTGCGTGCACTCGTGGCAGGACCGGCGCGACGACCTGCCGTACGAGCTCGACGGCCTCGTCGTCAAGGTCGACGACTTCGCGGCGCGCACCGCGCTCGGGGCCACCGCGAAGTTCCCGCGCTGGGCGATCGCGTACAAGTTCCCCGCCCGCCAGGTGTCGACGATCCTCCACGACATCGAGCTCAACGTCGGCCGCACCGGCACCATCACGCCCGTCGCGCTCCTCGAGCCCGTCGACGTCTCCGGCACCACCGTGTCGCGCGCGTCGATCCACAACTGGGATCAGGTCGCGCGGCTCGGCCTCACGAAGGGCTGCCGCGTCGTCATCGAGAAGGCCGGCGAGATCATCCCGCAGATCCTGCACGTCACCGAGCCCGGCGCCGGCCCCGCGTTCACGGCGCCCGCGCGCTGCCCGTCGTGCGATCACGCGCTCGAGCGCGAGGAGGGGCGCGTCGCGCTCCTCTGCCCCAACCGGCTCGGCTGCCCCGCGCAGCAGCTCGCCGCCATCGAGTTCTTCGCGTCGCGCGGGCAGATGAACATCGACGGTCTCGGCGAGAAGGTCGTGGCGCAGCTCGTCGAGGGCGGGCTCGTCCACGACGTGGCGGACCTGTTCACGCTCACCGCGGTGCAGGTCGCGGCGCTCGATCGGTTCGCGAAGCAGTCGGCGGCAAACCTCGTGGCCGCGATCGCCAAGGCCAAGGACGAGGCCACGTTCGCGCGCCTGCTCGCGGCGCTCGGCATCTCCAACGTCGGCGGCGTGATCGCGCAGCCGATCGCCGAGAAGTACGGCACGTTATCTGCCCTGCGTGCGGCTGCGGCCGCCAAACCATCGGAGGCCTTCGTGGAAGAGTTATGCGAGATCCCCGGTGTCGGCGAGACGATCGCCGTCAACATCGACAAGTTCCTGCGCGATCCGCACGCGGCCGGCGTGCTCGACAAGCTGGCCGCGCTCGGCATCGATCCCAAGCAGCCCGTGTCTTCTGTGGCGGAGGGGCCGCTGACCGGGATGACGCTGGTCGTGACCGGCACCCTGACGGCGCCGCGCGCCGACGTGCAGCGGCGCATCGAGGCCGCTGGCGGCAAGGTGGCCGGCTCCGTCAGCAAGAAGACGACGTACCTCGTCGCTGGCGCGGACACCGGCAAGACGAAGCTCGACGCCGCGAGCAAGCACGGCGTCAAGGTGATCGGCGAGGAGGAGCTCGACAAGCTCCTCGGGGGGGCGTCGTGAAGGCGCGGGGGCGCGCCGGGCTCCTGGCCGCGGCGCTCGGGGCCGTGCTCGCCGCCGGCTGTATCCTGCCCGTCGCGACCGGCACGCCCATGCCGGCGACCACCGTCGGCAAGGGCAACTTCGGCATCGCCATGACCGGCGAGGCGCCGGTGCTCGATCTGATCGCCGACTCGGCGGACGAGAGCTTCGAGGAGCTGCACGGCGTCGCGCCGGCCGCCGCGCTGACGACGACCGTGAGCGTCGGCCTCGGCGAGTCGACCGACCTCGAGGTCTCCGCCGAGGGCGCGCTCTACTATTTTTTGCTGCCGATGCCGACCGGCGGCGCGATCGGTGTGCGCCAGCACCTGACGGCTGCCGAGCTGTTCGACTTCGCGGTCGCCGCGCGGTTCGGCGGCGTCTCGAGCTTCTCCGACGGCGACGACTCGGCCTCGGCCGTGTACGGCGCCGTCCAGGGCGTCGCCCAGCTCCGCAGGGGTTTTGTGCGCCCGCTCGCCTCGCTCAACCTGATGCCGTTCCGGATCAGGCGCGGTGCGTCGGAGCCGGAGGCGTTCACGTCCCGCGGGCTCGCGTCGTCGGCCACGTTCGGCGTGATGTTCGTCAGCGACAGCGTGCAGTTCGGGCCGTTCGTCACGGTGACGAGCTTCGAGGGCGAGCGCCTCGGCGGCGCCTTCTTCGGCTCCGGCGGGCTGATGCTGGCCATCCGGCCGGATCGCAACCGGCCGCGCCGCGAGCCGGAGCCGCCGCCATATCCGCCGCCGTATCCGCCGCCTGGCTCCGCGCCGTATCCGCCGCCTGGCTCCGCGCCATATCCGCCGCCCGGGCCCGGCCCTGCGCCGTATCCGCCGCCCGGGCCCGGCCCTGCGCCGTATCCGCCGCCGGCGGTCGCGCCGTATCCGCCGCCCGCGCCCGGACCCGCGCCGGCTCCGCCTCCGTCGGCCGCGCGCTAGCGCGCACCATGCCTCGGCGTGGCGAATGCGTCCCGCGTGTTCCGAGGACGCACGTTCACGCAGTCGAGCACACCGCTTGCAACACACTCTCGATCATGCCGACGCGTGAAGATAAGGAAGAGCCGAAGCAGGCTCCCAAGGGCCGGCCACGTCCGGGAGTGAACGACAGCGACAGCGACAGCGACAGCGGCCGCGGTCGCGAGCGCGAGGAGGCGCGCGAGCGAGCCCGCGCAGACGCGCTCGCCGACGACAACCCGTCGATCTGCCGCGGGATCGACTGATGGCCTTGAGCGTAGCGCCGCTGCGGCAGTGGCGGGCCGCGGTGCAGCCGCGTAGCCGCGCGTAGCCGCGCGTAGCTCGCGACAAGATGTGGCTCGCGCACGCCCTCACGCTGTCGCGGATCCCCATCGCGATCGCGCTCTGGAGCACGTACGGCGATCCCGCGCGGTCCCTCGCGCTCGTCGCGCTCGCAGCGCTCACCGACGCGGCCGACGGCAACGTCGCGCGCTTCATGCAGCGGCGCGGCCACACCGCTCCTGCGATCGGCGGCTGGCTCGATCCGCTCGTCGACAAGCTGTTCGTGGCGATCGTGCTCGCGCTCGTCTGGCTCCGCGCCGGCGAGCCGCTCGTCGTCGTCCTCGTCGGGGCCCGCGAGCTCCTGTTCCTGCCGCTCGCGGCGCTCTACGCCGCCCGGCGCCCCACGCTCGGCGAGCTGCACGCCGATCCGATCGGCAAGGCGGCCACGATCGCGCAGTTCGTCGCGCTCGCCGTCGTCCTCGCGGCGCCCGCGTGGGCGCTGCCCGCCGCCGTCACCGCGGCCGCGCTCGGCCTCGCCGCGGTCGCGCACTACGCATCGCGCGTGCTGCGCCCGCCGCCGTGAACTGAGATGCGCGGCTACCGGACGCCACGGCGATCTGCGGTACATTGGCACCATGGCGATCCGGCCTGAGCTACGCGACGAGATCTTGACTCGTAGCGATCTCGCCGACGAGATCTACGAGAGCCTCGTGGACGAGCCTCTCGATCCCGAGTGGGAGCAGGCATGGGCCCGAGAGCTAGAGCAGCGAGTCGAGGATGTCGTAGCCGGTCGTGTCCAGCTCATCGACGCTGATGAGGTCCATGCGGAGCTGCGCGCCGAGCTTAGCGACGCGAGTCGGTGAAACCGGCTCGCTACCATCCGGCCGCCCGTGACGAGCTTCGCGCAGCGATCCGGTACGGTGAGGCAGACAGGCCTGGCCGCGGCGCTCAGCTCGAAGCCGCGGTCAGCCGTGTGCTCCGCCGGCTCGTGCGATTCCCGGAATCGGCGCCGCGCTGGCCGCGGCTCCAGCGGCCCCTCGAGGTTCGTCGTGCAGTCGTAAACGTCACCCGTACCTCGTGGTCTACGTCGTCCTGCCTGACCATCTCGTCATCATCGCGATTGCGCACACCAGCAAGCGGCCCGGTTACTGGCATCGGCGAATCGCAGATCTCGCGCCGTGATGGCTCACCGCCGCGGCGGGGATCCGGTTCTTGCTCGCCATGGGACGCCCGGCCGTCAGGCAAGCGCGCGCTCGATCAGGCGCGCACGGGTCTGAACCTCAGAGCGCGATTGCTCGCGCAGGTCGAAGCGCCTGTAACTCCGCGTGCATCGATGCGCGTCGATGACCGCAGCGCAAGCGCAAGCCCCGGGGCGCCAGACCACGCCATGAGTGGCTCCGCGAACCTGACGCAACAGGCGTGGTGGCAAAACATCGAGTGTGGCCTCTGGCTCACCGAGGACGAGCTCGAAGAACAAGGACTCGATGATGCGCTCGTCCAGCACCGGCGAGCTAGAGCTCTTCATGCGTGACGCCGTCGAGGCGGCGACGCAGGTGTACCAGCGCTCGACCGTGGGCTCGGCGGAGTCGGCGCACGCCATCAAGCGGACACGCAGATTCAGGTGCGGCGAGGTGGCGGAAACATCCGCAACCCTGTCCGGGAACACCCGGAGAGCCAGTTCCGCGTAGAGCGCGCAGGCGTCGTGCTCGCGATCGGACGCACAACTGCCTGCCGCCACGACGCTTGCGGTACATTGGTCCACGCATCCGCGAGGTGATATGCGCACAGGGGACATCGAGACGAAGCAGCTGCTCAAGCACTTCCAGGTGTCGGGAGCGACGCCGGAGGCCGTCGCAGAGCCGATCTACGTGCTGGGCTCGTTCGAGCAGCGGGTCACGCTCTACTCGCAGCAGGTCCGCGCACTCAACTTGGTCCACGCGCTGTTCGCGGAGCGGCGCCTCGTGGCAGGGTCGCGCGTGGCGGTGATCGGCGGCGGTGCCTCCGGCGTCACGGCTGCGGTGGCACTAGCGCATCTCGGCGCGTCGGTCGAGCTGATCGAGCAGACCGATGTTCTCCTGCCGCTGCAGCAGGGCTGCCGGACGCGCTGGATCCACCCTCATATCTACGACTGGCCGGAGGCTGGCAGTGAGGACGAAGAGGCTGCGCTACCGCTCGTTGGCTGGCGGGCGGGCTATGCGCACGACGTTGCGCGGTCGCTTGCGGGCGCCTTCGATCGCGCTTGTGAGCAGAGCGGCGAGCGGATCCGCCTGACGCTGTCCGCCCGTGTGCAGAGCGTGACTGGCGGGGGCCGGCCGCGCGTCTCGTGGCAGGGGCGGAGCCCTGGCGGCGAGAAAGTGGTACGGACAGGTAAGGATTTCGACGCCGTGATCGTCGCTGTTGGGTTCGGGATCGAGGTGGGCTCAGAGCAGCTCCCGATGTCTTCGTATTGGCGGAACGACGATCTCGATCAACCTGTGCTGCGGCTGCAGCAGGAGGTCCGCTGCCTGGTCTCCGGGAACGGGGACGGCGGACTTATAGAGATCTTGCGGCTGCGGCTCCGTGACTTCCGGCTCGAGACCCTCCACAAACAGCTGCGCGACTCGCTGGATGCCTCGGAGCTACAGAATCTGGCGTCTCGGCTGCTCGAATACGAGAACGAGGTGGATCAGCAATCGGACGGCTGGCTGTGGGACAAGTACAACAGCTTGGAGTTGCCGCAGCGCTTTA
The DNA here is from genome assembly GCA_035558535.1 of Kofleriaceae bacterium. GTDB lineage: Bacteria > Myxococcota_A > Polyangia > Haliangiales > Haliangiaceae > JABFXX01. The sequence goes on from DATMCI010000273.1 coordinate 9,109, forward strand.
TAGACAGCTTCAAGCGCTTTCTGCGGAGCGACACGCGGGTATGGCTGGCCGCGCCGCGCTCGCCGCTGTCGTTTCGGTCGGCCATCCTGAACCGCCTTTGGGTCACGTTGCTCGTGATGCACGATACGCATACGACGTGGGTGCCGAGCGCGACGCAGCAGGTGGTGAAGCAGGGGGCGGTCACCGTGGTGACGTATGCGGATCAGGCGGCGACGCACGGTGTGGCGACGGAGTTCGATCGCGTGATTTTGCGCCACGGTCCGACGAGCGCGCTCGTCGGCGCGCTGCAGTGGATCGGCGATCGCTGCCGCGCCGTCCTGCGGCCGCGGAACGCGCTGGATCAGACGAGGTGGCCAATCTGGAAGCCGGAACAGACGTTCGGGCCGCATCGCGCGATCGTGGCGGCCGCGCCGCCGACGGCGGTGGCACCGCCGCTGGTGAGAGAGCCGGTCGCGTCGGCCTCGGCGGCGGTCGAGGAATGGGTGGCCGCATCAATGGCGCCGCGGCCGGAGACGCTGACGTCGGCGACGGTGGTGGGGGCGCCGGTGGCCCCAGCGGCGCTCGCGCCGGTGGGGCCGCGCTCGTCCCCCGGAGCCGTATCGAAGAGCGTGGCGGCGGAGACCGCGGAGGTCGTGGTCGCGACCGGCTCCGCGTCCAGACGCGGGTTCGGCCTGGAGTTGGTCCTCGAGCGCAAGCACGAAGTAGAGTTCCTCGAGCATTGCCGTGTCGATCGCGAGAGTGTTCGGGCCGCGTGCAGCGACCCTGCCCGAGGCGTGCCCGAGCTTCACTGGCACCTGGCGATCCGGCGACCGATGGAGCTGGTGCTCCAGAGTGCAGCGGGGCTCGACGATCTCGTCCGGACCTCGACGTGGCTCCGGCGCGGGGACGACCGCGACGCCGACGTGCCGGCGTTCAAGCAATCGTTCTTCGATGATCTCAAGCGGCTCGCGCGCGCCCAGGAGGAGGCCATGCAAGAGCTGCGCGCGCTATGGCACTTCCTTGTCGATTCCGGGCGCAGCACGGCGACGCGCGAGGCCGCGGTCTCAACCTTCGCGGGGCTGGCGGCGCTGCGGATGATCGCTCGCCTGCGGCGCTTCGAAGGGGCGCTTCGCAGCAGCGACGGCCGGACGATAGTGGATCTCTTTCCAGATCTGCCGCCGATACGTTCGCCGTGGCTCGTGCGCCGGGTTCCGTACCGCAGCCCGGCCGGAGGTCTGGCGCTGGGCGCCGAGCAGCTGCTCCTGTGCTGCGTGGGACCGAGCATGGACAGCTTTCACTACTTCCTGTTGCCTCGGCAGATCGCGGAATCGGCCCAAGGCGACCCCGAGGGGCTCCCGCCCGGTGTGTTCTTCAGATGGATCGTTCCGCAGTGGTATTTCCAGAAGTACGAGGGGACTCCAAGAGAGCGTCAGGTCGTGTGGGTGCTGGCGGATGAGTACGGCAGGGAGCGCCGCGACGCCTCGGCTCGAACGCCCTGGCGTAGCCACAAACAGATGGAGGAAGAGCCCCACCCCACCGTCACGCTCGGCGAATTGCAAGAGCTGGAGCCGAAATGGCATGTCGTGACGTTGCCCCTGGAGCCCGATGCGTCGTCGGGTGGGCGTCGGCCCGTACAGCCGCCGCTCACCGGCCGTAACATTCTGTGGGTGGACGACAATCCGGATAACAACATATTCGAGGTGAGATACCTCGAGCAACTCGGAGCGGCGGTATCTCACGCTGCATCGACGGCGCAGGCGCTCGCGCACGTCTCGAGTCGCGAGACGGATCTAGTCATCAGCGACATGTCGCGGTTCGAGGGCGGGCAGCGGCGATCATTCGCGGGCATCGAGCTGCTGGAGCGCGCGAGGGAGTTGCAGGGGGGCAGGGCACGTCCGGTCCCGATCATCTTTTACACGGGGAATCGCTCGAGGGTGCCCGCGGAGCTTCGCTCGATCGCGGCCGATCACGAGCAGCTGCTGTTCAAGCTGGTGCTCGAGAACTTGCGCTCCTGACAGGGTTGATTCGCGTCGGCGTCCATGGTGCACGCCATGCGAAACTGGATCGGAGCTCCGACTCGCGTTCCTGACGGGCAACCCTGGTTGGCTTACCCGCGATGGTGCTGTCGCTCACACGTGATGGTCGTGGCGGCCGGCTCGATCTCTCATGCGCTCAGCTCGCGGCTAGGATGCACCCGGCAAGGCATGACCCAGGGAGTCCCTTCGCGCCGCCTGGGTGTCGTCTCGCGGGGCGTGCCTTACCCAGCTGCACGTGACCCCGGCGCGGAGCCGAGCCGGCCGCCCGTGTGCAGCTTCAATGAGTGGGATCCGCTCGAAGAGGTGATCGTCGGCATTATCGACGGGGCCACCGTGCCGCAATGGCATGTCGCCCTCGAGTCGACGATGCCGCGCGAGCAATGGGCATTCTTCCAGCAGAACCAGGGCAAGCCGTTTCCGTCCGCGCAGATCGAGGCTGCGCGGCGCGATCTCGAAGAGCTCGTGCACATCCTCGAGGCGGAAGGCGTGCGCGTTCGCCGGCCGGAGCCGCTCGACTTCTCGAGGCCGCTCATGACTCCGCACTGGGAGAACCTCGGCGGGCTCTACGCGGCCATGCCGCGAGACGTGCTCCTCGTCGTGGGCGACGAGATCATCGAAGCTCCCATGGCGTGGCGGTCGCGGTACCACGAGCCGCTCGCGTACCGGGCGCTCATCAAGGAGTACTTCCTGGCCGGCGCCCGCTGGACGGCCGCGCCCAAGCCCGCGCTCGCGGACGCGCTCTTCGATCCCGCCTGGGTGGACGCCGGCGACGACGCTCCGCACCTGCCCGTGCTCACGGAGTACGAGCCCGTCTTCGATGCCGCCGACTTCATCCGGTGCGGGCGCGACCTCATCGGCCAGCAGAGCAACGTCACGAACGCGTTCGGCATCGAGTGGCTGCGCCGGCACCTCGCGCCCACATATCGCGTGCACGAGGTGGCGTTACGCGACTCGCACCCGATGCACATCGACGCCTCGATCCTCCCGCTCGCGCCCGGAAAACTACTCGTCAACCCGCAGCGAGTGCCCGTGGTGCCGGAGCTCTTCAAGACGTGGGACGTGCTCACGGCACCCGAGCCGAGCATTCCCGTCGGCCACCCGCTCTACATGACCAGCCGTTGGATCAACATGAACGTCTTGAGCCTCGACGAGGAGCGCGTATTGGTGGAGCGCAGCGATGAGCCCATGATCGCCGCGCTCCGGCGCTGGGGCTTTCATCCCATCCTCTGCAACTTCAGGGGCTTCAACACCTTCGGCGGCTCGTTTCACTGCGCCACTGCCGACGTGCGTCGCCGCGGAACACTCCAGTCGTACTTCTGACCATGCCTGACTCGCGCGAGCTCACCAGCTGGAGCCAGATCCGAGCGCTGTTTCCCGACGTGGCGACGGATGTCATCAGCACCGGCGCGTTCATCCTATCGACGCACCCGCGGCCCGTGCGCGAGGCGATCGAGCGGCACCGGCGGGGGCTCGACGCGAACAGCCTCGCCTACGTCGCGGAGCACGAGGAGGAAGCCGCCGTGGAGCTGCGGCGCGCCGCCGGCGACTACCTCGAGACCGAGCCGGCGCTCGTCGCCAGCACCGACAGCACGACGATGGGCCTCGCGCTCGTATACGGCAGCTTCCGGCTCGCTCCCGAGGACGAGATCCTCACGACGGTGCACGACCATTACTCGTCCGATATGTCGCTCCAGCTCAGGGCGGAGCGGACCGGAGCCAAGGTGCGGCGGGTCGCGCTCTACCGCGACCCCGCCACCGCCACCGCCGACGAGATCGTGCACGCGCTCGTCTCCGCCGTCGCGCCGCGGACGCGGCTCATCGCCATCACCTGGGTGCACTCCTCGACCGGCGTGCGCGTCCCCGTTCGCCGCATCGCCGATGCCGTCCGCGAGCTCAACGCGAGGCGGGACGAGGCCGATCGAATCCTGCTCTCGGTCGACGGCCTGCACGGGTTCGGTGTTCACGATGTCACCGTCGGCGACCTCGGCTGCGACATCTTCATCACCGGTTGCCACAAGTGGCTGCACGGCCCGCGCGGGACCGGGCTCGTCTGGGCCACACCAAATGCCTGGCGGTTCCTCGATCCGATCATCCCGACCTTCGAGTGGGATGCCTATCGCATCTGGATGAACGTGCGCCCGGCGCACGAGGTGCCCAAGGCCGTGCTCATGACCGCTGGCGGGTATCGCGCGTTCGAGCACTGGTGGGCGCTCCCCGCGGCCTTCGAGCTGCACCTCGCCATCGGCAAGCGCCGCATCGAGGAGCGCCTCCTCGAGCTGAACCAGCAGTTCCGGGCCGGCGTCTCGAGGTTGCCCGGCATCACCTTGCACACACCGCTGGACGCCACCTTGGCCTCGGGGATCACCTGCTTCAGCGTGGCGCACCGGTCGCCAGATGCCGTGGTCAGCGCGCTCGCGGAGCGGCGCGTCCTCGCGACCGTCACGCCTTACAAGACGCAGTACGTCCGCGCCGGTTTCTGCATGTTCCACTCACCCGAGGAGGTCGAGACGGTCTTGCGCGAGCTCCACGCGGTGGCGCGGTCATGAGCTCGCGCAGACCGGGCGCCCGTCAGCCCAGCGCGAGCTTCATGCCCTCGTGGCTGGCCACAAACCCCAGCTCCTCGTAGAAGCCGTGCGCTCTGGCGCGGGTCTTGTCCGTGGTGAGCTGCACGAGGCCGCAGCCGCGATCGCGGCACTCGCCGATCGCCCACTCGATCATGATCCGGCCGATGCCGCTGCCTCGCTCCGACGAGGCGACGCGCACGCTCTCGATCTGGCCGCGCCACATGCCCAGCCGCGACAGCCCCGGGATGAAGGTGAGCTGGAGGCACCCCACGACCCGCCCGTCCTGCGCGGCCACGACCAGCCGCTGGTTCGGGTCGCGCTCCATCGCCGCGAACGCAGCGAGGTACCGCGGATCCAGCGGCGTGCGCGCGTCCTCGCGCGTGCGTCCCAGCTCGTCGTCTGCGAGCAGGCCGACGATCGCTGGCAGGTCCTCGGCCGTCGCCGGGCGGATGAGCGGGGGCATGGCGGTGCTAGATGGTGCTAGATGCGCGCGTCGCGGCCATCGATTCTACGTGATTCGATCCAGCGGCGGCAGCCTCGTTCGCGCCCCATTCCGAGGCGCGCGAACGAGATATGGTCGATGACCAGGAGCCATCATGAGTGACACCACGTTGCCAGCAGGAGCCCCGGCCGGCCTCCGCGAATCGACCCTGTGCGCGGCATTCCAGGCCACGGTCGCGCTGCGCGGAGATGCCGTCGCGCTGCGCACGCGCGGTGACGCCACGCGGATCACCTGGCGCGACTACGGTGAGCGCGTGCGGCGCTACGCCGGCGGCCTCGCCGGCCTCGGCGTGCGCGGCGGCGACACGCTCGCGATCCTGCTCGTCAACCGCCCCGAGTTCAACGTCATCGACACCGCCGCGGTCCACCTCGGCGCCGTGCCGTTCTCGATCTACCTCACCTCGACCATCGAGCAGATCCGCTACCTCCTCGCGGACTCCGGCGCGCGCGTCGCCGTCACCGAGCGCGCGTTCCTGCCGCGCCTGCGCGAGGCCGCCGCCGGCACCGCGGTCCGCTCGATCATCGTCGTCGACGGCGACGCCGAGCGCGATGGCGATGGCGATGGCGATGGCGAGCGCGATGCCGCGCTCACGCTCGCGCAGCTCGAAGCGGCCGCACCGGCCGACTTCGACTTCGAGGCCACCTGGCGCGCCGTCTCGCCCGACGCGCTGCTCACGATCATCTATACGTCCGGCACCACCGGCGATCCCAAGGGTGTCGAGCTCACCCACGGCAACATGATCTTCGAGCTGCGCGCGCTCTACGCGGTGGAAGATCTCCGTGCCGGCGACCACTTCATCTCGTACCTGCCGCACGCGCACATCGCCGATCGCGTCGGCGGGCACTACCTCCCGATCATCGTCGGTGCCACCGTCACCACGTGCCCGGATCCGCGCCAGATCTTCGAGTACGTCGCCGAGGTGCGCCCGACGCTGTTTGCCTCCGTGCCGCGCGCCTGGGAGAAGCTCAAGGCCGGACTCGAGGCCAAGTTCGCCGCCGAGCCGCCCGGCAAGCGCGCCGCGATCGAAGGCGCCATCTCCGCCGGCCTCGCGCGGGTCCGGGCCGAGCAAGCCGGCCAGCCCGTCCCCGCGGAGCTGGCCGCCGGTGTCGCGCGCGCCGAGGAGCTCGTGTTCGCCCCGCTCCGTGCCGCGCTCGGCTTCGATCGCGCGCGTGGGTTCACCTGTGGCGCCGCCCCGCTGCCGCGCGAGGTGTTCGAGTTCTTCCATGCCATGAACATCCGGATCGCCGAGGTCTGGGGGATGTCCGAGCTGTCATGCGTCGCCACCGCGATGCCGCCCGGCCGCATCAAGATCGGCACCGTCGGCAAGGCGGTGACTGGCGTCGAGATCCGCCTCGCGCCCGACGGCGAGGTCCTCGTCCGCGGCCCGCTCGTCATGCGCGGTTACCGCAACAAGCCCGATCAGACCCGCGAGACGATCGACGCCGACGGCTGGCTCGCCACTGGCGACGTCGGCGAGCTCGACGCCGAGGGCTTTCTCCGCATCATCGATCGCAAGAAGGAGCTGATCATCAACGCCAGCGGCAAGAACATGTCGCCCGTGAACATCGAGGCGCGGATCAAGACCTCGAGCCTCCTCATCGGCCAGGCCTGCGTGATCGGCGACGCGCGCCCCTACAACGTCGCCCTGATCGTGCTCGATCCAGACGGCATCGCGGCGTTCTGCCGCGCGCGGGGCCTGGCGCTCGCGCGCGCGCAGCTCACCGAGCACGAGCTCGTCCGCGCCGAGATCGACCGCGCGATCGCCGCCGCGAACGAGCACCTCTCGCGCGTCGAGCAGATCAAGCAGTACGCGCTGCTCCCCGACGAATGGCTCCCGGGCGGCGACGAGCTCACGCCGACCATGAAGCTCAGGCGCAAGCCCATCGCCGCGAAGTACGCGACGCAGATCGAAGCGCTGTACGCGCGCGCCTGAGCGGCAATCCCGGCGATCCGGGCGATCTCATTCGATCGATTACTTGTTCTCGTCCGGGCTCTTCCGGTACTTCTTGACCGCATTCTCGATCTGCGCCTGGTACTTCTTGACCAGGGCCAGATCTGCCGCGTTCAGGAGCGCCTCCGGCTGGGCGGCTTCGCTCTGATCGGCCTCACCCTGCTTCTTGATCTCCGCGAGCTGCTCCTCGTACATCTTGCGTAGCTCGGGATCGAGGCCGGGCTGCTTGAGCGCCTCCTCTGCTTTCTTGGCGGCGTCCGCGGTCATCTGTTTGACGCTCTTCGTCACCTCGTCACCCATGATCTGCGCCTGCCCGACAATGATGCGTGCCCAGACGGCCAGATAATCTTCGTAGTCCTTGAACCCGTACTTGCGCGTGAATGCGTTGGCGATCTCGAGCTTGACCTGTAAATCTCGCATGCTCCGCACCGGGCCGGGCTGCTTGAATACGACCTCGAACGGGTGCTGAGCTTCCTGCATGGACTCGATGAACTTCGCCAGCTTCTCGTCGGTGAGATAGGGCTTGGTGTAATCGTGCCTTGGGTCAGAAGGCTCGGCCGGCTCGGTCGGCTGTGCGGTCGGCTCAGCCGGCTCAGCCGGCTCGGTCGGCTGTGCGGCCGACCCGGCGGGCTTCGCGGCGCCAGACTCGTCCTTCTTGCCGCATGCAGCGGGCACGAGCACGAGCAACGCAAAGATGATCATCCTTCTCATGGGCACTCTCCTTTCTCGTTCTAGCGGTTCTCGCAGTTCTCGCGCTCCTCGCGCTCCAGGCGATCCCCCCGGCACCCCGGCACCGGCGCACCTCATGCCCCCGCCGGCCGCGCGAGCCGCCCCGGCCGCGCGCCCGTGAGCCGGCTCTCCAGGGCGATCACTTCGCCGCGCACGATCGCCGCGCGGTACCCGCTCGCGCCTTGCAGGAACCGCTTCCCGCCCGCCGGGAGATCCCGCACCAGCGCCGGCCGGTGCAGCGCGAGCCCCGGCAGATCGATCACCGCCAGATCCGCGCGCAGCCCCTCGCGCAGCTCGCCGCGGTCGGTGAGCCCCAGCCACGCCGCCGGCTCGCCCGTCAGCTTGCGGATCGCCGCCTCGATCGAGAGCGCGCCCTTGTCTCGCACCCAGTGCTGGAGCAAGAACGTCGAGAAGCTCGCGTCGCAGATCGTCCCCACGTGCGCGCCGCCGTCGCCCAGCCCCAGGATCGCGTGCGGGTGCCGCAGCATCTCGCCCACCTCCGCCAGCGATCCCGACGCGTAGTTGTAGATCGGGAAGTACAGGAGCTGCCGCCCGCCGTCCTCGAGCAGCGCGTCGTACACCACCTCGATCGGCCGCTGCCCTGCGCGCATCGCCTCGCCGAACATCGACGCCGCCCGCGCCGGCTCGTAGTCCGGCGGGTCGCCCAGCCGGAACAGGCTCATCGCCACCAGATCGAACGCCGCCAAGAGCTTGTCCACCAGCGGCGGCACCGGGCTGCCGTCGCCCGCCACCGGCTCCGGGCGCTCTGCCAGGAGCCGCGCCCGCACCTCGGGCCGCGCCAGCTCGCGCACGCGCTCCTCGAGCGGCAGCCGCGCCACCGCCTTGTACGTCGGGTGGCCGATGAACGGGTGGAACGTCGCGTCGAGCCCGAGGATCACGCCGATCCCGCGCGTCGCCACCTGCGCGCGCACCGTGAGCCCCGCGGCGTTCGCGCGCTCGATCCGCTCGAGGATGCGCCGCCACTGCTCGGTCGCGCCGACCCGCTGCAATAGCGAGATCGACAGCGGGCGCCCCGCCACGCGCGCCATGTCCTCGAGCAGATCGAACTCGGGATCGAAGCGCTCCGGCGACACGAACATGTCGAAGTCGCTCACCGCCTGCAGCACGCCGCGCGGAAGCCCTGCGAGCCCCCGCGCGATCGCCCCGAGCTCGCGCGCGCTCGCGTCGGCCGCCGGTGTCGGCCGCCCGTCGGCGTTGCGGTGGTTGTCCGTGCGCCCCGTCGAGAACCCGACCGCGCCCGCCGCGATCGCCTCGCGCACGATCGCGCCCATCCGCGCCAGCTCCTCGTCGGTCGCCGCCTCGCCCGCCAGCGCCCGCTCGCCCATCGCGTACACGCGCACCGCGTCGTGCGGCACGTGGCACGCCAGATCGATCGCGTGCGGTGTGCGATCCAGCGCCGCCATGTACTCGGCGAACGTCTCCCAGCCCCACGCGAGCCCCTCCGCCAGCGCGGTGCCCGGGATGTCCTCGACCCCCTCCATGAGCGCGATCAGCCGCGCGCGGTCCGCCGGCCGGCACGGCGCGAAGCCCACGCCGCAGCTCCCCAGCGCCACCGTGGTCGCGCCGTGCAGCGTCGCCGGCATCAGGTCGCCATCCCAGCTCGCCTGCCCGTCGTAGTGCGAGTGCACATCGACGAAGCCCGGCGTCACCAGCGCGCCCTCCGCCTCGATCGTGCGCCGCGCGTCGCCGAGCCCTTCGCCGATCGCCGCGATCCGTCCGTCTGCCACGGCGAGGTCCCCGCGCCGCGGCGGCCCGCCCGTACCATCGATCAGCGTCCCGCCGCGGATCAGGAGATCGAACATCGCGGCGAGCATACCCAACCTCGTTGCGTCCAGGGCCGCGCCGTCGCTCGTCCGGCGTCGCAGAATGCCCCGGTCTGATTCCGTGAAACCGGGGGGCCGGGCGCCGTGTCCCGATCGCCAAGCAAGGAGCAGAGCACATCATGGGTGAAGCATTTCGTCTGGGTGGTTGGGGCATGTACCCCACGTTGTTCATCGGGGTCCTGGTCGTCGGCGCGGCGGTGGGGTACGCGTGGCGGCCGGAGCGGCAGCGCCTGAAGCTCGTCGTCTGGATGCAGGTCCTGACGATGCTCGTCGGCACGTTCGGCTTCGTCAGCGGCATGATCAAGTCGGCCATGTCCGCGGGGCAGACCCCGGCGCCCGTCGAGACGCTGATCCAGGGCTTCGGCGAGGCCCTCCACAACGTCGCGCTCGGGCTCGGGTTCGTCGTCCTCGCCGGCATCGCGGGCGCGATCGGGCTGGCCCGCGGCAAGCGCGGCGCCGGCAAGGACGGCGCGCTCGTCGATCCGTTCGCCTGAGCCTGCGTGTCCTGGGTTGGGGCGAGCGCGTGAGTGGATTCGTGATCGTGATGAAGATGCGGATAGTCGCGCTCGCGCTCGCGCTCGCGCTGTGCGTCGCGGCATGCGGCGAACATGGAACCGGCGGCGAAGCCATCCGACCGGTCGGGCTCGCGAGCGTGACGCACGACAGTCCGCGGCGAGCCGGCCTGAAGACGATGATGTTCCTCGACGGTACGCTCGTCGAGATCGACCCCGCGGACGTCTACGGCGATCCTGAAGAAGGATCTCGCGGGCTCGATCCCGAGGGGCGCCTCGCGCCAGCGTCGGGCGCCTGGCGCCAGGTGCCCGGCGATCCGACCTCGCGCAGCGACGTGATCGTGCTCATCGATCGCGACGCTCCGGCGGCGGAGGTGCGTGTCGCGCTCGCGCCGCTCGGCGACCGGTGCGTCGGGTTCTTCGGCCAGCGCGATCGCCGCCTCGCCGCGATGTTCCCCGACCCGTGTCTGCCCCCGCAGGACGCGGTCCCGGGCGAGGTGCAACTCGGCGTGCTCGCCACCGGGACCGGGTTCTTCGTCTCGGCGAGCCAGATCAATGAGCGCGAGGTGGTCTCGAACAAGGCGGAGCTCGCGGAGAAGCTCCGGGACTACAAGACGTCCGCCTTCTTTGCAGACCACCGCAAGGATCTCTCGATCGCGTTTCTCAAAAACGCGACGTTCGGCGAGGTGATCGCGGTGCTCGATGTGGCGCACGGCGCGGGCTTCACGGTTCCCTCCTGGGGCCACGCCGAGCAGCTGTTCTGGTTCGACAGCCCGGCCCGGCCGGCCCGGCCGGCCAGCCCCCCGGCCGGGCCCACAGTGTCGATCGGCCAGCCCGACGTGCAGGGCGACCTCGATAAGGCGATCATCCGTCGCTACGTCAAGCGCAATGCCGCGCAGATCCAGACTTGCTATGAGAAGCGGCTGGCCGCGAGGCCCCGCCTCGCCGGCACCGTGACGGTGAGATTCCTGATCGACAGGAGCGGCCAGGTATCGATGAGCTCGAGTGTCGGCCTCGATCGGGAGGTCGCGAGCTGTGTCGCTGCGGTGGTCAAGGAGATCGAGTTCCCCCGGCCCAAGGGCGACCGCGACGTGAGCGTCAGCTACCCGCTCGTCTTCCGCCGGGCCGGCAAATAGCAGGCGGCAGCAGGCGACAGCGGACCGGCGATCCTCGCGCCATGAGCCATCTGCGCGCGTGGCCTCTCCCTGGGCGTCGCCGATCTCGACCGCGCCGCGACGTTCTACGACGCCGTCCTGGCGCCGCTCGGCTACGTGCGCCTGTCCCGCAATGCGCGGAGCGTTTGCTACGGGCCCGAGGGGTTCACGGGCGAGGCGCCCTTCGCGCTCCTCCAGCACGGGGCCGACGCGAGGGCGCCGGGGCCGGGCTTTCACCTCGCGTTCGCCGCGCCCTCGCACGAGGCGGTGGATCGATTCCACGCCGCGGCCCTGGCCGCGGGCGGCATCGACGAGGGGCCGCCCGGCATCCGGGCGCACTACGCGCCGGACTACTACGCCGCGTTCGTCCGCGATCTCGACAGCCATCGGCTGGAGGCCGTGCAGTGGCGCGAGCCCGCGGGTCCCAGCGTCGCGTCCGGCTGACGCGACCCGGCGCCCCGCTCCGCCGATGACGAAGGTGCCGCGGCGCGCGACCCCGGCGAAATCAAGTTGGCGGTGCCGCGGCGCGCGCGACCCTCGGCGAAATCAGTTGGCGGTGCCGCGGCGCGCGACCCTCGGCGAAATCAAGTTGGCGGCAATTCCGATCCGGGTTGGTTCCGCGGGTTGCGTCGAGCTCTCACCAGCGGCTCCGGGGAGTGCCTGTCCGGATTGTCCGGCATGCGGACACTATCCGGCCGTGCTCCGATCAACCTGGTTCGGATCGTCCAGCGCCGGCCGCGCGGGGCGCTTCCCGGACGGTCGGGCGTCACTGCTCGTAGCGCACGCAGCCGTTCAGCACCGGCGTGCCGCCCTCGCAGTGCTGCTCGAAGGTGACGAGCGCGCGAGAGATCGTCGTGGTGTTCGGCACCCGCTCGAAGGCGTGGACCTGGAACCGGCCGCTGATCGTGTTGCAGCCGCGGCCGTCGCCGGTGACCTCGAGCCCGGGGTGCCCCGGCTGCGCGAACGGCGCGCGCTGCGCCATCTCGTAGACGCCGGGGGCGAGGTCGACGCCGATCTGGCGCGAGTCAAAGTCCAGGTCCCACCAGTAGCCCTGTCCCTGCTGCGATGGCGTGAGGTGGATCGCGATCGAGTTCCGCGAGCCGGAGGCGCTCCAGCTCGCGTTGGTCACGGTCATCGTGCCGTTATAAATGTAGTCGTTGCCGTCGAAGTACATCGCCTTGGTGGCGCCCATGCACGGCGCCGTGCTGCCCACGCCGGCGGGTTCGACCAGCACGACGTCGAGGCGGGCGATCACCATCTGCGGGGCGCTGGCGAGCGCGAGCGTGAAGCCCACCGGACCGGTGCACCCCGGCGTCGTCGCGTTGCACGGCACGAACGACGTGGTCGCGCCGAACTGCCCGAGCGTCGGGGCGGGATCGACGAACGTGCCCGCGCCGGCCCGGTCGGTGTTGAGCACGACGCGGTCGGTGGCCGGCTTGCCATCAGCGGTCGTCCCGATCACGAGCACCGGCGTCTTGGAGTGGCCGTCCGCCGAGATCTGCGGTGAGAACAACCGGATCTCGTAGCTCGCGCCGTCATCCGTCACGCAGAGGTTGCCCTCCTGGTGCGTACCGGCGCCGCAGGCGAGGCCGCCAGCGCCGACGCACATGCCGTCCCGCAGCACGGTTCCCTCGCCGCAGGTCACCGACCCGGGATCCGGATCCGGATCGATGCCGGTATCGTCGTCGGTGCAGCCCGCCACCGCCATCACCGCCAGCCACGCCGCCGCCTGCAGCTTCCGGAAACCCAACCGATTCTTCGTGATCATGTCATTCCTCACCAGCAATGGGTGACGCAGAGGCGACGTGCCCTCGCCGATCCCGACAAAAAATCGCGGGGGCACGGCAAGTGCCGGTTCGGGCAATGCCGGTCGTCTGAGCGCGCCACGCGCGACTCTCGGCGAAATCAAGATGGCGGTGCCGCAGCGCGCAGCTCTCGGCGAATTTCGAATGGGGGTGCCGCAGCGCGCGGCTCTCGGCGAAATCAAGCTGGAGGTGCCGCACGCGCGACCCTCGGCGAAATCAAGCTGGAGGTGCCGCGGCGCGCTGCCGAGTGCGGGCCAGATGCGCGGCCGGAGCTTTGACTTGTACTCGTGGCGATCAGCCCGATCAGCCCCGGTCCGGCTCGCCGCGGATCGCCCCGCAGGGCGAGCCGGACGCGCGGCGCGCCCCAGCGGTGTATCGTGCGTGCGCGATGAAGCTGGCGATCCTCGCGCTAGCGGCGGCCTGCTCGGGCGCGCCCGGGCAGAGCGCGCCGGCGCAGCGCGCGCCCGAAGCCGCGCCGATGCTCGCCGCGCTGCCGGCGCCGCGGGCCATCAACACCGAGCGATTCGCGGGCGTGATCGTATGCGATCGGTGCCACACGGCCGGCGCGACCGCGATGCGCGACCGCCAGGGGCGCGACATCTCGCCCGTGACGGAGGTGCGCGCGTCGATGATGGGCCTCGCGGCGCGCGATCCGTACTACCTCGCGGCGCTGGCGCGCGAGATCGCGGCGAACCCGGGCGCGAAATCGGCGATCGAGGCGATCTGCATTCGCTGCCATGCACCCGTCGGTGCAACAGAGGCGCGCGGCGCGCTGGCGCTCGGGGATCTGCTCTCGAGCACGGGCGCTGCGGCGGCGCTCGGGCGCGACGGGGTCGGGTGCGCGGGATGCCACGCGCTGGATCCCGCCGGTCTCGGCGAGGAGCGGACGCTCAGCCAGCCGGTGCTGCGCGAGGATCGCGTCGCGTTCGGCGCGCTGCCTGAGCCGCTCGCCGAGGCCATGCTGGCGATGTCGAACACGCGCCCCGAGCGGGGGCCGCACGTCTCACAGAGCCGGCTCTGCGCGAGCTGCCACACGGTGCTCGTGCGTCGCCTCGACGCGCGCGGCGCGCCCGTCGGCGACGAGATCCCGGAGCAGA
>DATMCI010000274.1:0-50002 GCA_035558535.1 Kofleriaceae bacterium
CACCGACGCCACCGACGCCACCGACGCCACCGACAACACCGCCGACGCCGCCGACGCCGCCGACGCCGCCGCGCTCGGTGACGCGCTCGCCGCGCGCATCGCCGCCGAGCGCCGGCACGTCTTCGACGTGGCCCGCGGCCCCGTCGCCCGCTTCGCGCTCGTGCCGATCGCGCGCGAGCGCCACGTCCTCGTCGTGAACGTGCACCACCTCGCGTGGGACGCGCTGTCGCAGCGCGCGTTCGTCGCCGAGCTGTCGCAGCGCTACGCCGCAAACGGCGCCGATGCCGCGCTCTCTCCAGACAGCCCGAGCGTGGCCGCGCTCGTCGCGCGTGAGCACGCGCTGCTCGCCGATGCGGCGCGGCGCGACGCGCTGACTGCGTACTGGCACGCGGCGCTCGCCGATCCGCCGCCGCCGCCCGAGCTCGCGGAGCGCCCGCCCGCGCCCGCGGGCACGCACGCAGCCGGCACCCACGCGTTCGCGCTGCCGGCGGACCTCGCCGCCCAGCTCCGCGCGCTCTGCACGGACACCGGCGCGACGCTGTTCACCGGGCTCGCCGCGGTGCTCCAGCTGCTCGTCGCGCGGTACGCCGACACCGACGACGTCATCGTCGGCACCGCCGCCTCGACGCGCCCCGACGAGCGCGCCGCCGCGCTGATCGGCTGCCTCGTCCAGCCGCTGCCGCTGCGGCTGTCCTTGCGCGGCGATCCGACGCTGCGCGAGCTCGTGCGGCGCGCCCACGCCATGGTGGCCGGCGCGCTCGCGCACCGCGGGCTCCCGCTCTCGGAGCTCGTCGGCCCGGCGCGCGCGCCGCTCTTCGACATCACCTTCAACCTCTACGCCGCCACGCCGCGCGCCGCGGCCGGCGAGCTCGCGCTCGCGTGGGAAGACCTCGACAGCGGCCGGACGCCGTACGCGCTGTCGCTGAGCATCGTCGACGCAGGCGCAGGCGCAGACGCAGACGCAGACGCAGACGCAGACACGAACGCGAGCGCAGGCGCGGCTCCTGCGCGGGACCTGCGCGGCATGATCCAGTTCGACCTCGATCGCTTCGATCCCGACTGGATCGCCGCCTTCGCGCGCCGCTACCGCGCGCTGCTCGAGGCCGCCGTGGCATCGCCTGACGCACGCACCTCGCAGGTCGCACGGGCCGTCACCTTGGACCTCGTCACGACCCGCGCCGCCGCGGCGCTCGGCATCCGCCCCGAGGACGTGCGGCACGCCGCTCGCCTGACGCCGCCGCAGCGCGAGCTCTACCTCAGCCACGAGCGCTCCGACGCGCTCCGCCGCTACCTCGTGCACGCGCTGCCGCTCGGCGCCGTGGACCCGCAGCGCTGGGAACGCGCGCTCGCGCTCGTCACTGCGCGAGAGGAGCTCGCGCGCTGCCGGGTCGTCGCCTACGCCGGCCAGCTGATCCAGGTCGTGACCGAGGCGGTCGCCGGTGCCCCGCCGCCGCTCGCGCTCGCGCTCGAGCGCGCCGAGGCTGACTCGATCGACGCGTTCGTGCAGCGCGCCGCGAAGCTCGCCTACGACCTCGAGCGCGATCCGCTCGTCCGGCACTGGCTCGTACGCGACGGCACCGGCCGCGCGTGGGCCGTGATCGCGTGGTCGCACGTCCTGTTCGACGCGCGCTCGGCCGCGCTCCTCTTCGCCCGCGCGGCGCGCGCGTACGGCCAGCTCGCGCGCGAGAGCGCCCCGCAGCTGCCCTCGCACCCAAGCTTCCTCGATGCCGCTGACGAGCTGACCGCAGCCTTCGACGGCGCGGACACGCTCGCGTTCTGGCGCGAGGAGCTCTCGCGCGCCGCTCCGCTCGAGCCGCATGATCGACCGGGAGATCGGCCGGGTGCCGCGGCCCCGACGCGCTCGCGCTCCGCGATCATCGACGGCGCGCTCCGCGACCGCGCGCGCGCGCTGTGCCGCGACCTCGGCACGACCGAGCCCGCGCTCTACCGCGCGCTCTTCGCCATCGCGCTCGACGCCGTGTACGGCGGCAACGACGACTTCGTCCTCTACGAGATCCGCGACGGCCGCCGCGACGATCAGCGCGACGTGATCGGCTCGTTCCACACCGTCCTCCCGCGCGTCGTCTCGCGCGCCGCCATCGGGCACTCCCTCGACGCGCTGCTCGAGCAACAGCGCCAGGTGGGCCACCGCACGCGCGCGCACCGGCTCCTCTCCGTGCACGCGCGCCGCCGCCTGTTCGACGACCCGTTCCAGGCCTATTACAACTTCTACGACTTCGTCGACGTCGACGTCGATATCGACACCGCCGACATCGCCGGCACCGCCGGCCCGGCCGCGCTCGAGACCTACGACTCGTTCGCCGAGCGCGAGCTCCACCTGGTCGTCGAGGCGAGCGCGGCGCGCCTCACGCTCCACCTGCACTACGACGAGCGCGTCCTCGCCGACGACCGGCTGCTGGAGCGCCTGCGCCTGCTCCTCGAGCGAGCCTGCGCCGGCGAGCGCGACCTCGCCCGCGCAGAGCTCCTGGTCGCCGACGAGCTCGCGCTCGTCGACGCCCCGAACGCCGCCCCGCGCGACGTCCCGTACGTCGAGAGCGTCGTCGACGCGTTCGAGCGCCAGGCCGCGCTGCGGCCGGAGGCGATCGCGCTCTGCGCCGGCGGCGCGACGCTCACGTACGGCGAGGCGAACGCACGGAGCAATCAGCTCGCGCACCGCCTGATCGCGCGCGCGCTCGGCCGCGAGGCGCGCGTCGCGATCTGCCTCGAGCGCAGCCTCGATCTGCCGATCGCGATCCTCGGCGTCCTCAAGGCCGGCCACGCCTACGTGCCCATCGATCCCGACGTGCCGCCCGATCGCGCGCGCCACATCCTCGCGGACAGCGCCGCCGCGCTCGTCATTACCTCGCCCGCGCTCGAGCCCGCGTTCGAGCCCGCGCTCGCCGCCGGCATCGAGCGCATCATCCTCGACCCGCTCGACGCCACGCCACCATCCGACGCCGCGCCACCGCCCGAGAACCCGCGCCGCGCGACCGCGGCCGGCGACCTCGCGTACGTCATCTACACCTCCGGCTCCACCGGGCTGCCCAAGGGCGTGCTCGTCTCGCACGGCAACCTGATCCGCCTCTTCCGCGCGACCGCGCCCTGGTTCGGGTTCGGCCCCGACGACGTGTGGACGCTGTTCCACTCCTCTGCGTTCGACTTCTCCGTGTGGGAGCTGTTCGGCGCGCTCGTGTACGGCGGCCAGCTCGTCGTCGTGCCCGCCGCGTGCGCCCGCTCCGTCGAGGACTTCTACCAGCTCGTCACCGAGTCGCGCGTCACCGTCCTCAATCAGACGCCGTCGGCGTTCCGCCAGCTCGCGCTCGTCGACCAGCGCGAGCGCGCGCCGCTGCCTGCCCTGCGCCTCGTCATCCTCGGCGGCGAGGCACTCGAGTACCCCGCGCTCGCGCCGTGGGTCGCCGCGCACGGCGCGCGCCCGCGCCTCGTGAACATGTACGGCATCACCGAGACGACCGTCCACGTCACGTACCGTCCGATCGCCCCCGAGGACGCGCGCCCCGGCCAGCCCAGCGCCATCGGCGTGCCCATCCCCGATCTGCAGCTCTACCTCCTCGACCGCCGCGGCCGGCGCGTGCCGCCCGGCCTACCCGGCGAGATCCACGTCGGCGGCGCCGGCGTGGCGCGCGGCTACCACGAGCGGCCGGCGCTGACGCGCGAGCGGTTCGTGGCGAGCCGCTTCGGCCGGCTCTACCGCTCCGGCGACCTCGCGCGCGCCGGGCGCGGCGGCGAGCTCGAGTACCTCGGCCGCGCCGATCAGCAGGTCAAGATCCGCGGCTACCGCGTCGAGCTCGGCGAGATCGAGGCCGCCCTGCGCGCGCACCCCGACGTGCGCGATGCCGCCGTCATCGCCGAGCGCGACGCCATCAGCGGGGCGCGGCTCCTCGCATATGCCGTCGTCGCGGCGCTCCCCGGCCCGCCCGCGAGCGCCCTCCAGGCCCACCTCGCGGCGCGCCTGCCCGGGTACATGGTGCCCGCGGCATACGCGAACCTGGCGCGGCTGCCGCTGACCGCCAACGGCAAGCTCGATCGCGCCGCGCTGCCGCGCGCCAGCGGAGCGCTCGCGACGAGCCACGCAGAGCCCCGCACCGAGATCGAGCGCGTCCTCTGCGAGATCTGGCGCGAGATCCTCAGCGTGCCGCGGGTCGGCATCCACGACGACTTCTTCGCGCTCGGCGGCCACTCGATGCTCGCGCTCCGGCTGATCGATCGCGTACGCGCGACGTTCCGCGCGCACGTGCCGCTGCGCGCGCTGTTCGCGCAGCCGACGGTCGCCGGCCTCGCCGAGGTCGTCGCCGCCGCCGCCCCCGCCCTCCCGGCCGCCGCCCCCGCGCCGCCCGCCCCCGCGCCGCCCGCCACCACTCCCGCGCCCGCGCCCACGCCCACGCCCGACGAGATCGTGCCGACCGTCTGGCAGTCCCTCGTGTGGCGATCGCAGCAGCGCGATCCGCACAACGCGTTCCTCACCGTCGACAGCGGCATGCTCATCGAGGGCCCGCTCGACATCGCGGCGCTCGCGCGCGCCGTCGATCTCGTGATCGCGCGGCAGCCCGCGCTGCGGCTCCGCTTCCACGAGCATGCCGGCGAGCTACGCGCGCGCGTCGCCCCACCCGCCGCCGGCGCGCTGCAGATCGTCCCGCTCGCCGACCTGCCCGCCGCCGACCCGCACGCCGGCCCGCCCGCCGACCCGCGCGCCGCCGCGATCGAAGCTTGCACCCAGCTCGTGTGCGAGCCCTTCGATCTCGCCCTCGGGCCCGTGTTCCGCGTCGCGCTCGTGGCGTTCGGCCCCACGTCGTACGTGCTCGGGTTCGCGGCCTCGCACATCCTCGCGGACGGCTCGTCGCTCGGCGTGTGGTACGCCGATCTCGCCGCGTACTACAACGCGCTCGTCACGGCCACCGCCTCGCCGCCCGCCCCCCTCGCGCTCTCGCTCGCCGACCACCTGCAGGCGCAGCGCGCGCTCGCCGCCGGGCCCGAGGGCGCGCGCCAGCGGGCGTACTGGCGCGCGGCCCTGCGCGACGTCGAGATCGCGCGCCTGCCCGGCGAGTCCGCGTCCACGGCGACCGCCCCCCGCCCCGCCCTCACGTTCCACGAGGGCGCCACGCTGCGCTCGAGCATCGACGCCCAGCTCACGCGCAGGATCCGCGCGCTCGCCGAGCACGAGCGCGTGCCCGTGTACGTCGTGCTGTGCACCGCCGTGATGGCGACCCTGCACGCCGGCTCCGGCCAGGAGCGGTTCTGCGTCGCCAGCTCCAGCTCGCAGCGCCAGTGGCCCGGCGTCGAGCAGCTCATCGGGTTCTTCACGAACCCGCTGTTCGTGATCGCCGACTTCCGCGGCGTGACCACGTGGCGCGCGCTCGTGCAGCGCATCGCCGATGCCGCGCTCCAGGCCTTCGAGCACCCCGATGTCCCGATCGCGATCGAGGCGCCGCCCGGCCTGACGCGCTTCAACCTGAACTACATCAACGCGACGCGGCTGCGCCCGCGGCCGCTGCACGCGCTCTCTGTCCTGCCCGTTGCGCTCGCCGACGCCGGCCGCCGGCTCTGCGCGTACAACGACATGATCCTGTGGCTCGTCGAGGACGAGGCGCGCATCGAGCTCGAGCTGTTCTACCGCGTCGATCTGTTCGATCCCGCGATCGCGCGCCGCTTCGTCGCCCAGGTCCGCGGCGCCCTCGACGCCATGACCGCGGCGCCCGAGCGCGCGTTCAGCCGAGGAGCCGCAGGCACGCCCGGATCGTGAAGAGCGCGTCGCCCAGGAGCAGGACGTGGAGGATCGTGTGATACGCGTCGGGGACCACGCGCCCCGGCTCGAGCGGCAGGAGGCGGACGTTGCCGCCGAACAGCGAGTCGTACTTCGCGACGATCTCCGGCGGCGCCCCGGCGAAGTGGAACACCCAGTGCTTGCGCTGGTGCCAGCACCAGTAGAGCAGGACCGGCAGCGCGAAGATCGCCGCGCGCTCGACGCCGAAGACGTAGCCGATCGCGACCGCGAGCACCGCGCCAAACAGCGCCCCCGCGAGGCCCCAGAGCTCCTCCTTGTCGACCAGCCGCGGCACGCCGACGAAGTTCAGCGCGAACCACGCGCACAGCGCGGCGTGGACCCAGAAGAGCGCGCGATCTGCGATCACGGCGCCCCCGCGGCCGGCGGCACCTCGCCGGGCACCTCGCCGGGCCCGGGCCCGATCGCGATCGCGATTGACTCGTCGCCCACCTCGACTCGCCCCGACGCCAGCGGGCGCTCCACCGGCTCGCTCACGATCGCGCTCGCGAGCACCTGCTCGGCCAGCCAGCCGCGGTGCTCCTCGACGATCCGCAGGAACGCGGCCGGCGCGACCACCGAGACCACGACGCGCTGGTCGTACGGCAGGCCCGCCTCCTTGCGCAGATCCTGGAGGCCGCGGTTCAGGTCCCGCATGTGCCCCTCCTCGATCAGCTTCGGATCGCTCGTCAGATCGAGCACGACGATCACGCCCGCCTCGGCCGCCACGCCCAGGCCCTCCGTCACGCGGTAGCGCAGCTGGTACTCGCCCGGCTCGACGCGGTGGCCCGCCGCGATCAGCGCGTCGCCCGCCAGCTCGTAGTCCCCCGCGTCGATCGCCGCCTGCACCGCCTTGACCGCGCCGCGCAGCCGCTTGCCCACCTTGCCGTAGTCGAGCTTCGGCACGCGGCGGGCGACCGCATGCGCCTCCGCCTCCGTGAGCGCGCGGACGTCCTTGACGTTCAGCTCCTCGGCCAGAAGCTCGCGGCTGTGCTCCACCGCCGCCGCCGCCATCCCGCTGATCGCGACCGAGCGCAGCGGGTGGCGGTGCTTGACGCCGTGATCCTCGCGGATCGATCGCGCGACGCGGACCACGCGGCGGACGAGCGCCATCTCCGCCGCCAGCTCCGGCGCGAGCCAGTCCGGGCGCGCCGCCGGCCAGTCCTCGAGGTGGACCGAGCGCGCGCCGCCGAGCACGCTATACACCCGCTCGGCGAGGAACGGCGCGAACGGCGCCAGCACGCGCGCGAGCGTCGAGAGCGCCGCGTACAGCACCTCGTACGCCGTGCGCTTGTCGTCGTCGAGCCCGCCGCGCCACAGCCGCTGCTTCGAGAGCCGGATGTACCAGGTCGAGACCAGCACGATGTAGTCCTCGATCGCGTCGTAGCAGGGCGCGAAGTCGTAGCGCGCCATGTGCGCCTCGATCGCTGCGCGCAGCGACTCCGTCTCCGAGAGCAGGTAGCGATCGAGGCGCGTCGCCGCCGGGAACACGCCCGCCGGCACGAAGTCGTCGATCCGCGCGTACGCCGTGAAGTAGTGGAGCGCGTTCCACACCGGCAGGCAGAACCTGCGGACCGCGTCGCGCACCGCGTCCTCGGAGAACCGCAGGTCCGTGCCGCGCACCGCCGCCGAGGACAAAAGCGCGATCCGCAGCGCGTCGGACCCGTGCTGCTCGACGAGCGCCATCGGATCCGGGTAGTTCTTCAGCCGCTTGGACATCTTCCGGCCGTCCGCCGCGAGGATCACCCCGTGGCAGACGCCGTCCTTGAACGGCGGCTTGTCGAACAGCGCCGCCGCCAGGACGACCAGCGTGTAGAACCAGCCGCGCGTCTGCGCGATGTACTCGACGATGAAGTCGCCCGGGAACGCGGCCTCGAATTCGGCCTTGCGCTCGAACGGGTAGTGGACCTGCGCGTAGGGCATCGAGCCCGACTCGAACCAGCAGTCCAGCACGTCGGCGACGCGGCGGCGCGTGCCGCTGCACGCCGTGCACGGCCACGCCGGCTCGTCGATCGCCGGGCGGTGCCAGTCGGCGACCGCGCGGCCCGCCTTCGCCTCGAGCTCCGCCCGGCTGCCGATCACGTCGAGCGCGCCGCAGCCGTCGCAGCGCCACACCGGGATCGGCGCGCCCCAGAACCGGTTGCGCGAGATCGCCCAGTCGCGCGCGTTCTCGAGCCAGTTGCCGAACCGGCCGTCGCGGATGTGCTCCGGGATCCACCGGATCTGCTGATTCGCGCTCAGCATGCTCTGCTTGATCGCGGTGACGCGCAGAAACCAGGTCCGGATCGCGCGGTAGATCAGCGGCTGATCGCAGCGCCAGCAGTGCGGATAATTGTGATCGCACGTCTCGCGGCGGACCACCGCGCCCTGCTCGACGAGCTTCCGCGCGATCGGCCCGTTGGCCTCGAACACGTGCTGGCCGGCGAAGTCCGTGACGCGCCCGTCGAACGTCCCGTCGTCGGCCACCGGGTTTGGGCCCGCGATGCCGTGCTGCGCGCACAGCGCGTGGTCGTCCTCGCCGAACGCCGGCGCCAGGTGGACGATGCCCGTGCCATCCTCCGTCGTGACGAAGTCGCCCGCCAGGACGACGAACGCACCCGGCGTGTCCGCGAAGTACGGCAGGAGCGGCTCGTAGCGCAGCCCCACCAGCTCGCGGCCCGGCCGCGTCACCGCCGGCTCGTACCCCGCGAGCTCCTTGGCGTAAGCTGCCGCCCGCGCCTCGGCGATCCACACGCGGTCATCGCCGCGGTCGTAGCGAACGTACGTCACGTCGGGGCCCACCGCGAGCGCGACGTTCGACGGCAGCGTCCACGGCGTCGTCGTCCACGCGAGCAGGTCGCCCTCCGCCGTGCGGAACCGCGCCGTGATCGCCGGGTCCTGGCGCGGGCGGAACGCGTCGTCCAGGCGCGCCTCGAAGTTCGACAAGGTCGTCTGGCAGCGCGTGCAGAACGCGACGACCTTGTCGCCCTCGTAGATGAGCCCCTTGTCGTGGAGCGAGCGGAACACCCAGACGACGGACTCCATGTAGCCCTGGTCCATCGTCTTGTAATCGTGACCAAAATCGACCCACCGGCCCAGCCGGCCGATGATCCGGCGCCACTCGTCGGCGTAGCGCAGCACCGAGGCGCGGCACGCCTCGTTGAACCGGCCGATGCCGTGCGCGAGGATCTGGGAGCGCGACGAGAACCCCAGATCCTTCTCGATCTCGATCTCGACCGGCAGGCCGTGGCAGTCCCAGCCCCAGCGCCGCGGCACGTGGTACCCGCGCATCGCGAAGTAGCGCGGCACGACGTCCTTGATGTACGAGGTCAGGATGTGGCCGTAGTGCGGCAGGCCCGTCGCGAACGGCGGCCCGTCGTAGAACACGTACTCCGGGCCCCCCTCGCGCTGGTCGATCGACCGCTGGAACGTCCCCTCGCGCTCCCACCGCTGGAGCACCTCGCGCTCGAGCGCCGGGAAGCTCACCTCCGTGGGAACCTCACCAAACCAGGCCATGGCCCGGCAGTCTAGTCGACGAGGACCCCACCTGCGCGCCGCCGCTCACCCAGGATTTCTTCAACGCACGATGCAAGCAGCGGACGAAAAGGCTCGACATGTGCCCCGACACACGGCAAATAGGGCGTCCGGGCCAGACGCTCGACTGCGGCTGGCAGGATTGTTGGCCTCGTCTGGTTCATCTTTGCTAGCTGGAGCGACGACGATGGCGCAAGGCACGATCAAGCGGCTGACTGACAAGGGTTTCGGTTTCATCTCGAACGACTCGGGGACCGACCTGTTCTTCCACATGTCTGCCGTGGAGGGTGTGCGGTTCGCAGACCTTCGCGAAGGACAGAAGGTCTCCTACAACGAGGGGCGTGGCCCGAAGGGCCCGCGTGCCGAGAACGTCCGCCCTATCTAACCCGATCTCTCCTCTGGAGCTGGAGTAACCGGCCGGCGCACCGCCGGCCGCCCCCGCGCCGCCTCGCTGCTCACGCCGCGGGGAGGCGCTTGCCCCACACCCCGTCGTCGAGCGCCGCGAGCATCGCGCGCCCGGCGACGGCGTCCGGCAGGCCCGCGACCTCGCGGAGCTCTGCGTCGGACTCACCGGCCCGGTCGACCAACTCGACCCGCGCGTCGGCCGCGGCCGTAAGCGCGGCGCGGCGCTCGTGGTCCGAGAGCTGCGGCCAGAGCCAGCGCTGGATGCGCCACGACAGGGCAGCGTGCTTGGCCTCGTCGCGGGCGATCGCGCGCATCGCGCCGCGCAGCGTCGCGTCCCTCGCCGCGCGGGCCTGGTAGCTCGCCAGCACGGCGCCGTACGTCTCGCGGACGCAGCCCTCGACCAGGTTGTCCGTCGCGAGCTGCGCGCGGCTCCGCCGCCCCGCCGCGCCCAGCGCGCGGAGGTCTGGCGCCACCCCGTGGCGGCGGGCGAGGCGATCGCAGGCCCGCGCGTGCCGCACCTCGTCCGCCGCCGCCGACACCGTCGCGCGGACCAGCGCCCGCGGCGCGCCCAGCGCGATCAGATCGTCGTGCAGGTCGGCGAACGCGCGCACTGACGCCGCCTCGAGCTCCGCCTGCTGGGCGATGTACGCGCCCACCGCCGGCCCGCAGGGGCGGCCGCGCCGGTAGCCCGCCGGGCGGCGCCCGCCGATGCACTGGCCGTCGATGCCGAAGACGACCATGTCGAGGCTCGACTCACCGTCGACCGTGAGGAAGCAGGTCCCGAGCACCGACGGTGGCGGCGCGCCGTGCTGGCGCTCGAACACCTCGTTGCACAGCGGATCGCAGTCTCCCTCCATCTTGCACTTCGTCACCAGCGCCGCGAGCTCGGCGTCCGGCATGTCGATGATCATCTCCTCGGGCGGATCGAGATCGGGACAGCTGCCCGTGGTGAAGCAACCGCCGCCGACGAGCGGGGCCGCCAGGGCGATCGAGGCGAGGGTGTGGCGGAGCGACTTGTTCATGATGCCGGAGCCATTCTGCAGCACACGTACCACCGCCAAGCCTGCGATCTGCCTGCGATCGCCGCGCCGCGCCCCTCAGCCAGCTTCGCCGCTTCCCCAGCGGACACGACATCGCTGTCTCGCCCCCGAGCCCCCCTGACATCGCTGTCGCGGCCGCCGTTTCCGCCGCACCGACGATGCGCCCGCGGAGCCCGCACGACGGCTCCGTCACCGCGCGCGAAGGCGCACGACGCCGGCCCGGGCCAAGAGATCCATCCACTCCGTCACCTCGGCGAGCGGGACCGGCTCGTAGCGGCCCGTGAGCAGGTCGCGGATCTCGCCGACCGTGCGCTTGCCGTCGACCAGGTTCAGCGCCTCGTACGCAAGGACGTCGCTCCGTCGCTCGAGCGCCACCGGCGGCCGGGCGTCGCCGAGCACCGCGCCCAGGTGATCGTAGTAGTACACGCCCAGCGGGCCGCGCGTCGCCGGCGTACGCTCGGGGACCCGCGCGGAGCGGGCGCCAGCCCCCGGGGCGCCGGCACCCGCTCCGCGCGGCAGCGCGCCCGCCAGCGCCGCCCGGAGCCGCTGGACCTCGGCCGCCGTGGCCGGCCACAGCGCCGCGATGCTGGCCAGCTCCTCGATGCCCATCGCCACCGCCTCGCGCTCGGCCAGCCGCGCGTCGTCGGCGCCCAGGCCCGCGGCCAGCGCCGCGTGACGCGCCTGCGCCAGCCGCTCGTCGGCGGACGCGCGCACGAGGCCCGGGAGCCGGCCCGCCTCCGGCTCGGGGAGCGCCGCGAGCGTCCAGGCGATCCCCGCCGTCATGTAGGCGACCCGTCCCAGCTTCGTCGCGTCGAGGTTCTCCGGCACGTCCTTGTTGGTGTGGATCGTGACGTCCGGCCAGTCGTGGAAGTAGACCATCGGCACGCCGAACCCCTCGAAGATCTGGTGATCGCTGCCCAGGTCGAGCGGCCGCACGGCCGTGACCAGCGCGTCGCGCCCGCCCGCTGGCGACACCAGGCCGTCGCCCTTGCCCGTATCGGCCAGCGCCGTCGACGCGCGCGCGACATCGGCGATCCAGGCGCCCGCGATCTCGTTCACCACGTGCGGCAGCGATGCGGCGGTGCGCGACAGCCGCAGCGTGGCGTGCGTGATCTCCGGCCGGCCGCCCACCATGTCGAGGTGCACGCCCGCGCGCAGGCGGCGCGCGATGTCCGGGTGGCTGATCAGCCAGGCCTGCGATCCCGCCATCTCCGGCAGCCACAGGAAGCGGATCGTCCGCCGCGGCGCCGTCAGCTCGCCCGCCGCGATCGCCGCCCGCAGCGCGCGCGCGACGCCGAGCAGCGCCGCGCTGCCCGAGGCGTTGTCGTTGGCGCCCGCCATCTGGTGGCACAGGTGGGCGGTGAGCACGATCTCGCCCGCGGCCGCGTCCGTGCCCGCGATCGTCGCCGAGACGACGTCGAAGCTCGCCGGCACCATCTTGGCGCGGACGCGAGCCGCGAGGCGCACCGGCCCGCGCCCGAGCTCCTGCCGCAGCGCGCCCGCCGTCCGCGGCGAGATCATGAACGCGAAGCGATTCGCCGTCTGATAGGGCGACAGGTGGCCCCAGCGCACCAGGTCCGGATCCATGCCCGACCACGCCGTGCGCTGGTTCGGGAAGACCGAGACGATGCCCGCCGCGCCGCGCTCCTCGACGGCGAGCCGGTGCACCACGGCCAGCGGCCCATCCGCCAGCACGATCTTCCCGCGCACGTCCTTGCCCTGGTACGCCGCCGCATCCGCGCCCGCGCCCACGTCGACCAGCTCCGCCGTGACGTCGGCGTCCTGGCTGTAATCGGCGAGCGCCACCGCCTCCTTGCCGAAGTCGGCGAGCACGCGCCGCGCCGGCGCCACCTCCTCAAGCCGGCCCTCGGTCGCGCGCCACCCCAGATAGCTCCTGAAGTGGGCGTAGGCCGTCTTGCCGTCGGCCGGCAGCGACTCGACCGCCGCGTCGGCGAGCCCAGCTCCCTTGAGCTCGCGGACGATCCAGTCCGCCGCGGCGCGAAACCCTGGCGATCCCTGGACGCGGTGATGGCGGCCCAGCGCGCGCACCGCGCCGAGGACATAGCCTCCGTCGGCGCGGCCCTGGAGGGCGCGCGGCACCGCATCGGGCCAGAACGGGATCCGGCGAGTCTCGGCGACCGCTGGCGCCGAAACGGCCAGCGTCGCAAAAGTCAGCGTGAGCAGCGAAGCAACGAGTCGCATCGCGCCGAGCTTACTCGCCGTCGGCCGCCTGCGTGTTAGGCTCGTGAAGTGGCAGTCAGATGGACCAAGAGCCAGCGAGCGAGGGTTCAGCGCGTGCTGTCGAAACATCCAATCCAGAGTAACCGCTGTGAAAATGCTGCGCGGAGCATCGTGACGATTGGTCGCGAGCGCGATCCCAATGCTCAGGTGTGGCGGCTGTTTCCAAAGGAAGGTCTCTACGTCCTTCCCAAGGTCAAAGTTGGGCCGCCATTCTGGCGCGAGCACTTCACGGTCGAAGTGGAAGCGCATTGCGTCGATGCCCTGACGAAGGTCGACGGCTCGCCCCGAGCATCGTACCTCGACGAACATTGGACGGAGACGGACGCGCTCGGGTGGGAGCCGGGATGAGCCCCGCCGAGAATCGACTGCTCGCGTTCGTGGCGTCTCGCCTCGAGAGCATGCTGCGCCGGCCCGCGATCTGGGGATCGTTGCTTTCAGTCGAAGAGCGGATCCTGCAGCTCCTGGAGCTTCGGCGCGTGCTGCTGGTGCCCTCATTGTCGGCGGATGACACCCACCAGTTGTTGCGGTCATATTCGCGGTTCATCTCCGAAACACTTGACGATGCCACCGTCGAGCCACTCGCGTCGCAGCTGGAGCAGCGCGGGCGGGCGGACGAATTTGCTGTATTCATGAGGAGGTTCGTTGAACGCGAGCTAGCGGAGTTCCTCGTCGACATCGACCGCTCAGAAGATCCTGCGATCGAACGCGCAGAGCACATCGAGACGATGGATCGGATCCTCGCTCTGATGCGTGAAGAAGCCATCGCGCACGCACGGCGAGGATCCTCGTCGAGTCTCTCTGGCGATCCCATTGCGCTCCACGACTTGCTCGAGCAAAACTGATGGCGAACACGCGAGGGCAGTTTCAAGTTGAATTCCTGCGCTCGATCGCGAACCGCGGCGGTCGCATCGAGAGCGCGCGTTTCTCACTGCAGCGCGGACCGCTGAAGTCAATTGAACCCATTTACTCCTTGACCTTGGAGCAGGGACAGGTCCGATCACTTCAAGAATTCCCTTGGACATCGGAGCTCGAAACATATCTGCTCGAATCGCGGCAACGAATGGAAACGCCGGCCGATGAAGCCGACCGCTTCGCCGCGATCTTGCTGCACAACATCCAGGTTTCAGCAGCAAAGTTCGGTCGAGATTTCACACATGCTGTGCTGGTTGTTGTGCTCGCCGAACGGACTCGTTATCCGCTCTCGGCATTACTCAGCCGTGCAGGCACTGCCAAGCCAAATCGTTCCGGCCGCCATTTTCAGGAGTGCACTCAGGTCCTCGGAGGGGCCGTGGATCAGCTTCATAAGCTCGCAGAAGTAGCTTTGGGTTATCAGCCGCAAGAGGCCGAAGCATTGATGATCAAGGCACTGGAGATCACCTTGGATGAAACTTTCCATATCTCCGGTACAGATCTCATGTTCCCGAAGCACCACTAGGTCGCGCGGGGAGCCCTGTTTCGACCGCGAGACCACTACGCGCGCTCGCTGGTGGTGACGCGGATGCTCAGCGTGCTCGATGCTTCGCCGTCGCGAGGGCGACGACCGACCGGGCCGAACGGTCATCCAGTGCCGCGGGCGCGTCGGGGCGCGCTGATCGGCGCCGCCGCCTCAGGCGCCCAGCGTCAGCTCGGCCTGGGCCTCGAACGCGGGGCGCGCGAAGTAGTACCCCTGAAACAGCTCGAGCCCGAGGTCCTGGAGGCAGCGCACCTCGTCCCGGGTCTCGATGCCCTCGGCGATCGGCAGGATCTCCAGCTCGCGGCAGATCTGCAAGATGCCGCGCACGATCACGCGGCGGGCGTGGTCGCGATCGATGCGGTGGCAGAGCCCCCGATCGAGCTTGAGGAAGTCCGGCTGCAGCTCGGCGAGGAGGTTCAGCCCCGAGTAGCCTGCGCCGAAGTCGTCGATCGCCGTCCGCATGCCGCGCGAGTGGTAGTGCTCGACGATGAAGCGCAGGAACCCGACATCCATGACCCGCTCGGACTCGGAGAACTCGAAGATGATGCGCTCGAGCGGGAACCCCACGGAGGCGGCGACCTCGACCGTCGAGCGCAGGCAGCGCTCCGGCTCGTACACCGCGTTCGGCATGAAGTTGATGCTGAGGAAGCAGCTCACCTCGAGCTTCGCCGCGAGCCGCACCGCCGTGACGCGGCAGGCCTGATCGAAGCTGTAGCGGTTCGAGTCGTTCACCTTCGCGAGGATGTCGCCGGCCGGCTCCTGATTCGGGCCGCGGACCAGCGCCTCCTGCGCGAACAGCGTGCGCGTCGTCGTGTTGACGATCGGCTGCAGCGCCATACGAAGATCAAAGTCGATCGAAGCGCCGGTGCAGCCCTCGCATCCATGAGTGCGTTGCGGAAGGCGTACTACTGTCATGCGCCTCAGCATCGCATACGAGATCTCACTGCGATCCAAAATCTTCCGGTGTCCTCGACGAGAATCACGCATCGGGCGCGAGCGCACGCCGGATCTGTCATCGCGCAAACATAGAGCTCGATCCAGCGTTCACGAATCGCTCACCGAGCGTCGGCGCGCGCTGGATCCGAAGTCGATCCACGCACGAGACGTTCACGTCCGTGGGGGAGCATCGTCCAAACCGGCCAAATCGGCCACGCTCGCTCGTGAGCGTGGTGAACGAGCGCGTCGTCAGATCACTGTGACGAGCGCATCCGTCCGAGCTGCGCGGCGTGATCGACCGGGACCTGACCGACGCCAACATCGCAGCCATCCCGTGGATGCCGCCTCGGCCCAGCGCTGACCCGGGCCGCGCGCCTACGCGTTACCGGAGTCATTGAACGGCCGCACCGTCTCGGGATGCGCCTCGGGTCGATCCTTGTTCGCCAGGATGTTCTCCATCCTCGAGCGACAGCAGAGCATCAGCCACTTCTTGTACGCGCCCAGCTGCGGCACGTTATTGACGATGTCCGCCAGCGGCGGATACGTGTACCCCAGGTGCTTCATGCCGGGAGTCTGAAAGGACGGATCGACCTCGGACGAGGACACCGGGATGAAGTCGCACAGGATCGCGACGTGACATTTGGCGAGCGCGGCGCCTCCGGCCTGGAGCATGTTTGGATTGAACTCGGTCCGGTTGTGCGCGCCCACGAGCATGTCCGGCACGGTATCTGTCTGCGGGATGCCGCTGCTCTCGAAGGAGTCGATCAGGCCGGTGGTCTTCTCGACAGACTCCGGCCGTATCATCTTGGTGTTGTCATCCACGACAAACCCGAACGACCGCACGTCCTTGGCCGGCTTCGTGCCGTCCGACGCCTGGATCCCGTGGGACATCCAGGTCAGGGTCTCTCGATAGCTCGGCTCGCCGACGCCCTGGTAGAGCGCGATGCGCCCGCGGCCCAGGTTGGGGATCACGAAATCGATCGACTGCCCAGGGATCGCCTGCTTGTCAGCGCCCAGGAGCGGGAACGGCTCCTCGAGCTCGAGGGGCGTGGCCGGCGCTGTCTCTTGCACGGGCCCCATCTGGGAGGCCTTGTGCTCGAGGTAGAGCTTCGCCGCCTCTTCCGGGCTCATCGCGGACAGGTCCGCGGACTTCTCCTGCGCCAGCGCCGTGAGCTCCTGAAACAGCTGCTCCCTGTTCTCTTTGGAGTCCTTCGGCAACGCATAGCTGGCCAGCGCCGGGTAGCCCGCCTTCTGCTTGCGCAGCTGCGTCATGATCTTGCTGGCATCCGCCACGGCCACCATCTGGACCGGCGCGCTCGCCGATGCCTGGACCGGCGCGCGCATCTGCGAGTCACCCACGGGCATCCCCGCCGCTGCACGCGCGCCCATCTGATCGGCCTCCTGCTCCAGCGCCGGGTCGCTGTTCACGGTCAGCCCCTTCGCCAGCGGCGCTCCGCTCGCTACCCGCCCCTGGCTTTGCTGGACCACGTGGGCCAGTTCGTGCCCCAGGAGCTCCTGGCCCGAGTGGCTGTCGGGCTGATATTGCCCGGGGGCAAAATGGATATCGGCGCCCTGGGTATAGGCCAGGGCGCCCAGCTGTCCCGCCTGCTCCCCTTCGTGCACGCGCACCGACGAGAAGTCCGCGCCGAACGCGCTCTCCATCTTGGCCTGGACAGCCTCCGGCATCGCTCCGCCACCCGAGCCGCCCGCCGGGCGCTCGCGGGCGGCGGGCGTGGCCGTGCCACCTGATTTTCGCTGCGCGACGCCATGCTGAGGAAGCTGCATGGTCAATGTGCTCTTGCCCGGCGATACACTGCTCGAGTCCCGGGTGGATCCGCTCCCGCCCATCGATCCGGCGGATCCTCGATCAACAGCGCTCCGGTATGTCATAGGAAAATGATAGTGGCGTGGTCCCCGGGTGTTCAATTGGGAGATTTCCCCCGGTGCGTCACCTCTCCGCTCAGGCGGCGACGCACCTGCGTGGGTCACGGACGCGCCCGGCATCGGTGCTGGCACGAACGAGATCGTCGGACCCTCGGGCGCCTCATCACCCGATCTGGGGATGGAGCCAAAGCCCTCCGGTCGAGGAGTGTCCCTTGGACTTTCAACGATATGGGTTCCGCGCCAGCGCTCCATAAAATCCAAGGGCGACGCGTCATCCCGCTGGCTGGCTGAGCCAGCCACCGCGACGCCGGGGCCGCGTACGTCCGGCGATAAAACCCGCCGATGGCACGAGCCACCAGCGCACGGGGCCCTGCCCCCACCCGGCTGGCGATGGTCGGGAAAACGACGAGTCACTCGGCGTCTTATCGCCGCCGGGCGTCCTCGGCGTCATCTACCAGATTTGCGTAGATCGGCAGGCCCGCGAGCGGCGAGACGTCCGTCACCGTCGGCGGCAGCGTGAGCACCGCGAGCAGGGCTGCGTCGGCCAGCGGCGAGACGTCGGCGACCCGCGTCCGCCGCATGTAGACGCGGGACAGCCGGGTGAAGCCGCGCAAGGGCTCGAGGCTGGTGATCGCGCTGTCGTCGAGGAAGAGCTCGCGTAATCCGGTGTGGCGGCGCAGCGGGCC
Source organism: Kofleriaceae bacterium (assembly GCA_035558535.1). Lineage (GTDB taxonomy): Bacteria > Myxococcota_A > Polyangia > Haliangiales > Haliangiaceae > JABFXX01. Next base: position 17,935 of record DATMCI010000274.1, read on the forward strand.
GAGATCGGCGACGTCGGTCGCCTGGATGTCGATGCTCTCGAGGCCGTCGAGGGCCGCGAGCGGGCCGAGGTCGGCGACCTGCGTGTGGTGGAGCGTCAGGCGGCGGAGCTTGCGGCAGCCGGCGAGCGGGCCGAGGTCGGCGACCGGGACCTCCGCCAGGTTCAGCTCCTCGAGATCGGTCAGGCCGGCGAGCGGACCGAGATCGGTGACGCCGCTGCGAAACAGATAGAGCGTCCGCACCGCGGGATAGGCAGCGATCGGCGCGAGATCGATGATCGATCGATCGTCGGTCAGCTCCAGGTGACGGACCGCGGCGCGCTCGGCCGCCGTCGGCTCGCGGCCCTCCGGCAGCTCGGCGAAGCGGGTGCGGCGCACGGCCCGCTCGAACGCGGCGGCCGACGCCGCCACCGGATCGCGCGCCACCACCCCGGCGGCCTCGCGCGCGGCCGCCGCCCACGCCTCGGGGCCACCGGCGAGGACCTGCGCGATGCGCGGCCACCGGCTCGAGCGGCTCGGCGGCACGGCCGCGTTGACCTCGGCCAAGACCTCGACCCCGTTTTCGCGGTGGATCCGGACAAACGCGCCGGCCTCGTCGCCGGCCAGCGCCGGCAGGGCGAGCGGCGCCTCGTACCACAGCCGATCTCGGAGCAAATGCGCCGTGACCCGCGCGATCGATCCGAGCGCGGCCGTCGGGTTTTGGTCCCACTGCCGCCGGCTCAGCCCGACACCGGCAGCGACGTAATCGGCGTGCCGCGGCGCGAGCTCGTGCACCTCGCCGTCGAGCGTGATCCCGAAGCCCTGGACGCGCGCCCACGCCCCGTCGGGATCTTGCGGCTCCTCGAAGTACGACGCGTCCTCGGCGCGCGCCTCGGCGTCATCGAGGCCGTAGTCCTCGGTGATCCGCGTCTGGTCAGCCACGGCGAGTGTGCCCCGGCCGGCCATCTCTCGCCGCGGCCAGTCCGGCCGGTCGCCCACCGCGAGCAGGTGATTCGCGAGCGGCTCACCCGCCGGGCCGTCGTCGCCGATCACCTGCCACACGATCCAGTAGCGGTCGCCGTCCGGCGCCCGGCGCGCGAAGACCTCGAGCCGCGCGTCCCACGCGCTGATCTTTTCTCCGAAGTAGAGATCGCCGCAGGGAAACTCGCCCTGGCCGGCGAGGCCGTCCCACTCGCGCACGAGCGCCTCTGCGTCGAGCCCGGCGCCGCGGGGCGCGTCGTCGAGCAGCGCCGGGCGCGGCCGCGGCGGGCGCAGCGCGACGGGCACCGGCGCGGTCTTGCGCACCGCGAGCCGCGCGCCGCCGTACGCGATCAGCGCGCCGTCACCGCTCCACGCCACGTGGGCGGCGTGGTTGCCCCAGCGGTCGAGCGCGGCGCTCTCCGGCCGCTCGGCATACGTCGCGCCGTCGAACAGCGCGAGACGATCGCCCGCGAGCGCCAGCGTCCGCCCGTCGGGCGACCACGCCCACGCCGGGGTGACGCGCGGACGGCCGTCGTCGCCGACGAAGCGGTGGAGCACCGCGCCGCTCGCGCGATCGAGCACGACCGGCCTGCCCGCGTGCCAGTCGAGCATCGCGAGCAGGCGATCGCCAGCGGGCGAAAAGCCCACCCGCCAGACCTGCCCCTCGGTCGCGATCCGGCCGATCTCGCGGCCGGAGGCCACCTCGAAGATCCCGATCGACGGCGCGTTGCCGTCGACGATCGCGACCTCCGTGCCGTCGGCCGACAGCGCCGCACGCGAGTAGCTCCAGTCGGGCACCGGGCGGGAGAAGATCGGCTCGGCCTGCAGATCGTCGAGCGAGCGCACCGTGATCGAGTGGGCCTGGCCCCACCGCTCGGAGCCCAGCAAGCGCCCGCCGGCCAGATCGAACGCCGGCCGCTCGATCGAGCCGAGCGGCGCCGCATCACGGATCCGGCCGTCCCGGTCGACGAGGCGCACCTGCCAGGGCAGGCCGATCAGCAGCGCGGCGCCGTCGGGCGTCCAGCGCACCCCGCGGATCGAGACGTGCTCGGGCCGATCGGGATCGATCGCGATCGCGTGGAGGTGCTGCCGCGTGCCCGTCGCGAGATCGAGGAGGTACACGTCGGCGCCCGCGGCGCGCGGGCGCACCGTCGCGTACGCGATCGACGCGCCGTCTGGATGCAGGTCGAAGGCCGGCCCGCCGCCATCGCTCTCGAAGAGGAGATCGCCCACCGCGGCGCGCGCGCCGTCGGCGAAGACGCAGTAACCCTCCCCGAGCTTGCGGCCGACCAGCTGGGGAAACTGCCAGGCCGCGTCGTCGAACCGCTTGCGCGTGATCCGCGGCGACCGCCCGGCCGGGTGGATCTCCATCACCAGCTCGTCGCCATCCCGGCGGCATACGCAGACGTCGACGCCGTCCGGCGTCACCCGGTAGAGGATCGTCTCCATTGCGCGTCAGGAGACCACGACTCGACCTCTGATGGGTATTTCGATACCCAGGAACAGATACTGCTTGAGCGGCCTCCGTACATCCAGCGACTTACCCGTTTCCCTGTCAGATCTCCCGCGGGAAGGTAGCCATGGCCCGATCAGCCCGTATCATCTGTCACTGTGTCGGTGGGGAAGGGGAATCGTACCGCGCTGTCGAGTAGTGTTCGTCTTGCCAAGCCAGAGAGGGGAGGGACGGTCGGAAAGCGAACGCTGGTTGATGCTGCGCCGCCGCCGAGGCCGAAAGCCGTCTCTGCGCCCGCCGCCGCCACCGCCAAAGGTGCGTCTGCCCAAGACGGCGGTGTCGAGGGCCAGGACCAACCGCCAGCCGGAACCGCCGTGGGCGCCACGAGCGCCGCGAGCGCAAAGCAGCGAGACGACCGCGCGCTTTGGTTGCAGCTCGACGAGGACCCCGCACCGGCTGCCGAGCAGGGCACCGAATTGCCCGACGCGGCGAACGGCGATGGCGCGCGCGACCTGAACGCGCGAGATGAGCACACCGCCGTCGAGCAGCAGGGTGGCCAGCGCGCTGACGAACACGCGGCACCGGGCGCTACCGCACCGGACCCGCGGCCGCGCGAGGACGGTCCGATGGCGGACGCCATCAGGAACACGGGTGGCGATGCGCCACAGGCGATGGCCACGGGCGCGCGGAGTGCCGAGCTGGGCGCGGCGCAGCCAGCCGAAGCGGGCCCGACGTCGACCCGCACGCCATCAGTCAGCGACCAAGGCACCCACGCCGACGGCCCCGAGGCGTCCGCGGCGTCCGCGGCCAGTCCACACGACGGAGCAGGCTCCAGCACAGTCGCCGCCGGTGCAGCAGCCCCCGGATCGGCACCGCCCGGTGCGCCGCCCGACGCAGCGGCACCGCCCGGTGCGCCGCCCGACGCAGCGGCGATGCCTCCTGGTGCAGCGCCGCCCGACGCAGCGGCGATGCCTCCCGGCGCGGCGCCGCCCGGTGCAGCAGCGATGCCTCCCGGCGACGCGCACACAGATACGGCCGCCGCCGATTCTGCACATCACGGCGCCGCGACCCCCGCGGACACGCATGCCGGCGCACCACACGCCGACACGCATCCGCACGCTCCCGAGGGCGAACATCCCGGCCATGAGCCCCCCGCCGCCCACGGCGAGGCCGCGGCGGCCGATGCGCACCCGGCACACGGAGAACACGCAGCCGCAGCGCCGCGTCCTCCCACTGCGCCGGCCGTCGGCTTTGCCGAGAGCGACGTCGAGCGGCTCGTCCCGGTGCAACCCGATGAGCCGCCGGAGCAGCGCGCCCAGCGCGTCGCCGAGGCGCGCCAGCAGCTGGCGGCCGATCGCGCGTACGCGACCGGCCGGCTCCACGAGTTCACGGCGGCGCAGCACCAGCGCATCACGACCCTGGGTCAGCTCCGGCCCCAGATCGACCTGACGCTCGGCGCCGCCGAGCAGCAGGCAGCGGCGCAGATCACCCAGGCATCGACGGCGCAAACGAACGCGATCCGCGCTGGAGTCGCGAGCGCGCTCGCCCAGGCCCAGGCGGCCGCCGCCACCGCGCGCGCGCAGATCACCGCGTCGCACAGGACCACCACGCAGGCGATCGAGGCATCGACCCGCAGCGCGCGCACGCAGATCGACGCGTCGTACCAGCAGTCCATCGCCGCGACACGAGCCGCGGAGACTCGCCAGCTCGGCGAGGTCGGACGGCTGTACACGCAGGCCGAGGGCGCGTTCCACGCCGCCGCGTCCACCGCTGGCTCTCACGCCGTCGGCGTGGCCGCGCAGCGCGCCGCCGCGTACCGCAGTCACAAGATCAACCGCGACGACAGCCTCCTCGATGGGCCGCTGACCGACAATCGGTGCGAGGCCCAGGCCGAGGCCGCCGAGAAGGTCGGCCAGGCGTATCGCGACGAGCTCGCCAAGGAGGGTGACAAGCAGGTCGAGCAGATGCGCCTGCGTCGCCCCACGGACGACGCCGCGGTGCGCCAGATCGCCCACGAGGCGCGGCGCAACCTCGACACCGCGCACGCCGAGAGCCTGCGCGCGCTCGATCAGAGCCGGCAGCGCGCCCTGGACAGCGCGCGCCGGCTGCGTAACGGCGCGCTCGCGGGGACCGCACAGACGCTCGCGCAGACCCTGTCGTCGCTGCGCCAGCACGAGCAGACCCAGCTCGCCGCCGTCCGCCAGGAGGCCGCGACGCAGCTCCAGGCGATCCGCCAGCAGCGCACCGCGGCGGCGGCACAGCTCCGCAAGGGCATCGCCCGCGCGATCGCCGATCTCGAGATCGGGCTCGACCGCTTGCGCGGCGAGCTCCACCGGGCCGAGGTCCCCGAGCGGGCCGCGCTGGATCAGACCCTGGCCCACGCCGAGGCCGCGATCGGCCAAGAGCTCGGCCAGCTGCGCGCCGGCCTCGACCAGTCGCGCGGCCAGGTCACGCAATCGCTCACCCGAGCTGGCGTGACCGGCTCGCAAGGCATCGTCCAGATCGGCACCGCCGCGGTCGCCGCTGCGCACCAGACCGGCAGCGGTGCGGCACAGGCGCTCGCGCAAGGCGCCCAGACCGCGAGCGCGTCGCTCCAGCAGATGCTCGCTGCGCACCAGCAGCAGGTCGCCGCGAGCGCGAGCGCCGCGGCGACGGGGAACACCGCGATCACGAGCGGCGTCGCACAGGCATATACCCAGCTCAGCGGGAATCTGCAGCAGGGTATGCAGCGCAACGCCGACGCGGTGCGCGTCGGGCTCACCGACGTCGTCGATCGCGACATGGGCGCGACGATCACCAGCGAGGCGCAGAACGCCTACGACCAGGTCGTGCCGCGCTGGCAGTCAGTCGTCAAGTGGGTGATCATCATCGCGATCGTCCTCGTGGTGGCGATCGTGCTCGGGCCGATGGTGATCGGCGCGGTCGCCGGGCTGGCTGCCGGTCTCGGTGCCAGCGCCGCGGTGGCCGGCGTGGTCGGCGCCGTGGTCGGCGGCGCGATCGTCGGTGCCGGCACAGCCGCGGTCACCACCGTGGTCGACAACGCGTTCGCGGGACGGACCGGCTGGGATCTGTTCCAGGGCGTCGGCACGGCGATGGCGTGGGGCGCGCTCGGCGGCGCGCTCGGCGGCGGCGCCTCGGCGCTGCTCGCCGGGCCGATGCAGGGCATGAGCGCGCTCGCGCGCTACGGCGTCCAGGTCGGCGTCGACACCGTCCTGAACACCGGCCTCAGCCTCGCCCAGGGCAACCTCAGCTGGGACAACTTCTTCAGCGGGCTGGCGATGTCGATGATCGTCAACGGCATCACCGCGGCGCCGCGGGTCCGCAGCATCTCCGAGGGGGCGATGAGCCGCGGCTACGGCGCGGGCTTCGAGGGCGGGATCAACATCCGCGGTCGGCTGCCAGGGGCGGCGTCGCCGCCCGGGCCAACCTCGATCTCGCCGGCGCAGCTCGACCACGTGGCGCGCGGCGACACCGCCGCGGGCGGCCCCAACGCGGGTAAGTGGAACGTCAGGGGCGGCGGTCACGTCCCCGGGGAGATCATTCCCCGTGCCGATGCCGAGGGCGTCCCACACACCACGACGGCGACCGATCCGGTGACCGGCGTGTCCATCGAGCAGTTCACCCGGCCGAGCGGCGTGCTGCAGGACAAGTCGCTGTTTCCGTCGGGCACGACCCGCGCGGACGTCGATGTCATGGGCAACCAGGGCCTCCATCGCGCGCTGACCGGGCAGCCGGGCACCAAGCTGAATCCGCCGACCGCCCCCAACACCAACGGCAGTTTCACCGCGACGGTCGCGGCACCCAATGGTCACCCGATCATCATCGAAGGGTTCTATCGCCCGAACGCAGCCGGCGGCTTCGACATCCAGAGCGTGTTTCCGAGCACGAACCTCAAGGCAGGCACAATCCCGGTGGTCGGTGGTACCGGACTCGGCGGATCTCGTAATGTGCCGGCGCCGATCTACATTCACCCGCCAGCGTCGCCCGACGATCGCGATCAACAATGACGAACTATCGACCGTACGTGATGGATCCGGACGCGCAGAGAATCGACCTCCTGGCGGCGACGCAGATCATCGCCGACGCCGAGGTCGCGCACTGCTGGGAGCTGATTCGCCACGGGATCCAGACGCTCAAGCTCGGCACCGAGAACTTCGGTAAGCTCCTGGCTCACCTCCGGGCCGGCAACGGCATGGGCTTCGACGAGCTCTCGATCGAGGTCGATCCGCCGGGCGGAGGTCGCGCGCTCGTGGCGCTCCTCAATGACGAGCGCACCTGCTCGGCGCCAGCGCTGATCGAAGAGCTGGAGCGCCTGGCGGCGCGCGCTGGCGGCACCAGTCCGCCCGGCCAGCCATCGAGCGGTGGCAACGCGCCAGCCGGAGCGCCGCCGGACACCGGCTCCACCGCGAGCGCCGCGCCCGATCTGCTCGGCCTCCTCGCCGGGCTGCTCGGCACAACGCCAGATCGGCTCTCGGGCGACCCAGCGGCCTATCACGCCCACGTCGAGCGCGTGCGAGCCGCCGCGGCGTGCTGGCGCGAGGTCCTGGCCAACCCGCACAGCGACCCCGCCGCGCGCGCCGCCGCCGAGGCCGAGCTACGCGAGGTGCTCACCATGAGCGGTGAGCATGCCGCCTCCAGCGCGGCCACGCGCGGCGTAGATCTCGAGCACGCGTTGCGCGCGACCGGGGCCGATACCGGCCGCATCACCGAGGCGTTGCGCACCATCGCCGACTGGCTCGAGCAGCGGACGCCCGCCGCCGGTGCGGCCGTCGATCGCCTGGTCGCCGCGCTCGACGCGGCCGCCGCCCCATTCCTCGGCCGGCTCACGCCTGCCGCGGCCCAGGCCGAGCGCGACGCACGTATTCGCGAGTCGGCCCGCGCGGCCATCGCAGCCCGGCTCAAGCCACCGGCGTGATCCGTCAGATCGAGCGCCGTGACGCTCCGGCCGCCACAAGCAATACAACGACGCCAAGCATCTCCTGCCCCCCAAGCATCTCCTGCCCCATAGGAGCGGGCCGCGCTCCGCCCGCGCGCGCTCACAAGCCGCGTCTCTTCACTACGGAGGATGAATAACCCGCAATCCTGTCGCCATTTCGAGCGCGCAGCCCAGCTCCCGCGCCTTCTGGCCGGAAGAATCTCGAACAACGGTCCGTAGACTGCGAGCCGGGCACTTAAGATGGATTCACTGTGACCCGAGCCCATGACCCTAATTCAACCTCCGGGCTCCAGCGTGGCCCGGCCGGCAGCGGTCCGGGCGCGACCGGGAAGCAGACCCTGACCGGTGGCCTCCCCAGCCCGAGCGCCCCCACCTCGAGCGCCCCCGGCAAGCAGGGGCTCGTCGCCCCGAGCGGCACCGCCCCGGTGCAGATGGCAGCCGCCGCGCCCGAACCGGCGCCCGCGGCCGACCCGGCGGCGGCCCCGGCGCAGCCCGGAGCCGCGGCGCCGAGCGCAGTGAACGTGAGCTTCGATCTCGACACCTCGTCGTTGACCGGCGTGGAGGGCGGGTTCTCAGGCACCGTCACCGTCACGGTGACGGGCTCCGCGCCCGTCGCCACCGCCGGCGGCTTCACGCTGTTCGTCGGCGGCACCGAGCCACCCACGAAGTGCAGCGGCCAGCTCGAGAACGGACAGCTCGTCAAGCTCGACGGTGAGATCCCGTTCTCCGTCCGGGACACCGTGGCGTTCATCTCCGGGCGCACCCAGGGCACCTATAACGTCGCATCCAAGCAGCTCAGCGGCAGCGCCACCGCGACCCTCGTCCGCGACCAGGTCCTCGGCAGCGTCGGAGACGACCAGGTCCTCCTCGTCGGAGGCAGCGCGCTGACCGCCACGCTGGCAGGCGGCATGATGCCCGCCTTCAAGGGCGCGGGCGGCCAGCTCACCGCCAGCGTCCGCGAGCGCGGGCGCGAGTGGGCGCGCGCCCAGCTCAGCGGCAACTACGAGCCCGGCGCTGGCGGCGGGTTCACCGGCACCGCCGCCGTGACCGTGACCGGCACCAAGCAGCTCCTCACCGCCGGGGGCTACACGCTCTCCCTCGCCGGAGCCGGCGCGCCCGCCCCGAGCACCGGCCGGTTCGAAGCTGGAAAGCTCGTCCGCCTCGACGGCGATATCCCGTTCTCCCTCGCCCCCCAGGGCGGCGAGACGCTCATCACCGGGCACGTCACCGGCGCCTACGCCGCCGAGTCCAAGCAGCTCACCGGCACCGGCACCGCGACCCTCGTCCGCGACCAGGTGCTCGGCGGCGTCGGCGAGGACCAGGTCGTCCTCGTCGCCGGCAGCGCGATGAACGCGAACCTCGCCGGCAGCGCGACGCCCGTGTTCGGCGGCGCTGGCGGCCAGCTCACCGCCAGCATCCGCGAGCGCGGGCAGGAGTGGGCGCGCGCCCAGCTCAGCGGCAACTACGAGCCCGGCGCCACCGGCGGGTTCACCGGCACCGCCACCGTGACCGTGACCGGCACCAAGCAGCTCGTCGCCGTCGGCGGCCACACGCTGTCGCTCGGCGGCACCGGCGCGCAGGGCCCGAGCACCGGCCGCTTCGAGGCCGGAAAGCTCGTCCAGCTCGACGGCGACATCCCGTTCTCCCTCGCCCCCCAGGGCGGCGAGCTCCTCGCCACCGGGCGCGTCAACGGCAGCTACGTCGCCGCTTCCAAGCAGCTCACCGGCACCGGCACCGCGACCCTCGTCCGCGATCAGGCGCTCGGCCAGGTCGGCGAGGACACGCTCGTCCTCGTCGCCGGCAGCACGATGACCGCGAACCTCGCCGGCAGCGGGATGCCCGTGTTCGGCGGCGCCGGCGGCCAGCTCACCGCCAGCATCCGCGAGCGCGATCAGGAGTGGGCGCGCGCCCAGCTCAGCGGCAACTACGAGCCCGGCGCCGCCGCCGGGTTCACCGGCACCGCCACCGTGACCGTGACCGGCACCAAGCAGCTCGTCACCGTCGGCGGCTACACCCTGTCGCTCGGCGGCACCGGCGCGCAGGGCCCCAGCACCGGCCGCTTCGAGGCCGGAAAGCTCGTCCAGCTCGACGGCGACATCCCGTTCTCCTTCGCGCCGCAGGGCGGCGAGCCGCTCGCCACCGGGCGCGTCAACGGCACCTACGTCGCCGCGTCCAAGCAGCTCACCGGCACCGGCACCGCGACCCTCGTCCGCGACCAGGTGCTCGGCGAGGTCGGCGAGGACAAGCTCGTCCTCATCGCCGGCAGCACGATGACCGCGAACCTCGCAGGGAGCGCGCTGCCCGTCTTCGGCGGCGCCGGCGGCCAGCTCACTGCCAGTGTCCGCGAGCGCGATCAGGAGTGGGCGCGCGCCCAGATCAGCGGCGAGTACAAGCCCGGCGACGCCGGCGGGTTCACCGGCACCGCCACCGTGACCGTGACCGGCACCAAGCAGCTCGCCGCCATCGGGGGGCACACGCTCTCGCTCGGCGGCACCGGCGCGCCGGGCCCGAGCACTGGCCAGTTCGAGGCCGGAAAGCTCGTCCGCCTCGAGGGCAATATCCCGTTCTCGCTCGCCCCGCAGGGCGGCGAGCCGATGGTCACCGGGCACGTCGAGGGCACGTACGTCGCCGAGTCCAAGCAGCTCACCGGCACCGGCACCGCGACGCTCGTCCGCGATCAGACGCTCGGCGAGCTCGGCGACGACAAGATCGTCCTCGTCGCCGGCAGCACGATGACCGCGAACCTCGCCGGCAACGCGATGCCCGTGTTCAGCGGCGCCAGCGGCCAGCTCACCGCCAGCATCCGCGAGCGCGATCAGGAGTGGGCCACCGCCCAGATCAGCGGCGAGTACAAGCCCGGCGACGCCAGCGGGTTCACCGGCACCGCCGGGGTGAACGTGACCGGGACCAAGCAGCTCCTCGCCGTCGGGAGCTACACCGTGGCACTCGGCGGCGGCGGCGCGCAGGGCCAGAGCACCGGCCGGTTCGAGGCCGGAAAGCTCGTCCAGCTCGACGGCAAGCTCCCGTTCTCCGTCTCCCAGGGCGCAGAGCCGTTCGCCACCGGGCTCCTCGACGGCACGTACGTCGCCGAGTCCAAGCAGCTCACCGGCGCCGGCACCGCGACCCTCGTCCGCGACCAGGATCTCGGCGGCGTCGGCAACGACAAGATCGTCCTCGCCGCCGGCAGCACGATGACCGCGACCCTCGCCGGCCACGGGCCGCCCGTGTTCAGCGGCGCCAGCGGCCAGCTCACCGCCAGCATCCGCGAGCAAGGGCAGGAGTGGGCCACCGCCCAGATCGGCGGCAACTACGAGCCCGGCGCGGCCGGCGGCTTCACCGGCACCGCCGGGGTGACCGTGACCCGGCAAAAGCAGGTCGCCACCATCGGGAGCTACACGCTCTTCATCGGCGGCGCCGACGCCAAGGGCCAGAGCACCGGCCACTTCGAGGCCGGCAGGCTCACCCAGATCGACGGCGAGCTGCCGTTCTCGGTCGCAGCCGGCGAGGCCGGGACGCTCGCCACCGGGCTCCTCAACGGCACGTTCACCGTGGATCCCGCGACGCTCAACGGGACCGGGCGCATGGAGCTGGCGCGCGATCGCGATCAGGACCTCGGCAACGGCAACGCGCTCCGCGTGAAGCAGGGCACCGGCGGGACGATCGCCATCCAGCAGAACCAGCTCCAGCAGATCACCGGATCGATCGCGGCCGAGGTCCTCGCGAAGGGGCAGCCCGAGATCTCGTTCACCGGCCAGGGCACGTTCGATGTGGCCACGTCGTCCATCGTCACGGCGAGCGGGACCGCGTCGCTGCTCCGCACGCTCGAGCCGTTCGGCGAGGGCGTCGTGCAGGTGGAGGGGCTCTCGGGCGCCGCGTCCGTCACCAACAACGCCCTCGAGAAGCTCAGCGGCAACGCCACCGTCAAGCTGCCCAAGCTGCACGACAGCAAGGGCCAGTTCGGCATCACGTGGGAGAAGCGCGAGGGCAAGGACCACATCAGCGGCTCCGGGCTCATGGACGTGATCCTCGTGCCGCGCGAGAACGGCCGCGGCACCCAGGGCAAGATCGCGTTCACGTTCGACGGCACCGAGCACTTCACCGCCACCGGCGATGTCGCTGTGTCGCTCAGCGAGAGCATCGGCGGCACGATCGGGATGACGATGGACGAGCGCCTCGATCCCGAGATCAACGGCGACATGAAGCTCAAGAGCGAGCTCGTGTCGGCCACGCAGCTGTTCAATCAGCGACTCGATATCATGCCCGAGCGGTCGATTCAGGCCCAGGCCGGCCCCGTGCCGCTGACCCTCAGCTTCGGCGCGCTCGGCGGCTTCAAGCTCGGCCTCGATCCGCTCCTCCTCGACGCCTCCGTCGGGATCTCCAAGTGGAAGCCGGTCTCCGAGGGCAGCGTGGTGCCCACGTTCGACTCCACGGCGCGCGTCGGGTGGGGCATGGACGCCTCCGGCCTGGCGTCCGCCTGGGTCAAGCTCGGGATCGGCGTGCCCGGGTTCAATGCAGGCGCCGGCATCAAGGGCGGCGCGACCATCGACGCGCCGGTCACGCCCAACATCGAGCTGTCGCTCCACGGCGGGCGCGAAGGGTTCTGGGGCGAGCTCGGCGTCGGCATCAGCCTCCACCCCGAGCTGTTGTTCAACGTGACTCCGTTCCTGTATGCGGATCTGTTCAACTTTGGAAACGACCGCAAGCGGTTCGAGCACGAGCTCGGCGGCTGGACGTGGAACCTCGGCGAGGTCGCCAAGTTCGACTGGGGCAAGAGCTACCAGTTCGGCGATCGACACGAGGTGGCCGATCGCCCGACGGTGCCGATGGTCGCCGGCCCGGCGACACAGACCAACACCGTCCACGAGGTCGCCCCCGAGGTCCCCGCGACCGCGATGACCCCACCGGCGCCCAAGCCCGGCGGACCGGACCTCAGCAGCATGGGGAGCCTCCTCGGCAAGGACTTCGGCGGCGATCCCTCGATGGCTCAGTTCCTCGAGCGCATGGATCAGATCCAGAAGGTCGCGGAGGGCGTCGCGGCCATCGCCTATCTGGGAGAGCAGATCGGCGATCTGCTCGCGGCGGTGACGGTGTTCGGCCCGCCCGGCCTCGTCATCGGCCTCGTCTGGAAGCTCCTGACGCGGGAGATCACGTGGGAGAAGCTCTCCACCGCGGTCCGCAACGCCATCGAAGGGATCAAGGCCATCTACGAGATCTTGAGTCCGTACCTGCCCGCGTGGTGGCAGAAGCTGACGGAGATCATCAACAAGGGCATCAACGTCTTCGACGAGTGGTGGAATGGCGATCGGCACATGCGCGAGGCCATCGAGCGCGGCGAGCACCAGTACGCGAGCCCCGAGATGAAGGGCCAGATGATCAATCGCATCCTCGACTTCTGGATCGGGACGGAGGACAAGCACGCCGTGCTCACGGTCCTCGAGAGCGGCGACGAGCACACCGTCGTCTCGATCGTGGGCTGGGGCAAGCTCAAGGACAAGCTGACCAACGGCGCCGACAGCGTCCAGGAGCGGTTCAGCCGGTGGTGTGAGCAGCGCGGCGTCGGACATAGAGAGTGGGTCAATGGGCCGCTCTTCTTCGATCACTGGGAGTGGCGCTGGACCGGAGCGACACCGTGACCGCCGCGGGCCCTTCGACGCCGGAGGCGGCGTGGGAGGCATTCGCCGCCGCCATCGCCGCGCGCGACGCCGAGGCCGCGCGGCGCGCGGCGACCGACGGCGCCTGGAGCGGTCGTGGCGACTCGGCGGCCCTCGTGTACCAGATGGCGACCGAAGGCGGCTTTCAGCTCGCGGCCTCCGGCTCCGCCTGGATCGAGGGCGACCGGGCGGTGCTCCCCGTCGCGATCCAGGCGCCCGGCCGGGCGACCACCCTGCTCGGCCTCCTCGAGCGGCGCGACGGCGCATGGACCGTCTCGGCCGGGGTGCGCGACGAGCGCCAGGCGAGCCTGTTCCTGGCGGGCGCGCTCCCGGCCGTCGTCGAGGTGAAGGATCTGGGCCCCAGCCCCGAGGGAGAGGCGTGGGCGCGCGCGCAGTCCGCAGACGGCGCGCAAATGGAGCTCGTCGGCGCCCACGCCTTGCCGCAGCGCAATCGCATGGTCGTCGGTATGCGGCGACCCGGCAGCGGCGGGCGACCCGTGGAAGAGTGGGTGTGCCTCGACACCAGCGAGGGCGCGCCCCGCGAGGTCGCGCGCAGCAGCTACCCGAGCCTGGGGCTCCTCCTCAATGGCATCAACGCCACGTTGCCCGCTCGTGAAGAGGCGGTGTCCGGCGCGAGCGACAAGGCATCGGATGAGGAGGGGTGGAAGATCGTCAATACCTTCTTGCAGGGGCTCACCGAGCTCGCGCGCCGTGCTCCACCGGCCGCGGACGAGGCCAGCCGTGTGCCCCAGGTGCTCACGGAGGCGATCGCGCGCACCCTCGAAGGTGCCGGCCAGCACCGCGAGGCCGCGGCGCTGCGGCAGCACCCGGCCACGCAGCCGGGGAGCGCGAGCGCCAGCGCGCCCGCGCCGAGCGCCGAGCCTGCGCCGCCCGCGCCAGACCCGCTGGAGCCCGTGCGCCAGGAGCTCCAGCGCGTGATCGATGTGTTCCGGCAGGAGAAGGGCCTCCCGCCGAATACTTCGATCCTCGACGAGAAGTTCCTCGCCGAGCACGGCCAGGAGCTCTCTGGCCAGCTCTTGCGCGTGCTCGCCAACGCGCTCCCGAGCCTCCGGCCCCTGCTCCCGAACGCATCGCCGAATACGTCGCCGAATACATCACCGAACACATCGATCGAGTGACGGCGCGCCGGTCAGATTCGGTATCATCGCGAAGATGAAGAAACCGACCAAGACCAGGCAGCTCGACAAGACCACGCCCCGTACGCTGACCGCGAATGACCTGCGGGCGGTAGTGGGCGGGACGGTCATGAATAACCCGCTCTACACGGCCGCGGCAGTCATGAATAACCCGCTCTACGCGGCCGAGGCCGAGGTCATGAATAACCCGCTCTACCAGGGATCGGGGACCGAGGGGGCGAACCCGCTCTACGTCTGAGCGGCCTCCCGCCGGACCGGTTCGCGCCGCTTCCGCCGGCTCCTCCGTTACCATCTCGCCATGGCCAACGCGTTCGAGGAGATCGACCAGTACGTCATCGTGATGATGGAGAACCGCTCCTTCGATCACGTCCTCGGCTACCTCTCGTTGCCGCCATGGAACGCCAACCGCGAGGCGGTCACCGCGTTCAGCTCGGCGAGCTACCACTCGCCGTCCCACACCGGTGCCCGGCTGCGCCCCCACCGGATCGCGCGCGAGCCAGTGGACTGCCCCGATCCTCCGCACATGCGGCGGACGGTCTGGGATCACCTCGCGCAGCGCAATGGCCAGTTTCAGATGGATGGCTACGTCCGTGCCGCGCATAGCCCCGGACAGGCCGTGCCGGCACAGCCGCCCTGCCTCGGCTACCTGACGCCGGATCACGTCCCGGTGACTCACTACCTCGCATCCCAGTTCCGCGTCTGCGATCACTGGTTCACGCCGATCCCGACCAGCACGCACCCCAACCGCATGATGGCGATCTCCGGCTGGACGCCTTACGACGAGACGATAGGACAGCTCGCCGATCTCCCGCGGACGCTCCTCGACTTCTTGACCAAGCACCACGTCCCCTGGCGCGCGTTCGCGCGCCGCGCCTCCATGTTCGCGCTCGTCACGCGGTACACCGTCGAGGCGCTGCGCGGGAGCGAGCGGTTCCCGCCATGGTCGGAGCTCGAGACCCAGTGGAATGCTCCCGTCACCGGCCCTTGCGTGTGGTTCCTCGAGCCCGGCTACGCCGACGTGCCGTGGGGCGATTACCCCAAGGAAGACGATCACGCGCCGCTGACGTGCGCGCCCGGCCAGCGCTTCCTGCGCGAGGTCTACCGGATCGTCCGGGGCAACGACGCGCGGTGGCTGCGCACCCTGATGATCCTCGTGTACGACGAGCACGGCGGCTTCTTCGACTCCGTCCCGCCGCTGCACATCATCACACGCGCGCCGCGCGTACCGCGCATGAAGGATCAGGCAGTGTTCCCCGACTTTCCGTGTACCGGCCCGCGCGTCCCCGCCATCTTGATCTCGCCGTGGGTCGATGCCGCGACCACCGCGACCGCGCCGCTCGACCACACCTCGATCTTGAAGACGCTCGTCGAGCGGTTCGGCCGCGATGATCGCGGCTACTTCGTCGACAGCAGCGGCAACGAATGCGTGTTCAGCCGGCCCGTCTCGATCGTGACCGCCGAGGTCACGCGCACGACGCCGCGCGATGTCCCGCGGGATCTCCCCGATCCTCCCGCGGAGCCGCCCGCGATCGCGACGCCTGACAACGCCATGACCCGCGCGTTCCGCCGCGCCCGGGAGGTCGCGAAGGTATGACGCGAACCGGCGCGCCCGCGCTGGCGCTCACGCTCACGCTCGCGTTCATGCTCCTCGGGCTCCTCGGGCTCCTCGGCAGCCGTGCATCCGCAGACAGGTGCAGTGAGCTGTACCCCGGCGGCGCGCCGCCGTACACCCTGCTCCAGAAGACACGCTTCGACATCGAGGGCGGAGTCAGGAATGACAGCGTGTTCGGCAGCCTCGCAGCAGAGCCGATCTGGCACCCGCAGGTCGAGGCCGGCCTCCGCGCGACCTACGCCCACGCCTGGCGCGACCAGGCCCGCCCGCTCGTCGAGCTCCTCGCAGAGGCGCGGGTCTCGCCGCTCATGGTGTTCGGCGGGCTCGGGACCAACGGTGTGTGCGGCATGAAAGCGCGCCAGTGGCGCGGCGGCGGCGCGCCGTACCTGAGCGTCGGGCTCGGGGGCTGGATGGACACCGCAGCCGAGGATTTCGGCTTCGCGGCCGCGCTCGCGCTCGGATGGGACCACGCGCTCGGCCGGCGGCTCTCGGTGTTCGTGCAGGGCGGGCGGCTGCTCGCGACCGGGCGCGACGACGCGTGGACGCTCGGCGCCGGGCTCCGGCTGTAACCCGCCCCCTCCGCCCTTCGCTCCTCCACGATGGCGGCCGGTCAGCTCCCCGGCGGCACGATCGCGATCAGCTGGACATCGAACACGAGCATGCCCGGCGGCATGCCCGGCTTGCCCTTGTACGCCAGCTCCTCGGGGATCCAGAACCGCACCTTGTCCCCGACCGACATCACCGGGATCGCGTCGGTCCAGCCGGGGATCAGGTGCTTCAGCGGGAAGTCGTTGGGCTCGCCACGCACGACCGACGAGTCGAACATCTTGCCGTCGGTGGTCCACCCCGTGTAGTGCACCCGCACGGTGTCCTCGGCGGTCGGCTTCGGGCCGCCCTTGCCGGGGGCCAGCACCTTGTAGAAGACGCCCTTGGGGCTCGTCTTGGCGTCCTTCGGCGGCGCGGCCACGTCGGGCGGCGCCGGGAGGTCTCCCGGCTCGCCCGTCGGCGCGATGGCCGGCGCGCCCGCCGCGCTCGCAGGCTCCGGCGGCGGAGCGGCCTCCTTCGCCGGCGCGGGCTCCGCCTGCGGACGGGCCGCCTCCTTCGAGCTACCGCCACAGCTCGCGATGACGAGCATGTAGACGGCAGCGACGAGCACACGCCACGCAGCCCACGCCGCGACTCCAGCAGCAACTTGCCTCATCGCGGGACCATACCCGCAATCCGGGGCCACATATTCCGGCCGCGCGTCGCCGCGCGCGGTGGCCGACCCGGAGCCCAGCTCGACCGGTCCAAGCTCCTCCAGGCGGAAAGGCCCAGCGCGGGCCCGCTCGATCCCGAGCCGCTCGACCGCCTCTGAGAAAATCCCCAATACCCGAGCGCAGCCGCACATGGGTGGTCACCTCGAGCTCGAGCGAGGAACCTGCTTACCGAGGGCATCGTTTCGACCAGCGTTTGCGCAGTCGCGGATAGCCGATGGCCGCGACCGCCCGCGACTCGTGCAACACTAGCTGCGGCATGATGGCGGAGGGCGCCCAGCACTGGCGACAAAACTCGCCCAACCTCGACATCTTGCGCGCGGTCGCGGTCCTGACAGTCGTCGTCGATCACCTCGTGCCGACGCTGGTGTTCCACGGGTACGAGGTCCCACGCCTGGTCCAGCTGCTGACCCTGCACATCGGCCACGCAGGTGTGCTGGCGTTCTTCGTCCACACCAGCCTGGTGCTGATGTACTCGCTCGAGCGCACCAGCGGCACCGGCACCGGAGCCTGGTTCCGGCGCTTCTACCTGCGCCGAGGCTTTCGCATCTACCCGCTGGCGCTCACGTGCGTGGTGGCCGTGGTGGCGTTCGGGCTGCCCGAGGGCAGCTGGAAGGAGTATCGCGCGCCGACCTGGGAGGAGATCACCGCCAACCTGCTGCTGATCCAGAACCTGTGGACCGGGCACAGCGTCCTGACGCCGCTGTGGAGCCTGCCGTACGAGGTCGAGATGTACATCGTGCTGCCGGTCCTGTACCTGGTCGCGCGCCGGAGCGACGCGCTGCGCTGGCTCGCCTACCTCATGGTGACGGCCGTCATCGGGGGCTACGTGTTCCGCAAGCTTCAGCACGGTCACATGAACCTGGCCGCCTACGTGCCGTGCTTCCTGGCCGGCGTCATCTGCTACGCGCTGCGCGAGCGAATCACGCCAAAGCTGTCGGGGCGGTGGTGGCCGCTGGTGGTGCTGGGCGCGGTGACCACGTACTGCGTGGCGCACACCGTATCGGAGTCCCTGATCTACTGGTACGGATGGCTCTACTGCATCGGGATCGCGTCGTTGATCCCGCTGTTCGCCGACAGCCAGATCCACTGGCTCAACCGCGCCGCCGAGCGGGTCGCGACCTATTCCTACGGCATCTACCTCCTGCACGTGCCGGCGCTGCACATCGTGTTCACGGTGTGGCAGCCCGGGTCCCTGGTGCTCGCGCTGGCCCTGTTCCTGGCGCTCACCGCGGTGCTGGCGGTCGTCGCGTACCACGTGATCGAGGCGCCGATGATCCGGCTGGCGAGTCGCAGCGGGCGTCGGCGGCCGTCGCCCGTGACGACCACGGCAGCTCCGTGATAGCTCCGGCGAGCTCGGCGCGCTCGACGCGCTCGACGCGCTCGTAGGTGGCTACTGCCGCTGCCAGACCCGCACGTAGTCGACGTACATGTACAGCGGGAAGTTCGAGATGTCAGGAGCGGCGTTGCCGGTGAACTGGCCGCTCAGCGCCAGGTTCAGAATGATGTGGAACGACCGCTGGAACTCCTCCTTGTTGCTGGCGGTGATATCCACGGTGTGAACTGGCGTGGGGCGCGTGTCGCGGTCGATGTACCAGCGAATCTGGGTCGGCTCCCACTCGATCGTGTAGAGGTGGAACTGGGTGACGTTGCCCGCGCTCGCCTGGTTGGGCTGCTGGTTGTTCTGGCCGTCCGCCCAGGGGAACAGCCCGACGCGCGAGTCCCAGAACAGGTTCTGGAACGTCACGGTCTCGCTGTTGCGGTGCTCCATGATGTCGATCTCCCCGCAGCTCGACCAGTTGGACGCCATCGTGTCGTAGCGCGTGATCGGCGCCTGAGGATCCGTGGTGACCGTGTCGTCGCACGACGACCCCATCATCCAGAATGCCGGCCATGTGCCGATCGCGTTCGGCATCGCGATCCGGGCCTCGATCCGGCCATACTTCCACGACTTCTTGCCCTTCGTGGTGACCCGCCCCGAGCGCTGGTACCAGGACCGGCCGGCGATCACGGTCGGCGTCGTCGAGTAATCGGCGCGGATCACGAGGTTGCCATTGTCACGATAGCTGTTCTCCGGCCGGTACCACTCCCACTCACCGTTGCCCCAGCCCTGGAACGCGTTCAGGCCCGGGTTCAGTCCATTGCCCACATGGTAGTTCCAGTTGGCGCTGTTCAGCGGGCCGCTGCCGTCGAAGGTGTCCTCCCAGACCACCGCCCAGCTCGAGCCCGGCGGTGGGCTGCCCGAGAACGTGAACTGGGTCCACGCGGTGTCGAACGCGCCGCTGGCGACGTTGATCGTCAGGAAGTAGCGGATCGTCGCCCCGCTCGACAGGCCGCCGACGTCATAGGTGTGGTTGGTGCCGTTCGGCGTCATTCGCACGTTGAGCTGGACGCCCCCATTCACCTGGTAGTGCAGATCGGCCCAGATCGCGTCGCGGACGTAGAACTGCACATTGCTGGCGGACGTGGCGTTGTATCCCCAGTCCGCGGCGCTGGCGCTGCCGGCGAGCAGCAGCACCGTCAGGGCGATCGCGGTCGCGAGCACACGCGGCCCGGGCCAAGCACGCCGAGCACCGGACACCTGCCTTGTACGTCGAGGAGATTCGTTCGTTCGGTCTTGCATTGCTGTACATCCTTTCTGTGTCTGGCCTCATCGGCCGGGCGCTGCGCCGCGGCGCTCCGCTGGCGCGCGCCCGACAGATGCGCCGCGCGGCTCGTCCCGCGCAAGCGCGTCGGAGCGAAACGCGCCGAAAATCTGCTCACCGCGCGCGCGCTGCTCGGACAAGCTCGCCCTTGGCGAGGAGAACACCGTCCCCAGATCGGACAACAGCCCGCGCAGCACGCCGCGACCACGCGCAGATCATGGAGTAGCGTCTGCCTTCCATGAGCGGCTACGTGCTCGCGATCTCCTCCAAGCCCCGCAGCGGCGTCCGCCGGCGCAAGCTGACACACGACGACTGGGAAGCGCTCGCGTACGCGGTCCTCGAGGTGCTGAACGGCTACCTCGAGCAGCACCTCGCGGCCGCGGCGGAGCAGCGCGTGCTCGAGGACCTCGACGAGATGGTCGAGGTCGACTGCGACGCCCTCGAGGCCGGGAAGGTCGCCTATCTCTTTCACGAGCACTGGGCGCTCGGCGCGCTGTGCGGGTATCACTGGTACACGCACGCGCTCGCGGCCTGCTGGGATCCGATCGGCGCGCTGTTCGCCGAGCGGGGACAGAAGGTCACCGCGCGCAAGCCCGATACCGCGCAGGAGTACGGCCCGCAAGAGTCCTACGCGCTCGCGCCGTGCGGCGACAGCATGCTGGCCGTCCACCCGAGCGGCGACGCGATCCTCTCGACCGGCGAGGACGAGGACCAGGTCGTGCCCTACGACGCGAAGGCGCTCGGCGCCAGCGCGCGCCGGCTGGCGAAGGCGCTCCACGACACCAGGCTGTGCCGCTGCTCCCTCTGCGAGGCCGCGCGCCCGGCCGGCGCCGCAGGCAAAGCCGGCGGCGCGCGCAAGCCGGCGCCGCGCCGGTGACGCCCGGAGCCAGACGAGCCCGCGTACCTGGCCGCGCGCAAGGCCGCCGCGCGCGGTGACCTCGGCGTCACGGACCTCCTCGCGCGCGCCCTGTCGTCATCGCAGACTACGCACGATCGCGCACGTCGTCGTGATGACGATCGCTGGCCGGGCGCGCGCCGTGCACCCGCTGGTATGGATCGTCGCCGGCGCGTTCGCTGCGTTCTTCGCGCTGGGGTGACGGCTCACCGGCGCCAGCGTCGACGCCAGGGCAGCGACGCCGGCATCACAGCGCGAGATCGAGCGGGCCAATGATCGTGGTCTTGCCGCCGACCCCGACGCTGACCTGATCGAGCGTCACACGGGCCGTGCCGGCCGATACCACGACTTGGTACGTGCCAGTCGGCATCAGCTCCGTGACCCCGCGGTTTTGGGCACATGGCAATGTCTGCACGATCGGAGATCCGGTCGCGGGTCGAGCCTCGACCTGGATGTCCGTGATACCGAGTGCCTCGCACGTGCGCGAGGTCATCCCCTCGCGCAGGAACCAGCTCAGCGTGAGCGTCCCGGCATCGGTGAAGATCGTGTGGGACGATTGGGCCGAAGGTTGGTTCAGGAGGACCTCATCGACTTGCGACTCACCGAACACCGCGCCGTTCGCGCCGTTCGTGATGCGGACCGAGAGATCCCACGATTTGTCCCAGACCGGGATCCGCTCGAGGACCACCTCGCCCTGGCCCGCGGCACAAGCGAACGTCCGGGGAATCGGCGTACCCATAGCGAACACCGCGAGCACCACGGCAGTGTCGAACCCGGCCGGACACGGCTGGTCCACGGACGCCAGCGTGGCGAGTCGCCAGTGCACGTTGACCTTGAGCTCGGTGAGGCAGCGGCTCGAGCAACCATCTCCGTCGCGCTGGTTGCCGTCATCGCATTTCTCCAGATCTTCGATCACGCGATCGCCGCAGGTCGAGTCGAAGTCATCGAAGTCATCTCCCTCGAAAGGGAGGCAACCGACAGCAAGGAGGCAGACTAGTGCAAGAGCGAGGCGGAGCACCCCCGCCGGATATGCACAGCTCAAGCCAGCCCCCACATGCACGTAATTCAGGGCACTTGGCGCGCTCTCGATCTGAGAATCTGAGGCTCCTCCGGCGTCGATATCAGCTGTTCCGAACCCGGCGGAGCCGCGCTGCCTGCGGTTGCCGTTCGGGCAACCGGCCGCGAGCCAGTCAGCCGCGCGCTCCTACGCAGGATCCGACAGCGCGTGATGCTCGATGACGCCCGTCGTGAAGTCAGCGACGACGCAGCACGGGCGCTGCCGGCGCACCAGCGTGCCCGCGTTGATCACGGTCAGCCCCGAGACCGTCCGCACCATGGGCTCGTGCGTGTGTCCGCCGATCATCCAGCGGTACCGCCCCTCGCGAACGAGCGCCCAGAGCGGCTCGAGGCACTCGAGCGCGTACCCGTCGGTGTGCGGCTGAAAGCGAGCCATGTCGTTGGCGCCGATGCCGTGGCACAGGAGCAGCCGCCCCGTCGGCGTCTCGTACTCGCGCGTCGGCGGAAGGCCGCGGAGCCAGTCGAGGACGTCGCGCGGGTAGTCGAACGGCTCGAACGGGTGCCCCTCGGTCACCCACCGCTCGTGATTGCCACGGACGACGTCCGCACCGGCCTCGCGCAGCCGCGCGATGCACGCGAGCGGATCGTGCGGACCGTCGACGATATCGCCCACGCTGAGCACCTTGTCGACGCCGTGCGCGCGCCCCACCTCGAGCGCGCGCCCCAGGAGCTCGACCTCGGTATGGATATCGCCGATCGCGAGGACTCGCACGCTGCCATGCTACCCGGCCGCGCCACGATCGGCCCCCACCTCACCGGCGCGGCCATCGGGCCGCGGTACGGCCGCGGTACGATGATTCATGGTGATTCGCTCGCTGGGGTGCCGCACCGATCTGATGCTGCTCGGGTGGGACGGCGCCGTCGTCGAGCAGGGCGACGCGATCCAGGTGCGCGCGCCGGCCAACCCCGACTTCTTCTACGGCAACTTCCTGCTGTTTGGCGACGCGCCGCGGCCGGGGGACGCACCGGCGTGGATCGCGCGGTTCCAGCGCGCGTTCGCGGACGATCCGCGCGTCGCGCACGTGTGCCTGCGCTGGGATCGCCCCGACGGCGCGCGCGGCGCCGCGGACGAGCTGGTCGCGCTCGGGTTCGAGCTCGAGGAGACGGTGGTGCTGGAGACCGACGCGACGCGCCCGCCGCCGCGGATCAACGGCGACGTCACGGTGCGCCGGATCGACTCCGATGCCGACTGGG
The DNA here is from genome assembly GCA_035558535.1 of Kofleriaceae bacterium. Lineage (GTDB taxonomy): Bacteria > Myxococcota_A > Polyangia > Haliangiales > Haliangiaceae > JABFXX01. The sequence goes on from DATMCI010000274.1 coordinate 40,768, forward strand.
CCGCGACGACCGAGCTGCAGGTCGCGACCATGACCGAGCAGTGGGGCGCGGGCGCCGCCGCGTTCGCCGAGCGCCAGATGGCGCGCTACCGGCGGTTCGTGGCCGAGGGCCGGGGCGCGTGGTTCGGCGCCTTCGCCGAAGGCCAGCTCGCGGCGGATCTGGGCGTGTTCGTCGAGGACGGCCTCGCGCGCTACCAGGCCGTCGAGACGGCGGCGGCGTTTCGCCGACGCGGCATCTGCGGGACGCTCGTCCACCACGCCGGGTGCGCCGCGATCGCCGAGCTCGGCGCGCGCCGGCTCGTGATGGTCGGCTTGCCCGATCACACCGCGCAGATCTATAGATCGGTCGGGTTCGAGGAGCGCGAGCGGCTGTGCGCCGCGCTCCGGCGGCCGAGCTGACCCACGCGCGCCGACCCGGCGCGCCCCGATCCGGCCGGGCGCTCGCTTTCAGTCGCGCAGGACCTCCTCGAGCGCGTCGGCCGCCGCGGCCGCGCCGTCCTCCGCGCGGATCTGGCGGCCGAGCTCCGCGGCGCGCGACGCGTAGCGCGCGTCGGCCAGGAGCGCGCGCAGCTCCCGCTCGGCCGAGGCCGCGGTGTACTTGCCGCGCGCCAGCGTGCGGCCCGCGCCCGCGCGCGCGACGCGCGCCCCGTTGTCGAACTGGTCGCCGCTGAACGGGACGACGAGCGACGGCACGCCGGCGCGCAGCCCCTGCGCGGTCGTGCCGATGCCGCCCTGGTGCACGACCGCGCGCGCCCGCGGGAACAGCGCGCCGTGCGGCGCGTAGCCAAAGGCCGCCACGCCTTCGGGCAAGCGCGCGGGGCGGTTCCGCTCGTCGCCGGTGAGGAGGAGCGCGCGGACCCCCAGCGCCCGCGCGGCCGCGACGGACTCGCTGTAGAAGTCGTCCGCGGCCCACACGGCCCAGGAGCCGAGCGTGAAGACGACGGGCGGCTCGCCCGCGTTCAGGAACGCCTCGAGCGCGGGATCGAGGCCGGGCGCGTCGCTGCCGGCGCCGTGACCGTCGAAGAAGGGGAAGCCCGTCAGGCGCGTCTGCGATGGCCAGTCAGGCTGCCGCCGGGCGATGGCCGAAGAGAAGAGGCCGAGCGCCATGCGCGGCGCGTGCTGCCCATCGATCAGCGGGTTGCCGCCGCGCGGAAGGCTCAGCCCCGCGCGCAGCTGGTAGAGCGGCTCGATCAGCCGATCGAGCTTCCGGCGCGCGCCGCGCATCAGCGCGCGCGACACCGCCGGGTGCAGCTTGAGCACGTGGTGGAGCCACGGCGCGTTCGGCAGGACCGGCGGCTCATGATGAGAGAAGAGCGCCATCGGCGCGAGCATCGTGGAGACCCAGCGGATGCCGGTCTTCTCCACGAGCGGCGGCCCGGCGAGCGAGAACATGTGCGTCACGAGCAGGTCCGCGCCGCGCGTTGCCGCGGAGAGCGCCTCGTACATCGCGGGCAGGTTCGGATTGACGAACTCGCGGAAGGCGCGCTCCATCCCGTGCTTGGGATCGATCAGGCGCGCGATCTCGTCTGTCCGGTCGGAGCTCGGCATGTCCGGCGGGACCGGGTGAAACTCGAGCCCGAGCGCGGCGAGCTTCTCGCGGTACGCCTCCGACGTGGCGAACAGGGGCCTGTGGCCGCGCCGCTTCAGCTCCAGCGCGATCGCGATGTACGGGTGCAGGTCGCCAAACGAGCCGAGGGTCGAGATGACGACGCGCTTTCCCTGTGATTCCTGAGTCATGGTCCGCTCCCCTCCCGGGCTGGGCGCTTGGCTCCCCCCGAGGGCATTTGACGAGGGGACGCGGCGTCCGCCCAGTTGTCGCGCCGGAGGCCACTGTGATCTGCCTCATTCACCTCATCCCTTGAGACGAAGGTCGGTTGCGACGGCGAACCGCTTACTCCATGCTCCGCCCGCGAAATCGTAGGGGCGGCACATGGTCAAGGACACGAAGAAGCGCGCAGTACGGGTGCTCGCACTGGCGCAGTGGGCGCTCGTCGCCATCGCCATGGTCGTCGCCGTCACTGCGTGCGGCGGCGAGCCGGAGGCGAGCGAGGACTGCACGCTCGCGGGCGACGAGGACGGCAACGGCATGGCCGACTGCGCCGATCCGGCGTGCGCGAGCGTGGCGACGTGCGCGGTGTGCGGCAACGGCGCGCGCGAGGCCGACGAGGGCTGCGACGACGGCAACCGCGCGAGCGGCGACGGCTGCGACAGCAACTGCACCGTCACCGCGTGCGGCAACGCCGTGCAGACGATGAACGAGGGCTGCGACGACGGCAACGGGCTCGACGGGGACGGCTGCGACAGCAACTGCATGGTCACCGGGTGCGGCAATGGCATCCGGTCCGGGACCGAGGAGTGCGACGACGGCAACCGCACGAGCGGCGACGGCTGCGACAACAACTGCAGGGCCACCGCGTGCGGCAACGGCGTGCGCACCGCGAGCGAAGGCTGCGACGACGGCAACCAGGCGAGCGGCGACGGCTGCGACGCCAACTGCACCGTCACCGCGTGCGGCAACGGCGTGCGCACCGCCGGCGAGGCGTGCGACGACGGCAACCTGACGAGCGACGACGGCTGCGACGCCAACTGCACCGCCACCGCGTGCGGCAACGGCGTTCGCACCGCGGGCGAGGGCTGCGACGACGGCAACCTGACGAGCGGCGACGGCTGCGACGCCAACTGTACGGTCACCGCGTGCGGCAACGGCGTCCGCACCGGCAGCGAGGCGTGCGACGACGGCAACCAGGCGAGCGGCGACGGCTGCGACAGCAACTGCACCGTCACCGCGTGCGGCAACGGCGTCCGCACCGGCGCCGAGGCGTGCGACGACGGCAACCCGACGAGCGGCGACGGCTGCGACGCCAACTGCACCGTCACCGCGTGCGGCAACGGCATCCGCACCGGCAGCGAGGCGTGCGACGACGGCAACCTGACCAACGGCGACGGCTGCGACAACAACTGCACCGCCACCGGCTGCGGCAACGGCGTCGTCACGACCGGCGAGATCTGCGACGACGGCAACGTGGCGAGCGGCGATGGCTGCGACGCCAACTGCACGTATACCCGCTGCGGCAACGGGGTCATCACCGCCGGCGAGGAGTGCGACGACGGCAACGGGAACAACACCGATGGCTGCACGAACGCCTGCATCATCCAGGTGTGCGGCGACAACGAGGTCGACGCGCCCGAGACCTGCGACGACGGCAACGTGACGAGCGGCGATGGCTGCGACGCGAACTGCAGCCCCACGGGCTGCGGCAACGGCGTCATCACCGCGGGCGAGGCGTGCGACGACGGCAACCTGATCGCGTGGGACGGCTGCAGCCCGGCGTGCGCCACCGAGCCGCTCGAGCTTGAGCCGAACGAAGACGGCAGCATCTCGACGGGCGGGAGCGGCATCACCGGCAACGACTTCGCGACCGCGAACGCGAACGCCAACGGCGCGCTCACCGGCTCGATCACGTTCGGCGCGGCGCTCACGCCGGCCGGCGACGAGGACGTGTTCCTGTTCCGGAACACGTCCAGCGCCCCGCAGCTCGTCAGGTTCGATCTGTGGAGCAGGGCGCTCGGGGTCGGCGTCTCGTGCGGGACCTCGATCGACACCGGCCTCCAGATCCGCGACGCGGCGGGCGCGTCGCTCGCCTCGAACGACAACCGCGCGGCCGGAGACAGCTGCTCGGGCCTCGTGCACGGCCTCCTGCCCGACGCGAGCGTCTACGCGCACGTGATGGAGCTCGGCGACAACGCGCCCATCGCCGGCTACGTGCTCCAGGCCGTCTACACGCCGGTGCCGTGCGGCAACGGGCTGATCGAGTTCGGCGAGCAGTGCGACGACGGCAACACGGCCGGCGGCGACGGCTGCGGCGCCACCTGCCAGATCGAGGTCGTGTGCGGAGACGGGCTGATCGCCCCGGGCGAGCAGTGCGACGACGGCAACGCGGCTGGCGGCGACGGCTGCAGCGCCACCTGCCAGATCGAGACGACGGCCGAGCTCGAGCCGAACGATACGTTCGCCGAGGCGGCGGCGAGCCCGATCCAGCTCGCGGGCGACCGCGTGATCCGCGGCGCGATCGCGACGGCGACCGATCTGGACACCTACCGGCTCGTGGTGAGCGCGGCGACCGTGATCCGGTTCGAGGCGTTCACGTCGATCTTCGACTGCAACGCGGCGGTCGCGCTCCGGCTGTACGACGCGATCGGCACGCAGATCCTCGCCGACATCTCCGGCCTCGGCGTGAGCGTGTGCAGCGCGATCGTGCTGTTCGTGACTCCCGGCACGTACTACATCCGTGCCGAGTCCCGCTTCCAGGCCCAGGCGATCCCCAATTACTACCTCGCGGTCGATTACCAGATCGATCGCGGCGCCGAGGCCGAGCCCGGCAGCACGTCCGGGAGCAACGACACCACGAGCACCGCGTCGGCGAACCTGGTCGGCGGCCGCGACGTCTTCGTGTTCGGCGACCACAAGCTCATCGGCGACGTCGACGTCTACGCGATCACCGTCCCCGGCGGCGCGCGCGTCCGCGCCGAGATCATCGAGGGCGATCGGCCGATCGAGACGTGCGAGGCGGGCGGCATCGCGAGCCGGCTGACGCTGTTCAACCAGGCATTGCTCCAGGTCGCCGACGACACGAGCTCCGGCCGGGGCGCCTGCTCCCTGATCGACGGCACGGGATCGACGCCGCTCCACAGCGGGGCGCGCAACGACACGACCGCCCCGCAGACGTTCTACTTGATCGTGCAGTCCGCCACGGCAGACCCGAACGGCGCCGTCTTCATCTATCGGCTGCAGATCAGCTTCCGCTGAGCGGGAAAGGAGCCAGACATGGTGGGATCTATGACAGGACATGCTGGGCCGCGCGCGCTCCGGCGCGCGCTCCGGCGCCCGCTTCCGCTTCCGCTTCCGCTTCCGCTTCCGCTTCCGCTTCCGCTCCGGCTCGCGCTGTGCGCGCTCCTGGCGATCGCGGCCGCTGGCTGCGGTGACGGCGATGAGCCAGCGCCGGCCCCTGCGTGCGGCGACGCGATCCGCACCGTGGGCGAGGCGTGCGACGACGGCAACCTCGTCGACGGCGATGGCTGCGACAAGAGTTGCACGCTCACCGGCTGCGGCAACGCGATCCAGACCGCGGGCGAGGCGTGCGACGACGGCAACCTCGCGAGCGGCGACGGCTGCGACAGCAACTGCACGCTCAGCCGCTGCGGCAACGGCGTGCCGGCGTCCGGCGAGGCGTGCGACGACGGCAACCTCGTCGACGGCGATGGCTGCGACAGCGACTGCACGGTCACCCGCTGCGGCAACGGGATCCGCACCGCGGGCGAGGCGTGCGACGACGGCAACTTCGTCGATGGCGACGGCTGCGACGCGAACTGCACCGCGTCGGCGTGCGGCAACGGCGCGCTCGCGCCTGGCGAGGGGTGCGACGACGGCAACCTCGTCGACGGCGATGGCTGCGACAGCGACTGCACGGTCACCCGCTGCGGCAACGCGATCGTCACCGCGGGCGAGGCGTGCGACGACAGCAACCTCGTGAGCGGCGACGGCTGCGACGCGAACTGCACCATCTCGGCGTGCGGCAACGGCGCGCTCGCGCCCGGCGAGGCGTGTGACGACGGCAACCTGGCGAGCGGCGATGGCTGCGACGCCAACTGCACGCTGACCCGCTGCGGCAACGCGATCGCCACCGCGGGCGAGGCGTGCGACGACGGCAACCTCGTGAGCGGCGACGGCTGCGACGCGAACTGCACCATCTCGGCGTGCGGCAACGGCGTGCTCGCGCCCAACGAGGTGTGCGACGACGGCAACAACGTCAATGGCGACGGTTGCGACAACGACTGCACTGCCAGCCTGCACGCGTACGTCAAGTCGTTCAGCACCAGCGCGCGCGACCGGTTCGGCTGGGCCATGGCGATGTCGGCCGATGGCTCGACGCTGGCGGTCGGCGCCTTCGAGGAGGACAGCGCGTCGACCGGCATCGGCGGCGATCCGACCGACAACTCCGCGACCGACTCCGGCGCGGTCTACGTGTACTCGCGCAGCGGCACAGCGTGGGTTCCGGCGGCGTACCTCAAGGCGTCCAACGCCGGCGCGGGCGACCGGTTCGGCGTCAGCGTCGCGCTATCGGCCGACGGCTCGACGCTGGCGGTCGGCGCGCAAGGCGAGGCCAGCGCGACGACCGGCGTCGGCGGTAACCAGGCCGACAACTCCGCTGTGAACGCCGGTGCGGTCTACGTGTTCACGCGCACCGGCGCGGCCTGGAGTCAGCAGGCGTATCTCAAGGCGTCCAACACCGGCGCGTCCGACCTGTTCGGCTTCGATGTCGCGCTCTCGAGTAGCGGCGCGACCCTGGCGGTGGCCGCTCTCCAGGAGGACAGCGCGGCGACCGGCGTCGGCGGCAATCAGGCCGATAACTCCATGACGGACGCTGGCGCGGTCTACGTGTTCACGCGCACCGGCACGATCTGGAGTCAGCAGGCGTACCTCAAGGCGTCCAACACCGACGCGGACGACGCGTTCGGCTTCAGCATCGCGCTGTCCGGCGATGGCGCGACGCTGGCGGTGGGGGCCGACCACGAGGCCAGCTCGACGACCGGGATCAACGGCAGTCAGAGCAGCAACTCCGCTCCGTATGCCGGCGCGGTCTACGTGTTCACGCGCACCGGCGCGATCTGGAGTCAGCAAGCCTACGTCAAGGCGTCCAACACCAACGAGGGCGATTATTTCGGCGTGAGCGTCGCGCTGTCGGGCGATGGCGCGACGCTGGCGGTGGGCGCCGCCGGCGAGGCCAGCGCGGCGACCGGCGTCAATGGCAACCAGAGCGACAATACCCGCTTCGGCAGCGGGGCAGTCTACGTGTTCACGCGCACCGGCGCGACCTGGAGTCAGCAGGCCTATGTCAAGGCGTCCAACACCGACGCGAGCGATAGCTTCGACTCCGTCGCGCTCTCGAACGACGGCGCGACGCTCGCGGTGGGCGCCTACCGCGAGGACAGCGCGGCGATCGGCTTCGGCGGGAGCCAGACCGACAACACGGCTACCGACGCCGGCGCCGTCTACGTGTTCGGGCGCAGCGGCGCGACGTGGAGCCAGCGCGGCTACGTGAAGGCGCCCAACACCGGCGCGGGCGACTGGTTCGGCCTCCGCATCGCGCTGTCGGCGACCGGGTCGACGCTGGCGGTGAGCGCGCCGCTGGAGCGCAGCGCGGCGAGCCAGGTCGACGGCGATCAGACCGATAACTCCTTCGTGAACGCCGGCGCGGCCTACGTCTTTTACTAGCCCTGATCATTGTGCGCCACGCAAGCGGCGCGAGGCAGCTCAGCGACCGCTCGCCAACGACAGGTCTTTAGTTGTTTCGGACGCAGGTTGCGAGATCGAAGAACATGAAGGCAGCGACCTTCTCCTGGTGCGTCAGCGGCTCGCTCGAACATGGGCTCGGGAACGGGCTGGCCGGTGACGACTCGTACACCGAGGAATGAATTTCGGAGAACATCACCTTGCCGCATCGCTGGGCGGGTGCGACCTCGTTCGGCGTCGTGAACTGGAAGCTCTGTGGCGCGCCGGTCGCCGGTTCGTACATCCAGCGCTCCGCCCTCGTCGTGTCGAGCGCTTGCGCCGTGATGCGGCCGTCTTGCAGAACGACGTGACCGCGTGTCTGCAACGTCGGTCCCGAGGCACCGGCGCGAAACAACCAGTTGGCCAGCGCGGTGCCCTTGGGATTCGACGCTTCGTCGACCCGCACCGGATTCCCGGGGAAGCTGGTCGAAGCCCACGTCGCGATCGAATTCCACACGGCGGGCGTCACGTTGGGGTCCTGAAAGCTTCCGCCGATCCACATGTTGTGCCAGTGCGCGGCGTACACGCGGCCACCGGCGTCAGCGTACGCCTTCATCGCGTTCAGAGCGGTTTGCGGCTTGGTCTGCGGATTCTGCGTACCCTCGCACGAGAGCATCACAATGTCGTAGGCCGCGAGGGCGTTGGCGTCGTTCCACAAAATCGTCGCGCTCGCCATCGGGATGGCCCCCACGGCCTGTGCGCCGTTGCCGGCGTACAGGTGGATGCGGCCACTGCCAGCGCTCGTCGTCATCTCCTGCTCGAGGCCAAGCTTGCGCACCAAGCAATCGAGCGCTTCGGCGGCGCCCGTGCTGATCGCGATCTTCGGGATGTTTCCTTCGGCGCTCGTCTTCGGCAGGCTGGTGCTGGCAGCGGCGAGCGGTGTATCGATACATGGTTCGACATGCGGGATCGTGATCGTACGCTGCCACTTGCCGCTCTTGATCACGAGCGGGATATTGTCGCCGGACGGAACGTTTTCGAGTCGGAACTGGCCGTCGTAGCGCGACGTGATTCGTGCGACCGCGCCACCTGGAAGATCACCGGTGCCACAGCGATCACAAGCGAGCGTGTTCGACGGTACGCCGGGATCGCCAAGTGGTGTGTAGACCTCGACGCCGTGGAGCGGCAGCGTCTCGTTCGGCGCGAACACGGTTCCGGTCAGCGTGGTCGGCTGCATGCCGATCGCAGCGCAGTCGACGACTTGACACTGGAGTCCGATGCAGTCATTGGGAGCGCTGATGTCGCCCCATGCCTCGGCCATCCCGCTGCTGTTCATCGCGACCGCGCGCAGCTTCGCCGACTGTGTGGCGCTGTCGCCCGGAATCGTGACCTCGAAGGTGAGTAGCGCGCTGCCGGTCGACGGCATCGCGATGCTCTGGGCTGACCTGATCGTCCAGCCGGCGATCGGCGCCTGTGTCGTGTTGTTGACTGCCGACAGCGTGACCGCGAGCGTGCTGGCCGGAAACCCGAAGGTGGAGATGATCACCGTCACGCGACTCGTCGTGCCGCGCCGCGTGATGATCGGCGACGGCGAGAGCGCGACGGACAGCTTCGGCGCCGGGCAACAACAGCTGCCACTGCCGCTGCCGCTGCCGCTACCGCTACCGCTACAAACGAGCGACGAGGTCTCCGACAGCTCCGCTGGTTCGCCCCCAGCGCACGCGACCACGAGCATGCACGTAACAAGCGCCGATCTTTGCATGAGCTCGAATATACGTTCGGCACATTCCGCCGATCCAGCCTGGATCGCGGCGCGGATCTATTCGCTAGTCCCTAACCAAGCGCTAAGCGGGTTCATCGACTCGCCTGGGAGAGATGGGAGCGTAGCTCACGATCCATGTCGCGGCTTGGCAGCGCAACCCCGCTCAGCTTGAGCCAGGATCGTCGTCGGAAACCGCAACATGCA
>DATMCI010000275.1:0-18330 GCA_035558535.1 Kofleriaceae bacterium
CGCCAGCGGACTGGCCGCCAGCGTCCCGCTGGCGTGCCGGGTCCACGCCGCATCGGCGGGCGCGTCCTCGGCGCGTGCGTGGACTGCGAGCGAGCGCCGGCCGCTGGCGTCGGGAGCGCCGACCGTGAGCTGGACGAGCACAGCCCCCCGCGCGGGGATCACGAGCGCCTGCTCGAGCGTGAGCTCCTCCACCTGCTCTAGCCCGACCCGGTGCGCCGCGACGAGCGCCAGCTCGACGAACGCGGTGCCGGGCAAGATGACCGTGCCGAACACCGCGTGACCGGCGAGCCACGGGTGCTCGGCCAACGACAGCCGGCCGGTGAACACGAAGCCATCGCTGTCGGCGAGCGCGAGCGTGGCCCCGAGCAACGGATGGTCCGCGGGCACAAGCCCGGCGGACGCGACGTCGGCGCTCTTGCCCGTCGGCGCCTCGAGCCAGAACCGCTGGCGCTGGAAGGCATACGTCGGCAGGTCGACGCGCCGCGGGCGCGGCAGGGGCCTGTGCCCGTCACCGGCCGCGCCGCCGAGCAGATCGAAGACGGCGGTCCAGTCGACGGGCTGCCCCCGGGTGTACAGCTCGCCCAGCGAGCGCAGCATGCGCGCGAGGTCGCCCTCGTCGCGACGCAGCGAGCCGACGATGGTGCCGCCGGCCGCCACGGGCTCGAGTGTCTCGGTCAGCGCGAGCGTGAGCACCGGGTGCGGGCTGACCTCGACAAAGCGCCGGTGCCCGTCGGTGACGAGCCGGTGCGCGGCGTCCGCAAACCGGACGGTCTGGCGGAGGTTGCGATACCAGTACCCGCCGTCCAGCTCGCCGCCCAGCACGGGCTCGCCAGTCACCGTCGAGTACAGCGGGAGGGTCGCCGCGCGGGGCGCGATCCCGGCCAGCGCCGCCCCGAGCTCCGCCTCCACCGCCTCCACCGCCGCGCTGTGGGACGCGTAGTCCACGCGCACCGGGCGCGCGAACACCTGCGCCGCTGCGAGCTTTTCGAGCAACGCGGCGATCGCCGCCGGCTCACCGGCCACCACGGTCGCCCGCGGGCTGTTGATCGCCGCGATCGCCACGCGCCCACCGAACGGTGCGAGGTGCGGCGCGAGCGCGTCGGCGCCGAGCTCCACGGCGGCCATCGCGCCGTGACCGGCGAGTCGAGCCAGCGCCCGACTGCGCAGCGCCACCACCGCCGCTGCATCTTCGAGCGACAGCGCGCCCGCGACGTACGCCGCGGCGATCTCCCCCTGGCTGTGTCCGACCACGGCGTCCGGCGCGATGCCCATCGCGCGCCACAGCGCGGCGAGCCCGACCATGACCGCGAACAGCGCGGGCTGCACGACATCGACCCGCTCGAGCCCGGGCGCGTCGGCATCGCCGCGGAGCACTGCGAGCAAGGGCCAATCCACGTGGGGCGCCAGCGCGCGCTCGCAGGCCGCGATCTGGTCGCGGAACACGGGCGCGGTGTCGAGCAGCGAGCGCGCCATGCCCGGCCATTGCGAGCCCTGGCCGGGGAACACGAACACCACCTTGCCGTCACTGGTGCATTGCCCCACCACCGCGTGCGGCGTCGGCTGGCCCTCGGCGACCTGTGCCAGCGTGTCGAGCAGCTCCGCCCGCTCGCGCGCGACCAGCGCGGCGCGATGCGTGAACGCAGGCCGCGTGGTGGCCAGCGAGTACGCCACGTCGATCAGCGCCAGCTCGGGGTGCGCCGCCAGGTGCGCGCGCAGCCGCGCGGCCTGCGCCCGCACCGCCGCTTCGATCTTGCCCGATAGCAGCACGGGCACCGCCGGCGGGACCACCGCCGCCATCCCGCCGCCGGCATCCGGGAGCTCGCTCGGATCCGCGGCCGCGGGTCCTGCGTCGGTGTCGCGGACGTCCGGCGGCGTGGCGGGTGGCGCCTGCTCCAGGATGACGTGTGCATTGGTCCCGCTCACGCCGAAGGACGACACGCCCGCGCGACGAGGCTGGCCGTCGCCGACCCACGGCACCGGCTCGGTCAGCAGCCGCACCGCTCCCATCGACCAGTCGATGTGTGGCGACGGCTCCGCCGCGTGCAGCGTCTGCGGTAGGAGGCCGTGCTGCATCGCCAGCACCATCTTGATCACGCCGCCGACGCCGGCCGCGGCCTGGGGGTGCCCGAGGTTGGACTTGAGGCTGCCCAGCCACAGCGGCCGCGCCGCGCTGCGCGCCTGCCCGTAGGTGGCCAAGAGGGCGTGGGCCTCGATCGGATCGCCGAGTGTGGTGCCCGTGCCGTGGGCCTCGACGGCATCGATGGCCTCGGGCGCGAGCCCGGCCGCCGCGAGCGCCTGCAGGATCACGCGCTCCTGCGCGGGCCCGTTGGGTGCGGTGAGGCCCTGGCTCTTGCCGTCCTGGTTGATGGCGGAGCCGCGCAAGAGCGCGAGCACCGGATGGCCATGGCGCTGCGCATCGGACAGCCGCTCGAGCAGCACCATGCCCGCGCCTTCGCTCCAGCCGGTGCCATCAGCCGTCGCCGAGAACGCCTTGCAGCGGCCATCCGGTGCCAGCCCGCGCTGGCGACTGAACATGACGAACGCGCCCGGGGTCGCCATCACGGTGACACCGCCCGCGAGCGCGAGCGCGCACTCGCCTTTGCGCAGCGCCTGTGCCGCGAGGTGGATGGCCACCAGCGACGAGCTGCACGCCGTATCGACCGTGAACGCGGGGCCGTGCAACCCCAGCGTGTACGCGATCCGGCCCGACGCCACGCTCGGCGCGCTGCCGAGGCCGACGTAGCCCTCCAGATCGCCCGGCACGCTCCGCAGCATCGTCGCGTAGTCGCTGTAGCTCACCCCGACGAACACGCCGGTGTTCGAGCCGTGCAGCGTCGTCGGATCGATCCCCGCGCGCTCGACGGTCTCCCACGCCGTCTCGAGCAAGAGCCGCTGCTGCGGATCGATCGCGAGCGCCTCGCGCGGGCTGATGCCGAAGAACGCGGCGTCGAACTGATCGGCGTCGTAGAGGAACCCACCCTGGCGCGTGGAGCTCTTGCCAGTGGTCTCGGGGTCCGGATCGTAGAGGTCGACGTTCCAGCCGCGGTTCTCCGGGAAGCTCGAGATCACGTCCCGGCCCTCGGCCAAGATGCGCCACAGCTCCTCGGGCGTGCGTACGCCGCCGGGGTACCGGCACGCCATCGCCACGATGGCGATCGGTTCATCGTGAGCGGGCTGGGGCTCGGGCGCCGGGGTCGGCACCGGCAGCGCGCTCGTGTCGCGCGGGACCAGCGCGTCGAGGTAGGTCACCAGGGCCGTGATCGTCGGCCGGTTGAACAGCTCGACGAGCGGGAACTGGAGGCCGAGCTCGTCGCGCAGCTGGCGGTGGATCTGGATCATGCCGAGCGAGGTGGCGCCCTGTTCGAACAGCGGTCGATCGAGTTCGACCGTGGCCAGCCCCAGCCGCTCGACGGCGATCGCGGCGAGCCGCGCGGTGAGCTCGGCGCGATCGCGGGGCGGTGCCGCGATCCGCGGCGCGGCGCCGCGCGGCTCGGCCGCGGCCGGAGCGGCGACCTCGTCGGCGCGCTGCGCGAGCAGCGCCGCGCGATCGACCTTGCCGTTCGACGTCAGCGGCAGCGCGGACAGGATCTGCAGCTGCGCGGGCACCATGTAGCCGGGCAGCCGCGCGGCGAGCCAGCTCCGCACCGCCTCGGTGTCGAGCCCTGCTTCGCCGTGCGGCTCGACGTACGCGACCAGCCGCCGTGCGTGGCGATCCCCACGGGCATCGACGAGCGCGCGCCTGATCTGCGGATGCTGGAGCAGCTGGTGCTCGATCTCGCCGAGCTCGATTCGATAGCCGCCGATCTTGACCTGATGGTCCTGCCGGCCGAGGAACTCGATCGTGCCGTCCGGCTGCCAGCGTCCCAGATCGCCGGTCCGGTACAGCCGCTCGCCGGTCATCGGGTGCGTGACGAAGCGCTCCGCGGTCTGCGCCGGATCGCCGTAGTAACCGCGCGCCAGGCCGATGCCGCCGATGTAGAGCTCGCCGGTCACGCCGATCGGGCGCGGGTGCAGCCGCTCGTCCAGCACGTGGAACGTCTGGTTCCGCATCGGGCGGCCGTACGGGACGCTCACCCAAGCTGGATCGACCCGATCGATCGGGTACCAGATCGACCAGATCGAGGCCTCGGTCGCGCCGCCGAGGCTGACCACCTGGCAGCCGGGCGCGGCCGCGCGCACGCGCGCGGGCAACGTCACCGGCACCCAGTCGCCCGACAGGAGCGCGAGCCGCAGCGTACCCGGCAACGCCGCGGCGTGCTCGACGAGCATCTCGAGCAGCGCGGGCACCGAGTTCCAGATCGTCACGCCCTCGCCTCCGAGCCACCGAAGCCAGCGCTCGGGATCGCGCAGCGCACCGGGCTCGGGGAGCACGAGCGTGCCGCCCGCGCCGAGCACGCCGAACACGTCCCAGACCGACAGATCGAACGACAGTGACGAGAGCCCGAACACCCGATCAGCCGGCCCGATGGCGTACTGCTCGTTGACGTCGCGGATCGTGTTGAGCGCGCTGCGATGCTCGATCGCGACCCCCTTGGGCCGGCCGGTCGATCCGGACGTGAAGATCACGTACGCGAGATCGTCGGGCGCGCGCAGCGGGGCGAGCGGACCGTCGTCCTGCGCTGCCCACGGTTCAGCGTCGGCGATCGCGAGCACCGTGGTGCCCGGCGGCCAGTCGCCAGCGGCGTGGCGCGGCTGGGTGAGCACGATCCGGACCTGCCCCTGCGCGAGCAGCTCGTGGCGCCGCATCACTGGCAGGTCCGCCGCGATCGGCAGGTACGCGCCGCCGCCGTGGAGCACGCCGAGCACGGCGACGATCTGCTCCCAGCCCTTGTCCATGACGATCGCGACGAGCTCGCCCTGCGCGACCGCGAGGGCGCGGAGCTGGCGGCCGAGGCGGCGCGCGAAGCTGACGAGCTCGCGATAGGTGAGCCGGCGCTCAGTGTCGACCACGGCGACCGCGTCGGGGCGGAGCTGGGCCTGCGCCTCGATCGGCTCGTGGAGCAGGCCGTCGCCGGTGGGGCCGGCAGTTGCGTTGATCGCGGCGAAGCCGTCGAGCTGGTGCCTCGGCGTGGCCACCAGGTCCGGCGCCGTCCACGCCTCGTCGCGCTCGGCCAGCGCGTGGAGCAGCTCGAGGTAGGCGCCGAGCATCGCGTCGATCATCCCGGGGGGGAACAGGCCGGCGACCACGTCCCAGGTGATGCTCAGCCCGCCGTGCGACTCCAGCAGCTGATGATCGAGCCAGACCTGCGGCGTCTGGGTGATGAGGTACGGCTCGCGGACGAGCTCGGTGCCGGGCAGGGACTCCGCGCCGAAGAGCTCGCCGAACCCGAGGCCGCTGGTGAACACGATCGGGAACCGCGCGGCCTTGGCGCCTTGTGTGCGCGCGAGCTCGCGCATCACCTCGACGCCGCTGACCAGCGAGTGGTCCATGCTCTCCAGGAGCTGGTGCTGAAGCCGGCGCGCCCGGGCGGCGAAGCTGGCGCCGCCGGCGAGATCGATCTCGATCAAGAGGATCGAGGTGAAGTCGCCGACGAGCTGGCTGACCTCGGCGTGGACCGGCAGCCGGTTGAAGAAGGTGAGGTTGAGGGTGAAGCGCGGCGAGCGGCTGTACGCGCCGAGCACCTCGCCGAACGCGGCGAGCACGACGTTCGACGGCGTCAGCCCCTGCCGCGTCGTGCGCGCCTTGAGCGCGCTCCAGGTCGCGGGATCGAGTCGGCGCTCGTGGTGCTCGGTGCGCGGCACGCCGACCGCCTCGGGCAGCACCGCGAGCGGCAGCTCGGGTCCGGGCGAGAGCGTGCTCGCCCGGCCACGCCAGTACGCCCAGTCGCGCTGGCCACGCTCGCCTTGCAGGACGTTGGTGGACCAGCGGACGTAGTCCCGGAACGTGAGCGTCAGCGGTGCGAGCTCGGTGGCCTCGGCATCGTAGTAGTGCCGCACCTCCGCAAGGACGATCTGGATGCTGCGCAGATCGACGATCAACAGGTCGACGCCGACAAGCAGCCGAACGACACCGTCGCCGAGGTGCGCCGCGCGCAGCTCGAACAGCGGCCAGCGATCCGTCGGCAACACGCGGTGCGACATCGCCGCGCGTAGCTCGGCCAACCGGGCTTCCCCCGGCCGGTCGAGGATCTCGATCGTGAACGGCGGCACGTCGGCGAGCACGCGCTGCCGGCCATCGGCGTCGAACACCGCGCGCAGCATGTCGTGCCGCGCGATCACCCGGTTGAGGGCGCGCTCCAGGCGTGCCACGTCGAGCCCGCGCAGATCGATCTCGCTGTACCCGTGGCAGGCGACCCCGCCGAGCTCGTAGAACGAGCCGCGGCCGATCCAGTACGCGAGCTGGATGGGCGTCAGCTCGAACGGCTGGTGCCGGGTGTCGGGCTCGTGCGCGAGCGGCGGCAGGCTCGCCACCTCGTCGGTATCCGATGAGCCCGCCGCGGCCGGCGGCGCGGCGGCCTGCTCGCGGAGGCGGCGCTCGAGCTCGCCGGCCAGCGCGCGGGGCGTGGGGTAATCCAGGAGCAGCGTGGCCGTGAATCGCAGCTTGGTCGCGATCGCCAGGCGATTGCGGATCTCGAGCGCTGTCAGCGAGTCGACACCGAGTTCCTGAATCGGGCGCTCGGGCGACACGGCGCTCGGGTCGGCGATGCCCAGGACGGTGGCGACCTCGGCGCAGACCCGGTCGAGCAATGAGCGCGCGGGGTCCGGTGTCAACAGCGCGACCGCGGTGTCGAGCGACGGCGGGTCCGCGGGCAAGAGCCCGGCGGCTGCGGCGTCGACGCGCCGGCCCTTCGGCGCCTGGCGCCAGAACCGCTGGCGCTGGAATGCATACATCGGCAGGTCGACGCGCCGCGGGCCGAGCGCTGGTCCCATGCGATCCCCGCAGCTCTGGAAGAACGCGGACCAGTCGACGCGATGGCCGCGCGCGTGCAGCGCCCCCACCGCCGCGGTCAGGGTCTCGTCCTCCGGCCGGTCCTTGCGCAGCACGGCGATGCAGCCGGCGCGCTCGCGCGCGGTGTCCGCCAGCGTCATATCGGCCAGCGCCGAGAGCACGCCGTGGGGGCCCAGCTCGAGGAAGGTGTGGACCCCTGCGTCTTGCAGGGTGCGGATCCCGTCGGCGAACCGCACGGCGTGCCGGAGCTGGTCGACCCAGTACCCCGGTGTGGCCAGCTCCGCGTCGCTGGCCACCTGCCCCGTCAGGTTCGACACGATGGGGATGCGTGCGGGCTGGTAGCTGACGTGCTCGGCCACGCGCCGGAACGCCTCCAGCATCCCGTCCATATGATGCGAGTGAAACGCGTGGCTGACCCGCAACCGCTGGGTCCGATAGCCGGCGGCCTCCGCCTGCCGCGCGACCTCGAGCACGGCCTCGGCATCGCCGCTGATCACCGTCGAGGTCGGCCCGTTGACCGCTGCGATCACGGCGCCCGCGCCGGTCTCGTCCGGCCCGGCCGCTGCCAGGAGCGCGCGGACCTCCGCCTCCGACGCCTGCACCGTCACCATGACGCCGCTGTCTGGCAACGCCTGCATGAGTGCCGCGCGCGCGCCCACCAGGGCGCACGCGTCCGGTAGCGACAGCACGCCGGCGACATGCGCGGCGACCAGCTCGCCGATGGAGTGGCCGAGCAGCAGCTCGACCTGGATCCCCCACGATTCGAGCAGCCGGAACAGCGCGACCTCGAGCGCGAACAGCGCGCGCTGGGTGTACAGGGTCTGGTCGAGCAGCTGTGCGGCAAGGCTGCCCTCGGCGGCGAACAGCACCTCGCGCAGCGGCCGCCGGATCTCGGTGAGCTCGGCGATTGCCGCGTCGAGCTGCGCGCACGCGGCGTCGAGCGCCTCCCGGAACACCGGGAACGCGTCGTAGAGCCCGCGGCCCATGCCCGGGCGCTGGCTGCCTTGCCCGGTGAACAGCACGGCGAGCTTGCCGCTACCCGTGAGCTGATCCACCACCGCGTGCGGCGTCGGCCGGTCCTCCGCGACCGCTGCCAGCGTATCGAGCAACGCGGCTCGATCTCGCGCGACCAGCGTCGCGCGATGCGTGAGCTGCGACCGCGTGGTGGCCAGCGAGTACGCCACATCCACCAGCGCGAGCTCGGGCTGCGCGGTCAGGTGCGCGCGCAGCCGCTCGGCCTGCGCGCGCAGCGCGGCCTCGGTCCTGGCCGACAGCAGCACCGGCAGCGGCGCCCCGACGGGAGCCGCGAGGTCGCCGGCCGCCGCAGCTCCAGCGGGCGTCGCCGCCCCGAGCACGAACAGCCTGGCGTACGTCTCGGCGAGCGCCAGGCGCTCGTCGCCGTCCGCCGGGCGGCGGAGCGCGGCCATCACCTGGGCCGATCCGCCGCGCGCTCGGGCGCTCTCGGCCAGCGCCGACGCCAGCACCGGGTGCGGACCGATCTCGACGAACACGTCGTGGTCCGCCGCGAGCGCCTCGACGACCGCCCCGAGCTGCACCGGACGCCGCAGGTTGGAGGCCCAGTAGTCGCCGTCGAGCGCGGCGCCATCGATCGGGGCGCCCGTCACCGTCGACCACAGCGGAGCGCGAGCGGACCGCGGCCCAAGATCCCGCAGCGCCCCCCGGAGCTCCTCGAGGATCTCCGCGCTCATCAGCGGGCTGTGGCCCGCCACGTCCACGCGGATCACGTGGCACTCGATGCCGCGCGCCCGCCACGCCTCTGCCAGGGCGTGCACGGGCTCCGCCGCGCCGGAGATCACCGCCTGGCGCCGGCTGTTCAGCGCGGCGATCTCCACGCGACCAGCGTGGGGCGCGAGCAGCTCCGCGACCTCGGCGGCTGGCAGCGCGACCACGGCCATCGCGCCCCGGCCCGCGGCCTGTGCCTGCACCCGGCTGTAGTGATGGATGACCCGCGCCGCGTCCGGCAGATCGAGCGCCCCTGCGACGTGCGCCGCCGCGATCTCGCCCGCGCTGTGACCGATGATCGCGTCCGGCTCGATCCCAGCGGCGCGCAGGGTCTCGGCCAGCGCCGTCTGCACCGCGAACAAGAGCGGCTGCACGAACACCACGTCGTCGAACCGAGCCGGCGGTGCCGGCCGCACCAGATCCAGGGCGATCGAGCGGCCGAGCAGCGGGGCCAGCGCGCGCTCGCTCCGCAGCATGGACGCGCGGAAGATCGGATCGGTCGCCAGGAGCTCGCGGCCCATGCCCACCCACTGCGAGCCCAGCGGCGAGAACACGAACACCACGCGGGGGCGCGCGGGCGCGCTGCCTCCCACGACCGGACTGGCACGGCCCGCGCCGTCCAGGAACGCGTCCAGCACGTCGAGCGCCTCGCCGCGCGAGCGGACCACGGCGGCCCAGCGCTGCGGCCCCGCGCCGGCGGCGCTGGTCCCGAGCCCTGCGCCGGGCCGCAGCTTCGCCGGATCGGCCGCCAGCTCGTCTCGCAGCGCGCGGGCCCGCTGGCGCAGCTCCTCGTGCGTCGGCGCCGCGAGCGCCAGCACGTGCACCTCCGGCGCCGGCCCTTCGAGCACCGCGTGCGCGTTGGTGCCGCCCCAGCCGAACGAGCTCACGCCCGCCAGCGCGCGCGCCGGCGCCACCGCCGGCCACGGCTCGAGCGCGGTCGGGACGCGGAGCCCGAGCGCGCCGAACGGGACGTCCGGGTTGAGCGGCTCGGCATGCAGGCTCGCCGGCACCTGCCGGTGGTGCATCGCGAGCACCGCCTTGAGCAGCCCCGCGATCCCCGCCGCCCCCTCGGTGTGCCCGATGTTCGTCTTGGCCGACCCCACCACCAGCGGCTGCTCCGGCGCCCGCGCGCTTCCGAGCACCGCCCCCAGCGCCGTCAGCTCGATCTGATCCCCCAGCTTGGTGCCCGTGCCGTGGGCCTCGACGTAGTGCACCGCGGTCGGCGCGAGCCCCGCGCGCGCGTACGCCTCGCGGAGCACCGCCTCCTGTGCCTTGGGATTCGGCGCGGTCAGCCCGTAGCTCACGCCATCGTTGTTGACCGCCGTGGCACGCACCACCGCATAGATCCGATCGCCGTCGCGCTGTGCCTGCGACAGCCGCTTGACGACGACGACGCCTCCGCCCTCACCGCGCCCGAACCCGTCGGCGCGCGCGCTGAATGCCTTGCTTCGCCCATCCGGCGCCAGCCCGCCAAACTTCGATACGAAGACCATCGTCTCGGGCGCGAGCAAGAGGTTGACGCCGCCGACCAGCGCCACCTCCACCTCGCCGCTGCGCACGCAGTGCCCCGCGTAGTGCAGCGCCACCAGCGCCGACGAGCTCGCCGTGTCGACCACCAGGCTCGGCCCGCGCAGCCCCAGCACGTACGACACCCGGTTCGCGATCATGTTCGGGGACTGCCCCGTCGCCCGGTGCGCGCTCATCCCCGCGACATCGCCGCTCGTCAGATCCGCCCAGTCGTGCCACATCGAGCCGAAGAACACCCCCGTCGCGCTCCCCTGCAGCGACAGCGGCGGGATCCCCGCATGCTCGAGCGCCTCCCACGACAGCTCGAGCGCCAGCCGCTGCGCCGGATCGAGCTCGTGCGCTTCCCGCGGCGAGATCCCGAACGCGAATGGATCGAAGCGATCGACGTGCTCGAGCAGCGCCGCGCGGCGGCTGACCGCCTTGCCCGGCGCGGCGCGATCTTCGTCGTAGTAGGCGCCGGCGTCCCAGCGCTCGGCGGGCACGTCATCGGTGGCGTCGACGCCCTCGGCGAGCAGCCGCCAGTACGCCTCGAGATCTGGCGCCTTGGCAAAGCGACACGCCATCCCCACGATGGCCAGCGGCTCGTCGCTCGATGAAGGCCAGTCGGCTTGGGCCCGGGTCAGCGCCGGAGTCGCGTGTCCGTGTGGCCGCGTTGTTCCCGTGACCACGAAGTGTGCGAGCGCGTCGATCGTGGGGTGCTCCCACATCGCCGTGGCGCCGAGCTTCCGGCCGACCAGCGCCTCCAGCTCGCGCAGGATCTCGAGGGCCTGCCGCGAGTCGAGGCCAAAGCGGGCGAACGGCGCATCGAGCTTGAGCGCGCGCGGCTCGACATGAAGCAAGGTTGCGATCCGAGCGACAAGCCACTGCCGGATCGTGTCGAGCGTACTGGAAGATACGGAATCAGAAGATGACTGATTCATGAGAGCGCTGAAACTTCTTTGGTATTACCTGCCGACATTTCCCCGGGATCGTCAACCTGCTCTGGAGCCGGCTACGAGGGCAGCCTGGGCGCCGCGGGATCCGTCTCGGCCCTGGCGATCCGGAGGAACTCGTAGATCTTGATCTTCCACCCGCCGCGCCCCATGTAGCGCTCCCGCAGCTGGTCGTGGCCCACGTCGTCGACGAGGCGGAGGCCGTTCTCGCGCAGGTAGCTCGCGAGGTGCTCGGGCTCGATCCCGGACCGGATCGGCTCGCCCCTCTGGGCGAGTTGTTCCCGGAGCTTGTTCGCGAACTCGAGCGTGCAGCTCCCGTCCACCACCGACGGCAGGATGTAATCGAAGATCACCACGCTGCCCGGCGCCGCGACCTGGGCGATGGAGCGGAGGATCGCACGCGCGTCCTCGGGCGACATGTACCAGAGAAATCCTTCGAGCACGAACACCGCCCGTGTGTTGCGATCGAAGCCGAGCTCGGGGAGCTGCTGCAGATCTTGCTGCTGCGCGTCCCACGACACGTAGTTGATGTGCTTCGGCAGGTCGCCGAAGATCCGCCGCACGATCTCCTTCTTACGTGCCTGGGTCGCAGGGTGATCGAGCTCGAAGATCCGGGCCGCTGAGAGCGCCGGCAGGCGGAACGCACGGCTGTCGTAGCCGGCACCGACGATCACGACCTGCGTCGCGCCGGCCCGCATGGCCTCGTGGATCGCGTCGTCGAGGTAGCGATGGCGCGTCAAGACCCAGCCGAGCGTTCCCGGGTTCAGCCGCTCGCTGAGCGATGTGATCCCGCGATTGAGCGGTCTGAGCCCCAGTCGGACCAGTGAGTGGAGCCACGAGAATCGCTTGCTGAGAAAGTGCTTGGCGTACGGATCTACGAGGATCTCATTCTCCTGCAGGAACTCGCCAGTGGCTCTCAGTACTGCCATCAACTCGGCAGTCGAGCTCGGTATACCTTCCTTCATGTCTCGTTCCTCCTTGAGAGTTCGAAGCAGCGATGCGGTCACTCGCGGTCTGTGCCAGAGCGCGCGGCGAGCCAATCATGGATGATCTGTGCGGTGGAGTTGGCATGTTCCGTCAGGATGGTGAAGTGAGCGCCGGGCACCTCGACGAGCGTATGCGGCCGGCTCCAGGACGGGCGCCAGTCGCCACCGTGCGTCGTCCGCGCGTGCTCGAGGCCGGGCACGGGCTCCCTGGCGCGGAGGAACAGGGTGGGCGCGGCGATCGGCGGGGGCGTCCAGTCGGCGAACAGCCCCGCGTACCAGCCATGGCTCGTGAAGTCGTCGTCGGTCGTCGGGATCGCGCGGAGGACTCTCGTCAGCCAGCCGCCCAGCAGGGTAGAGGTGAGCCCAGGCGTGAGCTCGCCTATCAGGTAGGTATCGATGAGCACGAGCGCCACGGGGGCCAGCCCGATCCCCTCGAGGTGGTGGGTCAGGGCGTGCGCCAGCCAGCCGCCCGATGACAGGCCGACGAGCGCGAACGGACCGTCGGCGGCGGCCTCCTGCACGCGCTCGACGTAGGCCGCGACGGCCGCCGCGCGATCGATGGGCAGGTGCTCGTCGGCGCCCTGGCCGGGGTTGGAGAGCCCCCAGACGGCGCGCCGGCCGGCCAGGCAGGACGCCAGCGGGGCATACGTGAGGCGGGTCGAGGCGCCGGGCAGGATCGGCGGCAGGCAGAGCAAGGACGCCTGCGCGCTGGTGCCGTGGGCGAGCTGCACGGGGCGCGCGGAGGTCGCGTGCGGGGTCGCGCGAGCCCTTGCCTCGCGGCCGTGGCGGATCCGGGCGGCCAGGCGCAGCAGCTCCTGCGCCAGCTCGGGCTCGCCGAGCTGCCAGAGCTGCATGAACTTGCCGACCAGCGCCGCTTCGCCGTCCGCCGCGAGCGGGGCGCCTGGAGCGGGCGTGCCCGGAGCGGCCGGTGGCGCGACATCGCGCGCCGCGGTGGGCGCGGCGTCGCGGTCGAGCAGGTCGAGTAGCCGGTGGGTGGCCCGGTCGATGGTGGGGAATTCGAAGAACAGCGTGGCGTGGAGCCGGAGGCCCGTGGCGGTGGCGAGCCGGGTGCGGAGCTCGAGCGCCATCAGCGAGTCGAGGCCGAGCTCCGCCAGCGGGCGCTCGGGCGCCAGCGTGCTCGGATCGGCGATGCCAAGGACGGAGGCCACCTCGGCGCGGACCCGCTCGAGCAGCGCGCGCGCGCGCTCGGCCGGCGATAGCGCCCGCAGCTGCTCCGCCATCCCCGCTCCGGCGGCGGCCTTCGCGGCGAGCCGCCGCAGCCGGACGCCCCGGACCAGTCCCCGGAGCATGGGCGACAGCGCCGGGCCCTGCGCGCCGAGCGCGGCGGTGTCCAGCCGCGCCGGCACCAGCGTCGCGTCCGGCCGCGCGAGCGCGGCATCGAGCAGCGCCAGCCCCTCGTCCGACGTCAGCGCGAGCACACCACTGCGCGCCATGCGCCCGACCTGGGACTCCGACAGGTGCGCGGTCAGCCCGGTCCGGGTCTCCCAGAAGCCCCAGGCGAGCGAGAGCCCAGGCAGCCCCAGGGCCCGGCGATGCTGGGCGAGCGCGTCGAGGGACGCGTTCGCCGCGGCGTAGTTGGCTTGGCCCGGGCCGCCGAGCACGCCCGCCAGCGACGAGAACAGCACGAACGCCGACAGGTCCAACGACCGGGTCAGCTCGTGCAGGTGCACCGCCGCGTCGAGCTTGGCGCGCAGGACCGCCCCGAGCCGCGCCGGCGTGAGCGCGCCGACGACGCCGTCGTCGAGCACGCCCGCGGCGTGGATCACCGCGGTCAGCGGGTGCGCGGGCGGGATCGCCGCGAGCACCGCGGCGAGCGCGCCGCGGTCGGCCGCGTCGCACGCTGCGAGCGTGACGTGCGCGCCGGCCGCCTCGAGCTCGCGCGTGAGCGCCGCGGCGCCGGGCGCGGCCGGGCCTTGCCGCGACACCAGCACCAGGTGGGTCACGCCATGCGCAGCGACCAGGTGTTGCGCCAGCAGCGCCCCCAACGTCCCCGTCCCGCCCGTGATCAGCACCGTGCCCCCGGCCGGCAGCGGCCGGGGCGCCGCGTCTCCGGCCGCGTCCCGAGGCTGCGGCGGGCGCGCCGCGACGAGCCGCGGCGCCAGGCATACGCCGTCGCGCACCGCCAGCTGGGTCTCCGCCGCGTCGAACCCGGTGAGCCGCGCCGCGCGTGACGGTGCTCGGTCGTCGCGATCGATCAGCAGGATCGCGCGGTCGGGGTACTCGCGTTGCGCGGACCGGACCAGTCCCCACAGCGGCGCGTGGACCAGGTCCGGCACGCTGTCGTCGGGGCGCGCGGCCACCGCGCCGCACGTCAGTACCACCAACCGCGACGCGGCCAGCCGCTCGTCGGCCAGCCAGCCCTGGAGCTCGGCGAGGCCCCGCGCCGCGGCGCTGTGCGCGGCGGCAGGCAGATCGGCCAGCGCGCCCGCGCTCGAGGCGCGCCCCGCCAGCACGACCACGTCGGGGGGCGCGGCGCCCTGATCCAGCGCGGCGCGCAGCGCGGCGAGGTCGGCGTAGCGCTCGAGCACGCCACCGGCCGGCTCCTCCCCGAGCGCCTCGGGCGCGCCCGCGAGCGCCTCCAGGAGCGCCCAGCGCTCCGGCCGCTCCGGCGCGCTCGGCGCGCTCGGCGCGCCCGCCAGCTCGGTCCACACGACCTGCAGCAGCGCATCCTGATGCGTCCACCGCGCCTCGCGCAGCTGCGCCGCCGCCGCCGGTCGGCTCGTCAGCGCCTCGAGCTGCGCCAGCGGCTGGCCGGCGTCATCGGCGATCGCGAGCGAGACCGTCCCGGCCGCGTCGCCGCGGCCGAACCGCACGCGCAGCGCCGCCGCGCCGACCGCGCGCAGCGACACGCCGTGGAACGAGAACGGCAGCGCGACGTCCGCGAGCGCGCCGTGGTGCTCTGCCATCAGCGCGTGCAGCGCCGCGTCGAGCAAGGCCGGGTGCAGCGCGAAGCGGTCCGCGTCGTCGGCCGTCGCGGCGGGGAGCGCCGCTTCGGCGAACAGCTCGTCGTCGCGCTGCCAGACGCCGCGCAGCCCCTGGAACCCGGCGCCGTAGTCGAGCCCCGCCGCGGCCAGCTTTGCGTACAGCCCCTCGATTGCCAGCGGAGTCGCGCCCGGCGGCGGCCACGCGTGCAGATCGAGCGCGGCCGCCGTCGCCTCGGCCGGTGCCGCGGGCGCGAGCGTGCCGCTGCCGTGTCGCGTCCACGCCGCGGCTGGCGGTGCATCCTCGGCGCGCGCGTGGATCGCCAGCGCGCGCCGCCCGGCCTCGTCGGGCGCGCCCACCGCGACCTGCACCACCACCGCGCCCTGCGCCGGGAGCGCGAGCGGCGTCTCCAGCACCAGCTCGTCGATCCGGTCGAGCCCGGTGCGGTGCGCGGCCACGAGCGCCAGCTCGAGGAACGCGGTGCCCGGCAGGATCACCGTGCCAAGCACCCCGTGACCGGCCAGCCAGGGGTGCTCGGCCAAGGACAGCCGGCCCGTGAACAGGACCTCGTCGCGGTCGGCCACCGCCAGCGCGGCGCCGAGCAACGGGTGGTCGGCCGGCATGAGCCCCGCGGACGCGACATCGGTGCTGCGCGCTCGCGAGGGGTCGAGCCAGAACCGCTGGCGCTGGAACGCGTACGTCGGCAAGTCGATTCGCTGCGGCCGCGCGCCCCGACCGGCGCCGAGCAGGTCGAAGCACGCGGCCCAGTCGACGTGCTGGCCGCGGGTGTGGAGCTCGCCGAGCGACCGCACGATCTGCGCGAGGTCGCCGTCCTCGCGCCGCAGCGTGCCGATCACCGCGGCGCGCGGGGCCGCCGCTGGTCGTGAGTCGGCGGGTGCATCGGCACGCTCCACGATCTCGGCCAGCGCCAGCGCGAGCACCGGGTGCGGGCTGACCTCGAGGAAGCACCCGTGGCCGTCGGCCATGAGCCGTGCCGCCGCGTCCGCAAACCGGACGGTCTGACGCAGGTTGCGATACCAGTACTTGCCATCGAGCTCGTCCCCCAGAACGGGGGCGCCCGTCACCGTCGAGTACAGCGGGATCGCCGCCGGCCGCGGCGCGATGTTGGCCAGCGCGGCCAGAAGCTCAGCCGCCACCGCCTCCACCTGCGCGGTGTGCGAGGCGTAGTCCACCCGCACCTGCCGCGCGAAGATCTGCGCAGCGCCCAGCTGCCCGAGCAGGGCCTCGATCGCGGCCGGCTCGCCCGCGACCAGGGTCGCCGTCGGGCTGTTGATGGCCGCCACGGCCAAGCGGGCGCCGAACGGCGCTAGGTGCGTCGCCAGCGCGCCCTCGCCGAGCTCGACGGCCGCCATCGCGCCGCGGCCGGCGAGCCGGGTCAGCGCGCGGCTGCGCAGCGCGACCACCGCCGCTGCGTCCTCGAGCGAGAGCGCGCCGGCGACGTACGCCGCCGCGACCTCGCCCTGGCTGTGGCCGATCACCGCGTCGGGCGTGACGCCCAGCGCACGCCACAGGGCGGCGAGCCCGACCATGACCGCGAACAGCGCCGGCTGCACGACGTCGACGCGGTCGAGCGAGGGTGCGCCCGGCTCGCCGCGGAGCACCGCGAGCAACGACCAGTCGACGTGGGGCAGAAGCGCGCGCTCGCAGGCCGCGATCTGGTCGCGGAACACGGGCGCGGTGTCGAGCAGCGAGCGCGCCATGCCCGGCCACTGCGAGCCCTGGCCCGGGAACACGAACACCAGCTTGCCGCTGCCGGCCGGCGGGCCCACGACCACGTCCGGCGCTGGCTGTCCCTGCGCGAGCGCGGCGAGCCCGTCGAGCAGCGCCTGCCGCTCCGCGGCGACCACCACCGCGCGGTGCGCGAGCTGTGACCGCGTGGTGGCGAGCGAGTATGCCACGTCGGTCAGCGCCAGCGCGGGGTGCGCCGCCAGGTGCGCGCGCAGCCGCGCCGCCTGGGCGCGCAGCGCGGCCTCGCTCCGCGCCGACACCAGCACCGGCACCGTGTGCAGCTCGGCCGGCGCGCCACCGCTGGCGTCATCGAGCGCGGCGCCCGTGTCGCCCTGCGCGGCGACCTGCGGCGCCTCCTCGACGATCACGTGGGCGTTGGTGCCGCTGACGCCGAACGACGACACGCCGGCGCGGCGCGGTCGGCCGTTGGCGAGCCACGGCACCGGCGCGTGGAGCAGCTGGACGGCGCCCGCGGACCAGTCGACGTGCGGTGACGGCTCGGCCGCGTGCAGCGTGCGCGGCAAGAGGCCGTGGTGCATCGCCAGCACCATCTTGATGACGCCGCCGACGCCGGCGGCGGCCTGGGTGTGTCCGAGGTTGGACTTGAGGCTGCCGAGCCAGAGCGGCCGGTCTGCGGTGTGCGCCTGGCCGTAGGTGGCGAGCAGGGCGTGGGCCTCGATCGGATCGCCCAGGGGGGTGCCCGTGCCGTGCGCCTCGACGGCGTCGATGTCCGCGGGCAGAAGCCGCGCGGCGACGAGCGCCTGGCCGATGACGCGCTCTTGCGCTGGGCCGTTGGGGGCGGTCAGGCCCTGGCTCTTGCCGTCCTGGTTGACGGCCGAGCCGCGCAAGAGCGCGAGCACCGGATGGCCGTTCTGCCGCGCATCGGAGAGCCGCTCGAGCAGCAGCATGCCGGCGCCCTCGCTCCAGCCGGCGCCGTTGGCTGCCGCCGAGAACGCCTTGCAGCGGCCATCGGGTGCCAGCCCCCGCTGGCGGCTGAACGAGATGAAGACACCCGGCGTCGCCATGACCGTCACCCCACCGGCGAGCGCGAGCGAGCACTCGCCCTGGCGCAACGCCTGCGCCGCCAGGTGGATCGCGACCAGCGACGAGCTGCACGCCGTGTCGATCGTGACCGTGGGCCCGTGCAGCCCGAAGCTGTAGGCGATTCGCCCTGAGGCCACGCTGGCGGCGCTGCCCATGCCGACGTAGCCCTCGAGATCACCCGGCACGTCCCGCAGCCGCGTCGCGTAGTCGTTGTACATGATGCCGACGAACACCCCGGTCTGCGAGCCCTGCAGCGCCGCGGGATCGATCCCCGCGCGCTCGATCGTCTCCCAGGTCGTCTCGAGCAGCAGCCGCTGCTGCGGATCGACGGCCAGCGCCTCGCGTGGGCTGATCCCGAAGAACCCGGGGTCGAACTGATCGGCGTCGTAGAGGAAGCCGCCGTCACGGGCGTAGGACTTGCCGGTGGCCTCTGGGTCCGGATCGTAGAGCGCGTCGAGATCCCAGCCACGGTTGTCGGGGAAGCCCGCGATGGCATCGCGGCCCTCGCGGAGGAGCT
>DATMCI010000276.1:0-16371 GCA_035558535.1 Kofleriaceae bacterium
TGCATGTTGCGGTTTCCGACGACGATCCTGGCTCAAGCTGAGCGGGGTTGCGCTGCCAAGCCGCGACATGGATCGTGAGCTACGCTCCCATCTCTCCCAGGCGAGTCGATGAACCCGCTTAGCGCTTGGTTAGGGACTAGCCCGGATTATTCATGCGTGGTCGCGCGCCTGGGTACCGGAAACGGGCTGGAGCAAGGCCAATGAGCACCAACGACAGCTCCGAGGAGCCGCAGACGGCTCCGACACCCTGTCGGCCAGCTCTCGACGAGGCCGTTCCCCCCGTGAATAATCCGGGCTAGAGGCACGCGGACCACTAGCGATCCGGTTGGGAGGCACGATCACGCGATCAAGAGGCACGCGAGCGTTCTGAGGCAACGCCCCGCCGGCTGGACAGCTGTCCGAAATCCGGCCGGACGAAGCTCCCTCACTGAGCCTCGCCGTGGCAGCACCGAATCAAGATCTGACGCGGCAGCGAGCCCCGGCCCCTTTTTCGTCGCCGACCTCCTGCGCCAGGTCTTCGCCTGGGCGCGACCTGATCACCGAGCTGCTTGCTTTGTCGCTCGAGCTCAGTGCAAGTGTCGGCGGTGCGCTGGTTATTCGCGGTATCTCCCCAGGGCGATCAGGACCTTCCGCTCAAGCTCCTTCAGCTCGAGCGGGGTACGGGGGGCGGAGAGGCGCTCGGCGAGCTCGGCATCTCCCCCCGCGGCGATCAGGCGGACCTCCCGCAAGAGCTCCTCCATCTCGAGCGGGGTGCGGGAAACGGGGAGGCGCTCGGCGAGCTCGGCATCTCCCCCCGCGGCGATCAGGCGGACCTTCCGCCAGAGCTCCTCCATCTCGAGCGGGGTGCGGGTGTCGGTGGGGTGCTCGGCGGACGCGGGATCCTCCCCCGCAGCGATCAGGCGGATCTCCCGCTCGACCTGCTCCAGCCTGGCTTCGTGGTATCGCGCTGTGCGTTCTTCCGTGGTCACCGGCGTGAGCCGTGCCTCTACCTCGTTGCCATGCTCGTGGTGATTGCGCCCCGTGCGTTCTTCCATGGTCATAGTGGCTCCGATGGTGAGTAAGCCGCACAGTGCCGTCAAGCGTCGAGCGAGCTCATGTCGACTCCCGCGATAGTTCTCTTGGGCTATCCGCACACGCCACACGTGTGCGACGCCGGGAGTGGCCGCGGACCGGACTGGTCCGAGCCATGCACGCGAGGGGCACACGGCCCGCAGGCGCAACCTGCGAGTCAGGGCACTCCGCGAAGTCTCGCGGCGAATCACGAATCTATCCGCCCATCGGACAGCTATCCGAGATCTGGCCGGACAAAGCTGGACGCAACGGCCTCAGCTGCTGGCGCGCGCCGCCGCGAGCGCCAGGTACGTGAGCGCGCCCGCGGCGTAGCCGAGCAGCGCCGGGAACGAGATGTGGCGGACGTACCAGCCGAACGTGATGCGCTGGATGCCCATCACCGCGACGCCCGCCGCGGAGCCGATGATGAGGATGCTGCCGCCGGTGCCGGCGCAGAAGGCCAGAAACAGCCAGAAGTGATGGTCCGTCGGGAACGCGGCGAGCGTGTACATGCCCTGGGCCGCCGCGACGAGCGGGACGTTGTCGACGACCGATGACGACAGGCCGATCGACATCGTGATCACGTCGACGTTGCCGATCGCCGCGTCCATCTGCCGCGCCAGCGCCGTGAGCAGGCCGTCGCTCTGCAGCGCGCTGATCGCGAGCAAGATGCCGAGGAAGAACAGGACGCTCTGCGCGTCCACGCGCTGCAGCGCGGCCGCGACCGAGAGCGTGCCCTTGCCCTCGTCGTTCTTCCGCTTGTGCAAGAGCTCGGTCACCGTCCACAGGACGCCCAGCCCGAGCAGCATGCCCATGAACGGCGGCAGCTGGGTCAGCGTCTTGAACACCGGCACGAACAAGAGGACGCCGATGCCGAGCGAGAGGACGAGCCGGCGCTCCCACCGGGCCGTGGGCTCCGGCGACCGGCCCGCGATCAGGAGCGCGAGCGCGTGCGCGATCGCGTTGGCAGAGCCGGTGAGCACGAGCGTGTCACCGGCGCGGAGCGGCTCGGTCGGCGACGGCACCACCGCCGGCCCGTCGTCGCGGCTGATCGTCACCACCGCCGCCCCGGTGCGCACACGCAGGTTGAGCGCCGCCAGGCTCTTGCCGATCGCGGCCGCGTCGGCGGGCAGCGTCATCGGCGTCTCCGCCAGGTTCGGGAGCGCCGCCTCGATGCCGGTCAGCTGCGCGAATCCGGCCGTCTCGACGGGCGCCGGGCGCGAGATCGATCCCTTGAGCCGAACGCCGATCCAGAGCAGCGGCACCGCGATGCTGGCGAGCGCCGGGACGAACAGCTGCGAGGCCAGCTTCACCGTCGTGATCTGGCCGCCGACCCACAGCATCGTCGTCGTGACGTCGCCGATAGGCGACCACACGCCGCCCGAGTTGGCCGCGACGATCACGATGCCGGCGAAGTACCGGCGATCGGAGTCGTCGGGCACAAGCCTGCGCACGAGCGACATCATCACGATCGACGTCGTCAGGTTGTCGAGCACCGCCGAGAGGAAGAACGCGAAGAGCGCGATCGTGACGAGCAGCCTCCGGCGATCGCGCGTCTTGATCTGCGAGGTGATGAGCTCGAAGCCGTCGTGCGCGTCGATCAGCTCGACGATCGTCATGGCGCCGAGCAGGAAGAACAGGATCTGGGACAGCTCGCCCATGTGGTGCAGGAGCTGCTCGTCGATCGCGTGCGCGTCCCCGGCCAGGACGTACGCCGTCCAGCACAGGACGCCCGCGAGCAGCGCGGACGCGGCCTTGTTCACGGACAGCGGGTGCTCGAAGACGATGGCGAGGTATCCGACGACGAAGATGGCGACGAGAAGCATGGGAGCTCCTGATCGCCAGCGGCCCGACCGGCGTGACACCTGCGGCACGAGCGCCGCACCCGCATGAACTGTAGATCAGCGCCCCCGCCGCCGGATAGCGGCGCGGCCGCGAAACACCCGGCGAGCGCCAGCGCTCAGCGGCCGGAGCCCGAGCGGATCTTCTTGAGCTCGCCGAAGAAGAGGTCGACCTCCTCGCGCTTGGTGTAGAAGTGCGGCGCGATCCGGATCCCCATGCCGGGGCGGTGATCGCAGAAGAACTTGCGCCGGTTGAGCTCGCGGCAGATGTCGGCCGAGCCGACGAAGTCGAACACGACGGAGCCGCCGCGCTGCCCGGCCTCGCGCGGCGTGTTGAGCTTCATGCCGAGCTCGTCGACCCAGTCGATGCACGCCTGCGTCATGACGAGGCTCTTCTCGCGGATCCGGCGCGCGCCGATCTCGCCGATCAGCGTGTGCCCGGCGCGCGCCTGGTAGAGCGGCGCCACCGCCGGCGTGCCGCACATGTAGCGCCAGATCGTGTCGGCGTAGCTCTGGTCCGGCATCGTGAACGCGAACGGCGCCTCGTTGCCGAACCAGCCGGTGACGCGCGGCTCGAACTTCTCGATCAGGTCCTTGCGCACGTACAGCCACGCGGCGCCCGGGCCGCCGCACAGGTACTTCACCGAGCCCCCGCACGCGAACGACACGCCGAGCTCGGTGACGTCGATCGGCAGGGTGCCGACCGACTGGTAGCAGTCGAGGATCACGTGCGCGCCGACCGCCCGCGCGCGATCGCAGATCTTCTGGACGTCCTGGATGTACGCCGACGCGTAGACGACGTGCGAGATCGGCACGACGAGCGTGTGCTCGTCGATCGCGGCGCACATCGCGTCGGTGTCGATCGTGATGCCGTCCTGCGACGGGACCAGCACGCACTTGGCGCCGCGCCGCTGCTCGGCCTGCCAGATATAGGACACGTTCGGGAACTGCAGCGCCTCGTACACGACCTTGTCGCGCTCCGGCGTGTACTCGAAGCACGACGCGAGCACCGCCATGACGTTCGAGACGTTCTGGTGCATGATCACCGTGCCCGCTGGCGCCGAGATGATCTTCGCGATCCGCGCGGCGGCGCGATCCACCTCCGGCAGCCAGTCGCTCCACGCGGTGATCGACTTGCGGTGCCACAGCTCGAAGAACTCGCCGAGATCCTCCTTGGCCTGCGCGGGCACACAGCCGAGCGAGTGCGAGATGAAGTGCACGCACTCCTCGAGCGCCGGGAAGTGCTTCCTGTACTCGAGGAGGCTGTCGGCGACGGGGTCGGACATCCGTTGCTCTTATCACGACGGGACGCAAGCGTGCCCGGCTCTGCCGCCGTCTGCCCCCGGAGACCAGGGTAGGATGGCGGCGTGATGAGTCGGGTCAGCCTCGCGCTCGTGCTGCTCGCGGGGGCCGCGCGGGCGGTATCAGCGGCACCGGAGGCGCCCGCCGCGCCGAAACCAGCGCCCGCCGCGCCGCCGGCGCCCGCCGCGCCGACGGCGCCAGCTCAGCCTGCGGCGCCGGCACCGGCGCCCGCCGCGCCGACGGCGCCGACGGCGCCGGCACCGGCGCCCGCCGCGGACGAGGCCGAGCCCGTCGTGGAGGACGATCCCGAGGCAGATCCGGAGCCGCAGCCCTCGGCCGCCACGTTCGGCGTGACCCCGCCGCCGGCCGCCATGGTCCGCCAGAACTCGCGCCTCCTCGAGCTCGCGCGCAAGGCGCACGACTTCGCGGGCGCCGGCCGCTGCCGCGCCGCCATCAAGCTCTCGCCGAAGGTGCGCAAGCTCGACTCCCAGTTCTACAGCCGGGTGTTCGCGCGCGATCCGCTGATCGCCGGCTGCATGGATCCGACCATCTCCGGCAGCAAGGCGGACATCCGGTACGTCCTCCGCGAGGTGCGCGCGGAGCCCCCGGCCTCGGTCACGCGGATCGCGGGCGAGATCCTGTTCGGCATGATCGTCGGCTCGAGCGGCGCCCTGGTCGGCGCGCTCATCGGCAACGCGGTGTGCGTCGGGGGCGACGACGAGGGCGGCGGCTGCGACGCCTCGCTCATCGGCGGCGCCTACGTCGGCGCGATCGCGACCATCCCGTTCGGCGTCCGCGCTGCCGGCGCCTCGGGCAACCAGACCGGCTCGCTCGGCATGACGTACCTCGGCTCGCTCCTCGGCGGCATCGGGGGCCTGATCATGCTCGCCAACGGCCGCGACGACATCACCACGCTCGGCCTCATCTTCGCGCCGCCGCTCGGCGCGACGATCGCCTTCAACATGACGCGGCGCTACAAGCCGCGCCGCGTCCCCGTGACCGGCGCGCTCCTGCACTGGAGCGACCAGGGCGGCGTCTCGCTCGGCGTCCCGATGCCCACGCGCGTCCGCACCGAGGAGCGCACCGTGACGAGCATCCCGCTCCTCGGCGGCACGTTTTAGCCTCGTCCTGGCCGCGGTCTAGCCCCGCTCTGGCCCCGCTCTGGCCGCTCAACCCACGAGCGTGTCCGAGAGCGCCTTGCCGTCGCCGTACAGCGCGTCGAGGATCGACTCGGCGCGGCGCTTCACGTCTCCGCGCAGGCGGGCGTACTCCGCGGTGCCGCGCACCGGCTCGAGCAGCGGGCACCGCGCGAGCCAGTGCTGATCGAAGAGGCCGCACGACACGGCGTGCTCGATCATCGCGAGGCAAGCGCGCGCGTCGCCCGAGTAGCCGGCCGCCTCGGCGCCGAGCTGCGCGACGAACGTGCGCCGGCGCAGGCTCGGCGAGGGCGCGCTCACCACGGCGGCGAAGATCCCGTCGCGGTGCGCCGGCCACGAGCGCTGGAGCATGATCTGGGACATCCGGCCCACGAACCCCGGCTCGAAGCCGCGGAGCCCCAGGAGATTGCCCTGCAGCGCGGCGACCGCGGCGAGATCGCCGCGCCACCACGCGAGCCGCAGGCGCGCGACCGGGCGGTCGTTCTGCGCCGCCAGCTCGGCGACGAGCCGATCGTAGGTCGCCCAGTCCCCCTCGAGCGCGTAGGCGCGAGCGATCTCCCAGCGCGCCGACGCCAGGTTCGGCGCGATCGCGAGCGCGTCCTCGATCCGCGCCATCGCCACGTCGAGGAAGCCCGCCTCGAGCAGCATCCGGCCGAGCCCCTCGTGCGCCTCGGCGACGTACGGCGAGCACGCGATCGCCGTGCGGAAGTGCGACGCGGCGAGCGCCGCGTCGCCGGTGTGCAGCTCCAGGTGCCCCGCCGCCACATGCGACTCCGCCAGCTCCGGCGCGGCCGTGAGCGCGGCGCGGACGAGCGCCCGCGAGCGCCCGAACGCGTCCTCGCCGGTGCTGTCGACCACCGCGAAGCGCACGCACTGCATCGCGAGCGCCGCCGCGATCCGCGGATCGTCCGGGCACAGCGCGTGCGCCTGCTCGAGCAGCTCGAGCGCGGGCGGCACGCCGAAGAAGCTGCGCTGCGTGAGCGCCCGGGCGCGCAGCCGCATCTCGAGCGCCTGCGCCGCCGGATCCGGCCCCGCCCCGCGCTGCCCGGCGACCTCGGCCACCGCGCTCGCGATCGCGTCGGCGGCGATCCCGAGGCTGCCGATGTCGAGCGGCAGGTGCAGCGTCGTCCGCGCATCGCCGCGGCGGATCGTCGCCGACAGGAGCTCGGCCGCGTACAGCTCGACCACCGTGGCGTCCGGCACCAGGGCCCCGCTCGGGCGCGGCAGGACGCGCATGCGCGGGCGGCGCACGAGGCGCCGGAGCAGCTCCTCGTGCACGCCCTCGGCGACGTGCATGCGCTCGCCCTCGCCTGTCGGCGGCACCACGACGACCGTGTGCAGATCCGCGATCCCCGCCGGCCGGCGCGGCGCGGCCGGCGCCGCCGGGTGCGCGCTCGCGGTCCACGGCGCGAGCAGCCGGCCCAGCTCGGCGGCGCTCGCGATGCGGTCGGCCGGCTCGCGCGCCGTCGCGCGGCCGATCACCTGCGCCAGATCGACCGGCACGCTGTGCGGCGGCGCGTCGAGCCGGAGGACCTCCTGCTTCGCCACGAGGATGTCGACCAGCTCGCCGGAGAACGCGCACAGCCCCGTCAGCATCTCGTACAGGAGCACGCCGACCGCGTAGATGTCGCACGCGGGCGTCGGCGGCTCGCCCCGCGCCTGCTCCGGCGCCATGTACTCCGGCGTCCCCGACAGCTCGCGCGTGTGCGCGCCCTCGCCGATCGCGGCGACGCCAAAGTCGGCGAGCACGACGCGGCCGCCCTGCGCCAGGAGCACGTTGTCCGGCTTGATGTCGCGGTGGATGACCTCGGCGGCGTGGGCCGCGGCGAGGCCGTCGCACAGCTCGCGCGCGATCGCGGCGGCCTCGCCGATCCCGAGCTTGCGCTCGCGCGCGAGGCGCTGGCGCAGCGACTCGCCCTCGACGAGCTGCATCGTGCAGTACATGACGCCGTCGGCGTGCCCCAGCTCGAACGTGCGCGCGATGTTCACGTGGGTGACCCGCCGCGCGAGCTTCACCTCGTGGCGGAACCGATCGACCATGACCGGGCTCCGCGCGAGCTCCGCCCGGATGACCTTGAGCGCCACCAGCTCGTCGAGCTCGCGATCGTGCGCGCGGTAGACCGCGCCCATCCCGCCCGCCCCGAGCAGCGCGAGCAGATCATAGCGACCGGCGATCGTGCGCCCTGCGAGCTCGTGCTCGGTCATGGCGGCGCGCCTACGGCGTGACCTCGAGCTCGATCACGTTCGACTCGCGGCCGCCGTCGCGCCACTGGATGCGGTGCGGGCCCGGCGCCGTGAACTGGTAGGTCGTGACCTCGTAATTCCAGTCCACGCCCGGGCTCGGCACCACGCGGCCGTCGTAGCTCCCGGGCGCGGGCGGTGGCGGCGTGCGCAGGACGCCATCGACGTACTCGTTGTAGATGGCCTTGGGGCCCATCACGTACAGGTCGCGGCCCGGCTCCGGCGCCTCGAGCACGTGGATCACGCGGATCTCCTCGCCCACCTTGTACTTCGCGCGCTCCGTCAGGATCGTGATCCGCGCGCCCTCGTGCAGCGGGCCGCGCGCCGAGGACGTCGCGTACGTCGCGGCGACCGCGTGATCGCCCGGCGGCGCGGGGACGATCGACTCGCCGCTGCGCGCGAACAGCTGCGGCGGCGCCTTGAGGTAGTCCGGGATCACCGCCGGCACTGCCGGCGTGCCCGCGGGCGCGCCGCCGGCCCCGGCCCCTGCCGCTGCGCCACCTGGCCGCTCCTGCGCGGGCCGGCGCACCGGCTCCACCGGATCCGGCGGCGGCTGGAGGATCGAGTCCTCGCCCGTCGAGCCGAGCCAGAGCGCGCCCACGGTGATGAGGCCGATGATCACCCCGGCGCCGCCCGACGCGAGGAGGCACGTGCGGTGCTCCGACGTCTCGAGCTCGCACGCGCCGAGCATCATCCCGCCGACGACGAGCCCGCCGGTGACGGCCGGGTGCTTGACCGCGAAGCCGCACCCGCCCGCGGCCGTCGCGGTCGCGAGCGCGAGCACGCCTGAGAGCGCGAAGGCCCGCATCAGCCGTGGTACCCGTGCTCTTTGCCCTTGGCGGCCTGCTCGGCGGTCCAGTCGCTGAAGACCTCGTCGCGGACCTCCCACAGCTTCGGGAAGAACCGCTGCTTCATGCCGTGCACGAGCAGGTCGCTCGGCTTGCCCTTCAGCGACGGCGTGCCCGTGCCGATGATCCGGTAGACCAGCATCAGGTGGCGGTAGCGCCACGTCTGGAGGAGCTGATCGTAGTCGACGAGCCCCTCGCACAGCTGGAACAGCGCATGGTGGGTGTGCGGCGCGTCGTAGATCTGGCGCAGCGTCAGCCCCGTGCGCTCGAGGAACGCGCTGAACGCCGGCCACACGAGCTCGCCCGGCAGCCGCAGCATCGTGCGGAACCCCGGCGACTCCTGCCCCGAGCCGCGGCCGAGCCCCGTGCGGATCATCATGTAGTCCGTCGGCGCCATCGTGTCGAGGAGCTCGATCGAGTGGAGCAGCACGCGCTGCGCCGTCGACACGCGCCGGAGCGTGCTCACCGCGCGCGCGACCTCGCCCTGCCCCAACAGCTCGCAGCAGAACCGCAGCTCGTGCTCGATCAGCTTCATGTACAGCTCGTGCGCCTGGTGCACGACCTGGAACTGCAGCTCGTCGTGACACGTGAGCGCATTCGGGGCCTTCTGCAGCGCGAGCAGCTCCTCGGTTCGGATGTACTTCTCGTAGTCGGTGAGGCCCACGAAGCGGGATGTACCACGAGCGCGGACCGGCTGCTCGGCCCCCCGGCGGAGGCCGCCGCGGCGGTGACGACGCGGTGGGTCACGGAGGCGGAGCCTGGCCGTTCTTGGCCACCGGCACCAGGAGCGAGTTGGCCAGCTCGAGCTTCACCGAGACGGGCGGCAGCGTCGCGAACATCGGGTTCAGGTGGCCCAGCACGACCTCCGTCGTCGGGATGCTCACCGCCTGCGTGACCCTGAACTTCTCGAGATCGAGCCACCGGATGACGTCCAGCGACGCCGGCGGGATCACCTGGTTGTTCTTCCGCACCGGCACGCACAGCTGGCGATTCGCCGAGCCGAGCGTCATGGGGTGATCGGGAATCGCGGTGAGCTGCGGATTGAGCTGCCGCAGCAAGGCGCCGAACACGGGGTGCGGCGTGGGGTCGACGCGATAGCACTCGAGATCGATGTACCGCACGAGATCGAGCACATCCGGCGGCGGCACCACGCCGTTCTTCATCACCGGCACGCACAGCTGCGCGGGGCTGACCATCGTGACGGCGTGCTCGGGGAGGTTCGCGAACACCGGGTTCAGGTGCCGCAGGTTGATCGTCACCGGGTCGGGGAGCGGCGCCGCGTCCACCCGGTAGCACGCGAGATCGACGTGGCGAATGAACGGCAACATGTCCGCCGGCGGCGCGACGCCGTTCTTCATCACCGGCACGCACGTCTGCTGCAGCTCGCGCAGGATCACGGTGTGCGCCGGCAGCCCGAGCCCCACCAGCACCGGGTTCAGGTGCGTCAGCACGACCCCGGCATTGAGCGCCGGCCCCGGCGTGCGGTAGCACTCGAGGTCCAGCCCCGACACGAACGGGGCCGGAAGCGGCTTGGTCACCCCCTGCGCCGCGAGCTCGGGCACCGTCTCCGCGGGCGCCGCTGTCACCGCCGCCAGCACCCCGAGCCCCGCTCCCATGATCACCCTGTTCAGCTTCCATCGCATCGTCGGCAACATATTCAGTCCTTTCTGGTAATGGTCTGTCACGCGCCAGATCAGACTCCCTCCTCGAGACGCAAAGATAGCAGTGCGTCCGAGGATGGGAGTGATCCGACACCGTGTCGTCCTGCCAGAAGGACGGAGTCGAGCGTGCCGTTTCCCAAGATGCGTCGCCGAGCGGCGTCAGATGACGATGCCGCCGATGGCGATGAAGCTCGTCACGCTCGACGCGTTGCCTTGCTTCCAGGCCCGAACCACGCGATCGGTGGTGGCGCCGAGCCAGGTCTCGTTCACGCGGTACCCGTCGGGCACGCTGATCTCTGAACCGCAGTAGAGCAGGCCAAACTCCGAGCCCTGCACGGTGACCTCGAAACAGAACTGGGCGCGCTTGGAGTCGAACAGGT
Source organism: Kofleriaceae bacterium (assembly GCA_035558535.1). Lineage (GTDB taxonomy): Bacteria > Myxococcota_A > Polyangia > Haliangiales > Haliangiaceae > JABFXX01. Next base: position 10,481 of record DATMCI010000276.1, read on the forward strand.
TGTTGTCGTAATTACACATCGACGCCACGACATTGCCGCCGTCTTCGAACGTGAGCGTGTGGTACCCGGTGCTGAGGCTGGTCTGCTCCGCGACCCAGGTGCTGACGCTCGTCAGGAACGCGGCGTAGCTGTCACAGGTCGGGCTGTCGAAGGGCGCCAGCGTGGTCGCGGCCCCCAGGGCGAGCGCGCGGACCTCGGCGGAGCGGCCGAGCAGGGCCGCCTCGCGCGCGTGGGCGTCGCGCAGCAGGGCGGGGGCCTCGGCGCCCTCGGGGGCCAGGGCCAGGAACACCTCCAGCGAGGTGGCGCCGCCGCGGCGGAGGCGCTCGAGGGAGGACGGCGCGCTGGCCGGGGCCAGCTCGGTGATGGCCACCACCGGATCGCCGCTGCCGTCGCCGCGCTCGTACTCGGCCGTGAAGGTCAGTCGGGCGCCGTCAGCGGTCTCGAATTCGCCGATGAGCTCGATGCTCTGGGGGCTGTGCTCGATGATCTCGGCGCCACCGGTGGTGTCGCCGGGCTCGGGCTCGGCGGCGCAGCCGGCGAGCCCGAGCACGGCGGCTGCCATGCCGGAGACCAGGGCCCGGGTGGCGACCCCCAGGCGCGCGCGGTTCAGGGTGAGCTGGCTGGATCTCGTGTTCATCATTGGTCGTATCCCTTTCGTGCTGTCACGAGCGGCCGGCACAGCACTCCCCACGACCATCATCAGAATTGATGATTCCGCTTTCGATGTGCCTGGCCCGATGTCGTGCGGTCCTGTCCGGAGGACGCGCGCGCGGGCGCCATTTCCTGGTCAGTTCCTGGTCAGTTCCTGGTCAGTCGAACAAGAGGACCGCGCGGACCCAGCTGCTCGGAGCCGCGGCCAGCCGCCGCGCGCGCTCGTCGCGGAGCGCGATCGCCGGATCCGTGCCGCTCAGGATCCGGACCTCGACGGCGCGGAAGAGCTCGCCCGCCTCGGCGTCGGAGATCGCGTCGGGCGAGGCGATGACCGCGCGGGCCCCGGCGAGCAGGAACGCGCGCGGCAGCCCCCACGGCTCGTGGCGATACGGCGCCGTGTACGCGGCGTGGCAGGCGGCGAGGATCACGAGCGGTGATCGGGTCAGCCGGAGCCCGGCGATCTCCCGCGCGCCCAGCGCGAAGCGCCCGTCGGCCTGCGGCGACAGCGCGATCAGCGACGCGTCGGAGACTCCCTGATCGACGAAGCCGTGCGCGTGGATCTCGATCGCGTCGGCGTCCGCGAGCGAGCTTACGACCCGCGTCGGCGTCGCCGCGGCGCCCGTCAGGTCGACGTGCGTGGCTCCCGGGATCGGGGCGAGCCGCCGCACCCCGAGCGGCGCGAGCCTGAGCTCGGGCGGGGGGATGGCGTCGGCGACCGTGACGACGGTGGGCCGCGCCGCAGGCGCGGCGGCCGCCAGGACGCCGCGCCCGGTGCTGGGGAGGCGGCCGCGGTACGACCACGCCAGCTCGGGCGGCAGCAGGTTCGGGAGCCCGAACACCGGGGGCAGCGCGAGCACGTCGACGCGCGAGCACGCCGACAGCGCTCGCACCATCGGCACCGGGATCAGCGCGGCGGCGTCCAAAACCGGCGAGGCCAGGCCCCGCGGCTCGAAGTGCTGCGCGAGCGCGCCGCGCGCGTCGCGCACGACCACGAGCACGCGCTCGGCGTCGACCATCGCGCCGACGACGCACGCCCCCTCTCGCGGCGGCGCTCCGGCCGCCTCGACGAACAGCGCGAGCGAGGCCGCGGGATCGCCGCCGCTCGCCGTGAGGACGAGCAACGAGCCGTAGGCGTCGCGACGCGCGAGGGCCGCGTCCGCGTCGCCGCGGCCGAGCTGGTCCGCCGCCTCGATCGCGCGCCGGAGCAGCGGCCGGGCCGCGGCCGGGTCGCGCGCGGCGAGCAGGCGGCCCTCGAGCGCGTCGAAGTAGGCGAGCTCCCCGGCCGTCCGGTCCGGCTGCTGGCGGCTCTGGGCCAGCCCCGCTCGCAGCGCGCGCGCCTCCTCCGGCGATCCGTCGATCCGCGCGAGCTCGGCGATCACGCGCGCGCGCGCGGCCTTCGGCGGCTCGTCGCAGGTCGGCGCCGCGCCGAGGTCCCGCCGCGCCTGGTCGAAGCGCAGCTCCTCGAGGCTCGCCTCGGCCATCAGCTCCTGGTGGTACCGCGCCTGCGCGCATTCACCGGCGGCGCGCAGCGTCGCCTCTCGCAGGTAGACGCGCATGAGCGAGTAGGCGCGCTCGAAGCGGGCGGCCTTCGCGATGTAATCGAAGAACAGCCGCTCCCCCCAGTACAGCCCGAGGCGGCGCGAGCGCTCGATGCCCGCCTGCGCCACGGCGCGCACGTCGCTCGGGCGATGCATGATCTCGTAGACGTTCGCGAGCGCGAGGTGCAGGTCCGTGCAGCGCAGCTCGACGTCGCGCCCGGAGCAGGCGCGCACCGCCCGCAGCAGCACGACCTCGGCGCCGAGCGGATCGCCGCCCGCCAGGAGCGCGTCGGCGCTGCGCTCCTCGGCCAGCTCGGCGAAGAACGGATCGCTGGCGGCCCGCGCGCGCCGGATGTACTCGTCGCGGAGCCCCGGGAGCTGGGACCGCGGGATCGCGCCGAGCACGAGATCGTTCTGCTCGGCGGCGCGGAGCTGATCGAGCAGCTGGAGCTTCTCGGCCGCGGGCAGATCGGCAGTCCGGGTCAGCCGGAGGTACGTCGCGACCGCGCGCTGGCGCCGCGCTGGCTCGACCGCGGCGACGCGCCGCACGAGGTCGGCCGCCGCGGTGCTATTGACCGACGCGTCCAGCTCCTCGGCGATCGGCATCAGCGCCAGGAGGGCATCGCGCGTCGTGGCGACGCGCACCGCCTCGTAGAACGAGGGCCGGCACGCGGACGTGTGGGCACGCACCACCGCGCGGTCGGGCAGCCGCCCCGCCGGCATGGCCTCGCAGGCCTTCCCGGCCTGCCACTGCGCCACGCGGGCGCGCTCGGCCTCGCGGAGCGAAGCGGCTCGCTCGGCGGCCTCGGCGCTCCATCCCGGCTCGCCGAGCGTGCCGGCTACATCGAACGCCTCGGCCGCGGCCAGCGGCAGCTGCAGCTCGCTCAGCACGAGCGCGCGGTTCCACAGCGCGACGGCGCTGGCGGGCGCGCGAGCCAGGACACCATCGAGGTGGACGAGCGCGCTGGCGGCCTGCTTGCGCGCGAGCGCCAGCGCCGCCCGGCCGAGCTCGAGGTCATCGTCGTGCCCGGCGCGGCGCCCGGCCCGAGCGAGGATCGCCTCGGCCTGATCGAAGTCACGGCGCGCCAAGAGCAACGCGACGAGCGCCGCCGTGGGTCGCTTCGCCTCGACCTCGGCGGTCAGCCCGAGCGGGACGAGCTCCGGCGCGCTCGCGCCGCGCTCGACGTCATACGGCCGATAGCGATCGAGCGGAGCGTACGGCAGCCGCAGCGCGAGCGAGCGACGCGGCGCGAGCGACGCGGCGATCCGCTCCTCGATCGTAGGGCCGTGCTCCTGCCCGCGTGCGCGCCACCAGACGACAGCCACGACCGCGGCCGCGATCGCGACCGCCGCGGCGGCCCACAGCCCGACCCTGCGCCGCGCGGGGCGGGCCCGCTCGACCGTCGCCGCGGCGCGCGGCCGGTCCGGGCGCCGCGCCAGCTCGGCGCCAGCGGCGATCAGCTGCATGGCGTCCTCGAGCTTGGCCTGGCAGCTCGCGCAGCCCAGCAGGTGCTCCTCGAAGCGCTCGCGCCGCGCTTCATCGAGCGTCTCGTCGAGGTAGGCCTCCAGCTCCGCGCAGGGCGCCGTCATGGCGGGTCTCCCACGCCGAGCTTGCGCCGGAGCAGCTCACGGAGCTGGGCGTGCGCGCGGTGCAGCCGCGTCGCGGCCGTGGCGTTCGGGATGTCGAGGAGCCTGGCGATCTCGCGATACGAGTGGCCGTCGAGGTCGTGCAGCACCGCCACCGATCGGTAGGGCTCCTTGAGCTGCTCGATCGCCTGGCGCAGGTCCTCGACCGTGACCCGCTCCCACCACGAGGGCTCATCGGCCGCCGCCGCCGCCGGCTCGTGACTCTCGTCGATCGGCACCTCGGCGCGGCGGCGCCGGAGCTGGTCGAGCCACATGTTTCGCATGATACGCACCAGCCAGCCGCGGGCGCGCTCGGCGTCCTGCAGCGAGTCGAAGTGCCGCCACGCGCGCTCCAGCGTGTCCTGGACGAGGTCCGCGGCGACCGACGGGTCGCGGCAGAGCCTCCGCGCGACCACCTCGAGCGCCGGGGTATGTACACCGACCAGCTCCAGGAAGCGCGCGCGCCTCGCAGCGCTGGCCGCGCTGACGTCCCCCGCCGGGTCCCCACCGTCCATCTCGCCCGGAGCATCGCGCGGCACTTCGCGGCGAAGCAAGCGCTGGAGCCGCGGGGACACCCCGCATAGACGACCTGACCTCGTTTTTTTCCTCCCGCGCCGGAAAAGCGGCCCCCGCCTACGTCCGGACTGGAAATGGTATCGACTCTCAACCCCTCAGACACTCCCCGGCCCCCCCCGGCCACAGCATACGAGCTCACGATCACGGTCACGGTCACGGACGAACGGAGGCCGTCCCTCTCGATCAGTCACACCGGGCCACGCGAGGTGCTCGCCCGCGCCCTCCCGAGCCTTCCACTGAGGAGCGCCCTCGACCGTGTGCGCTGGCCGTCGTACCGACTGGAGGTCATCGACCTTACCCCCACCAGCCACCCCAAGGGAGAGGTCCTCTACCGCCGGCCGTTCGTCCGCCCCGGGTACGTCGAGGCCTACGGTCCAGACTCCGGCTGGACACTCCTCCCCAAGGGCCACGGGCAGGTGCTGTGTGTGCTGCTCCCCATGTTCCTGAATCAAGCGCAGCAGAAACGGCGGAATCTCTACGTCGTGGCCTATGAGCCAAACGAGCCAAACGAACCGACCCCTTGGTTCAGAATTCAGCTGCAATAACAACAGGAGGACATCATGGGACACACCAATGGAACCGTGCTGGAGCTCGTACCGAGCCAGCTATGTGACCTGAGCCAGTTCGGAGGCCGCTTCAATCTCGTCATCGTCTCAGAGGGCTATGGAGGCCGCTCCGAGCTCTGGCAGTCGCAGTTCGAGGCTGACGCGAACCGGGTCATCAAGCAGCTCCAGACCACGGCCCCGTTCATGAACCACCTCGACGCGCTCAATATCTTCCTGTTGCACGTGTACTCGGAGGAAGAAGGCGCGGCGCGCAGCGGCACCGAGGTACGAAGCTACTTCGGTGCAACGTTCGCCGGCACATCACCCGGCTCGGACCGACCGTCGCAGCTGCTCCTGGTCGACGAGCCGCTCGTGTACGAGACGGTCGCCGCGCAGCTCGCGGAGCTCGCGCTACAGAGCAATCAGGATCTCGGTCCACCGCACAAGATCATCGTCCTGGTCAACACACCGTTCGACGGCGGCTCTGGCGGGAGCGGATACGGCATCGCCGTGGCATCGCGAGCCATGGAGATCCGCACCGCGCTCCACGAACTCGGTCACGCCTTCGGGCTCGTCGACGAGTATCCGCACGGCGGAGCGGGGGTGGGGCCCAACCTCTCGCACACGCACGCGCCGCTGCCGTGGGAGGCACAAGCGGCCGCGACACCGCAGCCGACGCTGGCGGGCGCCACCACCACCCTCGATACGGTGGGCGCGTTCACCGATCCCGACTTCGAGCGGGTCGCCTACCGATCACAGTGGCTCTGCCGGATGCGTTACTGCTGCCATCCTGCCTTCTGCAGAGCATGCTCGAACTACATATCAGAGCAGCTTCAGCACTTCTCGCCCTGACCCGTCCCAACTGACAAGGATGATCTGGCTATGACTATCACGATGATCTCGTATGACGCTTGGCACACCGCTGGGAATCTGCCGTGGTTTCCAGCCGGGGTCC
>DATMCI010000277.1:0-67137 GCA_035558535.1 Kofleriaceae bacterium
TGTTGATCCTTGCACACGTGCTGCGACCCCTACCCCGCCGAGGCCTTCGGCACGGTTGTGGTCCCGTTCCGTCGGTGTTGCCTTCGCCGTGACATGAGCGGCTCGGCCGGCCGGCTCCCAACCGGCGCTCTCGGATTGTAAGTCTGACGAGGCTGCAGCCTTCACTTGATGTTGCGGCCCGCGTGCTTGCTCCCTGTCGCACGGCTCTTGCCGCGGATCAGGCTTTTGACGCTCCGCTTCGGACACAGGGATCTCGCCCCGAGCCGGGAGCCTGCTACTCGGCGCCTCACGGCTTACCGAGACGGGACTTTCACCCGCTGGATCACCACAGCGAGACGGCGGTTGCGTCCTCCCTCCGGGAGGACGGTCTCCGTCATCGTCGCGACGCACCATGCGATGAGGCTACCTGACTAGTCAAAGTAGTCAACGGCGCCATCGGTGACCGTGACGCCGCGGGGACGCTGCGGGCGCTGCTGGCGCCGCTGATGCCGTCCGGGTGGCGCCGATCCGCGCGGCGCGCTCGGCTCATTGGCACCTATGAGGTCGGTACCCGTCCGGATCGCGTCGGCCGCCCACGGCGAGCCGCCCGGAACGAATTCTTGAAACGCGGGGGGAGCGAGCCGGACTACCAGTGCATGCGAGCCATGCGCGCCGGGAGTCGGAGCCGCCGATCCCCGGAGCAGCTCCAAGAGGACAACACCATGACCAACACGGACACCATCACGAACACGAGCTCCACCCCAGCCACCCTGAGCTCCGCGCGCCACGACCTGGCCGCCCAGCGCGCCGGTGCGCGAAAGAATCTTGTCGCGTCGGTATGGGCGGTGGCGATGGCGGTGCTCGGTGCGCAAGGCTGCGGCGTCGAACCGGACGCCGCGGAGGACGACCTCCAGACCACGCAAGCTGCGCTGCAGTGGAGCAGCGGCAGCACGGAGGTGGCATCCGTCCAGACGGCCGCGGGCACCCTCGTGACGTTCGTGATCGGCCCCGACGACGAGCTCGGGGTCGCCATCGTCGGAAGCATCGGCCAGGCTGACGAGGCGCTCGATCGGGCCCAGGAAGTCGCGGCCGGCGATCCGATCAAGCTGTTCGAGGCCCTCGCCCAGAAGCCGGCTCCGCTGTCGCTGCGAGACGCCGCGCAGCGCGTCGCGAGCGGCAACTACCGGATCGACGCGTCGGACGACGGGGAAGCCCCGATCCCGTCGGGGGCCACGCTCCTGCCCGCCACCATGACCGCGACCAGCCTGTGCGATATCGACAACTGGGCATACTCCGGATCGAACTCGTTCACGTACTGCTGGCCGAATCAATACAGCACTCCGTGGGTGAAACGGAAGGCCGACCATCTGTCGTGCCGGATCGACTCCGTCAACGGGCCGCAGCGCGTACGCTACCGCTACAAGAGCGGCGTCACCTGGCACACCTCGATCGACGCCTGGTTGAGCTCGGGCCAGTACATGCAGTGGACTGGCAAGTACCAGTGGGCGCAGCGCTGGCGTGAGTGCCAGACGGTCGAGAACCCGTACAGCCGCAAGCACCACTTCCGCGTCGTCGGGCACGAGTGGCTCGCCGCGCTCGGGTTCAACCCGGTGAGCGTCTCCTTCCCCAGCCCGTGACCGTTGCGGCGCCCGCGGCGCCCTCAGCCCAGCCGCACGTCGATGTGCGCGTCCAGACGCCGAACCTCGACGACGGTGCCGCTCTTGCGGCCGCGGATGTGGTCACCGATCGAGACGTCGACGGTCGCTGGCAGCGTCAGGACGCCGCGATCCTCGGTGAAGAACCCCCGCACCGGGACCTCGGCTCCGTCCTGCCTGATCAGCGTGAAGTGCTCGCCGAGCGCCTCGAGGACCCCACTACCGATGCCCATGACCTGCCGATCTTGCGCCATGGACGGAACCTACCACTGGCAGCTGTGAGCCGGGATACCCGGGTACCGCGAGCGCCCGGGCGGGCGTTGTTCTGGCGGCGGCCGGACTGTGCGCCTGGGCTCGCCAGTGCCCACGTTCGCGGACGCGATCATCGTCAGCTCGGTGCGGCAGTATGCTGTGGGCGTGGCCGCGGCCGATGTGTTGCTGGAGGCGTGCCGGTTGTCGCCCGATGACGACGCGCCGCGCCTGGTGTGGGCCGACGCGGTCGGCGGCGAGCGCGGCGAGCTCGTCGTGATCCAGTGCGATCTGGCGCGCGGCGATCTCCCGCCAGGGGAGGCCGCGATCCGGCGGCGGCGTGAGCGCGAGCTCCTCGAGCGCCACGGCGACGAGTGGGCCGGGATCCGCGCGTACCAGCACCCCGGATCCAGGCCGCGCCGCGAGTTCCGGCGCGGCTTCGTCGAGGCGGCCGAGCTCGATCCGCGCATGCTCGCGGAGCACGGCGAAGAGATCTTCCAGCGGGCGCCGCTCCTGCGCTCGATCACGACCATCGGGACGCTGGTGAGCTCCGGCGATCCGCTCGCGGGGCTGCGCGCGCTGCTCCGCTCGCCAGCGCTCCGGCGGCTGCGTGGCCTCGACCTCTCCTACGTCGGAGTCCAGGCGCAGCCGCTCGCCTACGAGCAGATGCGCGATGGCCACGGCGACGAGGCCGTGCGCCTGCTCGTCGGCTCGGGCGCGCTCGCGAGGCTCCGCGCGCTCGGGATCTCGTGGAGCGGCCTCGGCGCCGTCGGCATGCACCACCTGGTGGTCGCGGGCGGCCTCGAACACGTGGCGCAGCTGTGGCTGCGCGGCCACGATCTCGGCGGCGGCGCGGATCTCGGCGGCGACGCGGTCCTCGCCGTGCTCGCCCGGGCGCCGCACGTCACGTCGCTCGATCTGTACGGCACGACGGACTTCGAGGCGATCCTGCCGGCGCTGCCGCCCGTGACCGAGCTGCACCTGTCGGAGCTCACCGACGAGACGCTCGCGCTGCTCGGGACCAGCCGCGCCGCGGCGACCCTCGCGCGGCTCCGGCTGTCGCTCAGCGCGTTCGAGCAGGGCGACGGCTTCGGCGCGTTCCCGCGGCTGCGCGAGCTCGATCTCCGCAACGCGCGGTTCGCCGATCCCGAGCGCGGCGCGCGCGCGATCGCCGCGCTGCCGGCGCTGCGCCGGCTGCGGGTCATGCCGAGCGCGCCGGTGAGCGTGCTCCGCCTCATCGCGCACGCGCTCGGGCCGCAGCTCGAGGAGCTCGACCTGTCGAACGGCGACTGGCACGAGCCCCGCCTGCTCCGCGAGCTGCGGGCGCTCGTCGCGGGCGAGGTGATCGACGGCCCGCTCAACCTCGCCGACGCGCTGCTCTGAGCCGAGGCGCCGGCTGCGCTATGGTCGCCGCATGGGCGCGCACGCTCCGAGGACGGCGATGCAGATCGTGATCATCGGGAACTCGGGCTCGGGCAAGTCGACGCTGGCCCGCGAGCTCGCGGCGCCCGCGCAGACGCCGCTCCTCGATCTCGACACGATCGTGTGGGAGCCGGGGAAGATCGCGGTGGAGCGCCCGCTCGAGGCGGTGCATGCGGATCTCGATCGGTTCTGCGCCGAGCACGACGCCTGGATCGTCGAGGGCTGCTACAGCAAGCTCGCGGAGCGGCTGCTCGCGCGCGAGCCCGCGCCCGAGCTTTACTTCATGAACCCCGGCGAGGCGGCGTGCCTGCGCAACTGCCGGGCGCGCCCCTGGGAGCCGCACAAGTACGCCTCGAAAGAGGAGCAGGACGCAAAGCTTCCGTTTCTGCTCGGCTGGGTCTCCGACTATTACCGGCGCACCGACGGCGCCTCGCTCGCGCGCCACCGCGCGATCTTCGATGCCTACCGCGGCCCCAAGCGCGAGCTGACCTGAGCCGGCCGGCGCTCGGCCGCCGTGGGTGTCAACCTCAGCCCTTGATGATCTCGGCCATCGCGTCGGCGAGGCGCTCGGGCGTGCAGACGAGGATGTCCATGCCGACCTTGCGGCACTTGCCGGCGGTCGACTTGTTGTAGGCGGGGCGCGCGTCGTAGCCGAGGGCGCCGAGGCCGATCATGCGAACGCCGGAGTCGTGGAGCGCGCGGACCGAGCGCACGAGGTGGCTCTCGTCGCCGCCCTCGAAGAAGTCGGTGATGAGCACGATGATCGAGCGCGACGGCTCGCGGACGAGCTGGCCGCAGTAGCTCACGGCCATCGCGATGTCGGTGCCGCCGCCGAGCTGGACCTTGAGCAGGACGTCGACGGGCGAGCCGACCTGGTCCGACAGATCGACGACCTGTGTGTCGAACAGGACGAGCGACGTCTTGACGCTCGGCAGCTCGGCGAAGATCGACGCCATCACCGCCGAGAAGATCGCCGAGTCGAGCATCGAGCCGGACTGATCGACGCACACGATCACGTGCCACGGCCGCTTGTTGCGCTCGGCGGCGTAGAAGAACACGCGCTCGACGAGCAGCCGCTCGCGCTCTTGGTCCCAGTGGACGAGGTTCTTGCGGATCGTGCGCTTGAGATCGAGGTTTCTGAACACGCGGCGCGGCGAGTGGCGATCCTTGCGGACCGCGCCGGTGATCGCCTGCTCGACGCGGATCTCGAGCTTCTTCTTCAGGTCATTGACGACCTGGTCGATGATCTTGCGCGCCAGGACGCGCGCCTTGGGGTTCAGGAGGTCCTTGTGCGTGAGCAGCGTCTTGACCAGCTCGACGTTGGGCTCGATCTTCTCGAGGAGCTGCGGGTGATCGAGCAGGTCCGAGATGCCGCGGCGCCGGATCAGCTCGCGCTCGAGGACCTCCTTGGCCTGGCGCGGGAACAGCTCGGAGACGGCGTCGATCCACGACGGGACCGAGAGCGCGCTGCCGCCGCGGCCGCCGCCGCGGTCGTCGCCGTCGAAGACGAAGCCGAGCGCGCGCTCGCACGCCGCGGCGCGCGCGTCGCTGCCGCACGTGATGCCGTGCTGCTCGGCGGCCTTGCCGAGGACCAACCGCCACCGCGCGACGAGCTCTGGATCCGCCATCAGAACGTCCACTCCTTCATGATCGCGGCGACCTCGGCGTCGATCGCGGCCATCTGGACCGCGGCGCCGACGGACGTGTGCAGCTTGGCGACCTCGGCTACCTCTTTGATCCCGTACGTCTCCGCGACGCGCTCGGAGAACGTCCCGCGCTGGCGGTCGTGCAGCCGCTCGAACGCGTGGCGCACGCGCGGCAGGAGCACCACGAACTGGTCCCACGACGCGGTGCGGATCAGCTCGTCGATCGCGGTGACGAGCTCGCCCGCGCCGAGCAGGATCGACGTCTTCGCGACGGCGAACGCGCCATCCAGGAACTCGCCGGCGAGCACCATCGTGTCGGGCCGCGCGCGGGCGAACGCGGCGACGCGGCGCGCGAGGTCGGCGGGATCGACGGCGCGCATCTCGGACAGGAGCGCCGCGAACGCGCCCTGCATGAACGGCACGGTCGTCGCGAGCGCCGCCGCGGTGACGTTCTCGACGAACAGATCCCGATCGAGCGCCTGCGGGCCGCCGCTGTCGCTCCCCTGCACGGCCTCGGCGAGCGACTTCAGGTGCGCGATCGTGGGCTCCTGATCCTCGGCGGGCACCGACGCGACGTTGGGGATCACGAAGCACGCGTGCGCGAAGCAGCGCCGCACGAGCTCGGCGATCACGTCGCGCGTCAGCCGGCGCTGGCCGGCGAGCCGGTCGAGGACGAGCAGGTGGACGAGCGCCTCGCACAGGGAGCCAAACTGCTTGTCCTCATCGATCGCGTGGCCGGCCGCGGCCTCGAGCCGCACGATCAGCGCGGGCAGGTCCATGTCGATGGCCTCGACGAGCCGGCGGCACGCGATGCCGGCGTGGTGGCCGCTCGCCGCGAGCTGCTCCTCGAGGAGCGCGAGCGCCGCGGCCTCGACCGTGTCGCCGTACAGGGTCTTCTCGACGAGCGCGTCCTCGATGCTCGGCGAGTACGCGAGCGTCCACTGCTCGCGGAACAGCGTGCCGCCGTCGCCCTTGCCGCGCTCGGGCGCCTTGCCGATCGGCACCTCGAGGAAGACGAGCCGGTGCAGGAACGCCGATCGCCGCGCGTCGCGCGCGTCGCGCAGATCGAGCGTCAGCTTGAGCTTCTTGTCCTTGCTCATCACCTCGAGCTCGAGCGCGTCGAGCTGGGCGTGGAAGTCGTTGACGAGCGGGAGCTGGCCGAGCGCTGGCGTGACCTTGCCGACGGCGGAGCCGACCTCGGCGATCTCCATCGCCTCGGCGAGCGGCGCGCCCTCCTCCTCCATGCGGCCCTTGCAGCAGCACGCGATCAGCGCGTCGCGCACGTCGTCGAGGATCGGCGCCGGGCGGCCGCGCAGCGACGCGAGCATCCGCGCGTGCTGCGTCACCGCGATCGCGTCGGCGCTGGAGAGCCCCTCGGTGCGGGTGCGCCCCTTCGCGAGCACGGCGACCACGTGGTGGATCATCGCGTCGACGGCGGGATCCTCGGCGCCGGGCCTGGCCTTGCCGTCGAACGCGTCCCACAGCCGCTGGTAGTAGCGCGGCGCGCGGTTGCCGGCCCCGTAGCCGGACAGCTCGCTCGTGCGCAGGAACGAGTACGGCGTGACGGTGCAGTACACGGTGCCCTCGGGCAGCTCCGGCGGCGGCGTCTCGTCGTCGCGGTCCAGGAACAGGTGGAAGCCGCCGCACACGACCATCGCCTGCTCCGGGGGGAGCTTGCGGCGCAGAAGCTCGGCGCGGATCGTGCGCCACATGAAGCGCTCGCGCGGCAGCGTGCCGTCGCGCTCGACGGTGCGCCGCGCGGTCGTCGCGCGGACGCCGGCGCAGAACGCGGCGAGGTCCCGGCGGAACGCCTCGGTGTCGTCGTGCCGTGACGCCTGCTCGAACAGCGCGTCCCACGCCTCGTCCCAGGTGCGGTAGCCGGCCGCGCGCGCGAGCGCCTCGTAGAAGCTCGAGCGCACCACGAGGCTCTCCCACGACGGACCGCCGGACTGGGCCGACGGGGTTTCCGGCTCGTCGATGTCGGCGTGATCGGCGTCGTCGTCGGCGCCCTCGGCGTCGTCGGCGTCGTCGCCGCCCTCGCCGTCGCCCTCACCGTGCCGCTCGATCAGCGCGTACGACGGCAGGTCCATGAAGACGACGTCGGCGCCGATCTCGCGCGCGGTCTTGAGCGCGACGTACTCGGGCGAGTACGGCAACATCGGGTACCACGACGCGTAGCGCGCCGGGATGTCCGGCGACGGCGTGGACACGCCGGCCCAGCCGAAGTGGTTTCCGTCGTCGCGGTAGCTCAGGTAGAGCGCGACCGGCGGCTTGGTCTTGGCGTCGATGATGTGCGGCACGAGCGACTGCGCCGACGCCGGCGCCTCGAGGAACACGACCTTGGGGCGCCGCTCGAGCAGCGCGGCGCGCAGGTGGCGCGCGACGTTCGGCGAGTGGTGGCGCACCGGGAACCAGTACAGCGGCTCGGCGAGCACGGCCTCGGTCACGGCGCGCATGCGCTCGTAGTCGAGCGAGCCCTCGAGGCCGCTCGGCCCGCCGGGGGCGGGATCGCCGCCGCTGCCGCGCCGCTGCTTGCTCACTGCTGCACGCTCTTCACCGCCGCGTCGTAGAACGCCTTCCACGTGGCGTCCTTCGCCCCGCGCTTCTTCGCGACGAGGTTCAGGTACTCCTTCAAGACGCCGACGTCGGCGAGGTCCTCCTTCACGATCGAGCCGACGAGCGTGCGCGCGATCTCCTGCGGCCCGACGGTGCCGTTGCCGAAGAACCGCGCGTGGATCGCCGCGTCGAGCGCGACGCCGATCGCCTCGGCCGTCGACACCGTGGTCGACGGCTTCTGCACCGAGACGCCGTCCGCGGTCGAGCCGCTGCGCATGTCGCGGAACACCGTCGCGAGCATCGCGAGCACCGGCTCGTCGATCTTCGACGGGATCTTGTAGCGCTGCATGAGGTCGGCCGAGCGGTCGCGCACGATCTCGAGCTCGGTCTTCTCGTCGGAGACCACCGGGATGTGGATGTAATTGAAGCGGCGCTTGAGCGCGGCGGACAGCTCGTTGACGCCCTGGTCGCGCGTGTTCGCCGTCGCGATGATGTTGAAGCCGGGGCGCGCGAACACCATGTTGGCGTCGGGCAATTCGGGGATCGCGATCGCCTTGTCCGACAGGATCGACACGAGCGCGTCCTGCACGTCGGCGACGCAGCGCGTGATCTCCTCGAACCGCACGAGCGAGCCGGCGCGCATCGCGATCATCGTCGGCGACTGGATCAGGTTCTCGGGCTTGGGCCCTTCGGCGATCACGCGCGCGATGTTCCACGAGTACTTGATCTGATCCTCGGTGGTGCCGGCGGTGCCCTGGATCGTCAGCGTCGAGCAGCCCGAGACCGCGGCGGCGAGGTGCTCGGACAGCCAGCTCTTGCCGGTGCCCGGCTCGCCCACGAGGAGCAGCGCGCGCTCGCTGGCGAGTGTCACGATCGAGCGCTCGACGATCGCGTCGTCGCCGAAGAACTTGCGCGTGATCGGCACCTCGACGGACTTGCCGTCGATCGTCGCCTTGACCGGCTTCTTCGTGCCGACGACGTACTGGAGGACCGAGCGCGGCGACAGCTTCCACGCTGGCGGCTTGGCGTCGCCATCGGCCTGCTTGAGCGCCTCGAGCTGGTGGCGGTAGCGGACCTCGGCGGGCTCGCGGAGGACCTCGGGGTTCGGATCGCTTTGCTTGGCCATGGCTTCCTTTTGCGGGCGCGGGGCAGGGCGGGCGGGGCGACGCGACGCGTAGGCGTCACGCCCTGAAGTCGAGCGAGCTGACGAGGCTCGAGACCGAGATCTTGTCCTTGGAGATGGTCAGGTACTCGGGGCCGTCGTCGCCGAAGATCGCGAGCGGCTGGAGCACGAGCTGGCAGCGCTCGTAGTGCATGAGGCCGAACAGCGGTCCGCGGCTCGGCGCGGGCTGCGCCGCCTTCGCGGGCTTGGCCTTGGCGGCTTTGGCGGAGCTGGCGGCCTTGCCGGCCTTGCCGGCCTGCTTGCGGAACGCGTCGAGCGCGGCCACGAGCTCGGCGTCGCCGGGGCCCTTCGCCGTCATCACGACGAGCTCGCGGCCGCCGGCGGTGATCGGGTACGCGACCTTGTCGTCGTCGCGCGCGTCGGGCGCGCCGACCTGCCAGTCGTGCAGGACGACCGCCTCCTGGAGCTCGACCTCGAGCTCGAGCGGGCTCGGCCGGTGCGCCGCGGCGCGCGCGCGGATCGCGGTCCAGTCGGTCGGCAGGTGCGCCGCCCAGTCGGTGAACCGCTTGCCGGCGGTGACGGTGGACTTGGGCCCGAGCATCAGGCGCACGCCGCCGCCCGGCTCGCCGCGGCTGATCGCGCACTCGCTGATCGTGTAGATCGCGCGATCGAGCAGGATCTTCGGCGCGAACTTCTGCGGCTGCGGCAGGTGGAGGTACGCCTCGGCCGGCACGCCCTTCTTCGGCGGGAACACGCACGACCACACGATCGGCGTGCCCGCGGGCAGGGCACCGCCGTCGCCGACGCTGCGCATCCGGAACTCGAACGAGCAGCCGCCGTCCGCCTGGACGCGCTTGC
Organism: Kofleriaceae bacterium; assembly: GCA_035558535.1. Lineage (GTDB taxonomy): Bacteria > Myxococcota_A > Polyangia > Haliangiales > Haliangiaceae > JABFXX01. Next base: position 9,489 of record DATMCI010000277.1, read on the forward strand.
CGACGCCCATGACGATCGCGTCGACGCGCCTGACGACCTCGGGCTCGCGCGACATGAGCAGGCGCGCGATCCACGGCGCGTCGCCCTGGCGGATCGCCTCGTGGAGCCCGCGCGCGAGCAGCCACGAGCGGTGGAGGAAGAACGCGAACCGCTTCGGCGAGAACGCGGAGGCGTCGGCGACGAACCGGCCGAGCTCCTCGTTGACATAGCGCAGCGACGCGCCGAGGCGCAGGAGCTTGCGCTTCGACGCCTCCTTGAACGAGACGTCGAGCTTCTGCCGCGTGGCCGCCGACGCGGTGCTGAGCCCGGTCGCGATCAGAGACTCCACCGTGGCGGTCAGCTCGGCGAGCATCGGCAGGAGCTCGGCGCGGTCGTCGAGCTTGACGGGGGCCGGCGGCGGGGCGGCGGCTGTGGCGGCCGCGCCGGCCGCGCCGCCGCCACCGTCGTCGCTGTCACCGTCGCTCGCCTCGCCGTCCTCGCCGTCTTCGCCGTCTTCGTCCTCGGCCGCCGCGAGCAGCTCGCGCGCCGCGTGCAGCGTCAGCACGCGATCGAACACGCGCAGCGCCGTCTGCGCGCCGCACAGCGCGGCGGCCGCCTTCGGATCGCCGGTGCGCGCGTGCCCGATCAGCTCGCCGATCCGGCCCCCCAGGTAGCCGGCGCCGATGCGGCCGAGGTCCTCGTGCAGCGCGGTGAGCTGCTTCAGGTCGTCGCCGCCCACGGCGCGCACGCCGCGCACGACCAGCGCCTCGAGCTGGCCCTGCAGCGTCGCCACCGATCCGACGATCTCGGCTCGCTCCTCGGGGGTCATCTTATACGACCTCCTCGCCGAGGCGGGCTCCGCCCTCCGTGACTCGCTCGTCGGTCATGCCGTCACGCGCTCAGTACGCGTAGTAGTCCTCGGGGATGGTCTCCGTCGGGCGCCAGTCGATCTCGCCGGCCTGCGCGCCCTTGTACTTGATGAACGTGGCGCTCATGCCCTCGCTGTCGAGCTTGGGCTTCTTCTTGCGGCTCTCCTTGGCCCAGGCGTTCGCGGCCGTCGGATCGAGCACGCCCGACTGCGCGAGCCCGACGAGCAGGACGAGCAGGTGCTTGCACAGGGCGCCGCGCAGGCCGCCGCACGCGTTCAGGTTCTGCGTGCAGCAGCAGAAGTCGCCCTTCGACGTGATCCGGCACGCGTAGACGAGGGACGGATCGGTCTGGCTCTTCACGACGCCGGTGAGCTGGCTATCGGTCACCTCGCTGAACAGCTGGAACCGATCCGCCTTGAGCATCTTCGTCGCCTTGTCCATCCGCGCCTTGTCGGTGGCCGCGGTGAGCGACGAGATGAAGCCCTTCAGATCGACGGTCTTCGGCGCGGCGCTCGTGGCCGCGCCGGCACCTGTGCCGCTTGCGCTCGTGACTTGCTTTCTGGCCATGGGCCACCCCCGGCCCATCGTGTCGCGATTCGCGGGCCGGCTCAAGCGCTCCGGGCCAGAGGCGCCCACGCTCCTCGCGGCGGGGGAGCGGCGGGGGAGCGGTGCGCAGTGAGGGCTCAGTGCCAGCCGTCGTTCGGCGCGAGGCGCACGGGCTGATGCTCCCAGCGGTCGGCGCGGCGGCGGTCGTCGACGCGGCGGTCGTACCGGTCGCTGTACCGCTCGCCGTATCGATCGTCGAAGCGCCCGTCGGCGATGGCGCCGTAGAGCTCGAGCCGGGCCGGCGTGCGGTCCCGTCGACGCAGCTCCGGGTCGCCGTAATCGACGACGAGCGCCTCGGCGCGGCGGGCGAGTGGCGGCAGCTCGATCGAGCGCTGCTCGCCGGGCGCGAGCCGCGCGCGGACGTTCAGCCACTCGACGCTGCCGTCGTGAAACCGGAGCCCCAGGTCGCGGATCCGGACGCTCGCCTCGCGGGCGCGCAGCTCCAGGTGCGTGAAGCGTGACAGGCCGCCCAGCCGGACGGTGTCGTTGCCGTCGCGCGGATCCGCGCTCACCTCGGCGAGCCGCACGGGGCGCGAGAGATCGTGATCGGCGTGCGCGATCGCCGGAGCTGCGGCGGCGATCGCCGCGGTCGCGAACATCACAAGCTTGTGCATGTTGTTCCCCTTCATGCTCGATGGACGCAGCAGCGCGCGCCGTCTTCATCGCCCGATCGGGCTGGGGGCTGCTCGTAGGAGTCACCCGTAAGAGGAGCGCCTCGATGCTACGGCTTGCAGCGCTGGTAGCGCGGGCCGCCGCGGCCGCCGGCCGTCTGCAGGCAGGTCGACTTGCCGAGCACCCAGACGCGCGGTGTCTCGTCGAGATCCACCGTCCCTGTGGGCGCGCACTGCCAGGCCTCGTGCCGCGACTGGCTCTGCTTCGTCCCGGCCGTTGCACCGGCCGTTGTCCCGGCCTTTGCCCCGGCCGTTGCACCGGCCGTTGTCTCCACAGTGATCTGCTCGGTCGTGCACGCGAGCTGCACCTGCTTGCTCACCAGGTCGCACGCGCTCGTCTGCGGCGCCACGCCCGTCTCGCGCCGGGTGCGCGTGCACGCGCGCGAGTCCAGGACCAGATCGAGGACCAGCTCGCGGGCCGCGGCCGGTCCGCGCGTCGTCCACGTGCCGCTCCACGTGTTCTTCCAGGTCGACTCCTCGTCGGTCGAGTAGCGCTCGTACAGGTTGTGCTCCGACGTCGTGCCGGCGTCGCTGCCCGCGAGCTTGCCGTCGGCTCGGAGCTCCAGCTCGATCTTGATGTCGGCGCGCCGGTTGATCGCGCCGCGCTGGCCCGCGAGGTGGATGTTCTCGCCGTTCACCCACCGCATCGACAGCCGGGTCGGGCCAGCCTCTGCCAGCGCGGGCCACGCGCAGATCGCGATCGAGACCAGGGCTAATCTCACGCGCGCGATCGTGACACGAACCAAGCCAGGAGGAGAGCAGCGATGACCAGCACCAGCACCGATGTCCCGAAGATCTTCCGCGTCACGCTCGAGGTGTCCGATCTCGACAAGGCCGCGGCCTTCTATGGAAAGCTCCTCGGCCACGAGGGCAAGCGCCACCCCGGCGCGCGCCACTACTTCGACTGCGGCGGCGTCATCCTCGCGGTGATCGATCCGACGCAGGGCGGCCTCACGCCGACGCCGGGCCCCAAGTCGCTGTACTTCGCCGTCGCCGACCTCGACGCCGTGCACGCGCGCGCGAAGGCGCTCGGCACGCTCGCGCCGTACAAGGTCCACGGCGAGCCTGGCGGCGAGCCGATCACGCGGCCCTGGCGCGAGCGCTCGTTCTACGTCGTCGACCCGTGGGGCAACGACCTCTGCTTCGTCGCCGAGGGCACGCTCTACACCTAGCAGGACGACGCCACCGGGTTGACGGCGCTGCTGCCGATGGGCTTCGTCGCCGAGGGCGCGCGCTACGCGAGCTTCGCGATCAGCCGCTTCGCGAAGAGGTAGGCGTCGCCCGGCCAGCGGGCCGAGACGTAGCGGCCGTCCTCGACGACGAACGCGTGCGTGTCGTCGTCGAGCGTGCCGCGCTTCGACAGCTCGCGCGGCCCGCGCTCGAAGTCCTCTGGGCGCGCGAGCTGTGCGCGCACCTCGTCCTCGACGTACGCCGGGTACGTCCGGTAGTACCGGCCGCGGCGCCAGAACGTCGCGAGGTACGCGCTGCGCTCCATGTACTTCGGCAGGCACGTCGTCCGCAGGCCGTGCAGCACCGAGCGGCCGTCCGCCTGCTTGGCGCGCGCGGCCACGAGCACGCCGTGGCAGATCGCGGCGATCGGCTTGTCCGTGGCGAAGAACGCCGCCGTCAGGCGCTGCACGGCCTCGCTGCCCAGGTACTGGCGCATGCCGGGCGCGTGGCCGCCTGCGAGGAGCAGCGCGTCGAACGTGGCCGGATCGCACTCGGCCCAGCGGCGCGGTGTACGGAACGCGGCCGCCTGCTCGAGCTCGCGATAGAACGCGATCGGCTCCGGGCGCGCGCCGAGCTGTCCGAACACGACGCCGGTGATCAGCAGCGGATCGCACGCCGGCGTCGCCCCGGCCTCGGTCGCGAACACCGGCTCGTGCCCGGCCTCGACGAGCAGCTTCCAGGGGACCGCGACCTCGGTGACGTCGAAGTCGCGATCCGGCAGCGGGAACAGCACCGTGGCCATGGCGCAGTCTGCCACGGCACGCGCACGAGGAGCGGCGGCCACCCGGGCAGGCCGCGCGCGCGTTACCATGGCTGGCAACTGGCCGGCGCTGGCGCTGTCCAGATGCTTCGATGACGGCGATCGATCGCAGGCGCTCGGCGAGATACAGGACGCAGGCGCGCGCGGCCGGCGGGAGCCTGCGATGACGGCGATCGATCGCAGGCGCTTCCTCGCGGGCGCGGGGGCCGGCGCGCTCCTCGCGGCGTCCGGCCTGGGTTGCCGGGCGAGCCGGCCGGCGGGCGCTGCACAGCCGGCGCCGCGCACCTCGCGCGTCGTCGTGGTCGGCGCCGGGCTGGCCGGGCTCACCGTCGCGCGCGAGCTGGTCAAGCGCGGCATGGACGTGCTCGTCCTCGAGGCGACCCGGCTGCCGGGCGGCCGGATCCGGACGGTCCGCGGCTTCCGCGAGGAGCTGTACGTCGAGGCGGGGGCGAAGCACGTGGTCGGCGATCCGGACCTGAGCGCGCTCATCGACGAGCTCGGCGTCGCGACCACCGCCGTGAACCGCCCGAAGCTCGCGCGCGTGCTCTTCGCGCGCGGCGAGCGGAAGGTGATCGCGCCCGGCGAGCCGATGCCGGAGCTGCACGAGCTGTCGGCCGAGGAGCGCGCGCTCGGCGAGGAGGGGCGCCAGCAGCGGTACCTCGGCCTCGTCGACCGCCTCGATCCGCGGGCGATGACGTGGGACGGCGAGCTCGCGGCGCTCGATCGCCTGACGGCCGCGGAGTGGCTGCGCGGCATGGGCGCGTCGCCCGGGTACGTCGCGGGACAGTTCTTTCCGCTCGGCGACGGGCTCGAGTCGATCTCTGCGCTCTCGTTCGCACGCGAGCTGGCGTCGATCCGCGTCGAGATCCGCGCGGCCAACACGGGCCTGCGCGGCGGCCGGATCGCCGGCGGCACCGACAATCTCCCGCGCGCGCTCGCCGGCCGGCTCGGCGCGCGCGTCGTGTACGGCGCCGAGGTGCTGCGGATCGAGCATCGCGCCGAGGGCGCCGTGCTCGTCGTCCGCGATCGCACCGGCCAGCACCGGATGGACGCCGCTCGCGTCGTCTTGACGATGCCATTCCCGGTGCTCCGCCGGATCGAGGTGACGCCGGCGTGGTCGCCCGCCAAGGGCAGGGCGATCACCGCGCTCGGCATGACCGCGGTGACGCGGATCTGGCTCGAGGCCGATCGGCGGTTCTGGAACGAGCGGGGCGAGGTCGGCCGGGTGGCGACGGACACCGACCTCCACGTGGTGCAAGACGAGACCGAGGGGCTTCCCGGCCCCGGCGGCGTGCTCGGGATGTACCTGAGCGGCCAGACCGCGCGGCGCTGGGGCGCGCTCGATCGCGAGGCGGCGATCCAGCGCGGCGCCGACGAGGTCGAGCGCCTGCACCCGGGCCTCCGCGAGCACCTCGTCGGTGGCGAGCGCGTCGTATGGGAGCGCGAGCCGTTCGCGGGCGGCGCGTACGGGTACTTCACGCCGGGGCAGCTCACGTCGCACGCGGTCGCCGCGGCGGCGCCCGAGGGCGTGATCCACTTCGCGGGCGATGGCACGTCGCACCGTCCCGGCTTCATGCACGGCGCGGTCGCGTCGGCCAAGCGCGTCGTGGCGGAGATCGTGGCCGCGAGCAGGGCCGGGATCGCCGCGTTCGTCCCGCCGCTGCGCGGGTGATATCGTTCGCGGCATCATGCGGATCGCACTCTCGATCGCCGCCGGCCTCGGGGCCGCCCTCGCCGCCGCGCCCGCCGCGCGCGCGGAGCCTGGCAAGCCGATCGCCACGTGTGGCGCGAGCCAGCTCGAGCTCGTGACGCCGAAGGGCGGCGACACCGCGGAGGTGCGCGGCCAGCTCGTCACGCCGAAGGGCAAGTGGGGGTTCGCCGCGAAGGTCGGCCTCACGCGCGTCGGCAAGCGCACGCGCACGATCGCGGTCGAGGAGCCGCGGGCTGACGGTGGCGGCGCGTCGCCGTACGCGACGCAGCCGTCGCAGGTATGGCTCGATCTATTCGTCGATGAGAAGGAGAAGAAGCTCACGGCGCGCCACGCGTCGGAGGGCGCTCCCGATCCGGAGATCGCGCTCACGCTCACCGGCTGCCAGCTCGGGGAGGGCGTCGACGGCATGCTCGCGGCGCTCGCCGAGCCGCCGCCGGAGCCGGCCGGGTGCGACGCGGCGATCCTGAAGAAGACGTACGCGCCGCGGGTCGCGCCGCTGAAGCTCGCCGCGGCCGACGCCGAGCGCGAGGCGCGGGCGCTGTGCGAGGACCACCAGAAGACGCTCGCGGCCCGCGCGCGCCTGGAGCAGCGGCTCGCCGACCAGGCGGCCCAGCAGCGCGCCGCGGCGCGGGGCAAGGCGCTGCTCCGCGTCGAGGAGGCCCGCACGAAGGCGTGGGAGGGCGTCGACGCGTGCGTCGCCAAGGCCGCGCCGGCCGATCCGCCCACCGCGGCGAAGCTCCGCGCTGCGGAGGAGAAGCTCCGCGCCTGCTACGACCGCGTCGCGCCGTCGAAGTGAGCGCGCCGCGCTGGCGAAGCTGAGCGCGCCGGTCGGGCCGCGCCGCGCCACGCCGCAGCGCGCCATCGAAGCTGATCGCGCCCGGCTGGGCCGCGCCGGCTGATCCGCCCCGCGCATCGCGTTGGTCGCACCTCCCTGTTGCCTCTCGTCCATAGGGAGCGCGTCCGCGGGCTGATCGCGCCGCCTGTTGACCGTTGTCAATGCTGACCGCGCCGCCCTATTGACCGTTGTCAATACTCATTGCGCGGTCCTATTGACTGTCGTCAATGCTCATCGCACGGTCCTATTGACCACTGTCAATGCCGGTTTGGCCGCCCTGTTCGATCGCGCCGCCGGGCTGATCGCGGGGCTGGCCATGAAGCGGCCAAGCGGGCTCGCGCAGCCTCGGCAGGCCCGCGCGTGGGGATGCGCTCGGGTAATCTTCGTCGGGATCGCGCCCGAACCATGACTCGCAGATCATGCGAGGCCGGCCGCTCCTCATCGCGGGCTAGGGATTCGCGCGCTCGAGATCCACGTTGAGAGAGAGGAGACCCTAATCTTCTGTACAACGAGCAATGCTGGAAATAAGTATGGAGTCGTAACAAGCAGTCAGTCACTCATACAAACCGAGCAGAAATAGGAGCCCAATGTCTTCTCTCATCAAGTCCAAGTGCGTCCTCTTCGGTCTCTTCGGTCTGGCGGCGGCCGGTGGGGTCAGCGGGTGCGTGGAGCAGCCTGAGGTCGGCCTCACGTCCCAGGCCGAGGCCGGCAACGTGTGCGCGTTCGTGGTCGCCACCGTCGGCGGCCAGACGATCACGACGCCGTCTATCGCGGTGATCGTCCCGGACACCGGGGCCGCGATCGATCCGATCCGGGTCCACCTCGACGAGACGAATCAGAGCATCGTGGGCTACAGCCTGAGGACCCCCGGCGTCGATCACGAGATCGCGGGGCAGAACCTGTTCGTGCCCGGCCCGGTGGCCAACGTGCCGTCGTTCACCCAGACGCTGCCGGCCGTCGGCGGCGCGGTCCAGTACTGCCTGGCCGCCGGCGTGTCGACCCCGGCGGTGCCGATCCACATCCCGGCCTCGCTGCTCGAGATCCCGGGGGCCTCGACCGACGTCCCGGCGACCACGGTGACCTACCTCGGGAAGCAGACGACCATCCCGGGGCGGACCTTGTTCCTGCCGGGCCGGACGATCATCCTGCCCGGCGCCGACGCCGCGGTCCCGCCGATCACGGTGGAGACGGCCCAGAAGTCGGTCGCCGTCACGTTCGACGCCACCTACCAGCCGCCGTCGCCGCTGCCGCCCGCGATCATCCTGGCTCCGAGCCTCTGATCGAAGCCGGGCGGCCGCCGGGCCTATACTGGCGGCCCGATGGCAACGACCGACGAAGCAGAGGGCGCCGCGCCCGCCGCACCTGCCGCGCCCGGCAGCATCGCTGGCGCTGGCGCCGCCGAAGCCGCTGGCGCCGCCGAAGCCGCTGACGCCGCCGACGAAGCCGAAGCCGACGCCGACGCCGATCTCGAAGATCTGCCGCCGATCGTCGACGGGCGGGCGCACCTCGCGCTGCACCTGCGCTACGTCGGCGCGTGCCTCGAGCGCTACCGCTACGAGCGCGATCCGTCGCTGCTCGACGCCGATGGCCGCCGGTTCCGCGCCATGCGCCGGATCGCGCGGCTCGAGGCCGAGCTGCAGCGGCCCGTCGCGTTCTCGGTGATCGATCGCCTGCCGATCCTGCTGCTCCAGCAGCGGTTCGCGCTCAGCGATCTGGCGATCCACTTCCTGATCGCCGCCGCGGCGCCCGGGCTCGATCTGGATCTCGGGCGCGCGATCGCGCAGCTCACCGATGACAGCCGCAAGCAGCCCGAGGTCGGCTTCCTGATCGAGGCGCTCGCGCAGGACGCCGTCGATCGCGAGCTCTTGCTCTCCGAGCTCGCCGAGACCGCGCCGCTCGTGCGCTACCGCCTGATCCGCCTCGGGGAGCCGCGCGGCTGGGTGCCCGAGGGGCCGCTCCTGCTCGCGCCGATCACGGTGCCCGAGCGCATCGTCGGCTGGCTGCGCGGCCAGACGTTCTTCGAGGGTCAGCGCCACCAGTCCGCGCGCCTCGTGCGCGACGCCGGCAACGTCGGCTTCGAGCCCGCCGTGCAGGCCATGCTCGATCGGGTCCTGTTCCGCGTCGGCGAGGCCGGGCGGCTGCCGACCGTCGTGGCCGGGCCGTCTCTGTCCGGCAAGCGGACCGCCGTCGTGTTCGCCGCCGCGGCGCGCGACCTGCTCGTGCTCGAGGTCGACCTCAGCGCGCTCGTCCTGTCCGCGGCGCCGATGGACGTCTTCCACGATGTCGTGCGCGAGGCGTGCCTGCACGACGCGGTGCTGCTCCTCCGCCACGTCCAGGTCCTCGACGAGCGCATGGCGGTCTTGCGCCACGCGATCGCGGGCGCGATGGCCGACGGGCGGCTGTGGGTGGTGCTCGCGACGAGCGGCGATCCATCGGACCTCGTGCGGCTCGCGCCCGGCACGCAGCTCCTGCGCCAGTCGATGCCGACCGAGCTCGAGCAGGTGAACCTGTGGCGGGCCGCGCTGCCGCAGGGCATGCCGCGCGCGGCCGACGTCGATCCACAGGTGCTCGTGCGCCGCTACCAGCTCACGCCCGGCGACATCCTCGAGGCTGCCTCGGGCGCCGCCGCCGCGGCCGCGCGCCGCGGGCCGTCCGCGGTCATCACCGCCCAGGACGTCACGCTCGCCGTGCGCGGCCGGCTGAGCCACCGACTCAAGGACATCGCCGACGTCGTATCGACGACGCTCGAGTGGAAGGACCTCGTGCTCCGCGAGGACACCGCCGAGCGGATCCACGAGCTGCTCTCGGTCGTGAAGCACCAGGATCTCGTGATGAACGAGTGGGGCTTCGGCCGCCGCGTCAACTACGGGCGCGCGCTGTCGGCGCTGTTCTCGGGGCCGCCCGGCACTGGCAAGACGATGATCGCCGGCCTGATCGCGAAGGAGCTCGGGCTCGAGCTGTTCCGGGTCGATCTCTCGCGCGTGGTCTCGAAGTGGGTCGGCGAGACCGAGAAGAACCTCGCGCTCGCGTTCGACGAGGCCAAGCACGCGCACGCGATCCTCCTCTTCGACGAGGCCGACGCGCTGTTTGCCAAGCGCACCGAGGTGAAGTCCGCCAACGATCGCTATTCGAACCTCGAGACGAATTACTTGCTACAGCGGCTCGAGACGTTCGAGGGCGTCGTGCTCCTGACGACGAACAAGGAGCCGCAGATCGACGAGGCGTTCCGTCGCCGTCTGCGCTTCCACATCGACTTCCCGACGCCGAACGAGGAGGAGCGCGAGCTCCTCTGGCGCTCGATGATCCCGTCCTCGGCGCCGGTCGCCGGCCCGCTCGATCTCACGGCCCTCGCCGACCGCTTCAAGATGAGCGGCGGCTACATCAAGAACGCCGTCGTGCGCGCGGCCTACCTGGCGGCCCGCTCCCCGGAGCGCGCCCTCTCGCAGGCGCTGCTCGAGCGCGCCGCGCGGCTCGAGCTCGAGGAGATGGGCAAGCTGCTCTGAGCGTCCGCCCCCGCGCCCCCGCTCTGTTCTCGAGGCGCCGGGGCTGGGACTCGCGGTGCCCAACCCGTCGCGTATGCTGTGAGCCGTGAATCCGCTCAAGGCTCACGTCGTGAACGGCCGGATCGTCGTCGACGAGCCGGTCGATCTCCCCGAGGGCACCGAGCTCCGTCTCTATCTGTACGACGTCGCGACGGACTCGATGATCGCGGAGGAGCGGGCCGCCCTCGAGCGCGCCCTCGAGCGCAGCCTCGCGCAGGCGGACGCCGGGGAGCTCATCGAAGCCGGCGAGGTGCTAGCCGAGCTCGAACAGCGTCCGTGAGAGTCCGCTTCACATCGGACACTCGTGCTTGGAGGCATTTTCAGTCACCTTGTCGGAGTCGGCTGGTCGTAGTCGACTGATCAACCGTGGCGTTCCAGCTTTAAGTGGAGCAAAGTGCTGCACTTCACAATGCCAGCTTCAGCATTCAATCCACGCTGTGTCAAGCGTCTGCCGTGGAGCAAAATACTGCATTACGCAAGTTCAGGTATCGTTATCCGAATCAGGCTTGCTCGAAATCGGTCGTCGTTCTAGCGTGTGCCAGTGTTGGAAGACACCCAGGTCGGCGCCTACCGTGCTGCGCAGGACGGGCAGGTGGCACTTCGTTCAACGGTGCGTTGGCGTAAGTTCTCAGTTGGAGGAACCGATGGATTCACTTCTGTCTCGTGTGTTGCTCGGCGTAGGTGTCACTATGGTGCTAATGCTCCACCACGTGACGACCGGCGATGCGCAACCCAGTTCACAAGCTCCGGTATCGACCGATACAGACAGGAGAGCCGCTAGGAAGCTCGTTGACGAAGGGATCGCGGCACAGAGTGCGAGCCATTATGACAAGGCAATAGAACTCTACCAAAAGGCATTCGCACTCGTTCCGCATCCAATCCTGCTATTCAACATCGCACAGGCGTACCGGCTCGCTAGTCGATCGGATCAGGCGATGCCATTTTACGAACGCTATTTGACGCTCGAGCCTAACGGAGCACAGTCCACTGCTGCGCGTACAATCCTCGCTGGGCTCTATTTTAACCATGCACTTGCCCAGCGTAACTTCGGCCAAGAAGTTGAGGCACGAGAAAGCCTGGAGCGCGCTCTGCAGCATGGTGAAGCATCACTGGATTCAGGACAGCTTCAAGAAGCCCAGAAACAGCTTCGAGAGATAGAACGCCAGCTCGGGCGGATACGTGTGACGTGTCAGACCAAAGGAGCTGAAGTCACGTTGGATGGCAAAGCGTTGTTTACTGGCCCGGGTAGCTATCAGGTATGGGTTAAGGCGGAGGAACATAAGTTTGTAGTTAAAAAGGCGGGTTACCTACCTGACACCAGGAAAGTGGTGGCTGCATCAGGGGAAATCCAAACTATCGAGTTGAGGCTAGTTGCGCTGAGTGAAAGGACCGACGGGACCGACACGACCGAAACCAACCGGCGCTGGGCCAAGTGGAAGCCATGGGCAGTGGCCGCGGCAGGAGGTGCGCTCGCGATGGCGAGCGGCTGGCTCCATATGCTCGCCGTCAGGAACTTCAACGACTATGATCGGGAGTTTCTGCTGTTGGATTGCACGGCCAATCCGGATCCAGTGTTTCCGGGATGTCCGAAGGACAGCATTCCATCGAGGCTGAATGTACGGTTGGTCCTCGCCAGGCGAGAGCAGAAGATCGCTCTTGGCGGGTACATAGTGGGCGGCTCATTGATCGCTACCGGCATCATCCTCTCATATCTGAACCGGCCGCACATGGAGCAGGGATTCCAAGACTCATCCTTCAGAAAAGTTGCAGTCATTCCAGTGCTGTCTACTGATTCGATTAGTGTCGCATTGAGCGGAAACTATTGAGCGGTAAATGTCAATGCATCGAGCTAAGTCGAAAATCGAAATTGGCAGTAAAATTCGAGTCTGCCGCCAAGTGCACAGCTTTGGCGTGGTGCTGATTGCAATCATGGCAGTGGCAACCCTGAATGGCTCGTGTATTCGCGACACCAAGACCACCCTGTGCGAGGCGACTGGCCTGCGTTGTAGGCCGGGGCAGATCTGTGCTTCCGGTCAGGGCGTCTGCATCGATATTGGCGGGTGCGGTGATGGAGTAACGGATGAGGACGAAGTGTGTGATGATGGAAATATCATAAATGGGGATGGTTGTAGCGCAGATTGTAGCTCGAATGAGGTCTGTGGAAATGGTATCATCGAGGTCAGTGAGGGAGAAACCTGTGACGATGGCAATAGTATGGGTGGAGATGGCTGTAGTCGCGACTGTCACGCTGAGGTTTGTGGCAACCAAGTAATTGACAGAGAAGCTGGTGAAGTTTGTGATGATGGGAATAGCGAATCTTTGGATGGCTGTCGCGAGGATTGTAGGTCTATTGAAGTATGTGGAAATGGTGTGATCGACTCTCATTTGGGCGAGCAGTGTGAATTCATGGAGAGGCCGTTCCCGAATCCTCCTCCTGATACTGTCGTCTGTGATAGAGATTGTACTCTCCCGGAATGTGGCGATGGGCACCTCAATCCGGCAGTGGAAGTGTGCGACCGGGGTCCTCCACAGATTGGGTGCCCCGGGAAAACATGCAACAGTACTTGTTCTGCTTGTATCTGATGTCGGGTTACTTCGCGTGCTGGTGCGCGCCGCTCCTTCGGCGAGGAGCCGGGGCTCGCGGTGCTCAAGCCGTCGTGCATGTTGGAGTCGTGAATGCGCTCAAGGCCCACGTAGTAAACGGCCAAATCGTCGTCGTCGAGCCGGTTGAGCTTTCCGAGGCGCGCCGAGCTCCGCTTCTACCTGTATGACATCGCGGCGGACGCGATGACCGCGGGGAATCCGGCCGCGTTCGATCGCGCCCCCGAGCGCAGCCTCACACAGACGGACGCCGGGGAGTTCATTGAAGCCGACGAGGTGCTGGCCGAGTTCGAACAGCCAGCCGCCGTGAGGATCCGCTTCACGCCGGAGGCGAGGGGGTTGTTGTCTTGGGGCCGATCAGGCTGTCGGCGATGCCGGTTCACGTCGCGCTCCTTGAGCCGGACTTGGACGGCGTGCACGTCCTCTGCATCGTTGACGCCGTCACGGCCGACGGGCCGACGGGCCCGCAAGGTGGATCCGAGCCTGCGCTGGCTCGACGAGGAGATCGCTCGCCGGCCACGCTCAAAGCGGCGGAATCACGCGAAGTAGCCTCGGAGCCGACGGGGCCGACGGGCTTCTTGATGTGGTCCTTGCCCTCGCCGCCCTCGCCGGTGGGCTGCTTGTCGCCGTCGTCGTCCTTCTTGGTGTCGTCGACACCGAACGAGGAGGAGCGCGAGCTCCTCTGGCGCTTGATGAACCCGGCCTCTCCTCCGACCTGCGGCCAGCTTGATCTCACGGCTCACGGTCTTCGCCGAGCGGTTCAAGATGAGCGGCGGCGACATCAAGAACACCCGTCGTGCGAGCACGGCGTACCTGGCGGCGCGGTCTCGGAGCGCGCAGTCGCAGGTGCGGCTCGAGTTCGCCGCGCGGCTCGAGCTGAGGAGATGGACAAGCTGCTCTGAGCGCCAGCGCCCGCCGGCACATCCGCCCGAGGCTCGCATCAACCGTCAGCTACCTCCACAGCTTACGGCATGGTACCTTCGAGCTTGCTCGGACCGCGTGGCTGTTCAGGTTAAAGTCCTCTTTCGGCACAACGGTAGATGAACTGTCCAGATTGCACTTACGAGATTCCGGATGAGCTGGCTCAATGTCCACATTGCGCACGGCCTGCGCACTTTCCCAACGTCCGTCAGGCAGCTCAGCAGACGGAGATCGATGCAGTAGATGGGCGATACCAGCTCGCCGTAGCCACCGCAGCCAAGGATGGCTGTGCGGACCAAGCGCGAGCGTTCGAGTCGGCCGCGGCAACGAGCCGCGCGGTGATCGGCCGCCCGGTCGAAGAGGCGCTTCGCCTTGCGAAGGCAGATAACCACGGTTACGCGTCGTTCTGGGAGCTGCTGCACGCAGGGGTTCGCTTACCCGAAGGTAGTCGGTGGGATCGAGCGCGAGGCCTCGCTGACACGGAACTCTTCGGGGCGTTTCGCGATCACATCCGGTTCGCCGCGCTTTCGTTGGATGGCACTTGCCTGTCGCACTACGGTGCGGTCTCGCTGGAGCTGAAGGAAGACATGATCGCGCACCGGTCGACCGTCTTCGAAGAGAACTCCGCGGTGTTCTTCGAGCACAGGCGTCAACGTGGCGAGGAGCCCCCGAAGATCGCGGGGCATCGAGCTCATTGGAACGACCGTGGCAAGCTGGCGCTCGCCAAGCACGGGCACGAGCTGACTCCGACCACGACCGGCAAGGACTTCGCCTCGATGCTCCTTCGCTCTGGTCCTACGTCGGCCGAAGATGTCTTCATCGAAGTGCACATCTACGGGTCGCTCACACGGCGAAGCCTCGCGCGTGTCACCGTTGATTCGGCACAGACGTCTCCATCGATAATCGCTGATCTGCGGGACCGCCTCACCGAGATCAACATCCCAGTGGAGGAGCGCTGATGGATGCCATTGTCTCGGGCAGCGCGAACGTCGCGCTCCTCATCGAGGGGAGCAACCTCTGGTCGTTGAAGCGGACGAGCGCGGGTGTCGAGCGTATCCCGCAGTCGCAGGACCTGAGCTACATTCTTGGAGACGCCAGCGATCTCTCATTTCTCGAGGACACCAACGAAGCCGCTACGCTGCACGAACTGGATCTCGCTCATGCAGGAGTCAAGGCGATCCATCTGGCCCTGATGTTGTGTGATCCTGAGACTTCACCAGAAGCCGCTCGATTAGGCGCTTCTGAGCTCGAAATCTTGCTTGTGCGCTCCGAGGTCGCCGCGCGCGCCGAGAGAATCCTGGATGCGAAGCCTATGCCCACTCCCCTGGATTTAGGAATCGCTGTGGCTCGATGTCATTCGTACGAGCGTATAGAGGCCAAAGCCTTCTTCGCGCGTCTCGCAGCACGGCAGTCAGTGATCGGCGAAGTTCGTCGAGCTTGGGATGCGCTGCCTGGTTCCTTGTTTGCGCAGGGAGAACGTGCCTTTGTCGACAGCCTGTTTGCCCGCGAGGGCGTGTTTCGCTCTCTCGTGCACGCACAGCGGGGTGGCGCGGACCTGAAGGAGTGGGTCGCCAAGCACGTGCTCAGCCCTGCTTTGAGACGTTATCGTGCGGAGCGGTTGTTGCCTGCCTGGGTGGATGTGTTGGCGGCTCTCAAGGAGAATCGAGATTCTAAGCCGGGCGTAAACGTGTTAGAGCGGATACTCTTTAGCCATAAAGAGGAGGTGTCGGATCCACGCGAATTGGCTGAACGCAAGCCGAGTAGTTTCCTTGCGAAAATTCGGCCTAAGCTCCTTATTCCAATATTATTAGTATTGCTCTGGATGTTGATCATTGTATCCTTGGTGTTCGTGGGCTTGGAGCTAATCCCTGCAGTGCTTCGAAAACCCTTGGAGATAATGCTGATTGTGCTATCCTCGTATAATATTATGATTCAGCTCATACGCAGATTTACGCATTAAACTCTAGCGATGCTGTGGCCTGAGTGCTTCTCGTGAAGGTCGAACATGGAGTGGCTTGATCAATTCAAGTAGACGCCTCAAGCTTCTGAGGAGCAGTAGATTCAAAGGTGCAGATCTTTTCGGGCAAACGAAACCGATTCCGCGCACTTGGATCAGCGTCCATCCGCGCGAGCACGTCATACGTCGGCAACTACCACTCGACGATCCGCGTCGCGCGTCGTGACCACGACGTCGAGGTGCGGGCATCCCTCGTCGAGAACAGGCCAAAGCGCTTGTAGATGCTGGACGACACTTGGACGCTCGTCGGGTGCCTGAACGGCGGCACAACCGATCGAAATGGCTACCGTTTTTGCTCTGCCCGAAAAGAGCCGCACCCTAGATTCATAGATTCATATCAGCAAGTCACGACCGATGCATGGCCAGAGTCGCCCTGGACTGTTAAACAAGCTGGGTACGAGACTCTGCCGCCTTGCAATGATGAGAATGCAGCGCGGGCCAGCCCCAAACTGCTGAGGTTGGCACTGCGAGCTGACTAACGGCGGCGGTAGAAGCGGGGCGATACGGCGCTACGGGCTGAACCACTTCTTGTGCTCGAGGTCGAGGTGGTTCCAGCTGACGTTGTTCTCGCCGGCGCCCGGGTAGAGGTCGGGTTTCGCCTTGACGGCCTTGCGGACGGCCTCGGCGGACATGCCCTCGCAGTGGAAGTCGGTGGCCATGCCGCGCAGGTGCGCCGAGTTGGAGGCGCCGCCGATCTGGGCGTTGTACTTGGGCGGGCGCAGCCAGCAGTGGATCACGATCTTCTTGCCGACGTGGTCCTCGACCTTCTGCAGCGCCGCGGCCTGCTTCTCGATGTTCTTCAGGACCGTGTCCATGTCGGTGTTGGTCACGTCGCTGGGCTTGGCGTGGCGGCCCCACGAGGGCAGCCAGAGCGCGTCGTGCCACGTGAAGCCGGAGCCGGGGATGCCGGCCTTGAAGTTCTTCGCGATCGCCGCGTAGGACGGCGTGTCCTGATCGTTGTCGGGCCCGTCCTTCTTGGCGTCCTCTTCCTGCTTCTCGTTGCGCGGATCGGTCTTCGCCTCGTCGGGCTTGGCGGCCTCCTTCTTGGGGTCCGCCGTGACGGTGACCTTGCCGCTCTCGCCGAAGAGGTGCTTCTCCGTGTTCTTGCCGGGTGAGATCAGGCCGTCGGGGTGCGTCAGGAACGTCGACTGGAACTCCTCGATGGCGCCGATCGTCTTGGGGCCGATCTGGCTGTCGGCCGTGCCAGGGTTCACACCGCGCTCCTTGAGCCGGATCTGGACGGCGTGCACGTCCTCGGCGTTGTTGACGCCGCCACGGCCGACGGACTTCTTGATGTGATTGTCGTCCTGGCCGCCACCGCCGCCGGTGGGCTTGTCGGCGTCGTCCTCTTTCTTCGTGTCGCCGCTGGGGCCCTCGCCGGCCGCGGCGAACGGATCGTGGCTGTCCACGTAATCCATCTTTGCCTTGATCTCGGCAGTGTAATCGTGGCTGACGCGCTTGCCGGACTTGTCCGTGAACGTGCTGATCATCGACGCGTTCGGGCCACCGTTCTTCAGCGCCTTGATCGCGTTGCCCTGGCCAGCGTTGTACGCGTAGAGGATCGCGCGCCACTTGTGCGGCTCGTCCATCTGGCCCCAGATCTGCGGGACGCCGGCTTTGACGGCCACGGCCTTGCTCAGCATGGTCTCCGCGCCGGCCGTCAGGTTGGCCTTCGCGTCACGCCACTTGCTGTGCTGCATGTTGTAGTCGAGGCCCTTCGAGTTGTCCCAGCCGATGGCCTTCGCGACGCCGGGATCGAGCTGTCCCTTGTACGGCGTGATCTGCATGATGCCGAGGCCGTTGTCGAAGCTCTTGGCGTTGAGCGGATCCTTGTTCGCCGCCTCCTGCATCGCCGTCGCGAGCAAGACCTCGGGCCGGAAGTTGAGCCCCATGGGCTTGAACTTCGGCGCGAGCTCGTTGGCGACCTCCACCATCTCGTCGAACCACGGCGAGAGCAGGTTCTCCTTCGTGCCGAGCGCGTCCTTGCCGCCAGGCTTCGAGTTGGTGACGCCGTCGCCGTCCGGATCCTGCTGCTTGCCGGCTTGCTGCGCGGGCGCTGCCTGCAGCTGGTCTTCGTCCTGGTTCTGACGACGGGTCGCTTCCTGCTCCATGGGGGTTCGCATCTTACGCCGGCTGGGCCCCGCGCCTCCCCCCGTTGTGGCGGCTCGGGCGGCGGGGCGCGGCGGCGGAACTGCTTGGAATCGCTGATCTCGCGCTTACAGCACGGCCAAGGCCAGGCTGCGGCGGGCGGTGGCGGCGACCGGCGGCAGGGCCGCGGCCGCGGGAGCCGGCGCGAGCAGCGGCTGGCCGCGCTGCGGGCGCCACCCGTCGAGTCGGCTGGCGTGGTGCGCGAACGCGATGGGGCACGTCGACGCGCACGGCTTGGGGGCGTTGAACGCCTGGCGGATATCGTCGACGGTGTATGAGAGCAGCGGCGTGCCGGGGTTGCCCATGCGGGGCTGGCAGAGATGCACGAGCCCGTCCTCGCAGATCATGAACGTGCGCGCGCCGGCGCGGCACTTCCACTCGATGGTGCCGTGATCGAGCAGCGTCTGCGTGTAGTCGTCGTCGAGGTACCGCGGCAGCCGGCGGCCGAGCGCGCGGATCTCCTGGTAGACCTCGCGCGTCCGCGGCGAGGGCGGGGCGAGCGCGCCGCTCGCTTCGCGCACGAGCGAGCAGTTGGTCTCGAAGCCGTACGCGGTGCACGCGCGCGCGACCTCGAGCGCCTGCTCGGGCGCGCTCGAGCCGAGCACGGTGTTGATGCGGACGCGGAACCGCGCGCGCTTCGCGAGGAGCCGGAGCTTGGGTCGCAGCGGCCGGAGCGACTTCTTCGAGACGGCGTTGGGCAGCGCGTTGTCGATGCTGAGCTGCATGGCGTACAGCCCGGCGGCGTTGAGCTCCTCGACGAGCTTCGGCGTCAATAAATACCCGTTGGTGTTGAGCAGCGGGATCATGCCGCGCGCGCGGACGTGGCGGACGAGCGCGACGATGTCGGGGTGCAGCAGCGACTCGCCGCCGGTGAGCGTCACGAAGATCGAGCGCAGCTTCGCGAGGTGATCGATCCGCGCCTCGAGCACCTCGCGCGGGACGGGCGGCGAGACCTTGTCGTACTCGAAGCAGTAGCCGCAGCTGAGGTTGCAGCGCCGCGTGACGACGAGGTGCGTGACGATGGGGCGATCGGGATCGAGCGCGGCGGCGGCGAGGCGGGCGGCGATGGCGAGATCGGTGGCGCGGAGGCGGCGGCGGAGCCTGGGCTGCTCGAGCGGGACGAGGTCAGTCATGTGGTCGAACCTTTGCCAGTGCCGTGCCGCGGGCCAAGTGCGCGACGCTATTCGGCGCCAGGCGCGATGAGCTCGGCTCGATGTCGATTCTTGAGCGTCAGCGGTGGAAGCTTCATCGCGATCACCGCGGGGACGATCACGAACGCGGCGGCCATGCACGTGAGCTCGCCGAGGAGCGACGCGATGCCGAAGCCGCGGATGGCGAGGTTGTCGCTGGCGAGGAGCGACAGGTAGCCAATCATCGTCGTGAGCGAGCACAGGAGCACGGCGCCGCCGGTGGAGCGCAGCGCGACGACGGGATCGTCGTCGGCGGCGCGCGCGGCGACGTTGATGGCGTAGTCGACGCCGAGGCCGAGCGTGATGGGCAGCGCGACGAAGTCGAGGAACGTGATGCGCAGGCCGCCGAGCGCGGACGCGGCGACCATCACGAGGCTGCCGGCGAACGTGGCGGCGAGCGCGGCGGCGGCGCGTCGCGAGCGGCCAGCGACGGCGAGGACCATGAGCGCGATGCCGAGCGCGGCGATCCACGTGACGAGCGGGCCGTCCTCCTGGATCTGGAGCAGCACGTCGGCGAACAGCACGGCGGCGCCAGCGGCGGACGCGGTCTCGCCGCCGGGGAGCTTCACGTCGCGCACGGACGCGGCGAACTGGATGAGGTCGCGGCCGTCCTGCTCGTCGAAGCGCGCGCCGGGACGGACGGCGACGATGAGGCCGGTATCGCCGTTCTTCTCGGTGAGCCGGCGCGCGATCGACGGGGGCAGGTCGGCGGCGGTGATCGCGCGGAGATCGTCGGGCGGGCGCAGCGCGAGGAGCTCGGCGCGCTGGGTATCGGGGAGCTCGGGAGCGATCTGATCGATCCCGGCGCGCAGGGCGGCGAGCTCGGCGAGCCGCGCGGCCTGGTCGGGCGGCACGACGTCGAGGATCGAGGTCACGCGGCCGACGGTGGGATCGATCGCGGCGCGCGCGCGCAGCGCCTCGACGACGGCGGGCACCTGCTCGGGGCGATCGAGCGCGACGTACGTCTGGCCGCCCATCCCGGCGAGCCCGCGCCCGACGGCCTCGTTGGAGATCCGCAGCCACTCGCGCGCGGTGCGGGCGTCGGGCGCGTCGGAGCGCAGCTGCGTCAGATCGTACTCGTACGGGTCATTGGCCACGAACCGCCACGCGACGGCGCCGGACGCGAGCACGACGGCGCCAGCAACGGCGAGCGCGACGGCGGGCCGGCGCACGGCGAACACCCGCACGACGAGCCGGCCGAACCAGGGCGACGGCTCGGGACCGGACGGCGAGAACCGCAGGACGAGCGCGGGCAGGAGCACGAACGAGCTGATCCAGCACACGAGCATGCCGGCGCCGCCGATCCGCGCGAAGTCGGCGAAGCCGCGGAACTGGGTGACGGCGAGCGCGCCGAACGCGAGCGCGGCGCCGAGCGAGGCGACGAGCGTGGGGACGAGCGACGTGGCGAGCGCGGTGGCCATCGCGGCGGCGGGTGCCTGGGCGCGGCGCTCCTCGAGGTAACGCGCGACGAGCAAGATGCCGTAGTTGACGCCGTTGCCGGCGATGATGGCGCCGAGGAACGCGGTGGCGGCGTTCAGGTGGCCGACGGTGAGCGCGGCGGTGCCGAGCGCGAGCAGCGTGCCAGCGGCGATGTTGATCCCGAGCAGCGCGAGCAGCCGCGCGCGGCGGAAGTACGCGTAGACGACGAGCGCGACGAGCAGCGCGGTGATGAGGCTCGACAGCACGATGCCGCGCACGAGCGCGGCGTGCTCGGCGATCGTGACGGGCGCGCCGCCGGCGAACCCGATCTCGACGCCGGGGTGCGCGGCGCGGATCTGCCCGGCGAGCGCCTCGAGCTGGGCCATGAGCTGCCGATCGCGCTCGATGTCGGTGGCGGCGAACGCGGTGCGGATCGCGAGCACCTGCGTCTGCCCGTCGGCGCTGACGTACGCCGAGCGGCCGAGCGCGGCCTCGGCGTCGCGCCGCTTCGCGCGCAGCCGCGCGAGCTCGGGGGGCTCGGCGGTGGGCGCGGCGGGCGCGTCGTCGAGGTCGATGAACAGCGGGTTGGCGCGCAGCTTGGCCTGCTCGATGTGGCGATCGAGCGCGGCGCGCGCCTCGCGCAGCTCCTCGAGCGGCACGAACAGGTGGCGGTGCGCCCCGATGAACGCGCGCACGTCGCTGTCATCGGCCTCGACGCGCTCGACGAGCGAGGGATCGAGCGCGCGGGCGCCATCGATCGCGAGCTGGCCGGCGGCGGCGCGGACGGCCGTGTCCGGATACCGGACGATCATCAGCATGACGTCGCGGGCGGGCATGCGCGCGGCGAGCGCCTCGGCGTCGCGCACCGACGGCGCGTCGCCGGGCAGGAGGTACGCGAGATCGGACTTGAGCGGCAGGTGGAAGATCACGAGGTAGGCGGCGGCGGCGACGGCGAGCGCCGCGCCGGCGAACACGGCGCGGGTGTGGCGGGCGAGCCAGCCGACGTACCTCGCGGAACGATTGCGATCGGGCATGGTCGGACCATTCGCGCAAGCGGCGTGCCGCGCCGCGGCGCGGGTAAGTCCTGGCAGATCCGTGCGGATCCGTCGAAGGTTCGCCGGCACGTGCCGGCGGCCTGACACCAGAGCGGCAGATCGCGACAGGATGCGGGCATGTCGCTCCCGAGAAAACCTGCCCAGATCGTCCGCGCCGCGGAAGCGGCCGCGCGCAGCGGCACCTTCCAGCACCCGTGGAACCCGCAGTCAGAGATGACGGGCTCGCTCTTGAGCCGCGCCGCGGGCCTCGAGCGCGCGCCGGTCAATCTGCTCCGCATCCCGCCGGGGAAGGAGTCGTTCACCTATCACGCGCACCTGCACGAGGAGGAGTGGATCTATGTCCTCTCGGGGCGGGCGGTGGTCCAGAGCGGCGAGACGGTGCACGAGATCGCGGCGGGGGACTTCGTCGCGTTCCCGACGCCGTCGGAGCCGCACATCCTGCGCAACACGTCGGCGGAGGACGTGGTCTACCTGACGGGCGGCGAGCGCGCGCCGTTCGACGTGGCCGACTACCCGCGCGAAGGCAAGCGCATGGTCCGCCTGGGCGACCGCGCGACGGTCTACGATCTGGCGAGCGGCACGCCGTTCCCGTTCCCGGGCACCGAGCCGCTCTGAGCCGGCGCTGGGCGCGCTGGGCGTTACCGCACTTCGAGCTTGCCGAGGCCGAACTCGCCCTGGTTCACGTAGTCATCGCCGAACTGATCGCGGATCGCCGCGCGGAACAGCGGCGACGGCAGCGCGCCGTCGAACACCGGACCGACGGTGGCGGCGGCCTGGAGCTTGAGCCGCACCGAGTAGAAGATCTGGCCGGGCAACGCCTCGCTCGACTGGTCGAAGTTCGTTCCGGCGATGCGCTTGCGCGAGGCCACCGTGTACAGCACGTTGTCGCTGCCAAGCTTCCCGGCGGCGGCGGGCGTGCCGGTCCCCAGAGGCAAGGTCGCGCTGGGCACGAACAGCACCGTGTCACCGGTCACCCGCGTCGTGTCGAGCGGCAGGTTCATGCCGACCGTGAACACGGCGGGGCCGCCGAGGAAGTAGCCGGAGCGCTCGAGCTTCTCGTTCGCGATCAGATCGAGCTGCACGACCTGCGCGTTCGACGCGGCGGCGTTCACGACGAGCCGGACGCGGCCGCTCGGGGGCGCGGTGTAGACGAGGCCGTGGACCACGCTCTGCGCGGTGCCGGGCGCGGCGGCGCCGCCGCTCGCGGTGACGATCTGGTTCCCGAGCGTCATGAACGTGGCGCTCGTCGAGCCGATGCCGCTCTCGCTGCCGGTGAACGTGATGGGCGCGGGGGTCACGGCGCCGGTCCCGCTGTCCGAGCTGGTGAAGCTGACGGTGCCGGCGAAGCTCGTGATCGGGTTATCGAACTCGTCCTTCACGGCCACGCCGACGGCCACGGGGTACCCGGCGTTGGCGTGCCCGGGCAGGTTCACGAGGAGGATCGGCGCGGCCGGCGTGACCGCGATGTCCGCGGTGCACGCGAGGCTCGGGGTCGCGATGTCCGTGGCGGTCACCGTCTGTCCGCCGGCCGTGAACAGCGACGTCGGGAACGCGTGGCGGCCGCGGTCGACGAGCGGGTTGTACGTGACGTTCGGCGGCAGCGTGGCGCGGATGTCCGTCGCGGTCAGCCGCACCGTGCCGGCGTAGCCGGTGGCCACGTTGTCGAACAGGTCGTGCATCTCGACGGTGAGGCCGACGACCGCGCCGGCCGTGGCCGACGCTGGCCCCTGGCTGATGATGCAGCTCACCGCGGGCGCGGCGTTGACGCGCCAGCTCGCCGCCCCGGCCAGCGACAGGGCGACGGTGTCGGAGACCGTCACGGTCTCGACGCCCGCGGTCTTGAGCGTGACGTTGAAGGTGTGCACGCCGGCGTCGGCGGCGGTGAACGTGTAGTCGGCGGGCAAGGTCGCGATCAGGTCATCGGATGTAAAGTGGACCGTGCCGGTGTAGCCGGTGGCCGTGTTGCCGTAGCGGTCGAGCACCCGGGCGGTGAACGCTTCTGCGGTCCCCGCGATCGTGAACGCGTTGGCGGGCGTGACGGTGAGCTGGAACGGCGACGCGTGGGCGATGGTCACGGTGGAGGTGCCGACGGAGGCGATGCCGCCGCCGGAGGCGTCGGCCACGGTGGCGAAGTGGGGGCCGACCTTGGTGAACGCGATGCTCGCGATGCGCACGCCGCCGGTGAACCCGCCGGGCGCGGGCAGGACGTCGGTCGGATCTGTCGAGGTCAGCGCCACCTGGCCGGCATGCGTGGTGGCGAGGTTGCCGAACGCGTCCTTCGCGGTGATCGCGAGCGAGAGCGGCTGGCCGGCCTCCGCCGTGGCGGGCAGCGCCGCGAGCTCGTAGACGCTCGTCGCCGCGTGCCGCACGGTGAGCGTGGCCTGGCCCTGCAGCCCGACGTGCTGCGGGTCGGCGGCGTTCAGGGTGCCGAGGCCCGCCGTCTTGAAGGTGACCATCACCTGCTTGACGCCGGCCTCGGCCGCCTCGAACGAGACGTCCGCGGGGAGCACCGCCGCGGCGTCCGAGCTCGTGAGGCGGATCGTGCCGCGGAATCCGACCGCGGCGTTGCCGTCGCCGGTGCGCACGGACAGGGTGACGGCGACGGGCACACCGGCGGTCGGCGTGGTGGTCGCGGGCTCGATCCGGAGCTCGGTGCCGGAGCGCGGGCCGACCGTGACGGTCACGGTCGCCTCCGCCGTGGCCTTGCCCTTCCGGGCGGTCAGCTGGTAGCTGGTCGTGGCGGACGGGCTGACCATGGCCTCGGTCCTGCCGGTCACGTCGCCGACGGACGCGATCGTGACCTCCGCGTTCGGCGGATCGATGGCGAACAGGAGGCGCGTCGAGCCGCCGGCCTCGATGGCGTCGGGTGCGGCCTCGAACAGCGTGATCGAGACGTGATCGCCGTTGTCGCCGCACGCGGCGAGGCCGGCGGCGGCGGCGGCGGCGAGCGCCAGGACGAGGATCTGGAGCAGGCGGTTCACGGCGCACCTCCGAACTTCCCGAGCAGGGCATCGAGGTCGTTGTCGTCGAGGGTCGACGACGCGCCGGACTCCGACATGTTCATCACGGAGTCGTAGTACGGGATCTCGCCCGGGGTCCCCGTGGTGGTCGTCCGGCTCGTCAGGTTCGCGACGTCGAGGAAGTCGATGACGCCGTTCCCGTCGAAGTCGCCGTTGCCGATGGCGCCTCCGGCGGGGTCGGAGCGCGGTAAGAGCTCCCAGATCCCGCGGCCGTACACGGCGGCGCGGAGCAGCGAGCCGTTGCGCGCGATGAACAGGTCCTGGACGCGCACCATCGGCAGATTGTCGCCGTAGCGCGTCCACGTCTGGCCGAGATCCGTCGAGCGGTAGAGGCCGAGATCGGTGGCGGCGTACAGCGTCTGATCGGTGGGATCGCTGGGATCGAACCGGACGACGTACACGCGCACGTTCGGCAGGTCGAAGCCGGTGCCGTTGCCGTGGAGCGGCGTCCACGTCTGGCCGCCGTTGTTGGTCATGAACACGTGGCCGGTGGTGGGCGAGATCGGCGTCGGCGGGGTGGTCACCGGCGCGGTGACGAAGTCGCCGATGCTCGACACGATGTACGTCTGCGTGACGTCGGTGCCGCCGAGGTGCGTCGGATCGCGCGGGAACGTGATCGAGGCGGTGTTCTGGACCTGCTGGACACCGACCTGCGGGATCGTCTTCGACGTGATGACGGAGACCACGCCGTTCGGATCGTTCCGATCGACGAGCACGGCGAAGCAGCCGCCGCTGAGCGGCAGGCCGTACACGCGCGACGGCACGCCGCCGATCATGTACGTGAACGGCGACACCGTCGGGCCGCCCGCGCGGATGCTGCGCACGCCGGTCGTGCCGCAGCCGACGTAGCCGCCGGGGGCGGCGGGCGGCGGCGACGTGGTCAGCCGCCGGATCATGGGGATGTTCCCGGGGAGCGCGGACATCTTCCACAGGTTGTAGGTCGAGTTCGTGACCACGCTGGACTCGGCGTCGTAGACGGACGCGAACCGGGTCGAGAAGGTGCCGTTCGTGTCGCCGGTCGGCAGCGTCGGCTGCGCGTCGTACCAGGACCGGAACTCGCTGCCGTTCACGACGCGCGTCGCGCGCGAGCACTCGATGCCCGCCTGCGGCCGGCAGAAGATGCGCCGGCCGTTCGCGACGCCCCACAGGGTGACGTTGGTGCCCTTGGTGTCGGTGGCGACGGCGGTGCCGTAGCCGTCGCCGCCCTGGACCTGGTTCCACGCCTTGGGGTACGAGGACAGGTAGTCCTCGGTGTGGCTGACCCGGACGCGCGTCCCGTTGTCCTGCAGGCCGGTCAGGACGATCTGCGAGGTGCCGTACACCGGATCGCCGGAGCCGACCGAGTAGGGCAGGTGCGTGTCGAGCCCGACGTTGGTGTCGTCGAACCAGTGCACGCCGGCGCCCTTGGGGGCCGAGAACACGTCGTAGGAGACGAAGATGCCGCCGTCGCTGCCCGCGATCGCGACGGGCTGGCCGCCCACGCGGGTCACGAGGGACGCGTGCCAGTCGGCGTGCACGTACGGCAGGGGGCCCTCGGTGGCGTTGCCGCGCGCGAGCCAGTGGCCCACGAGGTTCCACGTCGCGCCGCCGTCGATCGTGCGCGCGCCGCACAGGTTGCCGCCGACGAGCACGTTGTTGGGGTTGCCGGGGTCGACGGTGATCGTCAGATCGTAGTTGCTCTGGCCGTGGCCGATGTTCATGTCGCGGCAGTTCGTGTTCGTCGTCGGGTTCGAGACGGTCGTGCTCGCGCCCTGCGCGACGATGCTCCACGTCGCGCCGCCGTTGACGCTCTTGATGACGGCGACGGTCGTGGCGCCCGTCTGATCGGAGGCGATGCCGTAGACGACGGCCGCGTCGGCCGTGGTGGTGCCGGGCACGGCGGCCAGGTTGATCCGGCCCATCGCGCCGTTCGCCGGCAGCGGCAGCGTGCCGCCGACGCGCATGGACGTCCAGGTCGCGCCGCCGTCGGTGCTCTTCCAGACGTCGCCGAGGTTGCCGTTGCCGGTGGGGAGCCCGGTGCACGTCGAGACGAAGAAGCCGGTCGTCGGCTGGTTGAACGACGGCGGGTAGGTGCCCGGGCACGCGTAGTTGCCGCTCACGAGGAACGTGGACTGCCCCGCGGTCGTGCCGGTGTAGACGATGCTGAATCCGCCCTCGAGGACGGCCCCGTGCGGCGCGGTGTTCGGCAGGTCGACGGGCGCGTAGGTCGCGCCGCCGTCGGTCGATCGGAACAGCCCGACGTCGCTGGCGACGAGGATGTTGCTCGGGTTGTTCGGATCGACCTTCACGGTGCGCACGTTGACCGCGTGGACCGTCGCGCCGAGGAGCGTCGTGTCGAGCGCGCGGGGCGCGCCCCAGGTCAGGCCGCCGTCGGTGCTCGCGACCATCACGCCGCCGGGGTTGCCCTCCCAGTAGTCGCCGAGGCCGGCGTGCAGGACGTTCGAGTTGGTCGGATCGATGTCGAACGAGCCGATGAACATCGTGCCGAGCGCGTTGGTGAGCGGCGTCCACGTCGGCGCCGTGACGGTGATGTCGGGCGTCTTCCAGATGCCGCCGCCGATCGCGCCGATGTAGACGGTCGCGGGGTTCGCGGGGTCGGCGCGCAGGGACGCGATGCGGCCGGAGTCGAGGCCCTCGTAGTAGCTGCCGTTCCACTCCGAGAGCGCGCTCTGCGGGCCGAGCCGGAACCACTGGAGCGTCGTCGTGGGCGTGGGCGACGGGCCGCCGGTGTCGGCGAGCCGCTGCGCTGACGCGCTGTAGGCTTGCTCGCGCGCGCGCTGCTGGGCCGCCTCGGCGAGGAGCATCACGGTGCTCTGCTGCGAGATCGGCCCGGTCTCGAGGCGCTGCCACAGCGCCCGGAGCAGCGCGTCATCCTCTTCTTCTTCTTCCTCGTCCTCGAGGTAGAGGCCCTGCAGCGGGGCGGGGCCGTCGTGCCCGGCCGCGATCGCCGCCTTGAGCGCGTCGATCATCGCCTCGCGCTGC
Source organism: Kofleriaceae bacterium (assembly GCA_035558535.1). GTDB lineage: Bacteria > Myxococcota_A > Polyangia > Haliangiales > Haliangiaceae > JABFXX01. Next base: position 37,045 of record DATMCI010000277.1, read on the forward strand.
GACTGCAGCTGGAGCTGCAGCTGCGTCCCCGACAGCGGGGGGACCGCACGTGCGACCATCCACGTCGACGAGAGGAAAATGATGATGAGTCCGCCGCGCAACAGCGCGCGCTTCCAGCCGCGAGCATCCATAAGGGTCCCCTCCGGCGCGGCTCGATGACCGTGCCAACCCGTTAGCGCCGGGACGTTACTACTGCGCGCGTCTCACATTCAATTGGAGAAGCTCGCATCGCTGCGTCCCCGTGGGCAGCCGGCCGGGTGGGGGGGGATGGTTTTGGTCGGCTGGTCAGGTCGGCTGGCGCGTGGGATCAGCGATCGCAGGTGGGCAGCTCGCCGACGGCGGCGCGCCGCAGGACGATCGACGCCTCGGTCGGCACGTCCGCGGGCAGGCGCAGGATCGGGTACTCGTCGCCGACGTAGACGTAGGCCAGCTCGAGGCTCACCGGCTCGGCCGGCTCGCCGCCGAGCCGGGCGAGCTCGACCCGGACCGTCTGCGACGCGCCGGGCGGGAGCGTCGAGTCCCAGCTCGTGGTCTTGCCGCCGTCCTCGTCGATCTCGAAGCGGCGGCCGAAGGACGCCTGGTACAGCGCCTCGGGCGCCGACGAGCGCCACAGCCGCAGGTCCACGTGGCGGTGGACGTCGCCGGTCGGCACGCTGTGGCCGGCGGCGGCGTTGCGCACGGTGACGCGGAGCGCCTGGTCGGCGGTGGCGGCGGCGGCGGCGGCGGCGCGGGGCTCGCGGCACCACGCGACCTCGAGCGCGCGCTCGAGCATCGCGCTGTCGTATGCGCCGGCGAACGCGTGGCCGTCGCGCGAGCCGTGGCAGGACAGGCAGCCCGCGCGCGCGCGCGCGTACGGCCCCGCCTGGAACGACGCCACGGTGGTCTGCATGGGGTGCGCGGTCATCCGCAGCGCCGCGCCCTCGGGCGACAGCACGGGGAACGTGAACTGGTGGCAGTCGGCGCAGAACGCTGGCGAGCCGAACGTCGGATCGCCGATCGTCTCGTGCGGCGAGCCGGCGCGGCGTGCTCGCGCGACGAGCTTGCCGGCGCGGACGTGGCACGCGGCGCAGTCGACGCCCTGCGCGGCGCGCGGCCCGCGGAGGTCCGACTGCTGCGTGGTCAGCGGTGCGTGGCAGTTCGCGCACCACGGCTGCGGCTTGACCGTGTACTCGGTCTGGAAGATGTCGTTCGTCCACGCGAGCGCGTGGCGGCTGCGCGACCACTCGTCGACGATCGCCGCGTGGCAGCTCGCGCAGCCGCGCGCGTCGAGCAGCGCGTCGAGCAGCGCGCCGGCGGACGCGGGCAGGCCCGGCTCGATGGGCTGCATGCCGCCCGGCCCGCGCACGCGCCAGGCGGGCGAGTCGTCGCCGGCGGTCGCCGCCGCAGGCCCCGGCGCAGGCCCCGGCGCGGTCGCCGCGCCGCAGCCGGCCACCGCCGCCGCGGCGGCCGCCGCTGTCGCGAGCGCGCGGGCGGTGATGAGCGCGGGCGCGCGGGCGGTGATGAGCGCGGGCGCGGTGCGCGCACGGGTGGCGAGCGCTCTCATCTCGGCCTCAACGGTAGACTCGAGACGTCGAGCGCGCTACTGGCAGCGCTCGCTCGTGCAGTCCTGCGTGACGCAGTCGCTGTCGGCCACGCAGCGGGCGCCGTAGGCGCAGGCGTTGCAGTTGCCGCCGCAGTCGACGTCGCTCTCGAGGCCGTCGCGGAGGCCGTCGGTGCAGCTTGGGGCGGTGCAGGTGCCGGCGGCGCAGGTGCCGGACTGGCAGTCGGTGGGGGCGCGGCAGGCGCGCGCGGCGGCGCAGGAGACGGCGCAGCTGCCGCCGCAGTCGACGTCGGTCTCGTCGCCGTCGAGGATGCGGTCGTGGCACCGATCGGCGGGCGGGGTGGTGAGGCAGCGGCCCTCGGCGCAGGGCGTGAGGTGGACCTGGAAGCCGAACGAGAGCAGCAGGCGGCCGCGCAGCTGGAGGTCTGGCGCGAGGAGGGCCTGGATCTGCGTGGCGGCCGCGACCTCGGCGGGCGACACCACGCCGTCGCGATCGGGATCGAGGCCCCGCGAGAAGCCGAGGTGCTCGGCCGGGTTCGAGGTGATCATCTGCGGGATCCCCTGCTGCGCGGCGGCCATCGCGTCCTCGAACAGGATGCCGCCATGCAGCGTCGCGACGTAGCCTTCGCCGTCCGGCGAAAGATCGATCTCGAGCTCGTGCAGCGGCATCTCGATCGGATCGGCTTCGAGGAACACCGGCAGCCGGACCACCGCCTCGCCCGGACGGGACGTCTTCGCCGTGCGGTTCGGGCGAAAGACGCCGCCCTCGAACCGGCCGCCGGTGAGCTGGGCCGCGGCCCCGTCGGCGCCGAAGTACCAGACCGCGACCGTGTCATCGTCCACGAGGTCGTCGGCCTGGAGCTCCAGCGACGAGCCGAGCACGCCTGATCGGATCATGTCGGCGGCGTGGGGCGAGACGTCGTCCTGTCCCTCGAGCGCGGCGATCACGATGCCGAGCTGGTTGTCGGAGACGTTGTCCCCGTTCAGATCGCTGCCCATCGCCATCGCCTGAGCCAGGGTGCGCGGCAGCCGGACGTCGTCGACGACGAACCGGCGCACCTCGCCGGTGAACGGGCCGACGACGATGCCGTCGTCCTCGCTACATCCGCCCGCGAGCGCAGCCGCGAGCGCCGCTACCGGCCACCAGCTCTTCATGCGCCCCAGGGTGTCACGCAGGCGACGCGCCGCGTGGCGGCTCGGTCCGGCAGAGTGCAGCACGGTCCGGCGCGCGCCGCTCCTCGTCGCCATCTCGAAGTGCGAGCGTGCGGTTCCGGGAGCGATCGACCGCTGGCTTGGGTCGTGGTCTACTGCGCCAGTGTCCGAGCCGGAGTCCAGCCAAGATCTGGGGGTGGTCCCTGCGGGTGGTATGGCGGAGGCGCAGCTCGCAGGTGCGGCCTTCTTCGGACCGTCCGGGAAGGCGATCCGTGCGAGGCAGGAGCAAGGATACTGGTGCTGGGCCGCTGCGGTGCAGATGCTCCGCCGTCATCTCGACCTCTCGGCTCGCGCGCAATGCGAGATCGCATCCAGACGACTCGGGAAGCTGTGCTGTGTGGCTCCCTCTCCCTGCGACGTTCAGCTCCCCTTCGACCATGTGACCCGGCTTCTGGAAGAGAATGAGATGCGTTCGGAGAGGAAGCGCGCGCTCCTGGACAAAGAGCGCTTCTTCGCTGAGCTCTTTGCCGGTCGCCCGATCCTCCTGGCCGACATCTTCGAGAACGGCAGGGACGGGCACATGCGCGTCGCGTTCGGCTGGCAGCAGCTCCGTCGCGGCGAGCTCGTAGTGCGCGTGGCCGATCCGGCCAAGGGAGGGGTCGAAAGTATCTTGTTCGAAGAGCTCCAGAGGAGCCGGTGGCGAGAGACCTGGTATCGAATCGAGGTGCTGAATGTCGCGAGTTGATTCATTTCCGAGCGATGCTCTGCAGGAGTTCTCGGTCGATGTGATCGACTGGCTGGAGGCCTCCGAGCTGCCGACCGTGGGGATCGAGACCTCCGCGGCGCCGATCCCGATCTGGGACGTGGCGCCCCGTTTTTCGTTGAGCGAGGCCGCTTCTGACAGCAGCGAATGGCACCATCAGATCCGGAGCGCGAAAGGGGTGGTGGCGTATGCTCGGTCGCGCATCGTGGATGGACGCGCCGAGATCATCGCATTGTCGGAGTCTCCCCTCGCCGAGTCACTCGAAGCGGCGCTAGAGACGGTGCGTGATGCGCCCGATGGCTCCGCGACCCTGCGATTGCTGCGCAGCGAGCGTCATCACACCACGTGCCTCTGGATCCACCGCGAAGGTGGCTCGGATGAGATCATCGTGCTCCAGAGCCAGGCATTGCGTGTGGGGGAACGGCTCGACGAGCAGTCCTTTCTCACGCGGCTCGCCTCTCTGCCGCCGCCGGGGATGATCGCATCGGCTCCTCGTGAGTCGAGGTATCGCGATGTTGAGCTCTGGGGCGAGAATCGAGCAAAGCCTGTTCGGCAGATCGAGCTCTGAATGTACCTGACCGCGCAGAGAGTACGGACGAGGACCGGAGAGGAGGGCGTCAACACGTTCCTCTTCTTGCACCGGGGCGAAGTCATCCCCGGGATGTCCTGGACGGCGCCGGACGTGAAGCTGATCGCCGACCAGCATCCGGGACGGGTCGTCGTGCAGCGCAGGGAGCAGGACTCCGTTGGCAACGACGTCCTCAGTTATCTTGATGTGGTGGCGGAGGACTCGCACGGGATTCCACTGCTGAAGGCAGCCCTCAGCGCCACCAGCTTCGAGCCTGCGCGAGGTGCGGTGTGGTCGGTCGGGCCGGTGTCCTTTCGATTCTTTCGAGCGAACGCGAACTCGCGCGACGATGCCACCGAGTTCCAGGTGCTGCGGGATCATGCGCTGTTTCTGCTACTCACGCCCGGTGCGGTGGCTCGGTCTGCACCCGAGCCTGGGCCTCTCCAGATCATCGCGGCGGATCAGGAGGGACTCGGCGTGATCTACCATCTCGAGCAGGAGGCACAGCGACGACTGCGTCAGCTCCGTCCCGAGTATATCCCTGCATCCCTGCGGGTCGCCTATGAGGATCGCGACTCCATCGTCTCTCTCTGGGGCGAGGAAGAGTTTCATCGGCAGATCGCGCTCGCTCTCACCGGCCTCTCCGAGCGGGATCTCGCCAAGTTCGGCGGCGTGACCGTCACGGACCTTTATCATCAGTTGAGCCCGCAGATCCTCGCCAGGAGCGAAGCGCTGGGCGGCCAGGAAACAGGCGACTGGTTCGGGCCAGAGGACTGGGATGTGCGCACCGCCGACGAGCCGATCCCCACCGGATGGCCCACGGGCGCGCTGTTGCGAGCTGGCGATCTCGCGCTGGATCTCGTCTACATCGAGAGGGCCTGGTATCCCCTGTCCGAAGCTGCAGTCCCAGCGTACTTGCACAGCGCCGGGTTGAAGCGAGGTGAGACCTGGCGGTTCGTCACTCGCTCGCAGCCGAGAGCGGTGTATCGCGTCAGCCTCGGCCCTTCGATCGCCCGGCGACAGGTCGCTGCCGTCTATGGCGACGACGCGGCAGCCCGCGCTCATCCAGACCATCCGACCCTGCAGCTACGAGTCGTACGAGAGTAAACCGGCGCTCCGCCACAGCGCGAGGTAGGCCGGCTCGGTCTCGTCGCGCTCGTCAGCTCCCTCGGTCCGCATCTGTTCTCCGATGTACTCGATCCGCACGCTCGGCGCTCGCGTCCGCGGCCGATCCGGCCCGCCCGGCGCGTTCTCGTGCTAGCGCTCGAGGATGGAGATCTCGCGAGCCTGCCTGCTGCTCCTGGCGCTCGGCTGCGGGAGCGCGCCGGGCACCCCGCCGGCGCCCGCCGCCGCCGCTCCCACCGCCGCGGCCCCCGCCGCCGCCGCCGCCGCGGCGCCCGCCCGCGCCTACCGCGCCACGATCCGCTGGACGAGCCACGGCATCCCGCACGTGACGGCGCAAGACCTCGGCGGCCTCGCGTTCGGCCAGGGCTACGCGTTCGCGACCCACCACGTCTGCGTGCTCGCCGATCAGATCGTGAAGCTGCGCAGCGAGCGCGCGAAGCTCCTCGGCCCCGGCGACGGCGACGCGAACATCGAGAGCGACTTCGGCTGGCTCGCGCTCGAGCTCCGCGAGCAGGCGCGCCGCGCGCTGCCGGCGCTGTCGCCGGAGACCGCGGCGCTCCTCGGCGGCTTCACCGCCGGCTACAACCGGTACCTCACCGACACGCGCCCCGACGCGCTGCCGCCCGACTGCGCGGGCGCCGCCTGGGTCCGCCCGATCGACGAGGTCGACCTGCTCTCCCACTGGATCCAGCTCGGCGTGATCGGCTCGAGCGGCTACTTCCTCGAGGCGATCGCGGCCGCGCAGCCGCCCGGCGCCGGCAAGTCGGCGCGCCGCGCGCCGCTGCCCCCGGCCCCGGATCTCCGCCGCCCCGACGCGCCGGCGAGCAACGGCTGGGCGATCGGCGCCGAGCGCTCCGCGAACGGGCGCGGGATGCTCGTCGCGAACCCGCACTTCCCGTGGGAGGGCGAGCTGCGGTTCTTCGAGTCGCACGTGACGATCCCCGGCACGCTCGACGCCTACGGCGCGTCGCTGCTCGGCGCGCCGCTCGTCCAGATCGGCTTCACCGAGCACCACGCGTGGACGCACACATTCTCGAGCTCGAGCCGCTTCATCCTCTATCGGCTCGAGCTCGATCCGGCGTCGCCCACCCGCTACCGCTACGCGGGCGAGACGCGCGCGATGACGAGCCGCGAGCACGCGATCTCGGTGCGCCAGCCCGACGGCTCGCTGCGCGAGCTGCGGCGCCGCACGTACCGCTCGCACCACGGGCCGATGATCGCGAACGCGCAGCTGCCGTGGACCGCGCAGCACGCGTTCGTGCTGCACGACGTCGCCGGCGGCGCGCTCGGCGCGATCGATCAGTACCTCGCGATGATCCGCGCGCGCGATCTGCCGGCGTTCGAGGCCGCGCTCGCGCGCTGGCAGGCCACCGGCTTCGTCAACACGATCTACGCCGATCGCGAAGGCAACGCGCTCTACGTCGACGGCTCCGCGGTCCCCGACCTCTCGCCAGCGGCGCTCGGCGCGCTGCGGCTCGCGCGCGTGGCGATCCCGGAGCTCGCCGCGGCGTGGAAGCGCGGCGTCGTGATCGCCGACGGCTCGAGCCCGCTGTTCGCGCTCGCCGCCGATCCGGCGTCGCCGCGGCCCGGCGCGATCCCGTACGCGCGCGCGCCGCGGCTCCTGCGCCGGGACTTCGTCGCGAACGCGAACGACTCGTACTGGCTGACGAACCCGGCCGCGCCGCTCACCGGATTCTCGCCGCTCTACGGCGAGCCCGGCACGCCGCCGAGCGCGCGGACGCGCATGAACCTGCGCCTGCTCCAGTCCACCGGCGACGGCTGGCCGGCCGGCGCCGACGGCAAGCTCACGCCCGCCGAGCTCGAGGCGGCGATCCTCGATCACCGCGCGATGACCGCGGAGCTCCTGCGCCCCGCCGTGGTCGCGCGCTGCCGCGACGCCGCGCGCCGCCGGCCCAAGGACGCGGCGAAGCTCGCGCGCGCCTGCGACGTGCTCGCGCAGTGGGACGGCCGCTACGACGTCGAGAGCCGCGGCGCGGTGCTCTGGCGCGAGCTCTTCGCCGCGCAGCGCGACGCGCTCTACGCGCAGCCGTTCGATCCGGCGCGCCCGCTCGACACGCCCGCCGGCCTCGCGCCCGCGCCGAAGACCGGCGACGATCCGGTGATCGCCGCGCTCGCCGGCGCGATCGCCCAGCTCGAGCGCGCGGGCGTCGATCCGTTCGGCGCGCTCGGCGCCGCGCAGTGGGTCGACAAGCGCGGCCGCAAAATCCCGGTCCCCGGCAGCGGCATCGACGAGGGCTCGACGAACCCCGCGTACTTCTCGACGTGGAACACGACGCGGCTGCCGCGCACGACGCGCGGCGACCTCGTCCATGCCGCGACCGGCCTGGTCCGGGGCGGCTACCTCGTCAACTACGGCTCGACGTTCCTCTTGGTCGTCGGCTTCACCGACGCTGGCCCGACGGCCCGCGCGCTGCTCACCTACTCCGCCTCGAGCGATCCGCGCTCGCCGCACTTCACCGATCAGACCGAGCGCTACTCGCGCAAAGAGTGGCGCCCGGCGCTGTTCCGCGCCGCCGACATCGCGGCCGATCCGAGCCTGCGCGTGCAGGAGCTCTGCTCGCCGCGCTGCTAACGCGTGCCTGCGAGCGGGGCGCCCGCGGGGGCGCCTGCCGCCGGGGCGCGCGCCGGCAGCGGCAGCACCGAGGCGATCGCGCCGACGCTCCACGCCGCGAGGAACGCGAGCGCGAGCGGCAGCCAGAACCCGGTGAAGCTGTCCAAGAGCGCGAGGTCGCGCCGGACGACGTTCGCCACGAGGAGCGCGTCGGCCAGCGCCTTCATCGCGGTCCACGCGAGCGCCGTGACGAGCGGCGGTCGCGCGCCGACGGCGCGGTGGTAGCGGCGCGCGAGCAGCCCGAGCCACAGCGGCGCCGTGGTCGCGTGCAGCGTGATCGCCACGTCGACGGGCGCGCCCGCGACGAGCAGGGCCAGCGTCAGCGTCGCGGCGCACAGCGCCCAGCCGACCGCGCCGTACGCGGCGAGGCGGCCGAGCGAGCGGCCGTGCGGCTCGAAGGCCGTGCCGGGCCGCGCCGTGGAGAGCGCGTCCGCGATCTCGTTGGTCCAGGCGCGGATGCGAGACGGGTTGCGCCAGTCGCCAGCGTGCTCCTTGGCCATCGCCTCCACGGCCAGGCCGCGCGCGGTGGCCTCGAGCCGGCCGCCGAACGTGATGTGGCCGAGCGCGCCGACGTGATCCATGAGCGCGCGCACCTGGCGCGGAGGCAGGATGTCGCCGCGATCCGCCGAGTCGTCGAGCGGGCCGCTCGAGAACATCCACACCGGGATCCGGCGCAGAGCCCGCGTGTGGCGCATGACGAACCGGCGCGCGCTGCGGTGCCAGTGGTTTGCGTAGAGCGCGCCGCCGACGATGACCGCGTCGATGTCCTGCAGCGGCGGCGCCTCGGCCGCCGGGACGGCGATGGGCTCGTGCCCGCGCGCGCGCAGCTGCTCCGCGATGATCCGCCCGATGCCGGCCGTGCCGCCGCGCTTCGAGCCCCAGGTGACGAGAACTCGCATGGAGCACCTCCGAGATCTCGTAGTGCAAGCCGAGGACCGATCGTTTCCAGCGCACCGGGCGTTCGAAGCACGCACGGGTTGCGCCCGGGAGCAGCGCCGCCGAAATCGGTGCGGGGCGTGACGGTGATTTGCGCGCTCCTCGCAGCGCGATTCTCTGTACGGAAGCCTTCGTACGGCTGGCTCGATGTGTGCATTGACGTGCGCCCATGTCGCCGCGAATCGACGTGAAGTTTGCACGGATGCTGCCTGATCCGTCCGTGGAAGCCTCCGTGCAGCGATGGGTCGACCGGCTCGGCTGGACGAACATCGCGATCGAGCACGCCTCGGTCTCGATCGAGCGCAGCGCGAGGGGGCGCACGTCGGCGTGCCTCACGCTCGTGCTGTCGGGCGGCAGGGCGCTGAGCACGGCGATCTCTCGATCGGACATCTACGTCGCCGTGGCGGACACGTTCCGTGATGCGCGCAAGCAGCTCCTCGGGCTCGCCGGCGAGCCCACCGGCTCGCGGCTCGCGATCGCCGGATGACGCGAGCGCGCGTGCGTCATCCGGGGGGCCTCGGTGCTCGCGCGCATCGCCCGGCGGCGACGGCGACGGCGGCCGCCGCCGCGTAAGGCATGTGTAAGCCCGCGGCCGCGCGGGCATGAAGCGCGTGCGTTCGACCGTCTCTAGCGCGAGAAAGGTAGAACGCATGCTGAAGAACACGCTCGCTCGCTTCGTCCTCGCCGCCTCGCTGCTCTCGCTGCCCTCGCTGCTCTCGCTGTCTGGGTGCGCCGATCGCGGCGCGCCGCAGATCGTCGCGGTCCCCGCCGCGGAGCTCGAGAAGCCCGGCAACATGACCGTGACCGGGACCGCGGTGCTCGACATCAGCCCGGACTGCGCGGACCTGACGATGACGATCGTCGGGGACGGCGCGCGGCCCGGCCAGGCGACGGCCGCCGTGCAGAAGCAGCAGCAGGCGCTCGTCGATGCGCTGCAGAAGATCGGCGTCGGCGGCACCGATCTCAAGCTCTCGTACCTGCGGCTCGATCCGGTGTACGCGCAGACGATGCTCGGCGTCCAGACGCAGCGGATCACGGGCTACCGCGCCGAGGTGACGGTGACGGCGACGACGAAGCGCTTCGAGCTGGTCGGGCCGATCATGGAGGCGGGGGCGAACGCGGGCGCGAGCTCGATGTCGAGCCAGTTCCGGCGCAGCGATCTGCCGGAGCTGAAGAAGCAGGTGCGCGAGATGGCGCTCAAGGCGGCGAAGGAGAAGGCTTCGCAGACGGCGAAGGCGCTCGGCATCGAGCTCGGCCGCATCGTGACGGTGGCGGAGACGCCGAACGGCATGATGTGGGGCTCGGCGTACTTCCCGCAGGTCGCGAACGAGGCGGCGGTGCGGCCGTCCAGCGGCGCGCTCGGCGGCGCGCTGCAGTCGCTGACGCTCGACGTGACGCTCGGCTTCGAGCTATCGAAGAAGGCGTGAGCGGCGGCCGCGGCTGCAGCGTGGCGTCGCGGCGCGGCCGGGGCTCACAGCGTCGCGCGCATCGTCCAGCTGCCGCCGTGCTCGCCGATGTCCGCGAAGCCGGCGCGCCGGTACAGCTCGCGCGCCGGGTTCGCGGCGGCGACGGACAACGACAGCGCGCGGAAGCCGTCGGCGCGGGCGCGGTCCATCGCGGCGCGGATCAGCCGGCTGCCGATGCCCTTGCGGCGGTGTGGCAGCGCGACCGCCATGGCGAGCTCGGGCGTCGCCTCGTCGACGAAGCCGTACCCTGGCTCGGCCGCCGGAAACAGCCGGTACCACGCCGCGCCGGCCGGCGCTCCGTCGAGCTCGGCCACGACGCCGCCGTCGCCGGGCCGGCCCCACGCCGCGTGATAGCGCCAGAGCGCCGGCTCCGCGAGGACCTGCTCGATCGGCTCCCGCGGCCACTCCGGGTTCCACCGGGCGGCCTCGTAGAGCATCGCCCGGAGAAACGGCGCGTCGTCATCGGTGGCCGGTCGGATGAGCATGCTTCCTCCGATTTCGTCGTCTTCGTCAGAACTGGCCGCCGAGCGCGAGGCCGGCGGCGTGCGGGCCCGCGATCGGCGCGATCGAGAAGCCGTGCGCGTGGTTCCATCGTCTCACGCGCCGCGGCGTGGTGGCGAGGTCGTCCAGCGTGCCGGCAAGGAGCAGCACTGCGCCGGTGATGGCGAGCGTCGGCGGGATCGCGGTGCGGTCCGCGGCGTGGGGCTCGCCGTCGAGAAGCCCCTCGTCCACGGCCACGGCGAACGCGGTCACCACGGTCACCGCGCCCACCAGGCGCACGCCCAGGCCGCGCGTGAACGGCTTGCCCGCGTACCAGTGGCCGAAGCTCGGCGCGAGCACGGTGCCGAGCGCGCCGAGCCCGAAGGCGACCACTCCAACGTCTCCGGGGCCACCGTCATCACCGAAGAAGTAGAAGGTGCCGAGCGTGAGGGACCACGACCCGACCGTGCCGCCGATCCCGAGCCCGAGCGCGAAGTCCTCGCTCAGCGGCTGCGCATCCGCGCGGCTCGCGAGGGCGAGGAGGATCGAGCCGGCGGCGATCGCGATCTTCATGGGTGACCCCTCATCTTATGCTGCCGTGGCGCCATCCCGCGCTCGCGCCGCGCCTCCTTGCTTTGTTCGACGATCGCGCGCGGCGATTGGGCGTATAAGGACTCTTCCGCGCACCTTCTTGTCTGCTTTCCGAAAAACAATCCATGACGCTGCACGCTCCCCAGGCAAAGATCACCTCGATTCGAGCCCTTTGCCTCGCCGCCCTTTGCCTCGTTGCCACCCCCGCAGCGGCGCAGACCGGCGGCGCACACATCTTTGCTCTCGACCCGAGCAGGGACGCGTCTGCACCCAGCGATGCCGCGACCGAGCCTGCTGCGCCTGCGCCTGCGCCGCCTGCACCGCCCGAGCCGAGCGGCCCGCCCGAGCCGAGCGGCCCACCCGAGCCGAGCGGCCCACCCGAGCCGAGCGCGCCGCCCGAGCCGAGCGCGCCGCCCGAGCCGAGCGCGCTGCCCGAGCCGAGCGCGCCGCCCGAGCCGAGCGCGCCGCCCGAGCCGCCTGCGCCGCCCGAGCCGCTCCGCGCTGGTACGCGCTGGCAGGTGGGTGCGGGCTTGTCGGGCTCGGCCTATACCATCCACTACAAGGCGAACGGCAGCGCGGCGCCGGCTCAGCACGGCAACAGAGATAGCGTCTACCTGGCGCCGCTCGTCTTCCTGTCTCCGGTGATCGACAACGACGCCCCGCGCTCGCTGCAGCCCTTCCTGCAGCGGACGAGCACGTTCTCCGTGAGCGTCTCCAGAGGGGGCTTCGCGACCCGCTATGGGAACGGCGCGTTCACACGCACGTACTCGTCCATGGGCGCGGACGTGGGAGTGGACACGTACCTGACACGCCAATTCGCGCTGACGGGCAGGATCGGGTACGCATATGGCGTCCTCGACGACGTCATCGTGAACAAATCGCATACGTTCTCCGGGAGCGCCGGATTCGGCGTCCGCTTCGGCGACGCCCGGCTCGACGCGTCGTATTCCTTCGATGCGCGCAACACCGACGGGACGTTTGCGAAGCTCCGCTGGGGCGCCGTCGGCCTCCGGGCGTACGTCGTCTTTGCGCGATCGTTCGCGCTGGGACTCTCGGGTAACGTGCGCGACGGCGGCGGTGGTGGAGGCGTCGACCTCGGCTATTACCCGATGAAAGATCTGGGGCTCTTTCTCAGCGCCGCGGGCCAGACCTTCGTCTATTACTCACCCGACATCCGCGCCAGCTACTATACGGGCGGGGCAGGTATCTCGCACTGGGTCACTCCGGGTCTACGGCTCTACTTGACCTACGCGCTCAAGCTCACCCACGCGCCCGCGCAACCCCTGATGTCGTTCGAATCCGACGAGGTCGAGCACACGCTGTCGCTCAACGCGATCCTGCGGCGCCGCTGACGAGAGGTGGCCCCGGGACGGCTTTCGTCAGAACCGGCCGCCGAGCGCGAGGCCGGCGGCGTGCGAGCCCGCGGTCGGCGCGACCGCGAAGCCGTGCGCGCGGTTCCACCGCCGTACGCGCCGCGGCGTGGTGATGAGGTCGTCCAGTGTGCCGGCGAGGAGCAGCACCGCGCCGGTGATGGCGAGCGTCGGCGCGAGCGCGGTGCGGTCGGGGTGGGGCCCGCTCACGAAGATCTGCTCCTGCACCACCACGGCGAACGCGGCCACCCCGGTCGCCGCGCCTGCCAGGCGCACGCCCAGTCCGCGCGTGAACGGCTTGCCCGCGTACCAGGGGCCGAAGCTCGGCGCGATCAGGATGCCGAGCGTGCCGAGCCCGAAGGCGACCGCTCCGACGTCTCCAAGGTTGTTTTGCTCATAGAAGTAAAAGGTGCCGAGCGTGAGGGCCCACGACCCGACCGTGCCGCCGATCCCGAGCTCGAGCGCGAGGCCCTCGCTCCGCGGCTGCGCATCCGCGCGGCTCGCGAGGGCGAGGAGGATCGAGCCGGCGGCGATCGCGATCTTCATGGGTGAGCCCCATCCTATGCTGCCGTGGCGCCATGGTCAGCGGTCACGCCGCCATCACGGCCCTGAACCAGGCTGCAAGGCCTAGGCTCGGAGGCGATTCCAGTACGCGCGCACCGCGTCGTCCTGATCCGGCATGGCCACGTGCTCGGCGAGCATCGCGAAGTCGAGATCGGGGAAGAACTGGCTGGCAGTCTGTGGCGCATAGCCAGCCGGACCGAGCTGGTACACGGAGAACCGGCCGTTCTCGTACACCCAGACCTCGGCGACGCCGAGGCCGGCGTAGACCTCGAGCTTGTTCATGCCGCGGGTCACCACGACCTCGATCGCCAGATCCGGAAAGTCTTTCTTGGTCCCGATGCAGTAGCACTCGTCCGGCTCGAGCCCCTTTTCCTTGTCCTCGCGCCGGTAGGTCGCCGAGCCAAAGCCGAGGATCCGCACGCCCCGCACGAGCGCGTGCAGCTCGACGAGGCGCGCGATCAGCTTCTTGAGGTGCTCGTGGAGCAGCGACGTCGTCATGATCTCCAGGGTCTGGTTCAGGAAGGTCAGGTGGACCCCGGGCCTGTGTCCGAGGACGTCGCTGATCAGCACGTAGTCTTTGTACGAGACACCGCGGAGGAGCAGCCGCTGCTCGCCGGGCTCGGGGGGAGCTGGCTCGGGGGGAACTGGCTCGGGGGGAGCCGGCTCGGGCGAGGTCGTCGCGGCAACCATGACGAGGAGCCTAGCAGACTGCCCGGGGTCGGGCGTGCCGCGAGGCTACGGCAGCTTCGCGGCGAGGACGAGCTTCGCGGCGTCGACGCCGGTGCGAACCTTGAGCTGTGGGCGCTCGGCGTCGCGCAGCCCCTCGAGGCTGATCGCGGCGCAGCCTTGCCTGTATGCCGCCGCGATCGATTCGCGCTCCGCGAGGCCGCCGTAGAAGCCGATCGCGAAGTTGCGGGCCACGTCGTCGCGGATCGCGCCGCCTATCCCGACGACGCAGTCGACGTGTGCGATCAGCGCCTTGGCCTGCGGCTCGCTGTAACAGGCGCTGAGGACCATCAGCTTGACCGAGGCGTTCGTCGCACTGAACGTCTCCTTGAGCGCCGAGGTCGAGACGAGCTGGGCGCGGCCGTCGGGCCCCTGGAAGTACAAGCCGTGCTCCGGCTTGTCTTCGTGTGCGCCGGGCTTGTTGACGAGGCCGCTGGGCGGCGCCTGGCTAAGCTGGTGCTCGCCGGACGCGCTCTGGCGACCATGGCCGCTGAAGTGGATCACCGTTGGCTTGAGCCTGCGTAGCTCGCGGAGCAGATCAATCGGCTCGGCGGCCCACCGGGTCACGAGCTCGAAGCAGTCCCGGAAGCCGCTGCGCTCTAGCTCCACCTGGATGGCGTGGACCTCGCGGTCGAGCGCGGACCGATCGGTCCCGATTGGGTTGGCGGCCAGGAACAGGATCGTGTGCTTCGACGGCGCTGGCCGCGGCCGCGAGGGTTCCCTGACTGGATGCGAGCCGCTATGGCCATCCAGGGTCGCGCCGATTTGGGCAACCGTAATCACGCGCGTCACTTCCTGAGCGGCTTTGAAATCTCGCGGCTGTCGACTTGTTCGCTTACCAGGATGGCGCGCACTGCTCGCCACTTCCTTGGCGGTTTCGAGATCCCGCGGAGGGAGAGGCTCGTCGACGTTCGCGGGACCTGCCAGCTCCAGCAGTCGCTCTCGGGCTGCAGGCGAGAATGGCATGTCGTCGATGGGCTTCTTGAGCACATGTCCGCTGGCTGGATTCCGGTACTCCAGCTCGTCCAGTCGAGTCAGCAGGAAGAGCTCCCGTGCTCCACACTTGGGGCAGGTGTCCCGGACGAAGAACGGCTCCAGTGGAATAGCGCGATCCGCGAGTGTGTCGCACAACCATAATCCTGGATTCATGCGTCTGCGTGAGTACACAGAGACGGGCGCGGCCACGCCATCACCGATCAAGCGGGTCATGCGATAGGACTGCAGCTCGCCTTCGAAGCCAATCAACTCGACCTCGGCGGGGATGAGCGCGAGGACGGCGCGGAGCTCTCGCTTGACAAGCTGCCGGAGGCGAGGTGCGGTCTCGTCCACGAGCTTGCGAGCGATGTGCTCGTCTCTGGCCGTCGCGTCGCGAGCGAAAGCGTTTCGTAGCTCCACGAAGGAGCTCAGCCAAGAAACCACCTCGCCTCGCGCCGACTTGTTGTCAAAGCACGCGCGCCATGCGGCCGCGTGCACACTCTGCAACTTGAGGAGCTCCTCGATCCCGGTTATGAGCACCTCGAGCCAGCGCTCGACCGTGGTGCCTTCACCCAGGCCCCGTCGCAGCGCAGCGAACGTCTTGGACGCGCCCCCGTTGATGCTGAGCTCTGCGGCCATGCACAGCACCATCCACTGCAGCAGCGCCTCGCCGAGCTCGAGGACGGATTTCGCGCGCGCCGACGTCACACCCTCGAGCGCGCGGAGCACCACGGCGATCGGCTGCGGCAGGTGATGGCCATTCTCGAGGACGCGAATCTCTTCATCGAGGCCCGCCACCGTGTCCTCGAGCGCCCTGTCACCTTCCCTGGCCAAGGCGATCGGACCGACGGCGAATCGCGCCTCTGGTCGTTCTTCCGCACATCCCCGCAGGGACTCGAAGAGGATCGCGCGCAGGCGGTGCGTCGGGTTACGCCCCTCAACGCCGACCAGGAGTTTGCTGCCGCCTTCGAGGGCTCCGAATGAGACCGCTTGCTCTGGCCTCTGCTGCTCGCGCAGGTGCGCGTAAAGCAGCCCCTCGAGATCATCGACGTATGCCACTCCGCTGGAGCTCGCTAGGATCTGGTCGCGTGCGAGGAGCGACAACGCGACGACGGCCATCTTGCTGGACACCTGAGAACGGAAGGCAGGATCCGCGTTCCATCGGGGCCACTTAGGGATGTCGGCCCCGACTCGATTCTTGCCTTCGCGCTGGCCGTGATCGGCGGTAGGTCGCGTAACCCTAGTGGGGGAGCCTGCCACAACCCGATTCCTGCCTTCGCGCTTCGCTCGATACAGGTTCTCGTCGGCGATCTTTATGAACGTCGGGACGTCGACGTCCTGACCCTCGACGCACGCGACGCCGACGGACACCGTGACCGGGAACGTGTCGCCCTCGTACTCGAATGGCTGATCCGAGACGACCCGGCGGATCTGCTCGCCGAACTCGCGCGCGCCGTTCAGGTTCGTCTCGGGCAAGACGGCCGCGAACTCCTCGCCGCCGTATCGCGCGAGCAGCTCCTCGCGCCGCACGCGGTGGAGCAGCCGGTGCGACATCTCGCGCAGCACGTAGTCGCCCGTGAGATGGCCGTGCTTGTCGTTGATCGCCTTGAAGTGATCGATGTCGAACATGAGCAGCGAGAGCGGCCGATGATAGCGCGCGCAGCGCGCGATCTCGCGCTCGAGGAACTCGAGGAAGTAGCGCTTGTTGTGGGCGCCTGTCAGGGCGTCCACGATCGTCATCTTGTAGATCTCTTCGTGGTAACTCGCCTCGATCCCTGTACCCCTGAGGAACTTGAAGATCGCGGCACCGATCTTCACGAAGTCACCGTCGCGCAGCGGCGACTTCGTCACCGGCACGTCGTTGACGTACGAGCCGTTCGTCGATTGCAGATCCTCGACGAACCAGCCCTCGCCCGAACGGTACACGCGCGCGTGGCGGCGCGAGACCGAGTCGCGATCGACTTGCACGTCGCAATCACCGCCGCGGCCGAGCACGACCTCGCTGCGTTGGAGCGGGAAGCGCTTCCCCATGTCCGGACCTGGCGGGTAGATCAGCACCAGGCACGCTTCGCCCAATTCCCTGGCCGGCTTGACGACCTGGGCTTTCGTGACTCGGGTCTTCCATTCGCTCATGGCTCTTCTGCTTCGCTGGTGTGCCGCTGCGAGCCGTAAGGCAGCCTCGCGGCGAGGACGAGCTTCGCGGCGTCGACGCCGGCGCGGACCTTGAGCTGCGGGCGGTCGGCGTCGCGCAGACCCTCGAGGCTGATCGCGGCGCGGCCCTGCTTGTAGGCTGCCAGGACCGATTCGCGCTCGGCGAGGCCGCCGTAGAAGCCGATCGCGAAGCTGCGGGCGGCCTCGTCGCGGAGCGCGCAGCTCACCCCGACGATGCAGTCGACGTGCGCGAGCAGTGCCTCGGCCTGCTCCTCGCTGTAGCAGGCATTCAGCACCACGAGGCGCACCGACGAGCCGGCCGCGCCGAACGTCTCCTCGAGCGCCGCGCTTGAGACGAGCTGCGGCTGGCCATCGGGCCCCTGGAAGTACAGGCCGTGCTCCGGGTCGTCGCGGTGCTCGCGGTGCTCGCCGGCCGCGTCGGCCGCGTCGGCCGCGTCGGCCGCGCCGGCCGCGCTGGCCGCGCCGCCGTGATCGCGGCCGTGGCCGCTGAAGTGGATCACCGTCGGCCGGAGCTTGCGCAACTCGCGGAGCAGATCGAGCGGCTCGGCCGCCCACCGCGTCTCGAGCTCGAAGCAGTCCCGGAAGCCGCTGCGCTCGAGCTCGACCTGGATCGCGCGAGCCTCGCGGTCGAGCGCGAAGTGATCGGTCCCGAGCGGGTTGGCGGCCAGAAACAGGATCGTGTGCTTCGCGGTCGTCGCCGAGGGCGCCATCACCTGCTGCACCGGCCGCGATGGCTCGCTGTCCGAAGCGACGCCGCGCACCCCAACCACGGTCGCGTCGCCGTCGCTGTCCAAGGGCCAGCCCGGTGACGACGAGCCACCGCCACCGCCACGCGCTCGCACCGGCGGCGGCGCGGGCATCGGCACGGGCACCGGCACGCTCGCGGGCACCGGCACACTCGCAGGCACCGGCACACTCGCGGGCGCCGGCGCGCTCGCGGGCACCGGCACCGGCGCGGGCGCCATCAGCTCGGCCAGCCGATCCCGCGCCTCGGGCGCGAGCGGCAGGTCGTCGATGGCCTTCCGCAACACGTGCCCGGTCCCCGGGTTGCGGAGCTCCAGCTCGTCGTGCCGATGGAGCAGGAAGAGCTCGCGCGCGCCGCACTTGGGGCACGTGTCGCGGACGCAGAGCGGCTCGAGCGGGATCGCCCGATCGGCGCTCGGATCGCACAGCCACAGGCCCGGGTTCATGCGCCGGCGCGAGTACATCGAGACGGGCGCGGCCAGCCCGTCGCCGATCAGGCGGGTCATGCGATAGGACTGCAGCTCGCCCTCGAAGCGGACGTGGCCGACCTCGGCGGGGATGAGCGAGAGGATGGCGCGCAGATCGCGCCGGATGAGCTGGCGGAGGCGGGGCGTGGCCTCCTCGAGGATCTTGCGCGTCAGGTGCTCGTCACCGCTCGCCGCGTCGCGCGCGTAGGTGTCGCGCAGATCCACGAGGGCGCGCAGCGAGGCGAGCACCTCGTCGCGCGCCGCCGGGGCGCCGAAGCACGTCCGCCACGCGTGGTCGTGGACGGCACCCGACTCGAGGAGCTCGTCGACGGAGACGGCGAGCAGCGTGTGCCAGCGCGCGAGCGGGGCGCCGCCCTCGAGGCAGCTCCGCAGCGCGGCGGCCGTCCGCGTGGCGCCCCCGGCGGCGACGACCTCCGCGGCCGCGCACAGCGCCACCCACTGCAGGAGCGCGTCGCCGAGCCGGAGGACGGACGTCACGACGCGTGTCGTCGTGCCATCGAGCGCGTGCAGCGCCAAGGCGAGCGGCTGCGGCAGGTGATGGCCGTTCTCGAGCGTGGCGATCTCGTCGTCGAGGCCGGCCACCGCCTCCTCGATGGCGCGGGCGCCGTCCCGGGCCGGCACGATCGGGCCAATGGCGAAGCGAGCGTCGGGCCGCTCCGCCGCGCACCGCCGCACGGCCTCGAAGAGGATCGCGCGCAGGTGATGGGCCGAGCTGCGTCCCCGGACGCCGACCAGGAGCTTGCCGCCCCCGCCGTCGAGCTCGCCGAACAGGAGCTCATGGTCGGCCTGCTGGTGCTCGCGCAGGCGCGCGTAGAGCAGGCCCTCGAGATCATCGACGTACGCCGCGCCCCCCGCGCTCGCCAGGGTCTGGTCGCGAGCCAGGAGCGCCAGCGCGGCGACGGCCGTCTGGCCAGACACCTGCGCGTGGAAGCTCGGCTCCGCTCGCCAGCGGTGCCACTCCTTGACGCCGGCGACGACGCGATTTCGGCCCTCGCGCTTGGCGCGGTGCAGGTTGTCGCGCGCCAGCTTGAGGAGCTTGCCGACGTCGAGCGCGTCGCCCTCGCCGCACGCGACCCCGATGGAGACGCTGAGCGGCAGGCGCAGGGTCTCGGCCTCGAACGGGTGCTCCGCGACGAGCCGGCAGATCTGCTCGCCGAGCGCCCGCGCGCCGGCGAGATCGGCCTCCGGCAGCACGATGGCGAACTCTCCGCCGCTATATCGCGCGAGCAGGGCCTCTGGACGCAGCCGCCCGCGGACGCGCCGCACGAGCTCGCGCAGGAGGTGGTCGCCGGTGATGTGGCCGTGCTTGTCGTTGATCGCCTTGAAGTGATCGACGTCGAGCATGAGCAGCGAGAGCGGGCGGCGGTAGCGCGCGCTGCGCATGACCTCGCGCGCGCAGGCCTCGAGGAAGTAGCGCCGGTTGTACGCGCTGGTCAGCGCGTCCTGGATCGACAGCTTGTAGAGCTCGTCGTGATAGCCGGCCTCGATGCCGGCGCCGGCGAGGAACTTGAGGATCACGCCGCCGAGCCGGATGAGGTCGCCGGCGCGGACCGGCGCCTCCCGGATCGACACGTCGTTGATGTACGTGCCATTGGTCGAATCCAGATCTTCGAGGCGCCAGCCGCCCTCGCTGCAAGAGAGGCGCGCGTGGCGGCGCGAGATCGAGTCGCGATCGATCTTGATGTCGCAGCCGTGATCCCGGCCCAGGAAGAGCTCCTGGCCGGGGAGCAGGAAGCGCTTCCCCATGTCCGGGCCCGGGGGATAGAGCAGCACCAGGCAGGCCTCGCTGGGACCCGCGGGCGGCAGCCCGGCCCGCACGGTCTCGTTCATGCGGTTCGTGGTGTTCCAGGGATCCGGTGGATCCAGCGGATCTGGCGGCGCGGGCAGATGATCGGCGTGGTCTGGGAACACCACGCCCCCCTGCGGCGTCTCGATGTCGCCGCTCGCGCCAGCGTCGTCGTTGGTCTTACCGCGCTTGCCGCGCTTGCTCGACGCCATGTGCCTTGGAGCCTATCACTCGATAGCGGTGCGCTCGGCAGGCCGAATGAATGCAGACGATGCGGGCCCGGCGGCGGCGCGGCGCGGGCCCGATGCGGTATAGCTCCCGCCCATGACACACCCCTGGTGGCGCGGCGCGGTCATCTACCAGATCTACCCGCGCAGCTTCCGCGACTCGAACGGCGACGGCATCGGCGATCTGCCGGGCATCATCGCCGGGCTCGATCACATCGCCGAGCTCGGCGTCGACGCGATCTGGATCTCGCCGTTCTTCCGCTCGCCGATGAAGGACTACGGCTACGACGTGGCCGATTACCGCGCCGTCGATCCGATCTTCGGCACGGACGCCGACTTCGATCGGCTGATCGCCGCGGCGCACGAGCGCGGCGTGCGCGTGCTGATCGATCTCGTCCTGCCGCACTCGTCGGATCAGCACCCGTGGTTCCAGGAGAGCCGGACGAGCCGCGACAACCCGAAAGCGGACTGGTACGTGTGGGCCGACGCCCGGCCCGACGGCTCGCCGCCGAACAACTGGCTGGCGGTGTTCGGCGGCCCGTCGTGGCAATGGGAGGCGCGGCGACAGCAGTATTATCTGCACCACTTTTTGCGCGAGCAGCCGAACCTCAACTGGCACAACCCGGCGGTGGTCGACGCGATGCTCGGCGAGGCCCGGTTCTGGCTCGACAAGGGCGTCGACGGCTTCCGGCTCGACGCGATCACGACGCTCATCCACGATCCGCTCCTGCGCGACAACCCGCCGCGCGATCCGGACGAGCTCAACTTCAACACGACGGGGCCGGTGTTCAGCCCGTACCGCTACCAGGTCCACGTCCACGACCGCGATCAGCCGCAGATCCTCGGGCTCCTCGAGCGCGTGCGCGCGCTGTGCGAGCCGTACGGCGCCTTCACGATGGGCGAGATCGGCGACTCCGACAGCGTGGAGACGACGGCGCGGTACACCGCCCAGAAGCGCCTGCACACGGGCTACAACTTCCTGCTCACGCAGCCGGTGTTCAATTGCGATCATCTGCGCCGCGTGGTGGACGCGCTCGAGTCCCAGGTCGTCGAGGGCTGGGCCACCTACGCGTTCTCGAACCACGACGTGCCGCGCGCGGTCAGCCGCTGGGGCGTCCTGCCGGAGCTGTCCGGCGATCGCGCGGCGCTGGCCTCGCTGCTGCAAGCGTGCCTGTTCTCGCTGCGCGGCAGCGTGTGCCTCTACCAGGGCGAGGAGCTGGGCCTGACGGAGGCGAGCGTGCCGCGCGAGCACATGGCCGATCCGTGGGGCATCGAGTTCTGGCCGCTGTTCCCCGGCCGCGACGGCAGCCGCACGCCGATCCCGTGGCAGGCGGGCGCGCCCACGGCGGGCTTCTCGACGGGCGCGCCGTGGCTGCCGATGCCGGACGAGCACCGCGCGATGGCGATCGAGGCGCAGGCGGCGGATCCGGATTCGGTGCTGGCGCGCTGCCGCCGGCTGCTCCGCTTCCGCAAGGCGCACCCGGTGCTGCGCACGGGGGCGATCATGCTCCGCGAGGCGCCGGCGCCGATCTGGGCGTTCGAGCGCTACGACGAGTCCGAGCGCCTCCTGTGCGTGCTGAACCTGTCGAACCAGCCGGCGACGTGGGCGATCGAGGACGGCTGGACGCCGTGCGACGGGCACGGCTTTGTGTCGCGCGCCGAGGGCGGCACGCTGCACCTGCCGGCGTTCGGCGTGTACTTCGGGACGCGGGCGCCGGCGGGGTGAAGCGGAGCGGCGCGGCGCGGCGCGAGGTGGCGCGAGGCTGGGGAGCGCCGCGAGGCGGTGGTGACCCCGAGCTTCGTCGCTCGCTGGCGCTCGCGACTCAGGGCTTCGGTAGCGCCAGGCCGTCTTTTCCGAAGACGTGGACCTCGGCGGGCGGCAGCGTGAAGCGGACCTGCGCGCCCTCGGCGGCGGGCGGGCGATCGACCCGCACGAGCACGGGGCCGGCGACGCCCTCGCGATCGAGGTGCACGATCGCGTGATCGCCGAGGTCCTCGATCAGCGCGATCTTGGCCGCGAGCGGCCCGTCCTCGCCGACCTGGAGCTGGATGTGCTCGGGGCGGACGCCGACGGTGACCTGGTCGCCGATCATCGCGCCCTCCGACGCGACCTTCGCGCGGACCGCGCCGCCGCTCGTCAGCTCGATGACCACGCCCTCGGCCATGCGATCGGAGATCGCGCCGGTCAGGAAGTTCATCCGCGGCGAGCCGAGGAACCCGGCCGAGAACAGCGTGCGCGGCCGCTGGTAGACCTCGAGCGGCGGCCCGGACTGCTCGATGTGGCCGCCGTTCAAGACGACGAGCCGATCGGCCATCGTCATCGCCTCGACCTGATCGTGGGTCACGTACACCATCGTCGTCCCGAGCTGCTTGTGCAGCCGGGTCAGCTCGGCGCGCATCGACACGCGCAGCGCGGCGTCGAGGTTCGACAGCGGCTCGTCGAACAGGAAGATCTTCGGCTGGCGCGTGAGCGCGCGGCCGATCGCGACGCGCTGGCGCTGCCCGCCGGACAGCTCGTGCGGCCTGCGCTGGAGGAGCTGATCGATCTGCAGCATGCGCGCCGCCTCGCGGATGCGCCGCTCCTTCTCGT
Source organism: Kofleriaceae bacterium (assembly GCA_035558535.1). Lineage (GTDB taxonomy): Bacteria > Myxococcota_A > Polyangia > Haliangiales > Haliangiaceae > JABFXX01. The sequence continues at coordinate 59,940 of DATMCI010000277.1, forward strand.
CCTTCTGCGACGCGGGGAGCTGCAGCCCGAACTCGAGGTTCTGGTACACCGTCATGTTCGGGTAGAGCGCGTAGGACTGGAACACCATCGCGATCCCGCGCTGCGACGGGTGCGCGTCGTTCATCTTGCGGCCGAAGATGAACAGATCGCCGCTCGTCCCGCGCTCGAGCCCGGAGATGATGCGGAGCAACGTCGACTTGCCGCAGCCGGACGGCCCGACGAAGACGCACAGCTCGCCGGGCAGGATCTCGAGATCGATGCTCTCGAGCACGCGCGTCTTGCCGAAGTGCTTGCCCACGCCGCGCAGCGCGATCGCGGGCTCGCCGGCCTGGTCGGGCGCTGACTTGGCCTTGGCCTTCGCTTTCGCCGGTGTCTTCGCCTCTGCCTCTGCCTCTGCCACCGGCGTTACCCTTTCACGGCGCCGGCCGTCAGGCCGGAGACGATCCGCCGCTGGAAGACCAGGACCAGCGCGACCAGGGGCAGGGTCACGACCACCGACGCGGCCATGATGTTGCCCCACGGCAGCTCGTGCGAGCTCGCGCCGCTCATCAGCGCGATCCCCACCGGCACCGTGCGCTTGTCGTTGGTGAGCGTGAACGTCAGCGCGAACAGGAACTCGTTCCACGCCGCGATGAACGCCAAAAGCCCGGTCGTGACCATCGCCGGCCACATGAGCGGCAGGAACACGCGCGTCAGGATCTTCCACGGCGATGCGCCGTCGAGGATCGCCGCCTCCTCGAGCTCCTTGGGCAGATCGCGCATGAACGTGGTCAGCACCCAGACCGTGAACGGCAGGGTGAAGATCATGTACGAGAGCACGAGCGCCGGGAGGCTGTTGTGGAGGCCGAGCGTCCGGATGAGCTGGAACATGCCGGACAGCACCGCCACCTGCGGGAACATCGACACGCCGAGGATCGTGAGCAGGAGGAGCCCGCGCCCGCGGAACCGGACGCGCGCCAGCGCGTAGGCCGCCGTCACGCCGAGGAACAAGGACAGCACGACCGTGAAGAACGCGACCAGCACCGAGTTCAAGATGTTGGTCGCGAACGGGTTCTGCTTGAACACGCTGACGTAGTTGTCGAAGTTCCACGCGAGCGGGAAGTAGTCGACCCGGAACAGCTCGGAGCCGGTCTTCAGCGACGACAGGATCGCGTAGTAGAACGGGAAGACCGCGTACAAGACGATCGCGACGACGAGCAGGAAGAACAGGCCCTTCTTGATCGCGGTGCCGGCCGTCACGTCACTTGTCTCCCAGCTTCACGCGGCCGACGAAGATGTACAGGATCGTCAGGAGCGCGACGATGAAGAACAAGAGCGTCGAGGCGGCCGAGCCATACCCGACGTCGTTGAAGTCGATGAGCTGCTGCCGCGCGTAGATCGACATCGTCGCCATGTCCTTCGTGCCGGTGGTCAGCACGTAGACGAGGTCGAAGACGCGGACCGCGTCGAGCGCGCGGAAGATGACCGCGACCATCAGCGCCGGCCGGATCAGCGGCAGCGTGACGCGGAAGAACACCTTCACCGGGTGCACGCCATCGATCTGGGCGGCCTCGTAGCACTCCTTCGGCAGCATCTGCAGCGCCGCGAGGATCAAGAGGGACATGAACGGCGTCGTCTTCCAGACGTCGACCAGGACGATCGACGTCATCGCCAGATCCGCCGTCCACGCCTTGGGCGTGTCGATGATCCCGAGCCCGAGGAGCATGTGGTTGATGATCCCGAACTGGTCGTTCAGCATCCAGCTCCACATCCGCGCCGACACGATCGTGGGGATGGCCCACGGGATCAGCACCGCGGCGCGCACGAGGCCGCGCCCGGGGAACGAGCGGTGCAGCACCAGCGCGATGATCGTCCCGAGGACGGTCTCGATCGACACGGTGAGCAGGGTGAACCACAGCGTGTTCCGCACCGCCTGCCACCACTCCTTGTTGTGGAGCAGGCCGCCCTTGCCCGTGTAGTTGTCGAGCCCGACCCACTTGGACTTCTCCATCTCGAGCAGGCTCGTGTCGGTGAACCCGTACCAGATGGTGCGGAGGAGCGGCCACGCCGCGACCAGCGCCAGCACGATCAACGTCGGCGCGAGGAACACCCACGCCGAGCGGACCCGGCTGCGTGACAGCTTGTCGGCCACGTCAGTCGCTCTGCTTCCGGATCGGCACCCGGGCCGCGCGGGCGATCACCACTTGCCGCCCCGGCTGATCCCTTCGAGCTTGCCCTTGAGCTCGGCGAGGCTGTCCTTGGCCTTGGCCTTCTTCGAGAGCACCGCGTGGACCGCGTCCCAGAAGTCCGTCGAGGCCCGGTTGTACTTGCTCTTGGTCGCCGTGGACGGGCGCGGCACGGCGTTCTTGAACGTGTCGACGAGGCTCGAGAACATGGGGTTCTTCTCGAGGACGTCCTTGTCCTGGTACACGCTGACGACCGTGGGCTGGTAGCTGCCGACGATCGCGCGGCGCTTCTGCTCCTCCGGGCTCGTCAGGTACAGCACGAGGTCGGCCGCCTCCTTGGGGTGCTTCGAGAACTTCGAGATCGCGAGGTTCCAGCCGCCCAGCGTCGCGGCGCTGCGCGCGTTCGCGCCGGCCCCCTTGGGCAGGACGGCGATGCCGACCTTGTCCTTGACCGGGCTCTTCTCCTCCTGCGAGAGCGCGTACGCGTACGGCCAGTTGCGCATGAACACGGCGTTGCCCGAGATGAAGAGGGCGTGCGACTCCTGCTCCTGGTAGCTCAGCACGCCCGGCGGCGAGATCGAGCCGACCCACGTCGTGGCGAGGTCGAGCGCGGCCGCCGCGTCGGGGTTGTCGATGGTGACCTTGCCCTCGGCGTCGATGATGGTGCCGCCGCCGAAGCTCGCGACCCACTCGAGCGCGTTGCACGTGAGGCCCTCGTACGCCTTGCCCTGGAAGACGAAGCCCCAGATGTCCTTGTTGCCGCCCTTGCGCTCCGCCTCCTGGACCTTCTTCGCGGTCGCGGACAGCTCCTCCCACGTCGTCGGGGCCTTCTCCTTGTGCTTCTCGAGCAGGTCCTTGCGGTAGTAGAGGATGCCGGCGTCGGTGAACCACGGCATGGCCACGAGCTTGCCGTCGATCGTGTTGTTGGCGACGATCGCCTCGAAGTGCTCCTTCTCGGCGCCGTTCGAGTACTGCTTCAGATCGAGGAAGAACGTGCCGAGGATGCCGGGCCACACGATGTCGACGTTGAACACGTCGATGTCGGTGGAGCCGGCCGCGAGGTGCTGCTGCGCGAGCGCCAGCTGCTCGGTGGACGAGGGCGGGGCGGTGACCACCTTGACCTTGTTGCCGGTCTTCTTCTCCCAGGCCTCCACGCCTTGCTTGCAGACATCGAGCTCCTTGCCGACCGAGCCGCACAGGATCGCGATCTCGACCCCGACCGCCGGCGCGGCGCCGCCGGACCCGGCCGGTGTCGCAGAGCCCTGCGGGCCGCCTGTCGCGCCCTTGTTATCGGTCTTGTTCTCGTCCTTTTTGCAACCGCCGGCGAACAAGACCGTGGCCGAGAGCACCGCCGCGACACATGCCTTCATCGATAGTCCTTTTCAAGAGGGTGCGTGCGGTCTGGCAGCCTAAGCGACGTTCAGATTCCGGCGCAAGGTCCCGGGCACGACTCAATTGGGGCGCGCGTCGTGGCCGCGGTCGTAGTACGCTCGCCCGCGGTGGAGGGGAGTCAGATCGGGGCGTACCGGATCGAGGGGACGCTGGGGACCGGCGGGTTCGGCGTCGTCTACGTGGGGGTCGACGTCCGGCTCGGGCGCCGCGCGGCGATCAAGCAGCTCTTGCCCGAGCTGTCCGGCCGGCGCGACATCGTCGAGCGGTTCTTCAACGAGGCGAAGGCCGCCGCGAGCATCAACCACCCCGGCATCGTCGAGATCTACGACGTCGGCTGGCACACCGACGGCTCCGCGTACTTCGCGATGAAGCTGCTCGCCGGGGACAGCCTCGCCAAGCGGCTGCGGGCGACGGGGCCGCTGCCCGTCCAGCTCGCCGCCACGATCGGGCGCCAGGTCGCCTCGGCCCTGGCCGCCGCGCACGCGCGGGGCATCGTCCACCGCGATCTCAAGCCCGACAACATCGTGCTCGTGCCCGACGACGAGGTCGCGATCGGCGAGCGCGCCACGGTGCTCGACTTCGGCATCGCCAAGCTGTTCGGCGACGGGCTGGACACGCAGAGGACCAGCACCGGCATGATGATGGGAACGCCCGCGTACATGTCGCCGGAGCAGTGCAGTGGCGCCGGCGAGGTCGACCATCGCAGCGACGTCTACGCGCTCGGCTGCATCCTGTTCGAGATGCTGACCGGCCAGCCGCCGTTCGTCGGCGCGGGGGCCGGCGAGATCCTCGGCAAGCACCTGTACATCGCGCCGCCGGCGCTGCGCGGCCTGCGACCGGACGCCTCGCCCGAGCTCGAGGCGGCGGTGATGCGCGCGCTCGCGAAGAACCCGGCCGAGCGGTTCCAGCAGATGGCCGAGCTGACCGCGGCGCTGCAGCCGTTCTCGGCGGGCGGCCGCGCGGTGCACCGGCCGGGGACGGAGGGCGGGGCGCTGCCTCCACTGGTGGGTCCGCCGCCGGCCGCAGTCGACGCCAGGCCGTCGGCGTTCGTCCCGGTGCCAGCGGTGGTGACGCAGGTCAGCACGCTGTCCGGCAGCCGGGGCGAGCAGCTGCCGCGCGATCCGCGCGTCGCGGGCCCCGGCGCGGCGTCGAGCCGGCGCGGGGTCGTGCTGGGGGCGGCGGCGGTGGTTCTCCTCGGTGCCGGGATCGCGATCGCGGCGGTGCTGTCAGGCGGCTCGCCGGAGCCGCGGGCAGCCGCGCCGCCCGACGGCGATCTCGGTGCGAAGCCGGCGGTGCCGCGCAAGAAGGCGCGCGTCATCCAGGCCCCCGAGTTGCGGAGCACGAACGAACCGCCGCGCACGGTCGGGAACTCCGCGCCTGCGGACACACAAGCCGGGACGCCGGCCGGCATCGACACGGGGGTCGCCGACAACGACGCCCGGCCGCCGCCGATTCCACCGGTGTCTCCCGAAGGAACCTGGAGCCGAGGCGACAAGAACATCGTGCCCGACGCCGTGGCGAAGACTGTGTCCGAGAAGAGCGACAAGGACAACGCGCAGGCTGCAGCTCCACCACCATCACCACCATCCACGCGGTGCTCCTTCGAGGAGCTCATGAAGAAGGGCGACGAGCAGGTGGCGGCAGGGCAGCACGCCGCTGCGTTCGCCATGTTCGATCGTGCGTCCAAGTGCAGGGCCGATGAGCGAGCTCATGTGAAGGCGTACATGAGCGCCTGTAATGCCGGAAACGCAGGCCAAGCCAAGCTGTACTTCAGGCGTCTGCCGGCCGCGAGGCGGGGCCAGCTCTCTCAGGTATGCATGCGGAGAGGGATCGATCCCGGATAGCCTGCGTGAGCTGGATCCGTGACTCGGTGTTCAGGGAGTGTAGATGACGCGAAGGCCGAGGGCGCGGCTCTCGAAACGATTAATTATATCGGGGTTGGTTATACTTGGGGCTTTGTTGCTATTCTTATAAATATCTCGGAACCCGAAGTCGAGTCCGAACATGAGCCTCTGACTGATCCTGCAGTTGCCGCCGAGCTGCAGTGGGATGCCTTCGAGATCGCCGTTGATGTTATTGAATGCAGTGTGGAGGTATATACTGAACATGTGATTGATATGAACCCAGCTCCAAACCGGGAGCTCAACCATGTTATGGTTGGACTCATCGCAGGAGTCACCGCGGCAGCCATCAATGAGGTCAAATCGCAACCGTGGCTCGAAGACCAACGAGAGTCTGTCGTTCACCGTGATGTGGCCCAACGCTCCGAGCCGCATGTCGAGCTTGAACGGATAACGCACTGACATATCGATTCCGGGATGCGCGGCCAGGCTGAGTCTTCCTTGCTTGAGTGAATAGAGGATATCGGCGCCGGCGCTGTTATAGATTGACGATGTGTGAGACGCCGGACAGCCACGCCGCGATACTTCTAACACTCCATTGGCTGAATAAGTAAAGCTCTCATCTCCCTCAAGCGCTGTGACGCAGAGTCCCGCACCCAAGGCGGAGTCCCTGTGCTGGATGTCTGTGGTGACGAATGACGTGAGGAACGTTGGGCGTGGCGTCCACGGTAGCGTCCCGAAGTCGTGGGTAATTCCGATGGTGAGATTATCATTGAGGCCATACCAAACTGACGGTGCGAACGAGAGTAGCAACGGGTCGTCGTAGGAGACGACATCGGAATCTCCAAAGCGGTCGATCATGAGATGTTTTTGGCGGTCCGAGATATCCAGATTGATCGTCGAGCCGGCGATCAGGAACTTGCCCTTGCCAAGCGTGAGCGACGAATCAATCAGGTTGGGCTTGAGCTTGGCGTTTGCCGTTGTCATCTGACCGCTCGTGACGGTGACCGTCGTCTGGTAGCGCTGGTACCCCGGTGATTCGATAACGACCTCGTGCGGTCCCTCCGGCAGTGCCAGCGTAAGCGTGCCGCCGGTGAGTCGACCTTGCTTCGCACCGTCGACGTGCACGTCGCCGCGTTTCACGTTGGCGTTCACAGCCAGCCTGGCCTGTTCTGCAACATCGTCAGTAAGCTTCGCGTAGATCTGCTGCGTCCAAGCCTGCGGGCCGTCGGGGCTTCCTGCAATGGTGCTCACCGGGACGAAGGTCTCGACGATCTTTCCGAGCTTCGGCGGTTTGGATTTTGCGTCGAGGAGCTTGAGGCTCACCTGGTAACCGTCCTGCCCCGCCTCGGTCGCCTTCACGAGGTTGCCGTAGACGAGGTAGTCGGCACCGAGCCCCAGCCCGATCGGGGCCATGCAATAGAGGTTCTCGGTGAGGCAGCTCCCCGCGAGCTTCTCGTCGATCAGCTCGCGATCGCTGTTGGGCGCTAGCTCGAGCTTGCCGGCTCCGCTCCGCGGGAGCTGCCTCAAGGAGTCAGTGAGCGAGGCCGCGATCTGCAGATCCTTCGGGTTCGCCTTCGCGCCCGAGACGACGACCTCGAGGCCGAGGATCGCGACCTTCGGCTTCGCGAACGCCGCCTCGCACCACACCGCCAGCACGACCAGCACCAACACCAGCTCCCGCATTGGTAGAACCTAACTTTCCCCCACCTGCCGGTGGGTTTGAGCAAGGACCCCTTTCAAACCGTGCATGCGGATTTCCCGCACACGGCTTACGGGCGGTCGTAGATGGACGTGATG
>DATMCI010000278.1:0-20754 GCA_035558535.1 Kofleriaceae bacterium
TGCATGTTGCGGTTTCCGACGACGATCCTGGCTCAAGCTGAGCGGGGTTGCGCTGCCAAGCCGCGACATGGATCGTGAGCTACGCTCCCATCTCTCCCAGGCGAGTCGATGAACCCGCTTAGCGCTTGGTTAGGGACTAGATCTGGGCGAGCCCGCCGAGATTCGCAGAGCACTGCGATCTTTCGATCGCGCCGCCGAGGGAGTGGCTCGCGCCATCCGAGCGGGGCGCGGAGCACGGATACGAGATCTCGTGCCGGCCATCCACCTCAATCGTGCCGATGCCTACTGTCAGCTCGGAGATCTGGACGCCGCCGAGCGCGAGCTTGCCCAGATCAAGGAGACTGACGCGATTCGCTTGAGGCTGCGACTCGTCCAGGGCTATGTCGCCGCGTCTCGCAACAAGCTCGAGGCCGCCACACGTCTGTTCTCCGAAGCAGGCATGCTCTCTGAAACGGCCACTGACAAGCGCGACCTGGACTATCGTTGGCGCGCCTTCCTCGAGCTCGCGCGATTGCATCACCGAGCCGGGCGCCCGGACGCGGCGGAGCAGGCGTACTTTGACGCCATCGATACGGTCGAGAAGCTGCGGGGCACTGCCGATGGGATCGAGCTGCGCCCGGGGGTACTGGCGCGCCGGATCCAGCCGTATCACGAGCTCCTGTCCCTGCTGGTGAAGCAGGGGCAGAGGCGATGGATCGACGCGCTCGCCGTGGCCGAGTCGATCCACGCCCGAAGCTGGCTCGACGCGGTGCTAAGTCGTACCCCGCGCGGCCCCACGACCTCGAAGCAGGCCCTGAGGAACGCGCGCATCCAACGCCTCCCGGCGTTGACAGCGCGCCCCTTGAGCGGGCCGGAGCTGATAGCCCGGGTCGGCGCGCGCGAGGCGCTGGTCTTCGTGGCAACGGGCTCGACGGCCTGGCGCGCGCACGTCGTGACCGGACAGGTCACGTTTCAACAGCTGCCCGCGAGCGCGGCCGCCGCCGTAGCGGACTATCGCGCGCACCCTGGCGATCACGCAGTCGCGGAGCGGGCCGCAGCCGTGCTGATCCCGCAGAACCTGCAGCGCAGCGAGCAGCCGCTGTACATCGTGGCGAGCGGCATGCTCGCGGACCAGCCGCTCGCAGACGTGCTGTTCGCCGGACTGCAACGCAATGGGCGATATCTGATGGAGGATCGCCCGATCTCCTATCTGCCAGGGCTGGCAGCGCTGCGGTGTGCGCCGGGTCTCTGGGAAGAAGATCTCCAGATCATCATCGGCGACTCGCGCGGCGATCTCCCGAAGGCCCGCGAGGAGGCGACGCGGCTGGCCGCAGCGATGGGCACGAAGCCATCGGTCGGGGCCGGGGCGACCCGTGTCGCGGTAGTGCCCGCGGGACGCGCGAGCCTCCTGCACATGGCTGTCCACGGCAGCTCCACACAGCTCGGGCGCGCCGTCGTCCTCGCGGACGGGGACCTCCCCGCGGCCGACGTGCTGGACCTCGGCCTCGGACCGCGGCTCGCCGTCCTGACAGGCTGCGCCACCGCCATCAGCCCCGATCGCGAGTCGTGGGCGGCGTTCCCATCGGCGTTCCTCGCGGCCGGCTCGCGCCACGTTATCGCCACGATGCGCTCGGTGGACGACGGTAAGGCCGCGGAGCTCACGAAGGCCTTCTACGCGCAGCTGGCGGCCAACCGGAGCCCGATCCATAGCCTGACGAACGCGCAGCGGCAGCTCGCCGGCAAGCTCCCTGTGGAGGACTGGGCGAGCTTTGGCGCCTGGGGCGACGCGGGGTGTCTCCCGTGACGCACGCTCGGTGCCCAGCGTCTGCGACGCTCGGCCTCTAAAAGCATACGCCCTGTTCGGTTGCATGGGTAGCGGTCGTCTGAGGGGGAGACCGAGCCGGCCGGTTCGAGGCCGGCAACCGAAGAGGAGCTCCATGGCGACGAAATTGATATTTGGCCTTCGTGCCCCGCAAGCGACCCAGCTGGTCATCATCAACGAGCAGAGGGACATGCTGTCGATCTCGCTCACCCCGCCCAACGCCGAACCGAACCCCGAACGCTGCGACCACGAAACCTGGACGGCCGATCTCACGAAGGGCGACTACCTGGTCAAGGTCGAGGGGGAGGGCAACAACGGAGTCCGGTTCACGGTGACGCCGAAGGCCGGCATCGTCTCCTACGAGCAGGAATCGCCCACGATCACAGCGGGGTGGGCGTTGCAAGGTGCTGGTGATCCCAAGAACCCATGGCCCCCCCCCGGCGATGATGTCTACGCGCTCGACGGCGCGCAGTGGCTTACCGACGAATTGCAGAAAGTGCACCCGAGCACGATCACGCGGGGGCATACGCCACACGTCAAGGACGGAGACGAGGACGCGCAGCAGGTGCGCGAGAGCACCGCGGTCACGCGGGAAGGGCCAAAGTGGCAGTAACCCGCGCCGCCGTCACTTACCAGCCGAGCGCGCGTCGAGCCCTAACGAAGTAACGATCTCCTCATAGGCTCGCGAGGCCCGCTCACGCAAGCCCGGTGCCGAGATCTCCCCGGGCAGGGCACCGGCATGCGCGGTCGTGTGCCCGTTCGATATCCACCGGATCCGGGCGCGTCTAGCATGTGGGGGTGGGTGATGAGGAGATCCTGGCGGCGCTTCGTCGCAACGACACGCGTACCGCCTTCCGGCTACTCGTCCAGCGCCATGGCCGGGCCGTGTACACGCTCTGCTGCCGGATCCTGCGAGACGACTCCGCGGCAGAGGACATGATGCAGGAGACGCTCGTCGCGGCGTTCGAGCACCCTGTTCAGATGCTCGAGGTCGTCCACCTGCGGCGGTGGCTGCACCGGATCGCGACGCGCAAGTGCCTCGACGCGCTCCGAGCTTCGAAGCGCGTCCGGAAGCTCCAGGATGTGCTGATCACGGCCGATGCCCCCGAGCTGGCCCCGGAGCTGCTGGCCCAGCTCGCCACGACGCAGGAGCGAGGCGCGCTCGAGACATGCCTCGCCGCGCTCGATCCCGAGACTGCCTCCGCGGTCCTGCTGCGTTATCGTGAGGCGTTGCCCTGGGAAGAAATCGCCCAAGTCCTTGACTTCGAGCTGGACGCGATCCGGATGCGGGTCAAGCGCGCGATGAAGAGCCTGCGCGAGTGCCTTGCGTCGAAGGGGGTCGAGCGATGAGCGCTGCAACTCCTCCTGATGACGACGACAAGCTGCTCGACGCGCTCGACGCTGGCGAGCCCGCGCGCACGCCCGAGGAGACCGCGGCGCGCCTCCCCTACCAGCGCTTGATCGAGCGCATCCAGGATCTGGACGAGATCTCCCCCCCGCCCGGGTGGGAGGAGCGCGCCGAGCAGCGCTGGCGTGCGCGACGCGTAGACGCCCGCAAGCGCCGGCAGCGACGGGCCATCCTCGGCCTCTCGCTGGGCGGAGCCGCGCTCGCGGCCGCGCTCCTGCTACGCCCCTGCGCGTCGACACCGAAGCCGGAGACCCCGCCGCCGCTGGTGCAGGCTCAGGTTGCGATCAAGACGATACACTCCGGCCCACCGCGGCGCGGCGACGACGTCCTCGTCGGAGACAAGCTGGTCGCGCAGGCTCCTGTAGACGGAACGCACGTCGAGCTTCGGATCTATCTCGGCGACAAGCTGTTCGCGCGATGCCCGGGCCGTCCAGAGTGTCGACGCAGCGCGCAGGGCCTGGAGATCACGCTGGAGCTCACCGAGGAGGGGACCTACCGGGCAGTGGCATTCTCGAGCCAGGCGCCCATCCCGGAGCCCGGCCCGGACGGCTACATGGACGATGTCTCCACCGCGCAGAGAGCGGGTGCCAAGCACGTGCCTGGGGACAGGCCTGTCACCGTCGGTCGCTAAAGCCCGTTCACCTGTTCGATCGAGCCATCGGTGTTCGTCTCCCGGGTGAATGGGAGATCAAGTAGCGACATCGCCAGAGACGCACGTCGTCATCCTCCTGGACCTGGCGGTCCAGAATCCGATCGGCCCGGACGCCGTGCTCGGATGTCTGCCCGTCGGCGTCACGCCCACACGCGTGCTGAAGTTGACCGATTTCGGCATCACGCAATGCGCCACCGGCACTCCTCAGGAGTGGCCGCCGGTGATCGCCGCGATCGATCGCCTGGTGGACGAGGCACGCACCGTCGAGCAGAGCGGCGCGCGCTGCCGCTACTGGGTCGCCGGTCGCGCCGGACTACCCGCGTTCTTTCACCTGGGATACCGACTGACGAAGAAGGCGATCACGACCCTGGTCAACCCGCGCGACGCCGGCCCGCTCGACGTGCTCTCGCTCGATCTGCCGGGCCTCCTGCCCGGCGACGCGAGCACGGGCGCGGCGCCGTACTTCGAGCGCTCGCGCTGGCCGGACCGCGCGAGCGTCGCCCCCACCCGGCTCAGTCTCCTCGTCTCGTCCCGGATCCGGGTGTCCGCGGAGCAAGTCGAGCGGCTGATGTCGAGCCGCAAGGGGCGGCACGGCGACCTCATCCAGGCGCACGCGGCCACGTCGCTCGACGCGACCACGATCGCGCTGGCACTCCACGAGCTCGAAGACATGATGGCGGGGATTCGGACCTGGTATCCCGGCTGCGGCGAGCTCGCCGTATTCATCGCCGGTCCCGCGACCCTGGCGTTCCTGCTCGGCCGGTCGATCAATCCGCACATCTTCCAGGACGTCCACGTCTTCCAGCACCGGAACAATCAGTACCAGCTCGCCTACGAGTGCCGCCCGGCCGGACCTCAGGTCGCGTCGAAGAAACGTGGCCCGGCGAAGAAGCACAAGATCCTGTACCTGGCCTCGAATCCAGTGGGGACTCGAAAGCTCGCGCTCGACCGCGAGGCGCGCGACATCCATGAGGAGCTGGAGCGAAGCAAGCTGCGACATCGCTTCGAGTTCATGTCCCGCTGGGCGCCGCAGCCGCTGGGGCTCCTCCACGCAATGCGCAAGCTCAAGCCCCAGATCGTTCACTTCAGCGGCCACGGCCAGACGCCGGGGATCTACCTGGAAGGCCCCGATGGCTCGCTTCGGCCTGTCCCGAACGACGCGATCGTGGAGACGTTTCACGTCGTGGGGGCGTCGGTCCAGGCCGTCGTCCTGAGCACCTGCTATAGCGAGTCACTTGCTAAAGCTCTGTGTGCGCATATCGATTGCGTGATCGGCATGAGCTCGACCATCGAAGATGAGGCTGCAAAGATCTTCGCGATCGGATTTTACGGCGGCCTGGGAGATGGCGACTCGGTCCGAGCTGCATTCGGGCAGGGACGCGCCGCCATGCTGCTGGAACGAGCCCGCGGGGCAGACCAGCTGCGGCTGAAGACGCGCCCGGGCGTCGACGCCAGCCAGCTGTTCCTGAAGTGAGCGCGCCCGAGCCGTCCGTTCGACCGCCGTCAGTCCGTGGGGCGACACGCGCTCGGTTCGCCATCGTCGCGATACGGCGGAGCGAGCTCCCCGTCCTCGGTGTAGATGCCAGCCCTTACCATGGCCTGGAACAGCTCCTCCACCGAGAGCTGCTGCAACTTCGCGAGCGCCCTTCGCCGCCGGCGCGTCTCCTCATCGAGTCCGGGCGCCTCCGGATCGAGGGTACGCCGCTCTTCGCCGTTGACGCTCATGAGGCGACTGTGAGCCTGAAGACGCTACGGCGCAAGCCGGGTCCTGAACGCGATCTGAACCGTGCGGCGCACTTCGTCGCGGCCGTCACTTCAGAGTAACGAGGTATAGCGCGTCCTCGACGATGCGCAGGACCGCGCGCTGCATCTCTGGGGAGAGGCCGGCGAGTGCCGTCGTGAGGCGCTTCAGCTCGCGGGGCAGCGGCCGGTCGATCTCGAGGAAGAGCTCGCTCAGCGTGACGTCGAGCGCGGCCGCGAGCGCGGCGAGTGTCTCCAGCGTACCGGTCTTGATCCCACGCTCGATGGACGAGACGAAGTGCCAGGTGATCCCGGCCTTCGCAGCGAGGTCCTCCTGCGTCATGCCTCGGTCATCTCGCAGCTGTCGTACTCGTAGTCCGAGCTGCCGGCTCAGCTGCCAGGCACAGAACCCCTGCTTAATAAGAATCATATCTGTGAGAATCGTATAAAGTCTGCGATCCAGTCATCTTGTACCGAGAGTGGCCACTTTGCATGCTAGGGTGGATTCACCATCAGGCACAGGGTGACCTCGCCACGAGGCTCCCTACACGCTGGGCGGGAGCCTTCGATATGACTGATCGCAACAAGCTTCGCGACTGGATCGCGGCGCGCAAGCGCCACGGCCTGTCACATGCCCATGTCCAGATGGCGCGCGAGCTCGGGATGAACCCGACGAAGCTCGGCAAGATCGACAACCATCACCAGGAGCCGTGGAAGCTCCCGTTGCCGATGTTCATCGAAGACCTGTACTTCAAGCGCTTCGGACGCGAGCGACCCGCGGTCGTGGCATCGATCGAGGAACGGCTGCGCGCTCTGGACGCGAAGAAGGCCGCACGACGGGCGCGCAAGACAGCCGCTCGCTCCCCTGACAAAGAGACAGATACCCCCGCGTCGGATGACGACTAATCCGCCCTTCCTACCTATGGCGGCATCACCTCCTGCCCAGGCGCCGGCCCTCTCGCCCGCCCTCGCGGACGTCGGCGGTGACGGCGGCAAGCTCACGGAGGCCCGGTCAGATCGAGCAGCGCGAGCCGGCTCAGACCGGCGCGGTCGCGACCCCGAGCCTCGCCCTCCAGTCCGCCCACCACGTCGGCCGCCGTCCGGGATAGACCGCCGTCACTGCATCGACCGCATCCGGGACGAGCCCTGCCTGCTCGTGCAGCCTGCGCAGGAAGACAGGGACGCCGATCATCCGCTCGCCTGCATGATGGAGCTCGGCCAGGGCGAGCCACATCGCGTTCCGATCGTTCGCCACCAGCACGAGCGACGGATCGTGCGCGGCCAGGGCGATGCTCGCCCGCTCCCCCTTGCCCCGCTCGGTCGTGGGCGGCGTCAGCGCCTGGTACGTCGCATCGATGTCGGAGCCCACCGCGATGGGGAGGCTCGCGACCGCGCCGTCGGCGAACCATGCCGTGAAGCGGTCGCCATCGCGGCGCGATCGCCGCAGCTCCTTGCGAACCTCCTCGGCGATCGCGAGCGAACAGCGACGCGCCGCCTCCATCAGATCGGCTTCGCGGCGCGCGTGCAGGAAGTACGAGACGACGTTGTTGTCCAAGAGGTAGGTCAACGCTCGGCATCCCAGGGCAGCGGATCGATCGCTTCGAGGCCGAGCGCGTCACGCGCCTCACCGTCGGTGATGAGCGCCTGCTTGTATGCGCGCGCGACCCGGTCCGCGACCAGCACGCTAGGGCCGCCGAGCGGAGGCAAGCTCACCTTCCACGCTGCGGACAGGGCGTGAGCCTCGAGCGCTTCGAGCCAGACTCGCAGGCTCATGTCCACGAACTCGCGATTACACAGGTGATTCGCCGTGATCTGCCATGAGGCACCGAAATGCTCCATGGCCTGGATGACGAGCTCTTTGGCCGTGTCCTGCTCGCGGACGCTGCGAGGCACGCCCAGCAGCCGATTGAGGCCAGCGCGGGGGAGCAGGAGCTCGGCCGCGAACGCGCGCGCGCGCTGCTCGTTCGCGTGAGTGCTCCTGTCGCTGTCGCGATCCAGCACGATGTGGACGCCCTCGCGATCCGGATCGTGGAGGATGTGACACACCTCGTGCGCGATCGCGCCCCGCGCCCGCGACGCAGTCCTGAAAGAGCCGCCGCTCAGGACGATCGCCGCCGCATCCCCCGCCTTGACGGCACACGCGGCGCGGGTCGAGAGCTCGCGCAGCACGATCGCGATCCCGAGCCGCTCCTCGACGAGCGCGCGGATGTCATCCAGCGGCTCGGTGATGCGCTCCAGCGCTCGCCTGAGGTCGCCAGCGAGCTGGTAGCCGTGCCTGGCAGCAGCTTCCGGGGTGTCGTGCGGCGACTCCGAGCGCCGGAAGCCGGCGCCCGGCCATTCGGCCGGAGCTTCCTGCAAGAGCTGCCCCAGCGCGGTCAACGTACGCGCCTGTGCAATCGCGTCGTCGAGCAGATTCAGATCGTCATTGCGGAAGTCCTGCATCCGCTCGTGCCGGAGAAACACGGTCGGCGCCGGCCGCAGACGTTCCTCGCCGCGGCGCAGCGCCCGCGGATCCAGGCCAAGCGCCTCGGCCAGATCGTCGAGCTGCGTCGTGGAGACCCCGGGTTGGCCCGCCTCCAGCCGCTCCAGCGTCGCTACGTCGCACTCGATACGATCGGCGAGAGCCGCCAGCGAGGCTCCGGTCCGGGCCCGGACACGAGCGACCACCGCACCGATCTCGGCGAGCACGCCCGCAGACTACCATGTGGCTGTCTCACCGGCCGTGTCGAGGAAGCTCGCGACGTGGCGCAGCTTCGCGCAGCGGCGCAGCGCGGCGCGCCGGCTACTTCAGCTTGCCGAGGGCCTGCTTCGCAGCTTGCTGGAGCGCGGGGCTGTCGCTCTTGGCCGCCCGCTCGAGCGCGGGCCGCGCCCGGCCGTCGCCGAGGGCGCCGAGCGCCGTCGCGGCCTTCGCGCGCACGGGAACCGACGCGTCGCTCTCCATCGCCTGGAGCAGCGGCTCGAAGGCGGCCGCACCGCACGCGCCCGCCCCCGCCGCCGCCGCCGCGCGCGTCTCGGCGCGCGCGTGGTGCGCCAGCGCGTCGAGGAGCGCCCGCCGCGCCTTGCGGTGAGACGCGCACGCGCCGCCGAGCGCTTTCAGCGCCGGCCCGTGCGCCGCGGCGCTCGTGCCGGCGAGCGCCGCGAGCGCCTTGGCGACGGCCTCCTCCTGGCCGGGCACGGGCGGGCCGTAGTCGAGGACGCCCGTCGCGAGCTCGAGGCTGCCGCGCATGAGCACGCGGCTCGCGCCGGTGGTCCATACCCAGAACTCGACGGCGCCGTCGACGATGGCGGGCGCCGCGACCCCCGCCTTGCGCTGCGCGTCGGTGGCGGCGGTCGCGAGCAGATCGCCCTCCTTGCGGTAGACGAGCATCGCCAGGCGCGCGAGCGTGGGCGCGTCCTGCACGGCCGCCCCGGCGGCGCGCACGAGCTCCTCGCGCTCGAGGAGCTTGCCGCCGGGACCGCCAGAGACGCCGACGATCGCGTACGAGCGGACGCCGTCCGCGGAGACCACGCCGGCCGGCGGCGAGACCATGAAGATATCGATGCCGGGCACCGAGACGCCGGCCGGCGCGACGGTGTGCACCTTGGGCGCCCAGCGCTGGACCTGCTCGAGCGTGGACTGCGGCCGCGCGGGCTCCGGCGCGACGGGCGGCGGCGCTGCCACAGCCGCGCTCCCGGGTTCGGCGGGCGGGTCCAGCCCCGGCCCCGGCCCGCCGCTCCCCTGCGGCTGCTGCGAATTACAGGCGGCGACCAGGAGCGCCCCGGCCGCGAGACGGACGATCACGTGCATGCGCCTCCAATGTACGGCAGCGCCGCGCCGAAGGTAGCGTCGGCCTCCGGGATCAGCATCGCGCGGTGATCGATCGCGAGGCCGTCCGGGAACGCGAGCGCGATGAGCGCCGGCAGCGCCGGGTCGCCCGCGAGCGCCTCGTACAGGGCGCGCGGGACCGAAAACCCGCGGATCAGGCCGCCCGGGTGCGTGCGCTCGAACCACAGATCGCCGGCCGGCGTGACGGCGGCCAGGTGGAAGTAATCGGCGCCAGAGAACCGATCGCGCAGATCCCGGACGAGCTGGATCTTGAGCAGCTCGACGACGCGATCGTCGAGGCCGGCCTCGGCAGCGATCAGCTGCTCGCGCAAGGCCCCAAGGCCGAAGCACAGCCGGTGCGTCATCTCCGGCGCCCAGCTGGCGACGATCGCGGGCGCGCCCTGCACCATCGCCGCCTCGAAGCTGCCCCGCGCGAGCGCGAGCCACCGCCCGCGCCACAGGAGCCCGGTGCTCGGCGCGACCGTGAGCCACTGCCGCCGCGCGAAGTCGGTCAGCACGACGAGGTCGTCGATGAGCGTCGTCATGCCGCACTCCGGGCAGAAGCACCGGTGGAACGTCCCGTCGAGGATCTGCCGCCGGAGGTCGGGGCGCAGCGGGACGTGCAGCCCGGCCGCGACCTCCGCGGCGTAGCGCGCGCCGCAGCGGCAGGCGATCGTGGCCGGGACGAGCGCCGGCGCAGGCTCGCCCTCGCCGAGCTGCGCGGCCACGCGCCGGAGCGCCGCGGCGAGCCCCTGCTCGCTCACCTCCGGCGCGCCCGGACCAGGGCTGCCGGCCCGGTAGACGAGCGCGCCGCCTCCCGGCGCGAGCGCGCCATCGGCGCGGTAGCCGAGCAAGACGTCGCCCTGCTCGCCCGTGCCGGGGCCGGCGTAGCACGCGACGCCGGGCGGATGGTTGCGATCGCGCAAGAGCCCCTGCAGCCGCGGGCTCCCCTCGACGGACGCGGGCGGCAGCGCCTCGCACACGGTCCACAGCTGCAAGAGGCACGGCTTGTCGGCCGCCGGCAGCCCCGCGTCCAGCTCGCCCGTGAGGCCGTAGACGTCCCCGCCGCCACCCCCGCCGGCGACCTGCACGCGGAACCGCTGCTCGAACATCTTCGTGCACTCGGCGTCCGTCGACGACGGCGTGAAGCACCACGCGCGCAGGCCCGCCTCGCTGTCCGCGTCCAGCTGCGCGCCGGCCGGCAGCCCCAGGACGACGGGCAGCACCTTCGCCGCGGCCTGCACCTTCCGGTACACGGCGTCGACGGCGGCCTCATCGCGCGTCGCGCGCGCGAGGAAGCCCACCGGGCCGAGCGCCGCGAGGAGCGCGTCGAGCTGCGCTGGATCGTCGAACGGCGCGCTGGGCCCCGCCATCAGGACAGCGTGAAGTAGAACGTGGCGCCCGCGCCGACGGCGCTCTCGGCCCAGATCCGCCCGCCGTGGCGCTCGACGACCCGGCGCGCGATCGCGAGCCCGATGCCGAGCCCGGCGAACTCGGCGCCGGTGTGTATGCGCTGGAACGGCAGGAACAGCCGGTCCGTGTTCGTGGCGTCGAAGCCGATGCCGTTGTCGCGCACGAAGAACGTGCGCGCCTCGTGCGCGCCGACCTCGATCGCCGCGCCGGGCGTCTGCGACGTGAACTTCCAGGCGTTCGAGAGCAGGCTCGCGAGCAGAAGCCGCACGAGCTGCGGATCGCCCTGGACGTGCAGCCCCGGCGTCACGCGCACGTCGACGCTGCGCTCCTCGGCGGAGAGGCTCCCGACCACGCTCTCGGCGAGCGCGGTCACGTCCACGCGCTGCACGTCGAGCGGCGCGTCCTCGATCCGCGCGAGCTCGAGCAGCGAGTCGACGAGCTCGCCCATGCGCGTGGCCGAGGTCTGGATCCGGCGGAGGTAGTCGAGGTGCTCCTCGCCGATCGCCGACGTGAGATCCTCCTCGAGCGCGCGCGCGAAGCCGGTGATGCCGCGCAGCGGCGCGCGCAGGCCGTACGACACCGAGTGCGAGAGCGCCTCGAGCTCGCGGCTCGCCGCCTCGAGCTCCGCGCTCGTCTTCTCGAGCTGCGCCGCCATCGCTGCGCGCGCCTCGGCGATCTCGCGCGCCGCCTGCGCCTCGACGGCGCGGCGCTCGCCGTGCAGCAGCCGCTCGCGGACCCGGCGGCGCTCGTCCTCGGTGCGCTTCCTGCGGATCTGCGACCGGATCCGCGCGTTGATCACCTCGAAGCCGGCCGACTTCGCGATGTAGTCGTCGGCGCCGGCGGTGAGCCCCTCGATCACCGAGTCGCCGCCGTCGAGCATCGTCAGCATGATCACCGGGACGTCGCCGACCAGCGGCGCGCTCTTGATCCGGCGGCACGTCTCGATCCCGCCGATGCCCGGCATCATGCAGTCGAGCAGGATGCAGTCGACCTCCTGCGCCGCGAGCACGTCGATCCCCTCCTCGCCGGAGGGCGCGAGCACGACGTCGTAGCCCTCGTCGCGCAGGAGGCCGCCGAGCGCGCTCAGGTACAACGGGCTGTCGTCGATCGCGAGCACGCGCTTGGCCCGCAGCGGCTCGCCCAGCTCCGCGCCCTGGCCGTCGCGCAGCATCGCGGACAGCCGGCCGACCACCAGCTCGACGTCGTCGCTCTTGCGCACCGACGCGTCGGCGCCCGCGTCGAGCGCGCCGAGCTCGGCGCTCGCGTCGCCGGAGGTGGTGAGCATCAGGCACGGCGTGGTGCGGAGGTGCGGATCGAGCCGCAGCCGGCGGATCACGGTCGTGCCGTCCATGCCCGGCATGACGTTGTCGACGATCACCGCGGCCGGCCGCAGGGTCGTCGCCATGCGGATGCCCTCGGCGCCATCCGCCGCGCCGATGGTCATGAAGCCAGCGCGTGCGAGCGCGCCCTCGAGCTCCCCCCGGAACGCGGCGCTGTCGTCGATCACGAGCACGAGGTCGCTCGACGCCGTATCGGGCGAGACCGCCGCGTCGGTGGTCATCGCCGTACCTCCGGCACCGGATCGTTCCTGCGGGGCATCATCGAAACCACCGGCGCCGTAGCCAGCCCGACCCAGGGTAGATCAGCGCAGGCACAGGCTCCAACCGATGTCCGCACAAGAGCGCCATACGCCTCCATGCGCCCTTCTCAGGGAGGACGCTGCGCCCTCCCCGTGCGCCGCGCGAGCTCGTCTTGATGACATTTTTACGCAGGACGCCGGGGTCAATTCAGCGAATGAGAATCAAGCGCGTACGAGAGCAGTACCTCCCGCGCAACGATCTGCGTGGCCGACTCCTGCGTGGCGGCGAGGATCACCGGCGGAGCGACGCGCGCGTCGTGCGCCTCCTTCCAGCGCGACGCGCACAGGCACCAGCGATCGCCAGGGCGCAGGCCGGCGAATCCGGGGCGCGGCGTCGAGAGGTCGTTGCCGCGGCTCTTGGAGAACGCGAGGAACTCGGCCGTCATCTCGGCGCACACGACGTGCCGGCCGAGGTCCGTCTCGTCGGTCTCGCAGCAGCCGGTCCGAAAATATCCGGTCACTGGACCTGTCGGGCTCGTCGAGCACGGCTCGAGCGGCAGGCCAAGAATGTTGAGCTGTTCAGAGGAGGCCACGGGCGCGGATGCTAGCACCGCGCGCCGGCCCGCTACGTGAATTGACTCTTGTGAAGGAATCCCGGTTCCCCGCAGGAGCGCATCATGAGATCTCTTCTTCCAGGAGCTCGCATCGGCACGGCGATCGCCGTGCTCGCGGCGAGCACCGCCGGCAGCGCCGGCCCACAGCAGACCGCCGATGCGCCCGCGCCCACCGCCACGCCCGGCGATGCGGACACGCTCATCGAGGCGGCGCGGCGGTGCCCCGAGGCGATGCGCGGCGTCGCGCTGGTGTCGCGGCCGATCTCCGGCGGTGTCGCGCTCGAGTTCACGAGCCCGCGGCGGCGCCAGGTGCCCGAGCTGCGCGAGCAGCTGCGTGAGGCCGCGCTCGCTGTCCAGACGTACAGCAAGGCGCCGCTCCGCGGCGCGCTCCTCTCGCCCGGGCAGGTCCCGATCCCGCCGCTCGACATCTCCGTCGACGACGTTGGGGCAGGCGCGCGCGTGAGCGTCCGCGCACAGCGCGCCCGCGACCTGCCGGAGCTGCGCGATCTGGCGCGCACGCTCCAGCGCTTCTGGTCGCGCTCGGACTGCAACGAAGATCTCGTGGCCAGTCTCTAGTACAGATACCCATCCACGGGCTCGGCCGCCGGGGGCAGCTCGGCCTCGCCGAGCAGATCGCGCAGATCGCGCTCGATCGCGGTGCAGAGCGCCGACAGCGGGACATCGTGGATCCGGTTCTCGAACGGATCCTCGGTGACCTGCCCCGTGCGCGCCGTGATCGAGTAGACGAGGCCGATCGCCAGCGAGAGCGGCACGGTCACCCAGCCGCTGCCGGCAGGGAACAGGCCGAGGAGCGACGGCGGCAGGAGCGCGAGGAACGTCCACAGGAACACCCGCGTGAAGAACTCGTACTGGCGCAGCATCGGCGTGCCCTTGATCTTCTCGCAGCCCGCCTGCGCCGCCTGGAGCCCGGTGAGGCCCGGCTCGAGCGAGATCGGATCGAACTGGCCGAGCTTCTCCTCGCGGACGCCGTCCTTGAGCCGATCGCCGAGCGCCTGCAGGATCGCGCCTGGCCTGTTGACCGCGGCGCGGACGCGCGCGAGGTCCTGTGCCGGCAGGAGCCCCGCGAGCTGGTCCCAGTCGTCCTGCCGGCGCAGCTGCAGGCGCAGGGCGTGCGGGAACGCGATCAGCCGGTGCACCAGCTCGCGCTTGTAGGCGACGAGCGCCTCGGCCCCGCCGCCCTTGCCGAGCTTGCCCGCGCTGTCGATCGACGACGACAGCTGCCGCGCGAGCGCCCGGCAGCCGCTCGCGATCTGCGCCCAGAACGTGCGCGCCTCCCACCACCGCGCGTAGCCCGTGTTGTTGCGAAAGCCGAGCAGGATCGCGAGGGCCGTGCCGAGCACGCCGAGCGGGCCGAACGGCAGCGCCGCCGCCGCCGCGCCGCGCTCCTCGCGGAGCACGCACACGCCGAGCGCCACGACGCCGACGAACACGAGCTCCTTCCAGGTGTACTTGAGGGTCCGCTTCGGGTTCAGGTTCCGCTTGATGATCACCGCGCGCTCCGTGCTCCGTGGTCCGCGCGGGATTGTCCGCCCCGCGGCGCCGCCAGGGAAGCCCGATCGGAATTGGGCTCGGGGCCGACTACCGTCCGCGCCATCCCTTATATTTGTTAATTATTAATATATTTATCAATATCTTTGTATCTGTCCATAGACGCGCCTGTGCGCGTGCCGAGTTTCGGAGAGTACCGCCGCGGGCGGTTCCTCAGCTCGCTCGCTGCCGGACTCAACCCGCGCGTACTGGCCTTCGCGCGTACCGGACTTGTGTCGACCAGCGACTGAGTGTTATGTCTCTGATCCAGAATCTGAGGGCGTGCTCGGAGGACGATCCATGTCGTATGGGCGGGACAAGCGAGGCAGCGGCGGCGGAGCAGGCAGCGACAGGACAGGAGAGCCGGCGCAACACACCGGGCTCGTGCCCGGCAAGCGGACGCTCGTCGAGATGGCGTCGCCGCCTGCTTCGCCCAACGTGGGCCGTCGCGCCGACGGCGTGCGGACCGATGGCGAGGAGCTGCGCGCCGCGATCGTCACGCGGAACGCGAAGTGGATCATGGTGATCCTCGCGCGCAACGCCAATCCCGAGTCCATGGCTGCGCTCTGCCAGACGGCAGGGCCGGGGATCGTCCATCGCCTCGAGCCGATCTTGGATGCTAGCGAGTGGGCGCGCGCACGCGCGTATCTCGGCGAGCAGGTCGCGCTCGATCGCCAGCTCGCGACGCACGACAAGGACGCGATTTTCGGCGATCTCCATCAGCTCAGCGATCGCCGCGCGCTCGATCTGCTCAGCGGCGCAGCCGAAACCGTATTCCAGCCGCCAGCGCTCGATGCCGCGCAAGGAGCTGCTGGCGCTGCCGCGAGCCCGGTGCCGGCGGCGACGACGCTGGCCGCCGTGCAAGCGGTGCTGCGATCGAAGCTCGCGCCGGACGACTATGCCCGGGCGATGCGCCTCCTCCTCGACAAGGCGGAGCGCGCGCAGGAGGCGAGCCACGCCGGCCAGGTGCCGCCGCCGGGGACCCAGCTGGGCGACTTCACGGTGCGCCTCGACGACCTCCGCGCAAGCTCGGCGGATCCGACGGGCGGCGTCATCGCCTTGATCGGCGGCGGCAAGCTCGATCCGGTCTCCGCAGCGCGGGTCGACCTCGCCGAGGAGCGGATTCGCGCGGCGGATGCTCGGAGCGGAAGCGCCGAGGCGTACCTCGGCCTCGCCGATCTCGAAGCCGACGAGCGCAAGGCGCTCGCGCTGCGGCTCACGGATCGGCCGCTGGGCAAGACCACCGATCTGGCGGCGCTCGCGAGCGAGACCGACGATGCCACGGCGATCCACGCCGCGATCCTGCGCGCGCAGTATGCCGCCAGCATCACGCAGCAGGCCGTGGCGGGCGCTGATCTCGAAGCCGCGGTCGCGCGGATCGGCGAGCTCGTGCGCGCGGCACGTATGAAGCTCCAGCTGCTGCCGCCGAGCGCGCCCGCGGCTGAGCGCGAGCGTGCGCAGGCCGAGCTGGTCCGCCTCGAGCAGATGTTCTTCGGCGACCGCGCCGAGTCGCTCCCGATCCGCGAGGCGCTCGAGACGGCGGCTCGCGGCGATCCGCGCGCCTACGCCGCGCAGCTGCGCACGCTCGGCGCCGACCCGGTGACCGTCGGCCGCGAGCTCCTCGGGATGGTCCGCGCCACCGACGTCGACGGCCTGCTCGACGTGCTCGCGCTGATCCCGGCTCCGCATCGCATCGCGGCGCTCGAGGCGGCGGACCGGCTCGCCGACATTTCGGCGCCGTGGTGGCCGCAAGACAAGCGCGAGCTGCTCGCGGCGTACTTCGAGCAGGGGATGCGGCATGCCCCCATCGATCCGCCGCCGCCGATGCTGCACGTACCGCTGGCCCTGGTCGGGCCGAGCCCCGAGGCGACCCTCGCACTGTTCGAGGTCCTCGCCGGGATGGACCGCGGCCCCGCCGCAGCGCACGCGGTGCTCGCACGGCTCGAGCGCCTGAGCGAGGCCGATCACACGGCGGTCGTCCGGGATCCGCGGTTCGACGCCAAGCTCC
This sequence comes from Kofleriaceae bacterium, assembly GCA_035558535.1. Classification (GTDB taxonomy): domain Bacteria; phylum Myxococcota_A; class Polyangia; order Haliangiales; family Haliangiaceae; genus JABFXX01. Next base: position 16,569 of record DATMCI010000278.1, read on the forward strand.
GGCGGCTGCCAGCCGGCGACATCGACGAGGTCGACTTCAAGCGCGCGCTCACGGACGCCAAGGGCGGCGTGCGCGCGACGCAGATCGCGATCCTGCGGTACCCCACGGGGCCCGAGGCGCCGGGGCAGCGCGTCTGGCTCGAGGCGATCCGGCTCAAGACCGAGGAGGCCGGCGGCCAGGCGGCGATGCGTCGCGCGTACGTGCTCACCGAGCAGCTCAAGGCAGACCCGCAGCGGGCGGCGCGGTTGTCGCCGCAGGACCAGCTGCTCCTCGAGCGGTTCCGCGCGCTCGAGGAGCACAAGCCCGTGCTCGATACCGACGCGCAGCGCGCCACTGCCGACGACATCATGCTCGGCCAGCCGCAGCTGACCGACACGCCCGACGCGCCGCTCGATCCGAACGCCGAGGCCGAGTACATGCGGCTGCGGCTGCGCAAGGCCGCGCAGATCCCCGACGGCAAACCGCTCGCCGAGTGGCCGCACCCGCGGCCCGCGGTGACCGAGGCGTTGACCACGTTCGAGGCGCTGTACACCGAGGCGCGCCCGGCCGGGGTCAGCTGCGGGCACCTCGCGCAGCTGGCCGAGCGCTACTACCGCGCGACGGACGCGCTCGAGATGTGGCGTTCCGCCCGCGACGAGAACGAAGGGCTGGCGCAGCTCGCGTCGATGGTCGCCGCGGTCGCTGTCGCGGTCGCTGTCACGGCCGCGACCGGCGGCGCGCTCGGGCCGGTCGCGCTCGCTGCGCTCGCGGGGATCAGCGCGGGCACCGCATCGGTGATCAGCGGCGCGGCGGTGCGCTGGGAGGACTCGGCGGGGTCGGTCCTCAAGGACTTCGGCGCGGGCGCCGTCGAGGGCGTGGCATCGGTCGCGGGGGCCGGGCTGGCGTCGAAGATCGTGCGCCGCGCCAGCGCGGGGCTGTCCGCCGGGCAGGCTGCGGCCCAGGCAGGCGGCCACGCTGCGCAGGCGGGCGGCCGCGTCGCGGTGCAGGTCGCCGAGAGCGCGATCGACGGCGCGGTGGGCGGGGCCGCGGGCGAGCTGTTCCAGACGGCGGTCGACGAGGCGACCTGGGATCGCGGGATCGCCCGGGCGCTGGCGTCGATGCTCGCCGCGCTCGCGCGAGGCGGCGCGATCGGCGGCGCCGCGGGCGGGGCGGTCGGCGGGTTGATCGGCGGCCTCGGCCGGCTCGCGGCGCGCGCTGGAGACGAGGTCGCGCACGGCGTCGGCCACCTGCTCGACTCGTCGGGCGTCGGCCGCCAGCTCGCCGACGATCTGGCGGATCCGGCGCAGGACGCGCTCGCGCACGCGTTCCAGCTGATCGAGGCGGGCAAGCTCGAGGAAGCGGAGCGGGTCCTCCACGGCATCGACGGCATGCCGGCGAAGGCGCGCGTGATGCTGATCGAAGCCGCGCGTGGGCGCGCCGCGGTCCGGAGCTCCGGCGGGGCCGAGGCGATCGATCTCGACGGGGAGTCGTTCTGGCCGCGCATCGTCTCCGACAAGGAGTTCAGGTCGCTCGTCGGCGGGAAGCGCGCCGACGCGGTCTTCCTCATCGAGGGCGGCAAGCCGCAGATCATCGCGCGCCGAGGGGCCGCGCCGTCGGCGATCCGGGAGGAGGTGGTCCACCTCCACCAGTGGCACGGCGATCTGGCGATGCGCCAGAAGATGGAGCGCCTCGGCGAGGACCAGCTCGGCAGCTGGGCGACGCTCGATCCGAAGCAGAAGCTCCAGCTCCACATCGACAAGCTCCAGGTCGAAGCCGACGCGCAGCGTCGGTTGATCGCGCAGCTCGAGCATGCCGCGGGCGGCGACCCCGAGACGGCGATGCGCTTCATGGACGCCGAGGAGACGCTGCTCCTCCTCGAGCAGCGGCTCGAGACGCTCCAGGGTGCCGGGCGCGCCGGGGCCGCGGCTGATCTCGCGCAGCTCGGGATCGAGGACGTGCCGCGGCTCTACGCACGTGGCGCCCAGTCGCCGACGAAGATCACGGGGTGGCACGCGAGCCGGGCGCGCCGGAAGTTCGTCGGCCGATCGATCGACGACCCAGGCATCGAGGAGCAGCTGACCCGCCAGGGCTACAGCGTCCATCGCGACTCGACGACGGGCGAGATCCGTCGGATCGCGCGGCAATCGGAGCACTCCGCCAAGCTGCCGCACCTACAGATCAAGAGCGACCGCACTATCGCCGAGGGCGGCGGCGTCCCAACGTTCGCCGAGCGCAAGGCGCGGGCGGCCGGTGAGTGGACGGCGACCGGCGACAACCTCAAGAGCCTGGAGAAGCAGCTCGCCGACGGCCAGCTCGACGCGAAGACGGCGCAAGAAGCGCGCGTCTATATCCAGTCGAAGGGGCCGCGAGTCCGTGCGGAGCTGGAGCGCCGCGTCGTGCGGGGCGACATCGACGAGGGGACGGCCGGCCTGGTCGCGAAGTGGGGCGCGGCCCTGGAGCGCCTCGAGTCCGACGCCGCCGCGGGGGCCGGCAAGCAGCTCACGCCGTTCACGATCGGTGAGTTTCTGGACCAGGTGCCCAAGGGGCCGCTGAGCGAAGCCCAGAACGACAAGCTCCGGCGCTATCTGCGCGAGCGGACGCTGCAGTACATCGAGTCACTCGAGCGCCCCAAGGACCGCATAGACGCGCTCCACGCGATGCTCGACATCCAGCCCGATCCGGGCTCGAAGGGCGAGCTGTTCCACGCGTACCGCGAGCGCTTCATGGGCGCCGACCCGGAGGCGCGCGAGATCTACGACGTCGCCGCGGACGCGCCGGGGAAGTTTCGCGGCGCTGGGCTCGACCGGCCGCGCACGCCCGATGGCGTGGTGAACGTGAAGCTGCAGCCCGACGTCGAGACGCACCTGCCGCCCGGCAAGTACGCCATCGAGGACAAGGCGGGCTTAGGCGCGTTCAAGCTCGACCAGGCGCGGGACTACGCCAGGCGCGCGTACGAGAAGGCCGGCGGGTTCAAGCTCACACCGCACGCCAAGGAAGCCGAGTACGTCGGCCTGGTCTACGTGTTCTCGCGCGAGAGCGAGGCCAGGGCGGCGCTCAAGCGGATGGGCGAAGCTCCTGAGATCAAGCAGTTGCTCGGGCGACACCCCGCCGGGATCCACGTCATGTTTTTTGCGGCCGATACGGGAGATCTCGAGCTCGCGACCTCGATCGTGTATGTGAAGAAAGGGACATCATGACGCAGTGGTTCCCCAGGGAGATCCAGCTGATCTCCGGGCACGCGTTGACAGCATCGCTTCCCGAGCTGGTGCTCGCCTACACGGAGCTTGTCCGGACCGCGGGTGGCGGCGAGGTCGTGCGGTTTTCAGCGTCGGAGCTCGGGATCGAGCCGGGCGAGACGAGGCGCGGATCGCTGGCCGCGTTTCGCGCCGCGCTCCCGAAGGCGGGCAAGAAGCCGCACTTCGCGAGGTTCGTGACGAGCAACGACCTCGAATTCGCGATCTACCGCGGCGAGGACACGTACGAGGTCTCGCTGCGCTATCCGTCCGAAACGGAGCCCCGCGCCGCGTGGATCCAGACGATGGTGCAGGTCGCTCGCCGAACGCTGGAGCTCCCCGCGTTCGAGTCCGCCGCGGTCAAGCGGACCGCAGGCGGGTTCACGAAGTTCGTACCCGAGCCCCCGATCGCGCGCGCGCACCACTTCGTGATCACCACCGAGGCCGAGGTCGCCGAGGCCTACGACGATCCAGCGCTGTTCTGGCGCGTCTGGCAAACCATCGATCGGCACGGCGAACATCGGCTGTGCACCCGCGGGCTCGACGACCTCGACGAGGAGCCCTGGCTTGCGCACACGTTCGAGTCGACGATGGCGCTGGCGCGCGCGGCGAAGCCCGGCCTCACGACGTACTACGCCAAGCCCTACTGGGGCGAGGAATTCGCCGCGTGGTGGGAGTTCGGCGACTACCAAGCCGAGAAGGCCGGTTACCCCGCGCTCGCCCCGGTCGGCTACGACCCCGAGACCCGGGCCTTCGAGCTGTTCGGCTTCATCACGACGACGCCGCTGATCCAAGGCGGCCCCGAGCCGCGGCACGTGCTGGTCCGCGAGATCTACGATCTACGGACGCTCGTGCGGCGCAAGCAGATCCGCGAGGGCCAGCCCCTTGACGCGGTGAACGTGATCTGGCCGGAGCGCTGGATGGCCATGAGCGAGCGGCGCCCGCTGCTCGATGTCGGCGCGCACGTGTTCTAC
>DATMCI010000279.1:0-39108 GCA_035558535.1 Kofleriaceae bacterium
GAAGGAGCACGAGCGTACGCACGCAGCACGCTACGCCGAGGGCGCCGTGCCGCCCCCGCTGCCTCCGTCGCGTCCGCGCTTGAGGCTCGTCAAGTGATCGGAATTGCTTCCGTCGAGCGTGCCCTGAAAGAGCCGCACCCAATTCCATTTCGTAGATTTTTTCGAATGGAAGACTCATGGTAATGGAGAAATAGTCAACGTCATTTGCCTTGATGGCCTGAGACAGCGAGATCTCTCGAGAGCTGGGCACCGCGTCCACACTATCGAAATAGAGCTTGTAGTCTGAGGATCTGGATATATTATCATAAGAAGTATTGCAAAGCATCACTCGCACAGGATACATTTGTTTGATCGTGGCTCGCAGCGCCTTCACATAGGCAACCTCCGAGGATGGATTACGAAGCTTGATATCCAGCCGTGGATAATTTCTGGTCCCCCCCCGCAATTCTCCCTCACTCTCGGCGATCGTCGGAAGCTCGACGCTCACGATCTCGAGCCGCTTGGGGGCGTCATTTGCTACCTCCCGCTCGATGAGCTTCCGCTCGACCAGTGCAGGAAGCTGGACGTCCACGACATCTTGCTTCTCCGCCGGAAACAGCCGCCCTGTGAGGAGGAGCATCGACAGGAGCAATAACGCAACACTGCTCACTCCCAGGACGATCTTTCCCCTCCGAGAGAGCCGGTGCTGCTCTGGACCCGGTTCGGGAACCTGTGGGGCGGCGCTCGATAGGAAGATCTGGCTCGCGTCGTCGCCCACGCGGGTCCTACAAACCGGAAGATGCTCGTCCGATACATGGAGGGCGGCAAGCACCGCGACCGCCTGCCCAACAGCTGCGCCGACGGAGCAGCGATGACCGAGTGCACGATAGAAGCTCACCGCGAACGAGCGAGCTGCTTCGTCTCTGATCGCGCCGCGCATCCCGACGACACAGTCGACGACGGTGTATAGCGCCTCGGCGACATCATCACTGAAACATGCGTTGAGCACCACCACGCGCGCCGATGGCGCGGCACTGCTGATCATCTGCGCCAGTGCTCGCCCGCTCACATGCTGCGGCTGGCCGTGCTCGTCCTGGAGGTAGATGCCACCGCGCTCCACAGCCTCGCGAGGCTCGCGAGGCTCGAGAGGCTCAATATCGCGAGTTCGTGGAGGTGGCTCGCCATGGGAGCGGAGGCCCGAGCCACCTCCGCCGTGACCGCTGAAGTGGACGACCGCCGGTCGCAGCTCGTTGAGATGACGCATCATGTCGTCGACACTCACCGCCCACTTCGACCTGAAGTCGAGATCGTCGCGACCGGGGGTCATCCGGAGCTCGCGTTCGATCGCAGCGCACTCTTCACTGAGAGCCAGGGGGGTGGTCCCGCTCGGATTTGCGGCGAGGAAGAGGATGACGTGCCGGCTCATGGCCAACCCGGGCGTTCGGATCTCGAGCGCCGTGCGAACGGCGCTAGTGCCAAACCACGCGTCACGTGCGGACTATACATCCGGGCTTTAGAACTACCCGTGGAACCAAGCTCGGCCTCTACAATGAACCCGAGCACCATCGTGAAAACCATGATGTACCGCCGTCGCTGCGCGCCGGCCGTTGTGTCGTAATAGCCGCCGATGCCACCGATCCAGCTCGTCGTGAACGGCAAGCGCCGGACGACGGACACCGACCCAAGCACGCCGCTGCTCTGGTTCCTCCGCGAGGAGCTCGGCCTCACCGCGACCAAGTACGGCTGCGGCATCGCCGTGTGCGGCGCGTGCACCGTCCACCTGGGCGGCGAGGCCGTGCGGTCCTGCGTCACGCCGCTCGCGCGCGCCGCCGGCAAGCAGGTCACGACGCTCGAGGGCCTCGCGCCCGGCGGGCGCCTGCACCCGCTCCAGCAGGCCTGGATCGACGAGCAGGTCCCGCAGTGCGGGTACTGCCAGGCCGGCCAGATCATGTCGGCCGCGGTCCTCCTCGCGAAGGTCCCGCGCCCCACCGACGCCCAGATCGACACCGTCATGGCCGGCAACCTCTGCCGCTGCGGGACCTACGGGCGGATCCGCCGCGCGATCCACCGCGCCGCGAACGGCGGCAAGCCATGAATCCGAAGCGCGGCCCCGCCGCCCCCGACGGCGCGGGCTGGACCCGCCGCTCGCTGCTCCAGGTCAGCGCGCTCGCCGGCGGCGGGCTCGCGCTCGGCGCCACGCTCCCGCTCGGGCCGCGCCTCGCGCACGCGCGCGGCGGCCCGGCCGCCGAGGCCGCGCTCAACGCCTGGGTCCGGATCAGCGCGAGCGATCAGGTGACGATCGTCGTGTCCCAGGCCGAGATGGGCCAGGGCATCTCGACCACGTTGCCCGCGGTGCTCGCCGAGGAGCTCGGCGCCGACTGGAGCCGCGTCAAGCTCGAGACGCCCGTCGCCGACCCCGCGTACCGCAACCCGCGGACGAAGACCCAGTTCACCGGCAACAGCGAGAGCATCAGCTCGTTCTTCGAGATCATGCGCGCGATGGGTGCGAGCGCGCGCGAGATGCTGATCGCCGCCGCCGCCGCGCAGTGGAAGGTCCAGCCCGCCACCTGCCGCGTCGAGAACGGCCGCGTCTTCCACGATCCGTCCAAGCGCTCGCTCCGGTTCGGCGACGTCGCGGCGGCCGCCGCCAAGCTCCCCGCGCCCGACAAGCCGCCGCTCAAGGATCCGAGCCAGTGGCGCCTGCTCGGCAAGCCGCTGCCGCGCGTCGACGTCCCGTCCAAGGTGGACGGCACGGCCGTCTTCGGCCTCGACTTCACCGTCCCCGGCATGGTGTACGCCGCCGTGAAGCTGTGCCCCGTGTTCGGCGGCAAGCTGCGCACGCACGACGCCGCCGCGGTGACCGGCCGGCCCGGCGTGCTCGCCGTGGTGCCGCTCCCCGACGGCGTCGCCGTCGTCGCGAAGAGCTACTGGCAGGCCCGGCAGGCCGCCGACGCCCTCCCTGCCTCGTTCGACGAGGGGCCCGGCGCCGCCGCAAGCCACGACGGCATCATGCAGATCTATCGCGCCGCCATGGCAGATGGCGCCTCGTGGGTGCTCACCAAGCCCGGCACGCCCGCGGGCGCCGCCCTGCCCGCCACGCTCACCGCCGAGTACGAGTCGCAGTTCTTGGCCCACGCCGCCATGGAGCCCATCAACTGCACCGCCCGCGTCGACGCGAGCGGCTGCGACGTGTGGGCGCCCACGCAGGGGCAAGAGCTCGCGCAGCTGACCGTGACGAGCCTCCTCGGCCTGCCCAATGACAAGGTCCGGATCCACCGCACGCAGATCGGCGGCGGTTTCGGCCGCCGGCTGATCCCCGACTTCATCGCGCAGGCGGTGACGATCGCCCGGGAGGTCCGGCGCCCCGTCAAGGTCGTGTGGTCGCGCGAGGACGACATGCAGCACGACTTCTACCGGCCCGCCGTGGTGCACCGGATCAGCGCCGCGCTCGATCGCACGGGCCAGCTCACGCACGTCGCGCACAAGCTGGTCTCGCCGTCGATCCTGCAGTTCGCCGCGCCGCGAAAGGTCACCGCGACATTCGATCCCAGCTGCCTCGAGGGCCTCTACGAGACGCACTACGAGATCCCCAGCTGGAAGGTCGAGTCCAAGCTCATCCAGGTGCCGGTCCCGACCTCGGTCCTGCGCACCACCGGCTACGGCCCGAACATCTTCGCCCTCGAGAGCTTCGTCGACGAGCTGGCGCACCACCAGCGCCGCGATCCGCTCGCGTACCGCCTGGCGCTCCTGCGCAGCAACGCCCGCGCGACGACGGTCCTGTCCACCGCGGCCGAGCGCGCAGGCTGGGCCCAAAAGCCGCCGGCCGGGCGCCACCGCGGCATCGCGTACGCGAACGCGTACGGCTCGTTCCTCGCGCACGTCGTCGAGCTGTCGGTGTCCGCCGCGGGCGCGATCACGATCCACCGCGTCGTCGCCGCGATCGATCCCGGCATCGTCCTCGATCCCGGCATCACGGTGAGCGCGATCGAGGGCGGCACCGCGTGGGGGCTGTCCTGCGCGCTGACCTCGGAGATCACGTTCGCGCGCGGCCGCACCGTGCAGTCGAACTTCCACGACTTCTCCGTGCTGCGCATGCACCAGATGCCGCCCGTCGAGGTGCACCTCATCAACAGCGGCGTCCTGCCGCTCGGCGGCACCGGCGAGATCGGCCCCGTCACGATCATCCCGGCGCTGACCAACGCGATCTTCGCCGCCACTGGCAAGCGCCTCCGCTCGCTGCCGCTCAGTCGTCACGGCCTCTCGCTCGCGTGAGCCGCGCCGCGCCGCGCGTCACGCGGTCAGCGCCAGCGCGTAGAACGCCGCCGGGCACAGGCACACGCCGCCGCAGTACCGGCAGCGCCAGCCGCGCGCGCGGCTGTCCTCCTCGTACGGCGCCGCGGCGACCCCCAGCCGCACAAACCCGAGGCGCTCGAACAGCGGCGCGCTGGTGCGCGGCGCCGGCGACAGCCACGACACCGCGATCGCGTGCTCCGCGCCGCGCCCGCGCGCCCACGCGAGCACGGCCTCCGTGAGCGCGCGGCCCACGCCGCGCCCCTGGTACGCCTCCAGGACCGCCAGCTCGCGGACGCTGACCACGCGCGGCCGAGCCGCGCACGCGAGCGCCTGCGCGCCGAACTGCGCGTACCACGATCGATCCCCGGAGAGCTCCTCGCCGAACCCCCACCCCACGACGCCGTCCTCCGCCACCGCCGCGAGCAGCGTGGCCGACGCCAGCTCCGCGACCAGGCGCAGCACCAGCGCGTCGTAGATCCCGGCGCCGAGCATCTCGTCCGCGATCCGGACAATGTCGCCGAGCCGCGGATCATCGCGGCCGCGCACCTGGGCCAGCTCCACCCGGTGGGCCAGCTTCACCCGGTCTCCAGCTTCACCCGGTCTCCAGCTTCACGGGCATAGCCTACTACAGCACTCATCGATATCTGCCTAGCCGCGAGGGGCTGCCTTGTGAGCAGCCCACCACCGGAGGCGCTCGTGCATCCAGCGGTTCTCGGCCGTCAGCTGGTGCCGGTACCGCTCGGCGAGCGTCACCAGCACCTTGAGCGTCGCCGGCTCGGCCTCGCCGAGCGTGATCTCGAGCAACTCCTTGCAGAGCGCGTCGAGCCCGGCGCGCAACGCAGCGGGATCTTCACCTCGCGCGCAGGACGCTTCGAGCCTGACCAGCTGGCGCTGCGCGGACGCCGGCAGCTGGCCGCTGTACCGCAGCACATCGACGTCCGGGGCGAGCCCGTGCCGCTCGGTCGCCGGCGCCTCGAACCCGTTCAAGAGGGGACTCACGCCCCCGCAATTGATGGGGTTGTACAGCCCCGGATACGCCTGCTCCTCGTAGCCGGGATCATGGCCCGTGATCCGGACCGGCGTCGGCCCCTCTTCCGCGATCACGCCCAGGGCCAGATCGATGACGCTGATCGGCCAGCCGAGATTGCGAATCGCGAACACCCCCATCCCGCTCGGGCTCTCGCCCAGGAACGCTGCCAGGAGCAGCTGCGCCGACTCCTTGGCAGACTGCGCATAGAACATCGAATCGATCGCGTGCACTCGCAGGATCTCCCGGCGGCGGCACCAGGTCCGGAACCGATCGATCACGATGGCGTTGTCGACGACGTGGGTGAAGCGCACGACCGACGCCGCCACCGCGCCGCGCGCCACGGCATCGGCGACGATGAACTCCGCCGCGCGCTTGCTCGCCGCATACACCGCGGTCATGTAGGGCCGGAGCGCCTTCCCGGTCGACGCGACCACGAGCGCGCCGACCGAGGCGAGGGTGCACGCCATGACGACGTTGCGCGTCCCGAAGACATTGGTGGAGATGGTGCGGTGCACCTCCTGCTCCGCGAGCCCCGGGTTGCGCTGGGCGGCGAGGTGAAACACGACATCGGGCGAAGTCTCGCGGAAGACCTCCACCAGCGACGAGAGATCGCGAATGTCGACCTGAAAGTGCTCGACACCCCAGCTCGGCTCGCTCGCGGGCGGAGGCGGCGCAATGTCGACCGACACGATCCGCTTTGGCTTGAAGCGCGCGGCCAGGCGGAGCAACACCGTACCGATGCAACCGGACGCGCCGGTGACCAGGACCGTCCGGCCACGCAGTCGCTCGAACAGCAGGTTGTCGATGAGCGGTATCTCACGCTCAGACACTTCGAGGTAACGTCGAAATTCTGACTGGCTCTCCGGTGACGCGGCGAGCAGCGCTCTTGTCAGCTCCTCGAGGCGACGCCGGACTGCGCCACTGACACTCCCCATGGCAGGAGGCGCCGTCTCTGCGATGGTCCGGAGAACTGTCGCCCGATCAAGGGGTTGAGCGACAATGGACACGCGTCGAAGCTATCAAACGGTCGGATCGAGTCAAGCACTGTATCCTGGCTGAGCGACACGTAGATCTTGCCACCGGGACCAAAACGAGGACAGAACGGGGGACCGGACGGGACCGGACGGGGATCGGACGGGACCGGACGGGACCGGACGGGGACCGGACATCCGCCATTTTCGGAGCGCGACTGGCGGGGCAGACCGCCGTGGCTTCACCTGGACGCTCGGGCCTGCACGGACGATGATGCAGTCAAGCCCCGCAGCAGCATGCCCAAGATCCGCATCCCAAGCGCCCTGCAAAACCTCACCAGTGGTGCCATGGAGATCGACGTCTCCGCCGCGACCGTGCGAGACGCGCTGGCCGAGCTCGACCGCAAGTATCCCGGCATCGCCGCGCGTGTGCTCGACACCGCGGGCCAGGTGAAGCCGTTCATCCGCATCTATATCGGTATCGAGGATATCGGCGCGCTCTCGGGACTCGACACCCAGGTCGCCGCGCACGACGAGATCGCGATCATCCCCGCAATCGCCGGCGGTCGCTGACATGCCCCCGATCATCCGTGATCGCTCGCTGATCGCTCGCTCAGCAATCGCCGGCGGTCGCTAACGCGAGCGCTGCTCGGAGCACACCCGCTCCAGCTCCGCCAGGGACTCCGAGAGCCACCGCCGCGGCGGCAGCGCGCCCGCGTGCCTGCGCAGCCGCGCGAGCCGCTCCGCGCGCGCGGCCGGGGCCATGGCGAGCCCCGCCGCGATCGCGTCCGCCAGCGCGCCGACGTCGAGCGGCTCGACCAGCAGCGCGCCGTCCGCGAGCTCCCACGCGGCACCGGCCCCCGTCGAGAGCACCAGCGCGAGGTCCCGCTCGCTCACGATCGGCCCTTCCTTGGCGACGAGGTTCATGCCGTCGCGGAGCGGATTGACCACCAGCACGTCTGCGAGCGCCATCGCGGCGAGGCCGCGCCCGAAGTTGTTCTCCGTCTCGAGGACGATCGGCTGCCACGTCGCCGTCCCCAGCTGATCCCCCAGCTGATCCCCCAGCTGATCATTGATGGCCGCCGCCCGCCGCACCACCTCCTCGGCGTACTGATCGTACGCCGGCAGCCCGGTCCGGGAGGCGTACGCCAGCACGAAGTGAACCACCCGGCCGTGCAGCTCCGGGTGCCGCGCGAAGAGCTCGGCGAACCCATCGAGCCCCCGGAGGATGTTCTTCGACGGCTCCATCCGGTCGACGCGCACCACCAGGGCACGGTCCCCGACCATGCGGGCGAGCTCGCTCCGATGCCCGGCGACGTCGGGCTCACCGGCGCGCGCGCGCAGGAGGTCCGCGTCGACGCCGTTGGGGAAGCAGCGCACCGCCACCGGGCGACCGCCCGCATCCAGGACCGTGAGGCGCTCGCGGTCGATCGCGTACCCGTACGCGGCGCAGGTCCGGAGGAACGCGTCTGCCCAGCGCGGCACGAGGAAAGAGACCATGTCCGCGCCGAGCAGCCCGGCGATGAGCTCGCGCGCCATCGCCTTTGGCAGCCGCTGCACCGTCTCCGGCTCGGCCCAGGGCACCATCGTGAAGTGAGCGATGGCGAGATCCGGACGCAGCGCCCGCAGCTGCCGGGGTGCCAGCGATAGGTGGTAGTCCTGGAGCAGGACACGCGCCCCGGGCGCCGCCTCCTCGTCGCAGGCGACCGCGAACGCTGCATTGACCTGGCGGTACGTTATCCAATCCTCTTCGCTCGGCCCCAGCTCCGCGCCAGGCCACCGCACGAGCTCGAGCAGCTCGTGCTGGAGAAACCAGAAGAGCTCTGTGGAGACTCGCTGGTAATAGGCCGCATAGTCCGTGGGAGCGATATCCAGGAGGCGGACAGACACGGGCCCCTCCGGCAGCTCGACCCGCTGCGCGCGCTCCCCCGGGCGGCGCCCTCGCGCCAGCGCCCGGTCCTGCTCGGTCATCGCGCACCCGATCCAGACGCCCCCGTGACTGGCGAGCGCCGGCCCCAGGACGTTGACCAGGCCGCCCGCCCCGCTCGCCGCCGTCACCCGGCCATCCGGACCCGTGCGCAGCCCCGAGACCGCGCGGTTCGAGGCGATCACGAGATCGGCCGATCGACTGTGCCCTGCCTGCATCGGTCTCCCGATCCTACGTCGGTCCAGGCGAGCTCGGAGCGACATCCGCCGGCCCCTGCGCCGGCCGGGCCCAGGAGCCGAGCCACACGAGCGCCGCGCCGAGGACCGCGGCCGCGGCGAACGCCACCCCCGCGGACGGGTACCCGCCGATCCCGATCAGGAGCCCCCCGACGCCAGCGCCGAGGCCAGCGCCCGTATCCGAGGTGCATTGCCGGAGCATGACGACGGTCCCGCTCGCGGCCCCCGCCTTCTCGATGATCATGATCGTGACGAGCGGGATCGCGATGCCGACGCAAATGGAGAACAGGCCGCTCACGAGCATGAACTCGAACAGGTGGGTCGCGAACAAGAAGAACAGCACGAGCAGCCCAGCGATCGCCCCGCCGAGCACGATCATGACGTGGCGCTGCGGGAAGCGACGCGCCAGGGGGACGACGAGCCGATTGCCGGAGACAAAGCCCACTCCGAGCCAGGTGAACTGCATACCGACGGCGCGCAGCGAGACGTCCGTGGTCTCCATCAGGTGCGCCCCGAAATACGTGACCGAGCCGATCCCCGCCATCGAGAACAGCAGATTCGCGCCCTGGAGAAACACAACGCCCCGGTTCTGGACGACGCCCCGGTAGCAATCGAAGACGTAGGAGAGGCTGAGCTTCCCCGCGGGCCCGATCTTCACGTTCGGGACGACCCGGGCGTACACCAGCGCGAGGGCCGCGCTGCAGATCGCGATCAGGAACGAGACCGTGCGCCAGTGGGTGAAGTCTCCGATGAGGGTCAGGAGCGGTACGCCCGCGATCACGGCGAGGGCCCCCGCGCTCTCGAGCCAGGTGATCGCGGCGCGGCGCTCGTCCTGGTCCGCCTTGCTGCGCTCCGCGTCCAGGGTGCCGATCGCGAGCGCGGACAGAACCCCCGCGGAGATCCCGGCCGGCCCCCGCGCGAGGATCAAGCTCCACTCGTTGAACGCGAGCGCGGTGCCGACGTTGGAGAGCGCCATGACCAGCGCGCCCACGATCAACATGTTGCGGAATCCCCAGTGATCGCTGACCGGGCCGAGGATCAACGCGGTGAGGGCCGCGATGATGAGGGCGGCCGTGGTCGCCTGTCCGATCACGCCGACCGAGCTGCCCAGGTCCGCGGCGATGGTGGCCAAAAACGGGTTGAGGCCGAAGAGGTTGACGCCCGTCAGGAACGAACCGACCGCCAGGACGATCGCCAGCTTGCGGAAGCTCATCGAACTCGACATGAGCCGCTCGTCACGCGTCGCGCAGCTTGGCCCGCAGGCGATCACAGATCAAGGCCGTCTCCCGGACCCCCCACGTGTAGCACGAGATGTCGACTCCATACGGCAGCTCGGGCTTGCACCGAGCCACGTGACCCGTGCTGGCGAGGTGGGTGTCGGAGATCTCGACGGGGAGCATGAGCAGCTTGCCCGCGGCGCGGATCTTGGCGGCTGCCTCTGCCATCGCGCCGTTCACCTCCGCGATCTGGTCCTGCGAGAAGGTCATTCCGTCCCAGCCGAACGTCCGCAGCATCATGTCGGAGGGGCCGATGTGCCAGATGAGGCACTCCTCGATCGCGAGCAGCTCGTCGATCCGCTCCAGGCTCTCCTTCGACTCGATGGTTGGAATCACTTGCACCTTGTTGTGCGTGAACGTGAAGTACTCGCGCGCCATCGACAGCTTGCCGTTCAGGAAGAACGTGCCGTAATCCAGGGCGCGCATCGCGGGCGGGCACCAGCTGCGGTTCCCGGTGGGGTAGAACCGGATGGCATCGAGGATCTCGCGGATCTGCTCCGGCGAGTCGGTGAACGGGACCTGCAGGCCGTAGGCCCCGAAATCGAGCAGGTCCGTGGCCAGCGTGATGTCCCACCGGATCGGCAGCTTCACGAAGTACGGCAGCCCGGTCGCCTCTGCGCCGCGCAGGACCTCCATGAGCCTGCCCTTCGCCATCCCGAGCTCGGTGTGCTCGAGATCGATCAGGAGCCACCGAAAGCCCATGGCGGGGAGCGTCTCGATCGCGTTCACTGCGTACGAGGTAATCGTGAAGCCCGGTGGACATTGCTTGTTGCGCGCGTCGGCGATCAACGCATCAACAAGTGCCGTCCTCTTTTCATAGTCCATGATGGCGCACGCTATCATGAGATATCATGAAGATCGAGGCGGGTGAGGCGCGGCTCGCTCAATAGAGATCACGCGCCACGAAGTCTCGCCAGTAATCCAGGATCGAGATCAGCATCTCCTCGAACGAGATCCGCGGCTCCCACCCCGTGAGCGCCTTGAACTTCGAGTAGTCGCCCTCGAACCGCCGCAGCTCCGTCGGCCGGACGCGCGCCGGATCGACGACGTACGTGATCTCGCCCGGGCGCCGCGACAGCCGGATGAGCGCCCGGAGCGCCTCCTCGATCGTCACGGCCTGGTTCGAGCCCAAGAGGTACAGCTCGCCCGGCGCGCCCAGCTGCATCGCGAGGCGGTACGCCCGGCAGATGTCGCGGACGTGCGTGAAGTTCCGCCGCGCGGAGAGGTTGCCGACCCGGATGATCGGCTCGGCCTGGCCCGCCTCGATCCGCGCGATCTGGTGGGCGAACGACGCGAGCGCGCCGTGCGTGTCGCGGCGCGGCCCCTCGTGGTTGAACGCGCGCGTGCGGATGACCCGGAAGCCGTACGAGGCCCCGTAGGTCTGCGCGACCGCGTCCTGGGCCACCTTGCTCGCGGCGTACGGGTTGATCGGCGCGAGCCGCGTCTCCTCGGTGATCGGCAGCTCGGCCTCGGGCACGTCACCGTACTCCTCCGGCGTGCACGAGATGAGGACGCGCGCCTTCGAGCCGACGACCCGCATCGCCTCGAACAGGTGGATCGTGCCGATCGCGTTGGTCGCCATGTAGGCCGCCGGCATCTCCCAGCTCGGCCCAACCCAGCTCTGCGCGCCCAGGTGATAGATGTGCGTGAAGTCCGCGCGCCCCAGCGCCGCGATCAGGCTCGTCTGATCCAGCAGATCACCGTCGACGAGGGAGATCCGATCGAGCGCGTGGTGGAGGTTGCGCATCCGCGCGTTCGGCCGCTTGAGCCCCCAGATCTCGTGGCCGCCCTCGGCCAAAAGCTCGTCCATCAGGTGGCTGCCTGCGAAGCCGGTGATGCCCGTGATCAGGACCTTCGTCGTGCTCATGCTGCGCCGCCCAGGCTACCGCGCAACCACCTGGCCCGGCGCATGGAGTAACAATAGACGGGCGATGCTCCTCGTGAAGTCGCCGCTGCGGATCAGCTTCGTGGGGGGCGGCACGGACCTCCCCGCGTTCTATCGACAGGAGCGCGGCGCGGTCATCTCGAGCACGATCGACAAGTTCGTCTACGTCGCGATCCACCCGACGCCGATGACGCGGCGCTTCGTCATCAAGCACCGCTCGATCGAGTCGGCGGACGCGATCGACGCCACCGACGCCACCGAGCACCCGTACCTGCGCGCCGCGCTCCAGGACGTGGCCGTCGACGCCGCCGGCCTGGACATCTCCGTCATGAGCGATCTCCCGGGGCGCACCGGCCTCGGCGGCTCGTCGAGCTTCACCGTGGCGCTCCTCAAGGGCCTGAACGCGCTCGGCGGCCGCAGCCTCTCGCGGCACGAGCTGGCGGAGGCCGCGTGCCGGCTGGAGATCGAGCGCCTCGGCGAGCCGATCGGCAAGCAGGACCAGTACGCCGCCGCGCTCGGCGGCCTCAACGTCTTCCACTTCAACCCCGATGGCACGGTGACCGCCGAGCCCGTGTTCCTCCACTTCGAGCAGCGCGCCCGGCTCGAGGCGTGCTCTCTGCTCTTCTACACCGGCATCACGCGCGGCGCCGCCGAGGTACTGCGCGAGCAGCAGCAGAAGACCGGCGAGCGGATGGACGTCTACCGGCGCATGGCCGCGGCCGTCTCGCCGTTCCGCGACGCGCTGCTCGCCGGCGACGTCCGGGCGATGGCGGACATGCTGCACGCGGCGTGGGCGGACAAGCAGCAGCTCGGCGTCTCCGTCAGCAGCCCCGCCATCGACGAGCTGTACGAGGCCGCGCGGCGCGCCGGCGCGTGGGGCGGCAAGCTGCTCGGGGCCGGCCGCGGCGGCTGCCTCTACCTCCTGGCGCCGCCCGAGCTGCACGCGCAGATCGCAGCCGCGATCGGGGGCGTCGCCGCGCGGCACCAGCTCGGCGATTTCAACCGCGCGGACGTCCGCTTCGTGCAGTCCGGCGCCGCGATCGTCTTCAATGATCGGAGGCGGTAGCCCGTGGATCACTTCATCAAAGGCTTCATCGCGGAGGTCCAGTCGACCCTGGCGACGCTGCCCACCGCCGAGATCGCCAGGGGCCTGAACGAGCTGCTAGCCACCTACGAGCGCGACGGCCACATCTACGTCTTCGGCAACGGCGGCTCGCTCTCCCTCGCGACCCACTGGGTGAGCGACTTCAACAAGAGCGTCTTCAGCCACCGGCTCGACGACGGCACGCGCCGCTTCCGGGCGATCCGGCTGCCGACCACCGAGGAGGAGCTGTCCGCCTGGAGCAACGACGTCGGCTACGAGATGGTCTTCGCCGGGCCGCTCGAGAACTACATCCAGGAGCTCGACTGCGTGATCGCCATCAGCAGCTCCGGGAGCTCACCGAGCATCCTGCGGGCCGTCGAGCTCGCCCGGCGGCACCACGTGCCCGTCATCGGGCTCTCCGGCTTCGACGGCGGCAAGCTCCGCGAGCTGGCCGACGTCCGGATCCACGTCCCGACCGCGCCCGGCGCGTACGGCATCGTCGAGGGGATCCACGCGGTGATCCTCCACCTGTTCACCAAGTACTTCCAGGACTACTTCGATCACGAGGCCGCCCGGGCGCAGGGCAAGCCGTAGGTAAGCCCGGTCAAGCCCGGCTAGCGCGCGCCCGGCGGCTCGTGCCCGCCGCGGCGCAGCGCGAGCGCCGTCTCCGCGCGGAGGAGCGCCGGCCGGTAGAGCAGCGCCTCCTCGATCTCGCGGAGCAGCGCGCGCGTCTCGTCGGGCAGCCCGCGGAGCTCCGAGCAGACCTCCTCCAGCGAGGCGCCCGGCCGGCGCCGGCGCATGACGTCGATGAGCGCGTTCACGAACGCCCACGACGCCGGGAGCGCGCGCAGCGGCACCTCCGCCGGTGACCACCAGAAGTTGACGCTCATCGTCAGCTCGTCGCGCGGCGCGGCGACCGCGTGCATCCAGAACGCCGGGACGAAGATCGCCTGACCTGGGCCGAGCGTGGCCTCGAGACACTCCGCCTCTGCGAAGCCCGGGCGATCGCCGCAGTCCCGCGGCTCCAGCGCGCGGCACGACGCGAGCGGCGGATGGAGCATCGACATCGCCGGCGCGACGCCCAGCTCGAACGCGAGATCCGGGTGGAACAGCTGCCACGTCTTGGTGCCCGCGACCTGCACGTTCAGGTTGTGCGCGCCGTTGGGATCGTAGTGGTTCGGGTTCGTGTAGGGGCCGTGGCGGAGCCACAGGTTCACGCTGAGGAGCCGCGCCAGGTCATCGCGGATCCACGCCGGCAGCTCGACATCTTCGAGGAGCGCGCCGAGCGCGGCGTGCGGGCCGCCGTCGATCCAGAGCCGGGTCTGCGGGAACCCGTCGAAGCTGTAGCCATGGCGCTGCACCGGATCGGTGATGAGATCGATCATCTCGCGGACGTCGACCGTGACGTCCTCCTCGCCGCCCGCGCCTGCGCGGCGCCCGAAGATCTGCATCGGCCCGCAGCGGCTCTTCACGTAGTCGGCAGTCCACCGATCGTGCGCCGGCCAGCGGACACGGGTGACGAACGGCGCGCCGCGCGCGATCCGCTCGCGGGCGGCCTCCGACTCGATGGGCAGAAGCTCCAGAGGGCGGGCCCGCATCGGGCGACGATAGGGCACCGCCTCCGACGCAGCAACCGCGTGTTAGCATGCGGCGCGATGGGCTCGACGCAGGAGGCTCCGGCGCAGCGGACGGAGTCCGCGGTCCGCGAGTTCTTCATGGAGGAGTACCTCGAGAGCATCCGCCTCGAGCGCTTCAACCTGGGAGAGTCCGGCGCTCGCTCCGTCACGGTGGAGGAGCTGCTCACTGGCGTCGGCCTCGCGCGCGAGCAGATCGCCCAGGGCTTCCTCGCGATGGAGCTGCGCAACAGCCCCAACTGGGGCCGCGACGACCTGCGCGATCGCGTCGCCGCGCTGCACCCGGGCGCCACGCGCGAGGACGTCCTCATCACGACCGGGACCAGCGAGGCGCTGCTCCTGCTCTTCCGCCAGCTGCGGCCGCGGCGCGTCGCCCTGGCCATGCCTGCCTTCCAGGCCCTGTACGAGATCCCCCGGACGCTCGGCGCCGAGATCGTCCCGCTGCCGATCCAGTGGAGCGACCGGGGCGCGCCGTTCATCGATCGCGAGCAGTGGCGCGCGCTCCTCGATCGCGCGCGGCCGGACTGCCTGATCCTGAACTCGCCGCACAACCCCAGCGGCCTCGTGCTCGACGGTGATCTGTGCGAGGAGCTGCTCGACTTCGCCCGCGCGACCGGCGCGACCGTCGTCGCGGACGAGCACTACCGCTTCCACGCCTCCGAGCACGAGCCGCTCGGGCCCACGCTGCACCGGCCCGGCGGGCGCGTCTTCGTCACCGGATCGTTCATCAAGTGCCTGGGCTGCACGGGGCTGCGGATCGGCTGGTGCGTCGGCGATCACGCCGCGCTCGCGGCCATGCAGAACGACAAGAACTACACGACTCACACCGTCGCGCCGATCGTCGAGTGGATCGCGCTCGAGGTGATGCGGCGTGTGGACTCGCCGATCCTGCAGCGCATGCGCGCGGAGTGGATCGACAACCGCCGCGCCCTCGGCACGTTCCTGGCGGCTTCGCCGGCGCTCGAGGGCGTCGCGCCGGCCGGCGGCTTCGTGACGTGCGTCGGCGTGCGCGGCGCGCGGGAGCAAGCCGACGTCGATGCCGCGGCCCGGGCGCTCGCCGCCGAGGGCGTCTTCCTCCTCGGGCTCGACAAGATGGAGGCCGCCGACAATCGCCACGCCGCGCCTGGCGCCACCGGCCTCCGCCTGGGGCTCGGCTTCCGCCTCGGGCTCGGCTTGCCTCCCGCCGACTTCCGCGAGGCCCTGGCGCGGATCGAGCGGGCCCTGGCGCGCGGCGGCGCGGTGCTGCCCCCGAGGTGAGAGCGAGGGATCGGGTGCACGCGCTGGCGTCTCGGCAGGCGGAAGATCCCACGGCGGATCCCGGTCGCGAGGATCTCCTGCGCGTGCGCGAGCACCTCGCGCAGAAGGACGCCCTGCCCCGCCTCCGCCAGCTCGAGCGCCCCCGGCCGCTCACGACGCTGGCCCACTGGCTCGGCAGCTGGATCGCGATCGCGGGCGCCTGCGCGCTCGTCTCCCGCTCCGCGTGGTGGACGCCGGCCGCGCTCGTGATCCTCGCGTCCCGCCAGCGCGCCCTCGCGAACATCTTGCACGACGCGGTCCACGGCAATGTCGTGCGCAATCCGTCGTGGCTCCTCCAGCTCGCCGTCGCCGCCCCGGTGTTCGAGAGCTTCAAGCGCTACCGCCGCCGCCACATGCAGCACCACGCGCACCTCGGGGATCCGGCCCAGGATCCGGACTACCTCGCGGTGCCGGTACAGCCGGCGTCGACCGCCGGGTCCATCTTCCGCCAGGTGCTCCTGCGGCCGCGCATGTGGCTGGCGAGCGTGCTCGGCGAGCTGCATGGTCTGCGTCCCGGCGAGCTGGCCGCGGTGCTCGGCTTCTGGGCGGCCGTGCTGGTGCCAGTCGGCCTCGTCGTCGGCGCCTCGGCCGCGCTCCTCGTCGCCGGGCTCTGGATGCTGTCGCGCGCGACGACCTATCACGCGCTCAAGTGCTTCGTGGAGCTCGGTGATCATTACGGCGGGCTCACCGCCGGATCGTTATTCGGTTACTCGCGGGTGTACCCGGGGAACGCGCTCGCGCTCGTGCTCCAGCCGTACAACGATCGCTTTCACCTCACGCACCACCTCTTGCCGCGCGTGACGATGGTCAATCTGCATCACGCGCACGAGCTGCTCCACGATCTCGAGCCGTACCGCGAAGCCGTCTATGACGGTTACTTCTTCGGCCTCCGCTCGGTGACGCGGAGCTTCCAGCCGCGGCGTCGCGCGGCGCGGTAGCATGGCCGACGTGGACCAGGGGAGCAGCGCCCGCGGGGGCCATCGCGCGCTGGCGCTGCCGGCGCTGCTGGCGCTCGCATGCCTGCTCGCATCGCTCGCGGCGCTCGCGTCCGGCTGCGCCGCGTCGGGGCCGGTCGCCCCCGCGACCGCCGCCGCCGCCGAGCCCGAGTCGGGCGCGAAGGTGCTCGGCCGGGTCTGCGCGCCTTGCCACACGAGCGCCCGGACCGATCGCCCGATCCTGGCCGGTCCCGGGCCCTCCTCGGAGGTCGCCGCGCGCGCGCTCCGCGCCGTCATGGCCCGCGAGATGCCGCCGACCTCGTCGACGACGCTCTCCGCCGAGAGCCGCGGCGCGCTGCTGTCGTTCCTGTGCGAGCGCGCCGGGCGCCCGGCGACCCATTGCCAGGCGATCGCGCGAGCCCACGATCCGCACGAGCGCCCGCCGATCCGGGCCGCGCCGACGTTCTTCCAGAGCATCAAGCGCGTCACCTCCCGCGAGGTCCCCGATCAGGTGCGCGACCTGTCCTTCTTGCACACGGATCCGGATGCCTCCCGCGTGGTGCTCACGCCGTCGGGGGCCGCGCTGGTGATCGTGACCGCCGCCGCGGTGTGCGCCGCCGATCCGGCGAGCGCCGGCACCGCCGCGAGCGCCGGCACCGCCGCGAGCGCCAGCGCCGCCGATCTCGGCCCGTGCATCCGCCGCGTGCTCCAGCTCGGCATCACGCCCGCCCGGCCGCCCGCAGGCAGCCCGGCCCGACCCACGGTGCCGGCCCCATGAGCCGCCCGATCGGGACCGCAGCTGCCCGCCTCGGCGGCCGCTGCCGCCGCCTCGGCCGCTGGCTGTGCCTGTGGCTCGCCGCGGTCGCGTGCAGCCCAGCGCGGCCCGCCGCCGTCCCCGCAGCCCAGCCCGCGGCCGCTCCGCCCTGCCGGCCCGCCGAGCCCGCGCTCGCCCTCGAGGAGCTGGACGAGCTGTTCGGCGTCGCCCGCGCCGGTGACGCGCCTCCGCTCCCCGCGGAGCGCCTGCGCGAGCCCGCGGCCTATCGCGCGCGGGTCCGCGCGCTCCTCGACGTCGGCTCGTTCTACGACGTGCTCACGCCCCGGCTGTTCTCCCTCTACTCGTTCGCCGACGTGCGACTGACCAGCATGCTCGAAACCGGCGAGACGCGCTCCGGCCAGCGCTTCTACTTCCGGCAATTCCCCTGCGCCGAGCCCGAGCTTACGCGAGTGCGCCCGTGGTGGAGCCCGACGAGCGAGGTGCTCGTCTGCCCCGCGGATCACCGCCCGGCGGCGCTGTCGTCGCAGGGCGGCGCCTACTCGTGCGACATGAACATCTTCCCGATGCCCGTCAGCCGGGCCGCCGGGTGTGGCTGCGGGCCCAACCTCATGTTCTGCGCGCCCTTCGAGCAGACCATGGCCCTCGGCCAGTCGGTGCGCGAGGAGATCCGGCGCACCCTCCAGCACGTCGTCGCGTCCGACCGCCCGCTCACCGATCTGTTCGCCACGAACGAGACCGTGCGCTCGGGCTATGGCGAGCTGTTCTACGCCCGCAATCGCTTCTTCCAGACTGGCCGGTTCGAGCCCCCCACTCTCGACGAGCCCGCCCGCCCGCGCCCGCGCGACGCAGAATTCAGCGGCGGGCTCCTCACCACGCCCCTGTTCCTGTTCTTCGAGTCGCGGCGCGAGGTGATCGCGAGTCTGTGGCAAGACACGATGTGCACGCCGTTTCGCTCGGCGCGCGTGGATCCGCACGTCCTGCTCCAGGCCGCCCGCACCGATCCGGCACTCCGGGTCAAAGAGCACCTATCGCTCGCCAGCACACCCGGCTGTCAGAATTGCCACTCTCGACTCGAGTACGGCGGCAGGGCCTTCGCCGGCTGGCAGAATGCGTGGTTCGGCCAGCACTACGACGCCGCCCTGCGCGACGGAGTCTCCACCACGCGCTTCTACGTCCGCGATCACACCGATCTGCGCGGCGAAGGGCCCGCCTCTCCCGCCTGGCTCGGCCAGATGATCGTGGCGCAGCCCGAGTTCGCCAGCTGCATCGTGGAGAAGGCGCTCTCGTTCGTGTACGAGGGCTACGAAGCTCCTCCGCCCGTGCGGCAGGCGCTCCTGCAGCGGTTCCGCGCCTCGCCCCGACTCGGTCCGCTGCTCGCCGATGCCGTGGTCGCCCGGAGCTTCGGCGCCGCCGCGCTCGCCGCCGGCGCCGACCCGCTGCCCGTCTGCGCGGAGGCGCGGTGACGGCCCGCCGCGGCCTGACGCGGCGCGAGCTCCACCGGGGCTTGCTCTCGCTCCTGGCGCTCGCCGGCTGCCGTGCCGGCGGCCCATCTCCGAACCCCGGCCCGCTCGTCGGCGCCAGCGCGCGGCCGCGGCGCACCGGCCCGCGCAAGCTCCTCCACATCAACCTGGGCGGCGGCTCGGACGTGCTCTACTCGCTCGATCCCAAGGAGCCGCGCGAGGTCGCGCCCGGGATCGGTCCGGTCTTTCCGTCGGATCAGCTCCTCACCCGCGGCGAGGTCCGGCTGGCCCCGAACTGGGCGCCCCTCGCGCGCCACCTCGATCGGATGCAGGTGATCCGGGGCATCCAGTGCAGCACCGTCGCCCACCAGACCGGGTGCATCCAGACCCGGCAGCTCCGGCGCGACGTGGTCTCCGCGAGCGCCGAGTCCGCAGTGGCGGTGATGGCGCGGGCGCTCACACCCGAGGCGCCCGTCGATTGCGTCCAGCTCGGCAACGGCGACGGGACGTTCTCGAGCGGCGGGCGGAGCCTCGCGGACAGCAAGCTCGGCTCGATGCTGGAGCAGCTCCTCGGGCTCGCGAACAACGCCGCCGTGCGCGACGCCGCGCTCGGCGAGCTCGCCGCCGCCGGCCGGGCCGCCGGGAGCAGCGCCGAGCCGCTGCGCGCCGCCACGCACTTGCTCGTCGCGATGCAGGGCAAGTCCCGCCCCAGCCCGCCCGCGCTGGACGCGCTCCCCGCGCTCGATCTGGCCAGCCTCCCTCTGCCCGCCTGGTTCCCGCGCCAGCGCTTCCTCGGCTACACGACGCGGCAGGCGCTCCAGCTCGAGTGGGCGCTGTTCGTGCTCCAGCACGATCTGGCCCCCAGCGTGTACCTGGAGTCGACCTATCTCTGGGACACCCATGTGGAGAACTCGCTGCAGGATCCACAGAGCACCTGCTTCGCGGCCCTCCTCGCCCACCTCATCGATCGACTCCCCGAGATCCGGACTCCCGATGGCACACCGCTCGCCGATCAGCTCGGATTGATCGTCACGAGCGGCGAGCTCGGTCGATTCCCCTATACGAATGCCCAGCGCGGCAAGGACCATTTCCCGCAGATCGCCGCCCTCCTGCTCGGCCCCGGCCTGCGCCCCGGCGGCTTCGGCGAGACCGATCGCGAGCTGACCGCCACGCCCGTCTCGCTGGCGACTGGCCGCCCGGGCCGCGGCGGCTCCCTGCTCACGCTCGACGATCTCGGCCGCACGCTCCTCGAATGGGCCGGCGTACCCGCCGCCGACCTCGGCTACGGCGGCCGGATCCTCGAGTTCGCCTTCGCCTGAGCCCCTCGCGCGAATCACGCGAGACATCACGATCTCGAACATCGCTTGCATCGCCAAGAGTCAGCTAGAGCCAGCTACGGATCGTGCGCGGCATGAACGAGAGCGCGCGCTCCCACAGCTTCCATGCGGCGATGCCCACCACCGCGGCGACGCCGACCATCGCGATCGGGAAGCGGTCGAGCCCGGCCTTCGCGAGACCCTGCCCGACCTGGTGGTCGGTCAGGTAGATGAACAGCGACGCGCTCGCGATGATCGTGACCACGCGGCCGACCATGACCGGCAGCGACACGCGCTGGACGAACACGAGGAAGGTCGTCGCGACGAACGGGAACACCACGTACTCCTCGTGGTGCCAGGCGATGTCGCCGAACACCGGGATGGAGAGCGCGACGACCAGCAGCTGGCGCGGCAGCGTCCTGGCGTGGAGCAGCGTCCAGCCGAGGAATACCGCGCGCAGGAACTGGACCGGCGTGCGATCGGCGAGGTGCGAGAGATCGTGGACGTAGGGCGCGGCGACCGCGATGCCGACAAGCAGCAGCGTCGCGCCGAGCAGGACGTAGAACGGATCGTCGCCGGAGAGCACGCGGCGGATCGGCGGGATCGCGAGCAGCACGCCGAGCACCACGAAGCACTGGACGAGCACGTCGATGTACCAGAAGCCAATGCCACTGACGTGCGCGTCGGGGCTGACAAGGTTGTTGGCGAGCAGCATGCCCGGCCATTTCGGGAGCCTGAACACGAAGTTGACCGCGATCGAGTACAGGATCGCCGGCACGGCGATCCTGACCACCAGGCGCGCGATCGGTGTCACCTTCCTGCTCTCGCGGACCTGCGGCACCAGGTAGCGGCCGAAGCTCATGCCCGAGATCACGAACAGCGCGAGCACCGAGCCCGCGAGGTTCGGCAGCTCGTAGTGTCCGGCGACCACCGCGAGGATCGAGATCGCGCGCAGGAGCACCGATGCGTCGACCCGGGTCCACGCGCTCCGCTCCGCGCGCTTCGTGCGTGCGAGCTGGCGGATCGATAGCTTCTCCCAGCCATCCGGCAGCGCGCCGAGCAGCAGCTCGAGCTTCACCGAGGCCTCGATGAACGACAGCGAGTCGCCGCCGAGCGTGACGAAGCTCTGCTCGACGTCGATCGACGGCCGGCCCAAGAGCTCGCGCCACTGATCCGTGATCGCCTGCTCGGTGGAATCGAGGTGCTGCGCCGGCGCGGTCTCGACCGGCTCGAGCTGGCGCAGCTGCGCGCGATCGACCTTGCCGTTCGGCAAGAGCGGGAAGCGCTCGAGCCACACGAACCGCGCCGGCACCAGGTATGCCGGCGCCGCCGCGGTCATGGCGTCGCGCACCGCGGCGGTCGCATTGGCCGCGCCGGTGGGAACCACGTAGGCGACCAACCGCGCCTCGCCATCTGGCGTGCGCTCGGCGAGCACCACCGCCTCTTTGATCTGCGGCAGCTGGTGGAGCTGGTGGGCGACGTCGCCGAGCTCGACGCGGAAGCCGCGGATCTTGACCTGATCGTCGACCCGGCCCTCGAGGATCACCGCCCCGTCCGGGCGGCAGTGGCCGACGTCGCCCGTGAGGTACAGGCGATCCGTCGGATCGCTCGACTGCGGGTTGGCGATGAACCTCGCGTGGGTCAGCCCAGGATCGCCGCGGTAGCCTGCCGAGAGGTAGCGCGTCCGGATCGCGATCTGACCGCGGGCGCCGGGGCCGAGGGTCTCGAGCGTGTCGGTCGAGAGCACGAACAGCTGGACCTCGTCGATGCCGCGGCCGATCGGCACGGCGTCGCCGGTGTCGGCCTGCGGGTCGAAGACGTGGAAGCCCATCGCCTGCGGCGTCTCGGTGGCGCCGTAGAAGTTGATGACCCGCGCGGACGGGGCGGCCTCCAGGAGCTCGGTGGCCTGCTTGGTGCGCAGCATGTCGCCGCCCGAGAACACGAAGCGCAGCGCCGAGAGTGAGCGGTCGCGCCGGCCCGCGCACAGGATGCGCAACAGCTGCGGCGTGACGTGCGCGTGCGTGATGCGGTGATCGGCGAACCACCCGTGCAGCTTCACCGGGTCGAGCACCACGGGCGGTGCGGGGATGTGGAGCTCGGCGCCGGCAGACAGCGGCACGAACACGTCGCGCAGCACTGGATCGTGGCTGAGGCCCGACAGCATCGAGAACCGGCCCGCCGGGTCGACGGCAAAGCGGTGCTCGTACCAGCTGATGAAGTGGACGAGCGGCGTGTGCGAGGTCGCGATGCACTTCGGCACGCCGGTGGTGCCGGAGGTGAACAGCAGGTAGGCGATGGCCTCGGGGCGCACCGCATCGAGGCCGTCGCGCGCAGCGTCATCGGCGGCCAGCGCGCTGGCCAGCGCGCTGTCGAAGCGGAGCACCGAGGGCGGCAGCGACAGCTGCCTCTGCGCCGGCTCGGCGGCGTCGCCGATCGCGACGCAGCGGCCCGGCTGCAGCACGCCGAGCAGCAGCTGGATGCGCTCTGCTGGATAACCGGCGTCGAGCACCGCGAACGTCAGCCCGGCGCGCGCGCACGCGAGCATCGCGATCACCAGCTCCCCGCAGCGCTGGCCGTACAGCGCGACCACGTCGTCCTGGCCCGGCAGCGCGCGCAGGCGCGCGGCCAACGCGCCCGTCATCTGCTCGACCTGCGCGTAGGTCCACGAGCCGCCGGGGTGCACGATCGCGGTGGCCTCCGGCCGCTCCCGACACGCAGCCAGGAAGCGATCGAAGATCCGCGGACCGATCTGCGCGGCAGGGAGTGGGCTGGCGAGGTCGGGCGCAGAGGAGGCGGGAAAGCGCAGGAAAGCCCCTATCGATCAACGCGAAACCGGAACCGTTGACCCCAGGTCAACGCGTCCCTGTGTAGTCGCTCACGAGCGCCTCGGCCAGGACCTCGCCGACCGCATCGAGATCAGCAAAGTACGCGTCCCACGACGCTTCCACGCGGCGGCACACGTAGAGGTCGATCGCTGGATAGGCGATGTCTCCGTCGGTCAGTGTGTGTCGCATGATGGCGACCTCGGCGGCCTTGTCCGCGTGGCGGGCGTTGGTGACCGAGGCTGCTCGCTCGAACGTCGCGAGCACGCGTTCCGCTTCGGCCGGGGAGCGCGCGACGATGCCGACGTGGCGCTCATCGGGAGCCCGCGGTGTCCCCGGGTAGCGATGGCCCTCGCAGCTCGTGTAGGTCACGAGATCGAGATCGATCGCGACCGCAGCGAGCAGAGAGCGCACGCCCGGCTCGATCACCGCCTCGAAGTCGGGGTGGAACCGGTTCACGAAGCAGCTCCGCGACGGGTACGGTGTGCCCTGGTCGTTGATGTTGCCGTACGGCGAACGGATCTGCTTGATCACGACGCGGCGCGCGATCTCCGCCTGCTGCTCGGGCGACACCGGCGTGTCCCACAGCCGCATGAACCGCTCGACTTGACTCGAGCGGTTCTCCCTGCGCGGTGACAGATAGCGGACCGTCATGGCTCGTGGGTGCTCGCTGGTCATTGCGCGCCTAGCCTGGTGCGCAGCGGGCGCACGATCTCGCGGCCGAGCGCGCTGAGCCCGACCTCGTCGACGAGCGGCTTGACCAGCTCGTCGAGGTACGCCGACACCACGCGGTATCGGCGTGCGAGGGCCTCCGCATGCCCATGCGCACGCAGCTGCGCGTAGGCGAGCAATGCGTTGCCGAACGCGTGGAAGCCGAGGACGATCCGCTCGAGGGGGCGCTCGCGGCCCTTGAGCGGCGAGTAGTGCGGTCGCGCAGCCTCGTCGACCAGCGCGCCGAACCACGACACCATGTGGAGATACTGGTGCGAACACTCGTGAATCAGCATCTCGGCCGTCTCGGTCGCGCTCGCAGGAACCGCGACGTCGATCCCACCGGGGCGCAGCGCCGACGAGCCACTCGTGATCATGTGTTCGCCGGGACGGCGGATCGGCGTCACCTCCTTGAGCAGACATAGCACCCAGGCGCGATACTCGGGCGCCGCCTCGCCGAGCAACGCCAGCGCGCCAGCGAGCTGATCGACGATCTGGGCGTCGGGTGCGACTGGCTCGACTGGCTCATCGCACAGCGCGTGCCAGTCACCGCCGACCAGGCGCAACGGCGCCGCGCTGGTCGGCACGAGCGCGGCCTCCGAGCGCTCGGCGATCCACACGCCGGTCTGGCGGCAGAAGCGTTGCACCTCGTCGCGTCCGACGATCTCGAGCGCGTCGGCGTCGCCCCGGAGCTGGACCGGCCCTGGCCCGACTCGCCGGCCACACACCAGGAGCGGTCGCTCGACGGTGGTCTCGAGCGTGAGGCGCGTGGTCACGCCAGTCACCAGCCCGGACAGCGCGGCCTGTGCCTGGAGCCAGCGATGGCCGGCCGCGTCCGTCGCCCCGAAGCCCGTCGCGAGCACGCCGACCTCGGGAGTCCACGACGCCACGCTCGGCGACCGCTCGGTCAGGCGATGCGCAAGCTCGCCGAGGACCGGGTCGTCAGGTACGCCGGCGAGCGCGGCCGTGCGTGTCGCCCGGACGATGAATGCGTGATACTGCGCGGCCGCGAGCTCGGTGGCCAACGCCGCGAAGTCGCCCTCGCGCGGCGTCGACAGCAGGCCGAAGACCTCCATGCCCGCTCACTTCACGATCGGCAGATGGAACGGCTTCGTGGGTCGGTCGACCGGCGGTACCGCAGGGAGCGCGGTGTAGCCAAGGTAGTCTCGCGCCCACGAGCGCGGCGGCGTACGAAGGAGCTCGGCGAGCCGCTCGACACCGCCGTCGCGTTGAACCACGAGCTTCGCCATCTCGGTGTGGAGGAAGTCGAGCGTCTCGCAGAACACCGACGGGTTCGCGAAGCCGGTCGCCTGCGCGTAACGATTGGGCAGATCGCCCGAGCGGCACGTTCGGTACCACTCGCAGCGCGCACAGCGCTCGGGCGGATGATCAACCGCATCGACCAGTGCTCGCCAGAGCGGCGTGGCGAACAGCTCGGCCAACGTCGTGTTGTGCACCGTGAGATCGTCGCGACACAGCGCCTTGTCGAGCGCCATGATGTTGTCGTCGGGACCTAGCACGCCCTGCCCCGTGATCGTCATGACGGAATGACGAGTCGATCGCCGGCGGTCCAGCCGCGTTGCCGCGGTCTCGGACGTCATCCCGAGCAGGAGGTCGGTCATCAGGTGGATCCGGATCGGTTTACCGGTGCGCGACGCGTGTGACCAGTACTGGACGACCTCCTTGAAGTACGAGATCCAGCGGGCCTGTGGCTTCCATACGTCGCTGTCGTGGCCATTCCTCGGGAGCAGCAGGTTGAACGAGCGAACGCCGAGCTCCTCGACCAGGTGGCGGACCACCTCGGCGCCGCTATGCGCCGGGTTCGCGACGCACAGCACGCCCGTTGGCGGCACGCGGCGATCGGCGGCGGCGCGCTGAAGCAGGCGAAGCCCGCGCACCGCGGCATCGTAGCTGCCGCGACCGCGGTGATCGGGCCGCGCGGCGTCGTGGATGTGCGGCGGACCGTCGATGCTGACGCCGACCATGACATGATGCTTGGCAATCAGCTCGATCCACTCGTCATCGAGCAGAGTGCCGTTGGTCTGCATTCCGAAGTGGACGGTCGTTACATCGGCCAGCGCGTCGCTCAGGATGGTGCAGATCTGATCGAATCGCGCCTTGGGCAGCAGCGTTGGCTCACCCCCGTGCAGGCCAATGAACAGGTGCGCGATCCGGTGTTCCTGGACACCGCGCCGGAGGAACACGGCGACCGCACGTGCGGTCGCCTCGGACATGAACGCTGGGCTGCCTTTGTGGAGATCGTTTTCTTGGAAGAAGTAGTAGCAGTACGGGCAGCCGAGATTGCAGCGCTCTGCCACCTTGAGCACCACGTCCAGGCAATTGACCTGATCTGGGTCTTCCACGTCCACGGCTCCTCACGGCAGTGCGTGTAGAAGGGGAGCGGTGGCGCGGGCCGAGCTCAGCCGCGCGCCACCGGCGAGCTGTTACTGCTTACCCCACGGTGTCGATGGACAGGTGTCCTGAGACATGCCCGCCAGTCACCGCGTCGAGTTGCGAGTCGAGCAGCTCAGTGACGATCTCCTCGGCAGGGACGGTCTCCGGAGAGCCGGACAGCTTGTCCTTGAGACGCTGCGCGAACGTAGAGATCTTGGCTTCCGAGGTCTTTTTCTCTTCCATCGTGTTCTCCTCCTTTGGACAAAGGATGCGCGCATCCTAGGAGCTTGCACAACTGGATGTCAAACCTCAAATTTCCAATGACATGTAGCATCCGCGCCTGCTCCCGCGACACTTCGGGCTCCCCCATTCCTCATTGAGGATGTAGAGGCGGCCACTGTTCACGCGGCACCTAGCCGGCGTTGCCGGGCCGTCCGGTACATGTCGACGGCAGCTTCGCCCGCCAGACCCTCGAGCCCGATGGCGGCCAGCGCGAGGATCATCTCGGCTTTATCGGCGGCCGAGCCCGGCGACCGGGTCCAGGGCGGCCGCAGCCGGTCGATCGCTTCGAGGTTGCGTGCACAGCACCGGGCCGCGGCACAGAGGACTCGAAAGCTTCCGCCGCCCTGCGCGAGGTCCCCGCGGTACGCCTCGAGACGCCCACCGGAACGATAGACCGGATGCCGCTCCAGCCCGAGGAAGCGAACGAGCCAGTCCGCCCGGAAGCTCCCCGTCGCTGCCACGATGCCCATGTAGTCGGCGATGAGCTCGTCGGCGAGCCGGTTGCGCATCGACCCGAGGACCCGGCGGGTGAAGTAGTGTGTGCATTCGTGCTCCAGCCGGATGGCGATGGAGCTCCGCGTCCACTCGGCCTCGCCGAGGCCGACGTCCGCGGCGGCCTCGCCGCTGTAGGGCCCGGAGCCGAGCACGATGAAGCGGTCCTGATAAAGATCGGGGTCGCGGACGATCTCGCGCCATCGAGCCGCCCACTCCAAGGGGGAGCCGACCGACGAATCGCTGGCCTCCCAGGCCCGCCGCAGTGACGCGACGCGGTCCCAGTTGTTGAAGCCGCCGATGATGGTGGCGCCCACCGCGTCCGGGATCGGCCGCGGCTCGTTCCTGTGAGCGAGGGCGCGCACGAGGGCGACGAAGTCCTCGCGCGTCGTCGCCAGGATGACCGGCACCTGTCCGACCGGCGTCTCCGCAAGAAACAGGCGAAGCTCCTCGGGCCGGGTCAGCTCGAGACCGCGGGACTCCAGCGCGGGCCAGACACCGCGCCGCGTGGCAGCCAGGTAGGCCGGCGACTCGCTGATGCCGGGCTCGATCGGGAAGCGGAGCTGCACCAGCCGATCGCGCAGACAGGCCCAGACGCCGACGCGCTCGGCTTCCTCGACGTAGCCGGTCCAGGCCGCCACGAACGGTTCGTCGGGGAGCGGAAAGCTGGCCGGCGCACGCGACAGATCGAACTCGCTCCGCGCGTACTCGAGGAGCTCCCGGGTCTCCTCTTCCGTCGCCCCCAGCGAGCGCCAGAGGGCCGCTCGCTCATCCTCCGCGAGCAGGGGGAGTCCAGCGGGAGCCGTGATCGATGCGCTCACGAGCTCGACCGCCAGTGTGTCGGCTTGAGCCGGTGGTCGGGCTTCATGACGTCCACAGCGCGCCTCATATCACGGCGCGGTCTTCCCCCGCATGGCAATACCTGAGGGGCTCGGGTCTGCGGGTACCGCGGGGGTCGTGGGTGAAACCGCGGCCGTCGACGGCCGCGCGACGTGGCAGTTCGCGGTCGCGACGAAACCGTTGCTGCCGTCGGCGAAGTCTGGCACCGTGGCCCCTCAGATGGATCCGGAGTGGTCGGTCGCAGATGCGTTGGATCGGCTGGCGCCGCCGGCGGACGAGGCCCTGACCGGCGCCGCTCGAGCCCGGGTGCACGCGCTCGCGGCTCACCTGCCCGCCGCGCTGACTCGCGTGGTCTATCTGGAATCCTGGATCGGTCAGCCTCGACCGCGGCTCGATCTGATCGTGAAGCTCGATCCGCGCGACCGCGACGCGCTCGCTGATCTCGTGTACTCCGGCCTGGGACCGGAGCTGCGTGTTCAGCCCGGCTGGGCGCACGTGGCGAGGTTCGCGCGGGCGTGGGCGACGGTCGGGAGCCCGCTCCACGAGAGCCTCCGGGCCGCCTGGCTCGAGTTCGATCTCGACCCGCTGATCACGCCGGACGCGGCGCTGCGCTCACCACGCGTCTTCGTCGACTTCACGCGCGAGGCGCAGTGCTGGCCCTCCGTCGAGGCGCGCCTCGACCTCGCGACAGAGGTGCTGTGGGCCCTGTCCGGCTCGCGCCCGCCGCGGACCGTGGAGTCGCTCCGCGCATGCCTGGAGCACCTCCCCGGCGGCGCCAATCTGGCCTACCTGGGGGTGTTCGCCAATGACGGCCAGCCGCCGGTCGTGCGCGCGTGCGTGGTCGGTCTGGCCGGAAACCTGGCCGCGTATCTCGGCGCGGTCGGCTGGGCGGGCGACGTCGACGCGCTCACGCGCAGCCTGCTCGACCCGCTCGCCCGCGCCCAGGGCGAGGGCGCCCAGCCGGTCGGGGTTCTCCACCTGAACCTCGCGCCCAGCGTCTGCCCGCGGATTGGCCTCGAGTACACGTTCTCGCGTCCCCGCCAGCCGACCGGGCTGCGCTCGGAGGACACGTTTCTCCGTCAGCTGGTCGAGCGCGGCTGGTGTACCGCCCGGAACCGCGAGTCGCTCCGGTCGTGGCCTCGGCAGTCGGTCGAGCTCATGCCCCACGACATCTGGCACAGCCGGATCACCCGACTGATCGGCCACGTGAAGCTCACCTACGCCTCCGGCGAGCCCGTCTGCGCCAAGGCATACCTGCGCGCCGCGTTCGATCTCCTGGCCGGCGGCACGCTGTTCCGCGGACGGCCCCGACAGTTCGGCACGGCTGCCGGCCCCGACCACGCCGCGCCTCAATCTTGCGATCTACCGGCGGTTCGCTCGCGCGCCCGCCATGATACAGTCGTCGCCCACTTCGAACGTGAACTGAGGAGAAAAACTGGCATGACTATGTCGACTGCCCAGCAAGAAGCGCTGGAACAGGTTCTCACGCGCGCCGCCGTGGATCTCGATTTCAGGAAGGCGTTGCTGGTCGATCCGCGGAAGGCGATCCTGGACGGGTTCGGCGTCCGCATTCCGGCCACCTTCCGCCTGAAGTTTGTCGAGAGAGCGAAGGACGTCGACGCGCTCATCGTCTTGCCCGACTTTCAGCGGCAGGACGGCGAGCTCGAGGACGACGACCTCGACATGGTCGCCGGGGGCAATGAGACAGATCCTCCCCCTCCCTGGTAATCGGCACGGCGTTCTCCGGAGGTTCTCGTTGTCCTGAGGGCACCATGATCACTTTGAGCAGACTCGTGCGAGTGCTCGGCTCCGGCGTGATCGTGGCTGGCCTCGCCGTGCACGCCGCCGCCGACGACGAGACCTCCTCGGGCGGGCTCGGGCTTGCTCAGGTGGTGGAAGTGACGCTGTCCGCCAGCCCCGAGCTGAAGCTCGCCGCCGCGCAGGTCGAGACCGCCGACGGCTCCCTCATGTTGAGCCGCGCCGCCTTCGATCTCACGCTGACGGCGACCGCCACCGTCACCCGGACCAACCGGATCGACGCGATGGGCGCGTCGGCGGTGCAGAAGGACAGTAGCTTCACTGCGGGCGCGCAGCGCATGATGCGGAACGGGATCCTCGTCACCTCCGAGGTCTCGCTGATCCGGAGCCTCCTCGCGCAAAGCCTCGGCGCCGACACGGATACGGCCGACGTACGACTGGGCGTCTCCATTCCGCTGCTGCGCGATCGCGGCGGCGCCTCGAGCGCGGCCGCCGAGCGAGCGGCCGCACGAGATCACGAGGCGGCTCGATCGGGGCTGCGCTACACCGCGGCCCAGCAGGTGCTTGCCGCGGTGGTGGCCTACTGGGACTACCAGGCGGCCCACGAGCGACTCAAGGTGCTGCGCTCGTCCGTGGCGCGCGCGGAACGCGCGGTCGAGGAGACGAGCGCGCTGGTCAAGGCCGACGAGCGCACCCCCGCCGATCTCATCCAGTTGCGAGGCAACGCCGCCTCGAAGCGCGCCACCCGCGTCTCCTCCGAGCAGGACATCACCGCGGCGCGGACCGCGCTCGGGCTCGCCATGGGGCTGCCGGCTGACGCCATCGCGGCGCTGCCCCTTCCGGCGACCGCCTTTCCCGAGCCGGGAAGCGGCGCGGAGCGCCTCGACGCGAGCCGGCTGGTCGAGGAGACCTACCGGCGCCGCGCCGACCTCGCGGCCGCGGATCAGCGCACCCGCTCGGCCAGCATCCGCCTCGAGGCGGCGCGCAGCGACCGCCGACCGCGCCTCGACCTGGTACTCAACACGGGCTATCGGACCACGGAGGCCGACGAGGGGCTCGCTCGCTTCTTGTTGACGGTGAACCAGCACCGGCCACACCTCGATGCGCTCGTCGCGCTCCGCTTCGAGCTCCCGGTGTCCAACTCGGCCGCCCGCGGCCTGGTGACGCAGAGCAGCGCCGCCCAGGAGCAGAGCCGCATCGCCCACGACGACCTCCGCCGACGCATCGCGGCCAGCGTGGCGCTGGGCCTGGAGGCGGTGGCCCACGCAGAGGCGACGCTGCTGGAATCGGCGGAGGCGGTCCGCCTGTTCGAGACGGGTATCCAGGCGGTCCAGCGAAAGTTCCAGCTCGGCGCCGCCACCCTCTTCGACCTGATCCAGGCCCAGGACGCGCTGACCAACGCACTGCTCTTCCACGTCCAGAGTC
The DNA here is from genome assembly GCA_035558535.1 of Kofleriaceae bacterium. Classification (GTDB taxonomy): domain Bacteria; phylum Myxococcota_A; class Polyangia; order Haliangiales; family Haliangiaceae; genus JABFXX01. The sequence goes on from DATMCI010000279.1 coordinate 30,823, forward strand.
AGCGCGATTACGCCGTCGCCATCGCGGGCCTGCGCTTCCAGAGCGGCCGGCTCGTGGAAGGCGACCGCGGCGCCTTCCAGGTGCCGGTCGCCGACCTGATGAAGCCGCCCTGACGGCGAGATCCCACCATCTCGTGGAGGAGCCCGGATGAACGTCTTCCGCAAGGTATCGCTCGACCGCCTGTCGTCACCCGAGCAACTCGACCAGCTCATGCAGGTGACCGACGCCCGGGGCTGGATCATCCTGTCGGCGCTCGGCCTCGTCCTGGCGACCGCGGTGCTCTGGGGCTTCCTCGGCAGCGTCTCGCAGGACGTCCCGTGCTCGGGGATGCTGGTCAAGAGCGGCGGCGTGTTCGAGGTCACCGCCCCGTCGACCGGGCGCATCACGGATCTCGCGGTCAGGGTCGGCGACACGGTGACCGAAGGTCAGGTGGTGGCGCGAATGGCGCATCCCGACCTGGCCGAGAAGCTGTTCGAGGCCCAGGCCGTCTTGACCGAGCTCAAGATCCAGCACGAGGAGATCGTGGTCCACGGGAGCAAGGACGTCGCCTTGCAGACCCAGATGCTCGCGCAGCAGCGGGCGACGGTCACCCGGACGATCGCCGCGGCACAGCGGAGCGCAACGTCCTTCCGCGAGACGGCCGAGCTGCAGGCGAAGCTGGTCAGCGAGGGGCTGCTCACCCGACAGACCGAGCTGGCCACCCGGCACCAGCTCGACCAGGCGGAGCAGCAGATCGGTGCCGGTCAAAGCCAGCTGGCACAGGTCGCGGTGCAGGAGCAGGAGCTGCGCGCGAAGCAAGAGAAGGAGGTCCGCGCCAGCCAGGCCAAGATCGCCGCCCAGGAGCGCGTCATCGCGACGCTGGACCGCGAGATGAAGTCGAACACCGAGGTCGTGTCGTCGCACACCGGGCGCATCGTCGAGATCATCGCCGACCAGGGCACCCTGGTTGCCCCCGGCGAAGCGATCGTCACGCTCGACCTGACCGGCCGCACGGTCAAGGAGCTGGAGGTGATCCTCTACGTGCCGTCGAGCTACGGCAAGCAGATCCAGGTCGGCATGACGGCATACGTCTCACCGACGACGGTGAAGCGAGAGGAGTTCGGCTTGATGGTGGGCCGAGTCACCTACGTCTCGGACTACCCCGCCACGTCGCGCGGCATGCTGCGCATCCTCAAGAACGACAAGCTGCTCGCCTCCCTGATCGGGACCGACTCCCCCTACGAGGTGCATGCCGACCTGCTCGTCGACGAGCACACCTTCAGCGGGTACCGATGGTCTTCGTCGCACGGACCGCCGCTCAAGATCCAGAGCGGTACGCGCGCGGCCGCGTACATCACGGTCGCTCGCCGACGACCGATCGAGATGGTCATCCCGCTCCTGCGCGAGTACTCGGGGCTCTGAGCTGCCATGGATCCCGCCAGTGCACAGGACCCGCCACGCCCGGACCCGCCACGCCCGGACCCGCCACGCCGCTTCGGTTGGCGCCAGCTGCGCGAGAGGCTGCGCGAGAGGCTGCGCGCCGCCAAGCAAAAGCGGCGCCGCGTGCGCACGCCCAACATCCTCCAGATGGAGGCGGTGGAGTGCGGCGCCGCCGCGCTCGCCATCGTGCTCGGCCACTATCGCCGGTTCGTCCCCCTCGAGGAGCTCCGCGTCGAATGCGGGGTGTCGCGCGACGGCAGCAAGGCCAGCAACATCATCAAGGCCGCCCGCAAGTACGGCCTGACGGCCAAGGGCTACAAGAAGGAGCCCAACGGCCTGCGGTCGCTCCCGGTGCCGATGATCGTGCACTGGAACTTCAACCACTTCGTCGTCGTCGAGGGGTTCGCCGGTCAGCGGGTCTTCCTCAACGATCCCGCCATGGGCCCGACCGAGGTCACCGCTGAGGAGTTCGACAAGGCCTTCACCGGGGTGGTCCTGACCTTTGAGCCGACCGAGCAGTTCACCCCGGGCGGCGAGAAGGCCGGGCTGATCCAGCCGCTCAGGCGGCGCGTGAAGGGACTGGCTGCTCCGCTCGGGTTCGTGATGCTCGCCGGGCTCGCGCTGGTGGTGCCCGGCATGGTGGCTCCGAGCTTCACCCGCGTGTTCGTCGACCAGGTTCTGCTAAAGGGGCTCGACGCCTGGACGCGCCCGTTGCTGCAGCTCGTGGCTGCCACGGCGCTCGTGCTGGGCGCGCTGACCGCCCTGCAAGGGCGCTACCTGCTCCGGCTCGAGGCGCGGCTGTCGCTCGGCCACGCGAGCCGGTTCTTCTGGCACGTGCTGCGCCTGCCGATCGGGTTCTTCAATCAACGCTACGCGGGTGAGATCGGCAATCGGGTCCACATCAACGACCGGGTCGCCGTGCTGCTGTCGCGCGATCTGGCGACGACCGCGCTGAACCTGATGGTCATCGTGATCTATGCGCTCCTCATGCTGCAGTACGATCTCGTGCTGTCGCTGGTGTCGGTGGCGGCCGGGGTGACCAACGTGCTGGCGCTGCGCTACGTGGCGGCGCGGCGGGCCGTGCTCAGCCAGCGCATGCAGCAAGACCGCGGCAAGCTCATGGGGACCGCGATGGGCGGCTTGCAGACGATCGAGACCGTGAAGGCAAGCGGCTCGGAGTCGGACTTCTTCGCGCGGTGGGCCGGCCATCAGGCCAAGGTGGTCAACGCGAACCAGCAGCTCCAGTTGACCGAGATCTTCCTGGGCGCCGTTCCTCCCCTGCTCCTCTCGGTCAACGTCGCCCTGGTCCTGGGCATCGGCGGTATGCGCGTCATCGACGGACATCTCACCATGGGCATGTTGATGGCGTTTCAGTCGCTGACGCTCGCGTTCCTGACACCGATCAATCGTTTGGTTGGCCTGGGCGGGCAGCTCCAGGAGATCCAGAACAGCCTGAACCGGCTCGACGACGTGCTGCGCGCGCCCCTCGACCCGTCCGCGCGCGATCTGGCCGAGCCATCGGCACGCAGCAACGACGATCGCAGCTCGGCGGACGGAGCGAGCAGGCTGGAGGGCTACCTCACCCTGCGCGAGGTGAGCTTCGGCTACAGCCGGCTGGAGCCGCCGCTCATCGACAAGTTCAGCCTGGAGCTCCGGCCGGGCAGCCGGATCGCGCTGGTGGGCGGCTCCGGCTCCGGGAAGAGCACGGTCGCCCGGCTGGTGGCCGGGCTGTACGAGCCGTGGACCGGCGAGATCCTCTTCGACGGGCGGCCGCGCGCCGAGGTGTCCCGCGCGGTGCTGTCGCAGTCGCTGGCCGTCGTCGATCAGGACATCAGCATGTTCGAGGGCTCGCTGCGCGACAACCTGACCCTGTGGGACCCGACGGTGTCCGAACAGCGACTGACGGACGCCGCCAAGGACGCGTGCATCCACGACGACATCACGGCGCGGCCGGGCGGCTACGGGGCGAGCGTGGAGGAGGGCGGCCGCAACTTCAGCGGCGGTCAGCGGCAGCGCCTCGAGATCGCGCGCGCGCTGGTGATCAATCCCCGCATCCTCGTCCTCGACGAGGCGACGAGCGCGCTCGATCCGACCACCGAGAAGCTCATCGACGACAACCTGCGCCGCCGGGGCTGCACGTGCCTCATCGTCGCTCACCGGCTGAGCACGATCCGCGACTGCGACGAGATCATCGTGCTCGAGAAGGGCCAGGTCGTCCAGCGGGGCACGCATGCCGCCCTCGTCGCCCAGGACGGCGCCTACGCCCGTCTGATCGCCACGGAGTGACGCATGACCGCGAGCGTCGAGAGCGTCGAGATCCCGAATCACCTGCTCGCCCGCGAGCGCCTCGCCGTGGGAGGCGATCGGCCGTTCCTGCTCGAGGTCGACGACGTGTGGCTGGTCGCTGCCGGTTCGGTCGACGTCTTCGCCGTGCGCCTCGACGAGCGCGGGCCGGTCGGGCCCCGCATGCACCTCGTGCGCGTGGTGGAGGGGCGGGCCATGTTCGGCCGCGCGCGCACCGCCGGCGATCGCTGGGGCCTGCTCGCGGTGGGCACGAGCGGCGGCGAGGTGATCCGGGTGAGCCGGGCGGAGCTCGAGGCCGGCGATCCGCGGACCGGCGCCGCCGCGGTCCTCATCGCCCAGTGGGTCGATACGCTGTATGCAGCCATGGCGCGCGACAAGCTGCCCGCGATCTCGATCGAGCTGCCGCTCGGAGGCACGCGCGAAGTCGGCGAGGGCCAGAGCATCCGCGTGCGTGAGGAGCTGGCCTGGGTGACCCACGTCGAGGGCTTCTCGCGCCTGATGGGCAGCCCCGGCCTCGAGCTCGGCAGCGACCTCGTGCCGGTCTCGCGGCGGGCCTGGTTCGCGGCGGGCGCGCCGAGCCGGCTCGTCGTCGTCGGCACGCAGGCCATCGAGTCGGGACCCGAGGTGTGGCGCGGGCTCGATCGGCTGCACGACCTGGTGAGCCGGTTCGTCGAGGTGAGCACGCGCGACGCCGATGCCGTCACGCGCGAGCGGATGCGCCAGCGCGGCGCCTACCAGCAGGCCCTCCTGCGCGAGACCTGTGAGCACCTGGCCTCGACCATGGACGCCGCCGCGCGCGCGGAGCCGGTGCCCGAGCCGAGCCGCGCGATCGCGGCGAACGCGCTGGAGAACCCGCTGCTGGAGAGCTGCCGCATGGTCGGCTGGGCGCTCGGGCTCGCCATCAAGCCCGACCCGCGGACCCACGGCGCGGCCTCGCCGCGTGACCCTCTGGCCGGCATCCTGCACGCCTCGCGGGTTCGCTCGCGGCGGGTGGCGCTGCGCGGGCACTGGTGGACCGAGGACAGCGGCCCCTTGCTCGCGTTTCGCGCGCCGGACCGGCAACCGGTGGCGCTGCTCCGCGACGGTCGGTCCCACTACCGCCTCCACGATCCGTCCGATCGCTCGGCCACGCGGGTGGAGCAGACCGTCGCGGAGGGGCTCGAGCCGTTCGCCTACAGCTTCTATCGTCCGTTCCCGGACACCGCGCTGCGGATGCGCGACGTGCTCCGCTTCGCGCTGCGAGGCAGCCGGCGGGACAGCTTCGTGGTCGTGGCCACGATCCTCTGCGCCGCGCTCGTGGGCATGGTTCCGGCCATCGCCACGGGCGTGCTGTTCAACAGCGTCATCCCCGGAGCGCAGCGGTCAGAGCTCCTGCAGATGACCGGCGTCCTCCTCGCATGCGCCGGGGTGAACGCCCTCTTCGCCGTGGCGCAGTCGGTCGCGTTGCTCCGCATCGAGACGCGGGCCAGCGCGGCGCTGCAGGCGGCGGTATGGGACCGGCTGCTCTTCCTCCCGCTGCCGTTCTTCCGAAACTACACGTCCGGCGATCTGGCCAGCCGCGCCATGGCCGTGGACGCGATCCGGCAGGTCGCGTCCGGGTCCACCGTCGCCGCCCTGGTCGGCGGCGTGATCGCGATGGGCAACGTCGCCCTCATGTTCTGGTACAGCGCCGCGATGGCGCGGTGGGCCACGTTGATCCTCGGCGTGGTCCTGCTCGTGTCGCTGGCGGGGAGCTGGGTGCAGCTCCGCCCCCAGCAGGCGATCGCGACCTCGCAGTCGAAGCTGCTCGGCCTGGTGCTGCAGCTCCTCACCAGCATCTCGAAGCTGCGCGTGGCTGCGGCGGAGGTGCCGGCGTTCGCGCTCTGGGTCCGGCAGTTCAGCGTGCAGCGCCGGCTCCAGTACAAGGCGCGGGTCACGGCCAGCTGGCTGGCGACCTTCCACGCCGCGGTCCCGCTGCTCTCCAGCGTCATCATCTTCGGCCTCGCCTTCCCGCTGGTGACCGACACGCGCGAGCTGCAGATCGGGGACTTCATGGCCTTCCTGACCGCCTTCACCGCGTGCCTCGGCGGGATCCTCACCGCCACGCCCGCGCTGATGACCATCCTCAACACGATGCCGCTCTACGAGCAGGCCACGCCCATCCTCAAGACGCTGCCGGAGGTGGTCGCCGGCAAGAGCGATCCGGGTCCGCTCAGCGGCGACGTCGAGATCCAGCACGCCACGTTCCGCTACCAGGCGGACGGACCGCTCATCCTGCGCGACGTCTCGGTCCGGATCCAGTCGGGCGAGTTCGTCGCGTTCGTGGGCCCGTCGGGCTCGGGCAAGTCGACGCTCCTGCGCCTCCTGCTCGGGTTCGAGGCGCTCGAGGGTGGCGCGATCTTCTACGACGGCCAGGAGCTCGGCGGCCTCGACGTGCAGGCCGTGCGCCGCCAGATGGGGGTCGTGCTGCAGAGTGGGCGGCTGATGTCGGGAGACATCTACACCAACATCGTCGGCGCCAGCTCCGCCACGCTCGAGGAGGCGTGGACCGCGGCCCGCATGGCCGGCCTGGCCGAGGAGATCGAGGCCATGCCAATGGGAATGCACACGGTGATCCGCGAGGGCGGCGGCACGCTGTCGGGCGGGCAGCGCCAGCGGCTCCTGATCGCGCGCGCCATCGTGGCCCGCCCGCGCATCCTGCTGTTCGACGAAGCGACCAGCGCGCTCGACAACCGCACCCAGGCGATCGTGAGCGCCAGCCTCGAGAGCCTCCAGGCGACCCGCATCGTGGTCGCGCACCGGCTGAGCACGATCGTCAACGCCCACCGCATCTTCGTGATGGAGGGAGGCCAGCTGGTGCAGACCGGCACCTACGCCGAGCTGATGGCAGTGAAGGGGCCGTTCGCCGAGCTGGCGAAGCGGCAGATCGCGTGACGGTCCGGACTGACCAGGATGGAACCACCCATGAACGAACGATTCGGCCTCCGCAGCCGGCGACCATCGCCGGGCCTCGGTCTGCTCTGTGTGGTGCTGCTGTCCGCCGCCTGTGGCTCGCGTGATCCCCGGGACGAACGCGTCCATCGGGCGCGGGAAGGCCGCGGTGACCTCGTCATCGCAGCGGCCTGGCCGTGGGACCTGCGCAAGGAGATCCGCTACGGCGAGGGACTGCAGATGGCGGTGGACGAGGTGAACGCTGCCGGGGGGATCGGTGGCCGCCACCTGCGACTGGCGCGCTACGACGATCGCGAATCGATCGACCATGGCCGGATCGTGGCGCAGCAGATCGCCGGCAATCCGGACGTCGTGGCGGTGATTGGGCACCTCCAGTCGTACATCACGGTGCAGACAGCAGGGGTGTACAGCCAGGCGGGGCTGGTGCTGGTGGCCCCGACCTCGACCGATCCAAAGCTGACGCAGCTCGGCTATACGCGGGTCTTCCGCGCCACGTTCACCGACAACTCCGTGGGCCGGCAGCTGGCCGAGCTGGTCGCGTCGCAGCAACGCAAGAAGGTGGCGGTCTATTACATCCGCAACGACTACGGCCGAAACGTGGCCAACGCATTCGAGGAGCGCGCTCGCCAGCTCGGCATCTCGGTGCAGGCACGCAACTCCTATGACCCGAGCGAGCAGGCAAGCGAGCGGACCTTCGACCAGGTGCTGACCGAGTGGAAGCCGATGAACCTCGACGCGATCCTGCTGGCCGGCGAGGTCCCGTCCGCGGCGATCTTCGTGGCCCAGGCGCGCCGCAAGGGGATCGACGTTCCGATCATCGGCGGCGACGCCATGAGCTCGCCCGCGCTCATGGCGGTGGCCGGCGCGGCCGCCGAGGGGACCACCGTGGCCTCGTTCTTCAACCCCGACGAGCCCCGCCCCGAGGTCGTCCGCTTCAACGCGGCATTCGCCGCGAAGTACGGCGTGCCCCCCGACGCGGGCTCCGCGCTCGGCTACGACTGCGTCCAGCTGCTGGCGCATGCGATGAAGGAGGCGCGCAGCGCCGTGCCCGAGGACGTCGCGCGAGCCCTCCACGCGCTGAAGGGCTGGCGCGGCGTGACCGGGGCGTTCTCCTTCGACGAAGGGGGGGACGCCGCCAAGCCGGTCATCTTCTCGGTCGTACGCGGCGGGCGCTTCGAGTACCTGCCCACGCCCGCGCCCGCGCCCTCGCCCGCCTCGCCCGCCTCGCCAACCTCGCCAACCTCGCCCACGGGGGCCGCCCGTGCCGTCGAGACGCGTCCATGAGCCAGGGGTCCACCAAATCGTGCCAGCCAAATCTCCGCGATTTCTTCTTACGTGTAGTTGATTGCGCTTCCAGTCGCGCAGCGTCGAGGTGCGCTGGAGCCGGTCCCGTCGCTCCTTCAGGTCCTATCTAATCGAGGGGCTGGCGGCTGGCAGCTCGTTCCAAGAGATCGGCCGCGCGGGCGAGCCCGCGCTCGGCGCGGAGCTTCTCGCCCATGGCGGATGCGGCGGCGAGCACCTTCTGTGAGCCGAGCGTCTCCTCGAGCGCGCCGGCCAAGGTCTCCGCGGTCAGCGACGAGAACGGCAGGACGGTGGCGGCGCAGCGCAGATCGCGCACCATGCGGGCCCACA
>DATMCI010000280.1:0-16579 GCA_035558535.1 Kofleriaceae bacterium
GCGCGAGGCCGCGCCCGGGCCGAGCGGTGACGAGCTCACCGCTGACGTCCCGGCGCCCAGCACGCTCTCCATCTGCTGCATCGACTACACGTGCCCCTCGCCCGACTTCACCACGACCGGGTGCAAGACCGGTGCGGGGCCCAGCATCCGCGAGGCGTTCGACGCCTGTAACGACTTCTGCAGCGCGACCTGCGCGAGCAGCGGCCTGTACTGCGAATAAGCACAGGCAATCGCGGCAGCGCATCGAGCGCACCGGACGAGCCACCCATATATAGAGCGCGCGCTCAGCCCGGCACTCCCGCCGCGGGCCAGCGCCAACGCCCCCGACGAGCAGCTACTTCGAGGCCCGCCGCTTCCGACGTGGAGGAACGCGCACCTTGGGTTTCGCTCGCGGCGTCTTTGCTGCCTTGGGCTTCCGCTGAGGAGCGTGCGCCTCCAGCAACGCCACGTCGTGCACATCCTTGTCGCGCGCTGAGGCCCGCTTGTTCTTGATGAGCATCTCCCGGCCGATCACGTAGAGCGGCGTTGCCACGAACTGAGCTGCGACGCGGCTCGCCCAGGCTTCCTTGAACGAAACACCGTCGATGCTGGTCAGGATGTCGATGCGCCAGGGCTTACGTCCGAGCATGAACACCTTGTGCGGACGCGAGAGCTCTCTCGGCTGCGGCGCAGCGGTGCCAAAGCCGAAGTCCACGAGTGCATCACGGAGTCGCTTTGCGTTTTCTGGAGCCCGATCGACGAAGACGTCCAGATCCTCGGTCAGCCGCGGCTCGCCGTGTCCCGCGACTGCGTGGCCGCCGATCACCAGAAATCGCACGCGACGGGAGATCAGCAGACACAAGAACTCTGTCCAGTCTCGATTGAGCTCGATCTTCACCGAACCAGACTCTCCGCAGCCGTTCGACGCCGGAGATTCGCTCCTCGAACGACATTGCGGCCACGTCACGTCGGTCGAGCTCGGCGGCTTCCCGGAAGCTACTCGCCACGCGGAGAACACGCTCGATCATGGCGCTAGTATGGCTGCGCGCTCGACGCAAGCCAAGCCTGCGCGGAGAACAACGGCTCGCTGCTCGATAGCTCGCCGGCAACGCACGAAAGCGCGGCCGAGCGCCACGCGCATCGCGTGATACGGTCCGCGCCATGAAGCGCCGCGAGCTCGTTCGCGCCCGGCTCGTGACGCAGCGCCTGCTCGGCGCGCCGTTCGCGTCGGTCGCCGCCGCGGTCGCCTGGTTCGGCGCGGTGCAGGCGCAGGACTACCGCGGCGCGCTGTGGGGCATCGGCCAGCGCGTGCGCGGCGCGACCGAGGCCGACGTCGAGCGCGCCATCGCGACCCGCGCGATCGTGCGCACGTGGCCCATGCGCGGGACGCTCCACCTGCTCGCCGCCGCGGACGTCCACTGGATCACCCGCGCGCTCGCGCCGCGCGTGATCGCGCGCAGCGCCGGCCGCCACCGCCAGCTCGGCCTCGACGCGCGCACGTTCGCGAAGGCGCGCCGCGTACTCGAGCGAGCGCTCGCCGGCCAGGAGCCGATGACGCGCGACGAGCTGTACGCGCTGCTCGCGCGCAACCGGATCGCGCCGACCGGCCAGCGCGGCATCCATATCCTCGCCATGCTCGCCATGCAGGGCGTGCTGTGCCTCGGCCCGCACCACGGCAAGCAGCCGACGTTCACGCTGCTCGACGAGTGGATCGCACCGCCACCTGCCCGCGACCGCGAGGACGCGCTCGGCGAGCTCGCCCGCCGCTACTTCACGAGCCACGGCCCGGCGACGCTCGCCGACTTCGCGTGGTGGACCGGCCTGCCACTCGGCGACGCCCGGCGGGCGCACGCGCTCGCGCGGCCCGACCTCGACGAGATCATCGTCGATGGGCAGCCCTGCTCGTGGGTCCCCGCACGGCGCCGCGGCGCCGGCCCCGCCGTTCACCTCTTGCCCGCGTACGACGAGTACACCGTCGCGTATCGCGAGCGCGGCGCGATCCTCGACCCCGCGCACGCCGCGCGCGCGGGAAACGGCATCTTCTCGCCCGTCATCGTGGTCGCCGGCCAGATCGCCGGGACCTGGACGCGCGAGCTCCGCCGCGATCGCGTCATCGTGCGCGCGAACCTGCTCCGCGCCGCCGCCCGCGCGCCGCTCACCGCCGCCGTTGTGCGCTACGCCGCGTTCCACGGCCGCGCCGGCGAGCTCGCCCATGCCCGCTGAGCGGGCAAATCTTGCCCGCGCAGACCGCGTGGTCTCGAGCCCGGTGCGCGCTCCCGGCTACCTCGCGAAGCGCTGTATCGCGCACTTGCGCGAAGATCACGCTGGTCCGCACCTTGAAGCAGTGACGTCCGGCGCCGGAGCGCCGGAAGGGAGTCACTGCCATGAGGATCATCATGCTGTGCGGTGTGCTGTCACTGAGCGGGCTGCTCGCGTGTGTGGAGGCGCGCCTACCGGCGAGCGACGATCTCCTCCGTGAATCCCCGGAGACCGAGTCGGTCGGGGCTGCTGCATCGACTACACGTGCCCCTCGCCCGACTTCACCACGACCGGGTGCAAGATCGGAGCGGGGCCCAGCATCCGCGAGGCGTTCGACACCTGTAACGCCTACTGCAGCGTGACCTGCGCGAGCAGCGGCCTGTACTGCGACTAGATATCGGGGATCTCGTTCGGCTTGCGCGACAGGTCAATCTCGATCTCGCTCGCCACCCCGATGTTGCCGGCGAGGTCGACCGGCCGCACGCCGATGCGGAGCTTCTTGCCGTCCGGCAGATCGAAGTTGTTGCGCCCGCAGATCGACGGGTGGCCGAGCGCGATCTCGGTCTCCCACGGCCGCACGTATGTGGTGGGCGGCTTCGTGTAGTCGATCTTGCCGCCGGCAGCCGCAGACCACACCGCGAACACGATCCCCTCGTGGCCGTGATCGTCGGAGACCGCGCCGGTATCGACGATGACGTACGGGGTGCCCGTGTTGCACACGCAGCACGCGCCCGGCTGCTTGACGTAGCTCGCCTCCTGGATGCCTTTCCACTCCGGCGCCTTGGTGTCCCCACCGGCGGTGGTCGTGAACTCGAGGACCTTGTCGCCAGCGCCGTCGACGACCTCGTACGCGGTCTTGCCGCGCAGCGGCTGCTTCGGGACGAGCTCGGCGATCTTGTACGAGGCGGCCGTGACGTCCTTGCGCTCGACGGCGATCGCCCGCGTGCCGCCGGCTTCGCGCAGCGTGAACGCCGTCCTGGACGCGCCGTCGGAGAACCACAGCATCACGCGCGTGTTGGTCGGCGCGGTCTTGTCGATCGCCGCCCGCACGCTCCGGCGCATACACGAGCACGCATCCGCCGGTGCCGGCCGGAGACCGGCGTAGCCAGCGAGCAACCCCACACAGAGCAGCGCGGCGAGCTTCATCCCGAACATTCTACGCGACCGCGCCACGACCCCGGGGAGCGAAGTATGCTCGGGACGTGTCGCAGACCACCGCACGCGGCGATCGATCGTCGAGCGTCCCGCCCGAGATGCTCGCGCGCATCATCGAAGTACTGCACCCCGAGCAGGTCTGGCTGTTTGGAAGCCGGGCACGCGGCGAGGCACGTAGCCACAGCGATTGGGACTTCATGGCGATCTTGCCGGACAGCGCGCCCGAGCAGGACCTCGACATCGCATCCGTATGGCAGCGGCTTCGGGACCTTCGGCTCCAGCGCGTCGAGGTCTTCACGATGACGCGTGACGAGTTCGAGACGTGGAAGCACTCGCTGGGCACGCTGGCAGAGATCGTGGCATCCACGGGGATCGTCGTCCATGGCGGCTGATCATCGTGGCCATCGACCGCGCCGCCTGCCCGTCCTCGCCGGTGATAGACTGCTTCACGATGCGAGCGCTGACGACCGACACGGAGAAGCAGGAGCTACGGCCCTACTTCCTGTGGGACGAGGACGTCTCGATCTCGGAGCTTCACCAGATCCTCGACGGTCCCGACAGCCCGCGGCGCGACCAGCTCCTCGCGAAGATGCTGCGCGAGGCGCGCGACATCGATGTCTGGCACTTCGTGCGCCCCGCCGAGGTCGCGCGCGTGCTGGCTCGCCTGCGGCGCCGGCTCGGCCGCCGTCACGCGTTCTGGACCTTCCTGATCGAGGGCTGGCGCACTCATGGCCTCCTCCGCGCCTAGCAAGCTGCCCCCGCTCCAGAAGGATGTCCTAGGCCCACGGCTCGATGAGGCGCGCTTGCTCATGGCCAAGATGCTACGCTCCCTAGCGTCATGCTGTTCCGCAGACCAACCGTTGCCGAGGCACAGGACCCACGCAAGCGTCAGTTCGTGGAATTCTGGAATTTAGTACACTCGCTAGAACATACGAGTGACGTTCGCCTGGGCATCTGGCGAGCTGGGCAACCGAAGCTGACTCCCGCACCTGTGATCTCGTCGAAGCCGCACGCCGTGTTCGGTTGGCCAGGACGAGCCAAGCTACAGTGGGCACAATACCCTCTCGATGCTATTGAAGATGATCCTGCTCTATTAGGCACCGGCAAATCGAATGACGTTGTTTTCGCCCGCAGATCTCTACCGAAGGAGATATTCGAGGCGCTCGAGCAACAATACTCCTATCGAAGTACCCTCGACGGCCAAGAAGAAGGCTGGTGGTTCCTCGATGGCAAGCCTCCTCCCAAGACCCAGCCGTCATCTCGTTCAACGATCGCGCTCTTGCCAGAGTCAAAGGACTCTCGGTCGCGCGGGCTCCATGACGGTACGGACTGTCTCCTCCTGGTAGACATTGATGATTGGTGGGGAGCTCTCTCCGAAAGAGCACTCCGAGTTTATGAGACTGGAGCCGCACTCGACGACCACCGCCCGACACAGTTTGCACAATGGAAACGTGGACATCGCATGATATACGACGTCGAGCTTGCGCCCTCCATTCCCTACAACACCGTGAAGCGACGTTTCGGACAGGAGGCAGCCGATCGTGCAGTTCCGGATGTAAAGTCGATCATCGTGCACTGTACCCGGCATCGTGAGTGAACGACTACGCCCCAAAGATCGTTGGGGTAGAATGGCCCTCCGTGACGATGCGAATGCCACGAAGCTAGTCGACCGGTCCCGCGCAGGGCTTATCGAGCTACCCAGGCTCAGGGCGTGTTTGCGCCATGCGATCGAACATGATCAATGGTTCGTAGTATGCTGTTTGTGTAGCTTGATCGGTGAACTGATCTTCGCAGCATTGGATCCTACCCGGAAGGCAGATAAATTCCCCAAGCTTGAAGAACTGCGAATTCCGGCAAACAGGTCTAAAAAGCGTTCCCATGAGCGCAAGCACCGGCGCAATGTCGCTTATCTATTTCTGGCTGCACTGCGACACACTTGCTTTCATCCGGCAATGGAAAGCCCGATCAAGGATCTTCCGCGAGATCTCTTCCCGGCTCTATCGAGTCTTCATACTGCAGAAGTAGCAGACTGGGCCTTGGAGCAACTTGATGATGCTCTCAAGTTCGAATTGGGACTTTGAGCAACGTTGATGGCTAGCGCTGCGCGAGGTGGTCGCGCAGGCGGCGCAGGCCGAGCTCGGTCTTGAGGCCGGGGTGTCGCCGCGCGTGCAGGCGGCGAGCGCGTCGTCGAGCGAGAGCCAGCGCGTGCGGGCGCCCTCCGCCATCGGCGAGCCGTCCCCGGCGAGCGGCGCTTGCGCGGCGGGAAGCGCGAGCCCCGCCCAGATCATCGCGGCCACCGACCGCGCCGCCTGCCTCGTCCTCGCTGGTGATAGACTGCCCCACGATGCGAGCGCTGACGACCGACATGGAAAAGCAGGAGCTACGGCCCTACTTCCTGTGGGACGAGGACGTCTCGATCGCCGAGCTTCACCAGGTCCTCGACGGTCCCGACAGCCCGCGGCGCGACCAGCTCCTCGCGAAGATGCTGCGCGAGGCGCGCGACATCGATGTCTGGCACTTCGTGCGCCCCGCTGAGGTCGCGCGCGTGCTGGCTCGCCTGCGGCGCCGCCTCGGCCGCCGTCACGCGTTCTGGACCTTCCTGATCGAGGGCTGGCGCACTCATGGCCTCCTCCGCGCCTAGCAAGCTGACCTCGCTCCAGAAGGATGTCCTCGACGCCTTCTTCCAGCGCGAGCGCGGATTCTTCCTCAAGTCCGGCAAGACGCGCCCGGCTTCAAGCGCATGATCCTGACTCGCGGCGATGAGGGACTCGTCGTGGATATCGTGAAGGACCTGGGCCCGCAGCTCCATCCCGAAAAGCTCGAGCGCGACCACATCGTGCTCGATCCTGCCGACGAGATCCTCGCGAACAAGCTCACTGCGCTCGTCGGCCGAGCCGAGGAGCGCGACCTGATCGACGTCATGTTCCTCGAGCGCGCCGGATACTCGGTCGAGGTAGCCTTGCCCGCGGCGCTGACCAAGGACGGTGGCTGTACGCCCGCAACGCTCGCATGGCTACTCTCGGAGATCTCGATCCCGGATGGAGTTGTCTTGCCCGCAGGAGTCTCCCCCGCAGAGCTGCGCGCGTACTTGACCCAGCTGATCGCTCAACTGCTCGTCCTCGCTGCACCACCGTAACGCGCGAACGTGTCGAGCAGACAGCCCGCTATACGTGTAGCAATGGCGATGAGCCTGCAAACCGAAGTCACTCTACCATCGCGCGCTGCCTGGCGAGAGCCACGAAGTGCCACGCGTTCCACTTTAACGCTTGGTGCTGCTCACCAGCGCTCAGCAACCGCCCGCTCATTCCTGACAGCCGAAGCACAAGTACAAACCCGTCTAGAGACAACCATTACATCACAGACGCCTCATCACACAGATTCATCAATCTTATCAGAGGCTTCCGCCTGCATTGATTGAACTATCTCCCGGACATAAGAAGATCCAAATATTTCCTTCAATCGTTCCATCAATTCATCTTCACTCGAAGCGATCACCTCCCCGGAATCCCTCGGATCCTCAGATGACCATATCACACAGTAAATTTCACACGGATAAACCTGCTGTTTGGAATGGAACAAATGAAACAGCAGGATCCTTCGCTCGAGAATGTTGCAATTCAGCCAGAACTCGTGCTCCAAACGCTCCAGATGTTCTGAATCCTTATGAACGACCTGTGCATTAATGAAGCCGCCGCGGCGATTCATGTGAGCGGCTTGCTCCTTTAGGACGCGCTTGGGTGTTCTTACGTGTTTTGAAAACAGATCCTCTGGCCAAAGATCAGGAGTAGCATCACTCATCACATAATCTCCAGTATCTAGGTAGAATTATCCCATCAGCCCAGTTCGACAACGACAGGTAAATGGTCGCTAAATGACTTTAGTGGATGACGTCGTTTATCTACTAGTGATATCCTTCCAACTGACTCGAGGACCCGAATCGTTACAAGCTGATCCATAATCGATGGCCTCAGCAATGCCTGATCAAACATATGCCAAAAATATGCCTTGGCACCACCTGATGCATAATAGTAGGTACCAGGCACCTTTTCAGCCTCTCGGCGGTCTCCGTAGTGACTCCACATTGGGTTATAAAAGAATTTACATTCCTTACCTTGCACAATACGTTTACCACGTGCCGCGATAACCCGGGACATGACAGCGTGCATAGCATCGCAATGAACCATACCGATCTCAAAAGGATCCATGTTCATATCTCCAAATACAAGGGTCCTTTCATGGCCCGCAGCTCGTTCAACAGACTCAACAAAGTCCTTCAATCTCATGGCCGCAGCCAAGGAGTCATCATCTGTTCCAAAGAGCTTTGAAAGCAAGTGGCAGCCGATCAGAGATATGCCGCTTGCTAAATGAGTAGCAGCTGCAAATCTGCTGGACGCATCTTCCACCTTCAATACAAATTCGTTATCACGCGAAAGCATGGCGAGCGGTGACCAAGATGTCGTAAGTCGCTTAAAGGCTGCGGGTAGCGACAATTCTCTTGGACACTCTGGAATAATAGCTAAGGTCGCCTGTGTTTCTTCCAGCAATTCGGCAACAAGTGATGAGTTGACCTTATTTCTTATATTCCAGAGTATCACTCTCACCGATTCTATCGCCCATAATTGCAAAGAGTCGAATCAACGTTCACGGCTGAATTCCCTGCAATCCTATTAGGTGGTCGCGCAGGCGGCGCAGGCCGAGCTCGGTCTTGAGGTCGGGGATGTCGCCGCGCGTGCAGGCGGCGAGCGCGTCGTCGAGCGAGAGCCAGCGCGTGCGGGCGCCCTCCTCCATCGGCGAGCCGTCCCCGGCGAGCGGCTCTTGCGCGGCGGGGTCGACCTCGGCCGCGACGAAGTAGAACTTCTCGATCATCGAGCCGGGCGAAGGGTACGAGCCGGCGCCGAGCAAGACGACGGCCGACGGCTCGACGGTGAACCCGGCCTCCTCGGCGACCTCGTGAGCGGCGCGCACGCGCAGGCCAGCCTCGCCGCGGTCGCCGACCTCGATGATCCCGGCGACGAGCTCGGTCATGAACAGCGAGGGCGGCGGCTCGGGCAGCGGCGCGGCCGCAGGCGAGCGGCCGAACGAGAGCGCCGGCCGCAGCCCCTCGCGCACAAGCACCTGGATGCCGGCGGTGGGCGAGCCGGGCGACGGCGCATCGGCGGCGGAGCCTCGCGCATAGATCGCCACCACGACGGCGTCCTGGCCGTAGGGGCGCGCGACCGAGTCGCACACGTACGGGGCCGAGAGGGTGCCGTCGGCGCGGCGGTTGCGCAGGCGCAGGCGCCGGATCTCGAGGAAGCCGCCGCCGCCGGTCCGCTCGTCGGAGTCGACGACCAGCTCGACGACATCGTGCGGATCGCGGCCGATCATGGCGCTCATGGCGCGGGCGGCGGCGGCGTGGTGGTGGGGCCGACCGGGTCCGGCACCGGCGCGGTGGTGGGCGGCGGCGTCGGCGAGGGGCCAGGCGCGGCGCCACCGGCCGCGGGCGCGGCGCCGCCGGTCACCTTCACCTCGTACTGCTTGAGTGCTTCGTAGAGCGAGACTTGCAGGTTGTCGCCCTTGCCGTGCACCCAGCCGGGCAAGCTGGGGTCGGTCGCCTCGAGCGGCTGCGGCGCCGGCTGGCCCTTGATGAAGCGCGCGATGATCGGCTTCACCGCCACGATGTGGCGCTCGCCGTCGGGCTCGAGCGTCACGACGAGCGCGATGTTCAGGCTCCCGTCGGGGACGTCGCGCGCGTCGCCCATCGGCGACGAGACGGCCTGCCCCTCGGGGTTGTACCAGCGACCCTCGGTCTGCAGGCCGTACGCGGCATCATCGGCCTTCTGGATCTTGTAGCTCGACGCGACGGTCTGCTTGATCACCGCGAAGAGCTGCTGCCGGTCGCCCTGGTAGCGGGCCGCCTTCGCCGTGGTGACCTGCTTGCCGGACGGGCCGCAGGCCGCGAGCGAGACGGCGGCGAGCGCAGCCGCGAACGCGATCATCGAGCACGAGAGGTTTCGCATGCCGCGTTCGTACACCCGGCGCGGCCGGCTCGCCAGCCCCACGGCCGCGGCACGTGGAGGCCGCGTGATAGCCTGCGCCGATGTCGGAGCTCACGGGCAAGCGCGCGCTCGTCACGGGCGCATCGAGCGGCATCGGCGCCGCGATCGCGCGCATCCTCGCCGAGAACGGCGTCGAGCTGGTCCTGACGGCACGGCGCAAGGACGCCCTCGAGCGCGTGGCGGCCGAGTGCGCGGCCGCGGGCGGCACGGCAGGCGGCACGGCAGGCGGCACCGCGCGCGGCACCCCGCGCGTTATCGTCGCGGATCTGGGCAAGCCAGGCGCCGCCGCGGCGCTGTGGGCCGAGGCGACGGAGAGCGGCGCGGCCCCGATCGACATCCTCATCAACAACGCCGGGTTCGGCTACTTCCGGCCGTTCACCGCCGCCGACTGGGAGCGCGACGCCGAGCTCCTCCAGCTGAACGTCACGTCGCTCGTCGAGCTGGCGCGCCGCTTCGTGAGCGCGCGCGCGGGCCAGCCGGGGCGCGCGTACATCCTGAACGTCGCCTCGATCGCGGCGTACCAGTCGGTGCCGGGGTTCGCGGTGTACGCGTCGTCGAAGGCGTTCGTCCGGAACTTCAGCGAGGCATTGCACGACGAATTCGCCGGGACGCCGATCTCGGTGACCTGCGTGTGCCCGGGCGGCACGAAGACCGACTTCCACGCGCAGGCGGGCGCGGGCGACTACGGCTTCATCGCGAACAAGTCGATGATGACCGCCGAGGCGGTCGCCGAGATCGCCGTCCGGGCGATGCGCAAGGGCAAGCGCAACGTGATCCCGGGGCTCGTCAACAAGCTGTCGTGCTGGGGCGTCCGGCTCGTGCCGCGGCGCTTCGCGTCGTGGATGTCCACGCGCGTGCTCGGCCGCCCGCGCAACGAGGCGCTCCCCTCGCGCACCGGCATGGCGTGATGCTAGTGTCCGCCGCGTCCATGCAGAAGAAGAAGACGCCGCTCTGGGAGACGCACAAGCAGCTGGGCGCGCGGCTGATCGACTTCGGGGGCTGGGAGATGCCGGTCCAGTATCCGGCCGGCATGATCAAGGAGCACCGCGCCGTGCGCGAAGCGGTCGGCCTGTTCGACGTCTCGCACATGGGCGAGGTGTTCCTGCGCGGCCCGCGCGTCCGCGAGGCGGTCGAGCGGCTGACCACGAACGCCGTCGCCAGCGCGCCGGTGGGCAAGGCGGTCTACACCCTGCTCTGCGTGCCGAGCGGCGGCGTCGTCGACGACTGCATCTTCTACAAGTGCTCCGACGAGGAGTTCTTCGTCATCGTCAACGCGTCGAACACCGCCAAGGACCTCGAGTGGTTCCGCGAGCAGACGCACTCGCTCTGCGACGTCGTCGACGTCTCCGACGAGAAGTCGCTGATCGCCGTGCAGGGCCCCAAGGCGATCGCGATGGTCGACACGCTCGCCGGCGGCACGCTCACGGGCCTCACGAGCTTCACGTTCACCGACGCCGTCGTCGCTGGCGTGCCGTGCATCGCGGCGCGCACGGGCTACACGGGCGAGGACGGCTTCGAGCTGTGCTGCGGCAACGCGGACGCGCCGCGGCTGTGGGCCGCGCTGCTCGAGGCGGCCGCGCCGCTCGGCGGCCTGCCGATCGGGCTCGGCGCGCGCGACTCTTTGCGCCTCGAGGCGAAGCTGCCGCTCTACGGCAACGACCTCGACGAGGACCACACGCCGCTCGAGGCGGGCCTCGGCTGGGCGGTCAAGCTCGACGGCCGCGACTTCATCGGCGCCGACGCGCTCCGGAAGCAGAAGCAGGCGGGGCTCACCCGCAAGCTCGCCGGCTTCAAGATCGACGAGAGCCAGCGCGCGATCGCGCGCCACGGCTACGCGGTCGTCGATCGCACCGTCACCGAGGGCAGCCCGGTGATCGGCACCGTCACGAGCGGCGGCCCGGGTATCTACGTCGGCGGCGCGATCGGGCTCGCCTACGTGCCGGCCGCAAACGCCGCGCCGGGCGGCGCGCTGACGATCGACTGCCGCGGCAAGGACGTCCCGGCCGCGGTGGTCGATGGCAAGTTCTACAAGAGGCCCGCGCGCTAGCGCGAGACGAACGACGCGAGACGAAGACGAGACGAAGACGAGGAGAGGAGACGACCGTGTCTGATTACCCGACTGAGCTTCGCTACACCAATGAACACGAGTGGGTCCTCGCGGCGGGCGACCGCTGGCGCATTGGCATCACGAGCTTCGCCACCAAGACGCTCGGCGACCTCGTGTTCATCGAGCTCCCGGCGGTCGGCCGGGTCGTCGAAATGGGAGAGGCCATCGGCACGATCGAGAGCGTGAAGGCCGTCTCGGAGATCTTCTCGCCAATCTCGGGCAAGATCACAGCCGTCAACGAGGCGGCTTCGGAAGATCCGGAGACCGTCGGCGAGACCCCGTACGGCGATGGCTGGTTGATCGAGATCGAGCCGAGCAAGCGCGGCGAGCTCGACGAGCTGCTGACGGCCGAGGCATACGCAAAGCACGTCACCGAAGCCTAGCGATCGGCCGGCTCGCGTAATCGGGATGCGCCGGGGCGCCGCGCCGGCCCCGACGCCGCGGCCTCAGCGCCGCGACCGCCGCCGCTTCGCCAGCACGCCGGCGCCGAGCGCCATGGCGGCCGCGAGCGCGCCGAGCCCGAACATCGCGCCCTTGCGCGGCGGCTTCGCGAACCCGCCGGGCGGCCCGGCCGGAGGCGTGCCCGGCGCCGCCGGATCGGCCTTCTTGACCCCGATCTCCGGCAGGTCCCGCTTCACCATCTGCGCCACCGACAGCTGGCCGCGCGGCACGAACGCCAGCTTCGACGCCGCGATCGCCTGCTGCTGCTGGTAGCGGCCCGGCGGCCCGCCCCAGATCCCGCGCTGCGGGTTCTTGCACTGGATCGGCCCGGTCCACAGGTACCGGATCGCGTACCGCGCCTGGAAGAAGTTTTGCGCCGACGGCGTCGCCCCGTGCTCGATCCCGCCCTGCGCCCACATCTCGCGGCCGCCGGTGATCGGCTTGCCCTCGCGGAACCGCAGGTCGTCCTTCATGTCGCCGCGACCGTACCGCGCGTGCAGCCGCGTCAGCACGTAGTTCCCCGTCGTGACCGGACCGCCGATGATGTCACCGCCCAGCGTCATCATGTCCGCGTCCGCGGGCACCTGGTCCGGGCACGGATCGCACTTGAGCTGCGGCAGCGCCGTCCACGCGTACTCCGTCACCACCGCGCCGGGGTTGGCCTCCAGCGTCTTGTCGAACAGCGCCGCGTAGAACTCCGCGAACCGCGTCTTCGCCTCGGGGCGCACGTCGAAGTTCGTCGGGATCGTCACGTTCTTGTAGTTCGCCACCTCGTACCGCCTGTCCGGCGACAGGATGTTCACGATCAGATCCTGCTTGCCGCTCGCGTTCGCCATCCCAAGCCGGATCGGCAGCGCGAACTCCTCGCTGTCGTAGTGGAACCGCAGCGGCGACAGCGCCGCACGCCCGTCGACGAGCTGCACCTTCTTCGGGTTGACCTTCGCGACGAAGAACTTCGACCCCGCCTCGACGTACGGGCGGAGGAGCGGCTCCGCCCCGTCGGGGATCTTGTACCGGTTCTGCTTGAGCCACGCCTCGAGCCCTGCCGCCTCCGTCGCCGACAGGATCAAGATGTTGTACTCGCCCACCGTGAACTGCGCCTCGATCTTCACGGTCGGGGCCTTCGCCTTCTCCGGCGCCATGGCGGTGGGCCGAGGCATCCCTGCGCCCGTCGACTCGACCCGATCGTAGTCCACGGAGGGCGGCCGAGGGCACGGGTCCTGCTCCCAGTACTCGACGAGCCGCGGCGCACCCAGCGCGTCGATCCGCTCGAACACCGCTTTCTGAAGCGTCTTGACGTCCGGCTGCTTGAGCACCACCGGCACCGGCACCACCATCGCGAAGTCCTCGAGCGGGCCCTTGTAGTCGTTCTGCATCGACAGGACCGTCCGCGTCCCCTGCCGCATCAGCACCACCTGCGTCGCGTCGTTCGAGAGCTTGGCCCCCGAGCCGCTGACGTAGAACCCGCAGAACGCGTCCGCCGCTGGCGCCGCGGCCACGAGGGCCAGCGCCGCGGCGCCGAGGGTGAGTCCGAGCTTCGAGAGATTCGTCATCATTCATTGCCTCGCGAATTGCATGCGTGAGTTGCGTGAGTGGAGCGGCCGGCGCGCGCGCGCCGGCCGCGGGTAATGGCGTAATGGGGAATGGAGTGAGGGCGTGAGTGAGGGCGTGAGTGACAGCGTGCGCGCCGGCTCAGCGCGCCGCGCGGAGCGCGATCGTGTGGCCCGCCTCGCGATCGCGCGCGCACCGGACCGAGCCGGCGGCGCACTGGATGCGCAGCTCGGCCGCGCTGTCGGGCGAGCGGAACCGATCGTAGGCCGCGAGCGCGGCGTCGGCCTCGGGGCGGCCGAGCGCGGCGAGCGCCGTGGCCTGGCTCCGCAACAGATCCGGATCGCGCGGCGCCAGCTCGAGCCCCTTGTTGGCGGCGGCGAGCGCGCCGGCGTTGTCGCCGACCGAGCCGAGGACGCGCGCGTAGAGCATCCACGCGGCCGAGTTCTGCGGCGCGCGCTCGGCGCACGCCTTGGCGGGCGCGACGGCCTCCTCCCAGCGCCAGACGCGGGCGAGCGCGTCGGCGGCCACGGCGTCGAGCACCGGCGGGCTCGGCGGCGGCTTGCCGGGGTCCGCTCCCTTCGCCAGGAGCTCGCGCGACCGCGCCACGAGCGCGAGCGCGTCGTCGGCGCGGCCCTGCTTCGAGGCGACCCAGCCGAGCTGGATCGCCACCATCGCGCGCGCCCGCGGATCGGGGGCGGCGGCGAGCGCGGCCTCGAGCACCGCGCGCGCCTCCTCGAGCCGCTCGGTCACGGTGCCGACGAGCGCCATGCCGTGCTCGTACATCCGCTCCCACGCGGGCCGCTGGCCCGACGCGGCCGACGCGCCGGCGCCGATCTGGACCTTCGTCTCGGCGACGAGCGTGATCGGCTGCGGCCGGCACGGATCGATCGCGACGTCGCGCGCCCCGCGCGCGCCGGCGATGAACGCGCGGCCCTCCGCCGTGCGCGCCTCGCGGCACACGGCGGCCTGCATCTGCAGCGTGCGGGCGCGGTGGCGCAGCCGCGCCGTCACGGTGAGCGGCAGCTGCGCCGGCGCGAGCCCCGCGGGGACGTCGAGCGCGTAGCGCACCACCTGCGCCTCGCGCGGCGCGAGCGTCTGCGTGGCGATCTGCGTGCGGAACCTCGCCATCTCGTGCTCCTCGAGCACCACGCCGTGTTCATTGACGACGAGCGTCCGCAGGACATGCGTGTCCTC
Source organism: Kofleriaceae bacterium (assembly GCA_035558535.1). Taxonomy (GTDB): domain Bacteria; phylum Myxococcota_A; class Polyangia; order Haliangiales; family Haliangiaceae; genus JABFXX01. Next base: position 14,725 of record DATMCI010000280.1, read on the forward strand.
GTCCATCGGATCGGCCTCGTGCGCGAGGCCCGACGACGCGAGGCGCTTCCCGGCGCGGTCGGCGACCTCGACCTCGATCCACGTGTCCTGGATGTCGAGCACGCCGCCGGGGAAGCGGTGGCCGGCGAGCAGGTTGCGGATCACGACGTCGAGCCCGAGCTTGGCGCCGGGCCGGACGGGCGCGCCGTCGGCGGGCAGGTGCCAGCGCGGCGTAGCGCCCGCGGCCGGATCAGCGCCCGCAGCCGGATCAGCGCCCGCGGCCAGCTTCTCTTCCAGGAGAACGCCGGCCACGTCGATCGACGCGACGCCCTCGAGCTTCTTCTGCGTGCGCGCGAGGTGCTCGCCGTCGCCGCGCATCGCCGCCATCCACGTGTGCCCGCCGAGGAAGCGGTGCGACGCGAGCGTGCCGGACTTGGCGCCGAGCTCGCCGCGCGAGGCGGGCTCGCGCTCCATGTGACAGTCGATGCAGTTGCGCTTGTCGACCTTGTCGATGCGCGCCATGCCGTTGCCGGTCCACGCCGAGTTGCGCCAGAAGCCAGGCTCGTCGAGCCCGGAGAGGTGCACCGGCATGTTCATGTCCGCCGACAGAAAGCCGCGGTGGCAGCCGACGCACAGCTCGGTGCCGAGCGACTTCACGGCCACCTGCTGCTTGTGCCGATCGACCGACGCCGCGTCGCCGATCACCGGCGCGTCGAGCGGCGCGCGCGACCAGACGTAGCTGCCGTTGCCGTCCTTCGTCGTCGCGTCGATGCCGTGGCACAGCCGGCACGTCACGCCGGAGTGCGAGCGCAGGTCGGCCGGCGGGATCGCAGCCTCGACGGTCATCAGGCCGTCGACGAGCAGCGGCATGTCGTGGCAGCCGCCGCAGTGGCGGCTGGCCGGCTTGCCGAGATCGGCGCGCACGGTCTCGATGTTGGCGCGGTAGATCGGGTTGCCGAACGAGGCGAACGAGTGCGCGCTCGTCGACCACTGCGCCGCCGCGTCGGGGTGACACGACGAGCAGCTGTCGGCGTCCGCGAGCATCGTGCCGTCGCTGACCTCGCCGGCCCCGCGCGGGGTCGAGCGATCGATCGTCACGAGGCTCGGCGAGAACTCGCCGGGTACGCGCGGCAGCCGCGGATCAGCCGTGGCGACCACCTCCCGCGGCGGGGCGGAGACGCCCGACCGGCTCGTCTCCGGCGCGCCGCACGCGCCGAGCGCGAGCGCGAGCGCGAGCCCGCCGAGTGCGACGTGAGACCCGAGCCCACCGAATGCGCCGAGCGCCGCCGTGGCGCCCGCTACAGAGGAGCCCCCCGCGCGCATCACGAGCCCCGCTGCCTGCGGCGCAGCCGCCGCGCGCCGACGCCGAGCGCGAGCAGCGCCGCGACGATGCCCGCGCCGATCATCGCGCTCTTGCCGGGCGGCTTGGCGAACCCGCCGGACGGCGTGGGGGCCGGCGGCGCGCCCGGCGCGGCCTTCCGCAGGCCGATCTCCGGCAGGTCCCGCTTCACCATCTGCGCCACCGACATCTGGCCGCGCGGCGCGAACGCCAGCTTCGACGCCGCGATCGCCTGCTGCTGGGAGCCGCCCGGCGGCCCGCCCCAGATCCCGCGCTGCGGGTTCTTGCACCGGATCGGCCCGGTCCACCAGTACCGGATCGCGTACCGCGCCTGGAAGAAGTTCTGCGCCGACGGCGTCGCCCCGTACTCCAGCCCCTGCTTGCTCCACATCTCCCGCCCACCCGTGATCGGCTTTGCCTCCTTGAACCGCAGGTCGTCCTTCATGTCTCCGCGCCCGTACCGCGCGTGCAGCCGCGTCAGCACGTAGTTCCCCGTCGCGATCCGCCCCCCCACCACGTCCCCGCCCAGCGTCATCA
>DATMCI010000281.1:0-51935 GCA_035558535.1 Kofleriaceae bacterium
CCCCCGCCGCCCCCGCCCCCGCCCCGCCGCCGCCCGCGGCCGCCGCTGCCTCGCGGAAATGCGCCGCGAGCGCCGCTGGCGCGAGCGCCCGCTCCTGCCGGTAGCGCGTCGCGATCACCGCGCGCACCGCCGGCACGAGCGCGGCCGCGATCCCCGCGACGTCCTTGTCGGCGGAGACGGCCGCCACGAGCACCGGCCGCTCGCCGCGCTCGGCCAGGACATCCGCGAGCGCCCGCGCGCCGTGCGGGTTGTGCGCGCCGTCGAGGATGATCCGCGGCTCGCCCGGCGCCGCCGGCACCTCCTCGAACCGGCCGGGATGGCGCACGCCCGCCAGCGCGCGCGCCCGCGCCGCCTCGGGCACGCACACCACGCCGAGCACCTCCAGCTGATCGAGCGCCGCGAGCGCCGCCGCCGCGTTCCGCCGCTGGTGCGCGCCCAGCAGCGCCACCGGCGGCACCGCCGCCACCGCCGCGTCGTCGATGACCGTGATGACCGCCGCGCCCGCCGCGCGCGCCGCCGCGTCGAGGAGCGGCACGCCCGCCGGCTCGCCCGACGCGCCGATCACGACGCGCTGGCCGCGCTTGAAGATGCCGGCCTTCTCGGCCGCGATCCGCGCGAGCGTGCCGCCGAGGATCACCTCGTGGTCCAGCGCGACGCCCGTGACCACGGCGATCGGCGCGTCGATCGCGTTCGTCGCGTCGAGCCGGCCGCCGAGCCCGACCTCGAGCACCGTGACCGCCACCCGCGCGTCGGCGATCGCCACGCACGCGATCGCCGTGAGCTGCTCGAAGAACGTCAGCGCGTCGCCGCCCGCGCCGCGCACCGCGTGCGCCGCCGCGACGAGCGCGCCCTCGTCGATCGGCTCGCCGCCGATCGCGATCCGCTCGCGCAGGCACGACAGGTGCGGCGACGTGTACGCCGCGACGCGCGCGTGCGTGCCGGCGAGCGCCGCGATCATCGCCACCGTCGAGCCCTTGCCGTTCGTGCCGCCGACGTGGACGATCGCGCCGAGCTGGCGATCCGGCGCGCCGAGCCGATCGAGCAGGTCCCGGATCCGGCCCAGGCCGAGATCGATCCCGAAGCGGCGCGCCGGCAGGAGCCGCGCGAGCAGCGCCTCGTACTCCGTCATCGCCGCGCCTGCACCCGCTGCGCCTGCCCCCGCCGCGACGCTAGTCCGTCGCCGGCAGCTCGAGGACCTCGTCGCTCACGGTGCCGGTCTTGCGCGCGGGCTCGCGGCCGCGCTCGAACCAGCGCAGCGTGCGCGCGAGCGTCTGCTTCAGATCGTTGCGCGACACGACCATGTCGACCATGCCGTGCTCGAGCAAGAACTCGCTGCGCTGGAAGCCCGGCGGCAGCTGCTGCCGGATCGTCTGCTCGATCACGCGCGGCCCCGCGAAGCCGATCAGCGCGTCGGGCTCGGCGATGATGAGATCGCCCAGCATCGCGACCGACGCCGCCACGCCGCCCGTGGTCGGGTGCAGGAGCACGGAGATGTACGGGACCTTCGCCTCGCGCAGGCGCGAGCGCGCCGCCGACGTCTTCGCCATCTGCATCAGCGAGAGCACGCCCTCCTGCATGCGCGCGCCGCCCGAGGCGCAGAACATGAGGGCCGGCCGCCGGTGCGCGAGCGCGCGCTCGAGCTGGCGCGTGATCTTCTCGCCGACCACCGAGCCCATCGAGCCGCCCATGAACTCGAACACGAAGAAGCCGACCTCGACCACGATCCCGCCGATCGTCGCGCTGCCGGCGCGGTAGGCATCCCCCTGGCCCACCTTGCGCGTCGTGCTCTTCACCTGATCGAGGTACTTCTTGCCATCGACGCGGAATCCCAGCGGATCTCCGCTCTCGAGCTCCCGATCCTGCTCCTGCCAGCTGCCGGCATCGATGCTGTGAGCGATGCGCGCCTCGGTCGGCATCCGGAAGTGGTGGTTGCAGCTCGTGCACATCCGGTGGTTGGCATCGAGATCGGCCTCGTAGAGGGTGGCGTTGCAGCGCTCGCACTTGACCCAAATTCCCTTCGGGACTGATTTTTTGGGCTCCGCCGCGAGCCCCTGCGTGCGCGACCACCAGGCCATGGGCGAGCTAGATACCAGAGGCACCCCGCTCGGTAAAGCCCGGGGCCCCGGCGGCCAAGGATCTCTGGGCCTGCCGGATTCGATAAAAATCACGCTGACTTTCTATCGCGGGGTAACCTTGGTTCTGGTACATCGTCAAACTGAAATGCAGCCCTTCCCGCCGGGGATTGGCCTCCATGATGCATCCCTGGCCGACTGAGAGGTCGCGATGCCTTCGGTTCTTGTAGTCAATGAAATCACCACGGAGCGCGAGGAAATCGCGCGCGCACTGGAAGCGGAAGGTTTCACGGTGGTCCAGGCGTCGTCTGCCAGCGAGGCGTTCCGGGAGATCTGGGGTGGCTCGTTCATCGTCGCGGTCATCGCCACCCTGTTGACCGGCACGACCGCCACGGCAGTGCAGAAGCAGCTGGACCAGATCGCGCCCGAGATCGAGACGCTGGTCCACGGCAAGAACGACGACCTCCCGACGCTCGTGCGCAAGGTCATCAAGATCCGCGACGGCGAGGCCGCCGCCTAGCGCAGCTACGCGCCGAAGCGATCCTTCAAGCTCAAGAACTCGAGGAACTCGAGGAGGCGGCCGACTTCCGGAATGATGAAGCCGGCGCCGTCGACGCCCGCGTCTTGCGCGAGCAGGACGAGGCGCGCCGCGCGCATCTGCTCGATGACCGCGGCCACCTCCGGCACAGGCAGGTCCACGCGCTCGGCGATGTCCTCGATCTGCTTCGGCACGAGGATCGCCGTGCCCGGCACGAGCTGCGTGCCGACGAGCGCGCTCTGCTCCTCCGCCATGTCGCGCAGGCACTGCACGACGCGGTGGTTCGGCGTCGGCAGGAGGAGCAGCTCGATGTGCTGGTTCGCGCTCTCGAGCCGCGCCGCGAGCGAGCGGATGATCCGCATCGCGATCTCGGGCCGCGCCCGCAGCATCGCCTCGAACGTCGGGCCCTCGATCACGAGCAGTGACGCGGGCGTGCGGACGACGGCCGTCGCCGAGCGCGGCCGATCGTTCAGGATCGCCATCTCGCCGAAGAACTCGCCCGGCGCGAGCACCGCGAGCACCCGCTGGACGCCGCCGACCCGGCGGCGGATCTCGACCTCGCCCTGCTGCACCACGTACATGAAGTCGCCGGGCTGGCCCTCCTCGAACAGCACGGTGCCCGCGGCGTAGTCGCGGGCGAACCGTGCGAGCGCGTCTTGCACGGGCGCTATCTTCGCACGTATCGCGCCGCGCCGCGCCGTACGCGCCGCGCCGCGCCATACGCGCCGCGCCGCGCCGTACGCGCCGCAGGCGGCGGCTCAGGCGTCGCCTGCGTCCGCCCGGACCTCGAGCACGCACTCGACCGTCCGGCCGCGGCGGTCGTCGCGGAACGGGGTCTGCTCCGGCAGCGGCAGCACCTCGGTGAAGCGCACCGTCGGGCCGCTCCGCCGCAAGAACCGGCAGAGCAGCGCGCACGTCGCGAGCTCGTCGAAGTCGACGAAGAACGGCCGGCGGGACCGCCGCGGCAGGCGGACGCCGGAGCCCCCGCGCGATGGCTCGGCGTGCGGCGCGCTCGCGACGATGACCCGGCGCGGCAGATCCAGCTCGCGCGCCCACCGGCGCAGCGCCAGGAAGTCCGCGAACCTGGGCCGCCGGGTCTCGAGCCGGGGCAGGCTCTCTGCCGGCACGCACCAGGTGTCGCGGCTCACGACGAGCGGCTCGGCGACGATGCGCTCGTAGCGCCGCGGCGCCTGCCGCGCGGCCGCGGGCAGATCGTCCTCGAGCAGATCGACGATCGAGAACGCCGGCGTGAACGCGGGCCCGAGCGCCATCAGGAACCGGTAGAACGCCGGGTAGTGGCACGCCGAGAGCGTGCCCAGGTGCAGCGGCAGCACGCGCCGGCGCGTCCGCCGGTGCACCAGCACCACGCGATCGAGCTCGGCGTCGAGCGCGAGGCCGAGCCGGCTCCAGTCGATCCGGCGCTCGGGATCGGGGCTCGACGGCTCGCCCGGATAGGACAGGACCCGCGGCGTCACCCGCTCGCGCACCTGCCCGCTCGACTCGAGGGCCGCCGCGATCTCGACGACGTCGCCGCCCGGATCGAGCGCGCGGAGCTCCGCGGCGAGGACGTCGCCCAGGTAGGCGCCCGCCTCGCCGCCATGAACCCAGGCCGCCGCCAGCGCCCCGTACCCCGCCGCCACGCGATCGAGCGCGAAGTGCGGCCGCGTCGCGTCGCCGGTGTCGATCAGCTGGCCGAGGAACGCGGCCGCCAGCGGCGCGCGCCGCGGCGCGTACAGGCGGGCCCGCGCCGCCCAGCGGCGCAAGACCTCGTCCGGCAGCGCGAGCACCGGATCGACGGCGTCGTCCACGAGCCCGCGCAGCTCGGCGACCAGCTCGCGCCGGACCCGCGCCACATCGCTCGCCACCTCGCGCTCCTCCGCCGCGCGCACGAACGCGTCCGGCCCCTCGCCGCCGTGGTGCGCCTGGACGAAGTCCCGCAGCTCGGCGAACGCCGGCAGGACCGGGATCACGGCGCCGCCCGTGCAGCGCCCGCGGAAGAAGCCCTGTACGAGCCGCTCCGCGCCGTGCTCGACGTTGAACAGCGGCAGCACGCCGAGGAGCCGGCGCAGCGCCGGCGCGATCCAGCGGAGCGCGGCCGCGGGGACGTCGACCGGCCGGGCGAGCCCCGCGCGCTCGACGATCGCCCGGCCCGGCCGGATCTCGGCGCCATCCCCGAGGAGCCGGCGCAGATCGATGTGCGCGGCCGCGAGGCCCACCGCCTGCTGCCGCGCCGGCCGCCCGGCCAGCGAGCGCAGCCGCTCGGCGACGGAGGTCGCCAGCGCCAGGCCCGGCACCAGCGCCGCCGCGCCGAGCGCCGCCGTGGCGCGCACCAGCCCGTCCAGCGCGTCGGGCCGGCACGCGTCGTACTCCACCGCCGGCCGGAGCAGCCCGAGCTCCTCGAGCTGCCGGAGCAGCCCGGTGAGCGCGTCCGCGAGCGCCTCGTCGTCGGGGCTCACCGGCGGGTCCGCGCAGCCGAGCGTCTCCGCGAGGAGGCGCCGGAACGACTCCAGATCGTGCGGGCCCGGCGCCTCGCGGAGCAGGCGGAGCGCGATCGCGGCGATCGGCGAGTCGATGAGCGTGCAGATCACCTCGACCGTCGGCTTGCCGCGGCTCGGCGCGTCGGCGTGCAGGAAGACGATCCGATCGTCGTCGGCGTCGGCGAGCTCCGGCGCCCGCAGCGGCGCCCGCGCCGCCACCGCCGGCTCGGCCAGCCAGCGGCGGGCCAGCGCGCCGACCAGCTCCGGCGAGACCACGAGGCGCGAGCCCAGCTCCGCCGGCTCGGGGACCGGGAAGCGGCGCGCGTCCTCCGCCGGCCGGCCCACGGCCGTCAGGGTCAGCGTGCCGAGCGGGGTCGTCTGGATCACCGCGCGGTAGACGTGGGCCAGGAGCGACCGCGCCCACCGCGGCTCGCGGCCGCCCGGCCTGCTCGGCGCGGACCCGAGCGCCTGCTCGACGGCGCGGAACAGCTCCGGCTGCGCGTACAGGACGCCGCGCTGGAGGAGCTCGTCGCGCCACGCGCGGGCCAGGCCCGCGTGGACCCGCGCCCAGTCCTCGCGCAGCGCCGCGGCGCCGGCGCAGAGCGCGTCGTGGTAGGCGCGGACCTCGGCCTCCCAGGCGATCAGATCCTCGCGCAGGCCGTCGATCCACGCGAGGGCGTCCCCCAGGCCCAGCGCGGCGAGCGGCGCCAGGGGCGGCCGGTCGTCGTGCACCGCGCGCGCCAGATCGACGAGCGCGTGGCGCAAAAGCTCGGCGTGCGCGAGCGTGTGGACGAGGTGGTGGAGCGCGTCGCACCGGACCCGCCGCCGCGCGTCGAGGCGATCGAGCGCCGCCTCCGCGTGCCGCGCGTGCTCGAGCACCGCGCGGCACCGGAAGAGCTCGAGCACGTCCGTTGCCAGGGCCGCGACGCGGAGCAGGAGGATCGGAGCCCTCGCCCGAGCTCCTGCGCTCTCGAGATCTGCCACCGCGCGCGCTGTCACCCCGACGCCTCCCACCTCGAGCAACCTCCAGAAAACGTCTCCCGCCCGCCGCACCCCGGATCCCCCCACCGCTCCTACGTCCTGCCCACGTCCTGTACGGCCCCACCCGCCCTCGGACCGAGGGCGTGAGGGTCTTGTACCGAAACCGCGCGGGCTCGCAAAGCCGTTGGGGTGGAGCGTTTTGCGGCAGCCGCGGGCGGCGGCACGGACGCCGGTACGGCCCTCGCGCGCGAGGCAGAATGCAGTAACGTGATGCCATGGCGTCGTTGAGGGAGGAGCTGGTGCATGCGCTCGATCTCGATCCCCCGCGTGGCGCGCTGAGCTGGATGCGCAGCGGGCCTGTCGAGCAGGCGCTCGAGGTGGCGCGCGATCGCGAGCCGGAGGCGCTGCGCGAGCTCGAGGAGCTCCTCGCCGACGGCCGCGCGTCGCCGCGCCTCCGCCGCAACGCCGTCCCGGTGCTCGCGCAGCTCTACGTGCTCACCGCGGGCGTCCCCAACGCCGAGGAGATCGCCGAGGAGATCTACGACGCCCGCCACCGCGGCGAGCGCTTCGATCCGCACCAGGCGCTGAAGCAGTCGCTGGACGTCTTGCTCGCGGACCCCGACGTCGAGGTCAGCGTGGCCGCGGCCGTGGAGCTGCTCCAGATCACGAACCCCGGCGAGCTGCCCGCGCTGCGCGAGCGGCTCGCGCCGTTCCTGCCGCTGCTCCGGGCGCGGCGCGGCGACGCGCTGCGGGTGCAGCTCGCGCTGCTCGGGCTCGGCGGGGCGCCCGACATGCTGGCGCGGCTGACCGAGATCGCCGCTGGCGCCGGTCCGCTGCCGCCCGATCTCGAGCTCGTGCTCGCCGCGCTCGAGCGCGATCCGCACGAGGCGGCGGCGCCCCTCCTGGCGCGCATCTTCCCGCGCCTCCAGGCCATCACCGAGCCGCACGCCCCGGCGCGCGAGGTGATCGGCGGAACGATCCCGATCTGGGACGCGGTCACGAGCCAGGCCGTCCTCCTGTTCCGGCGCTACCTCGGCCTCGTCTCGCTCGCCGAGGTCCCGGCCGCGGTGGAGCTCTTGCGCGCGGCGTCGCCCGCGCTGGCCGCGGTGCTCGTGACCAGCGTCGAGGATCTGGAGGTGCGGGGCGCCGCGCTGGCAGGCGCGGCCGCCGCCGACCCCGCGCTGCCGGTGCAGGCCCGCGGCGCGGCGATCCAGACGCTCACGCGGCTCGCGCGGGTGCCCACCCTGCCGGGTGGGCTCGCGGCCATCGAGCGCTTGCAGGGGCTGCGCGCGGATCCCGCGCTGGGCGGCGTGGCGCAGCGCGCCCTCTCCGGGCTCGGCGCCGCGCGGTCGTGACGCGGCGCCGCGGCGCGCCGCATCGATCAACGCATCGTCGCGTGGCGGAGGATGTGGAGCAGCGCGCGGCCGAGCGCGCGCGGGACGCGGTGGGCGTCCTGCGGCAGCTCGACCTCGTCGCAGGTGAGGCCCAGCTTCACGGCGCGGACGAGCATCTCGACGTCCCAGCCGTCGCCGCGATCGCTCATGCCGAGCGCGATCAGCGCCGGGAAGCGCAGCGCGCGCACCGGGCCCATGCCCGACCAGCGGTGGCGGTAGACGGTGTCGATGAGGCCCGTGACGAGCTTCTCGCCGACGCGGCGCCGGCCCGGCTCGGTGCCGAGCACGAGCTCGACGCCGCGCTCGACGAGCGGCGCGACGAGGGCCGGCACCGCGGGCGCCGCCGACGGCCGATCGCCGGGGACGAACACGACGAGGTCCGGCACGCGCGGCAGCGACGAGAAGTGGGCCTGCGCGCGCAGGCACGCGGCGCCGTAGCCGCCGCTCGGCTCGCGCAGGACGAGCGCGCCGCCGTCGCGCGCGATCTCGGCGGTCTGATCCGACGACGCGCGATCGACGACCACCACCGAGCGCAGCAGGCGGTGCGGCAGATCGCGGAGGAGCGGCCCGAGGCTCGCCGCGTGATCGCGCGCCACCACGACGACGTCGATCAACGGCGGAGGCGGCACAGCCCCGCCAGCATACAAGATTCGATCGCGCCCTCGCACGGGGCGGCTCGGGATGCGCCTTCGGCTTCGCTGGACCGGCTCGGGATAGGCTGGACCGGACCGGTATTCCGGCGGCCCCCCGCACGTGGTACACGCACGACCGATGGCGATCACGTACAAGGATGCCGGCGTCGACATCGACGCCGGCAACGCGCTGGTCGACCGCATCAGGCCGCTCGCCCGGGCGACGCAGCGCCCCGAGGTGCTCGGCGGCATCGGCGGGTTCGCGGCGCTGTGCCGGATCCCCGCGCGCTACGAGGAGCCCGTGCTCGTGAGCGGCACCGACGGCGTCGGCACGAAGCTCCGGACCGCGCTCGCCGCGGGGCGTCACGACACGATCGGCATCGATCTCGTCGCCATGTGCGTCAACGACGTGCTCGTCACCGGCGCCGAGCCGCTGTTCTTCCTCGATTACTTCGCGACCGGCGCGCTCGACGTCGACACCGCCGCCGCCGTGATCGGCGGGATCGCGGAGGGCTGCCGGCAGGCCGGGTGCGCGCTCGTCGGTGGCGAGACCGCCGAGCTGCCCGGGCTCTACCACGGCGCGGACTACGACCTCGCCGGGTTCTGCGTCGGCGTCGTCGAGCGCGCCCGGATCCGTCCGGTGCGCGAGCTCTCCGCCGGCGACGCCGTGATCGGCCTGCCCTCGTCGGGCCTGCACTCGAACGGCCACTCGCTCGCGCGCAAGGTCGTGCTCGAGGTCCTGGGCCTCCCCCTCGACGCGCGGCCGCCCGCGCTCGGCGGCGCCAGCGTGGCCGACGAGCTCCTCCGGCCCACGATCATCTATGCGGACGCGTTCGGCAAGCTCGCCGAGGCCGCCGTACCGTGGAAGGCCGCGGCGCACATCACCGGCGGCGGGCTCGTCGAGAACCCGCCGCGGATCTTCGCGCCCGGCGACGACGCGCTCGCCGTGGAGCTCGATCCGGCGGCGTGGGACGTGCCCCCGATCATGCAGCTCATCGCGGGCGCCGGCGTCGACGCCGCCGAGCTGCGGCGCACGTTCAACCTCGGCCTCGGCATGGTGATCGTCGTCCCCGCCGAGGCCGCGGCCGGCGCCGTGGCGCTGCTCGCCGGCTCCCGCGCGCGCGTCGTCGGCCGGCTCGTGCCGCGCGCCGGCGGCGAGGCCGCGCGCTTCGCCGGGGCGTGAGCGTGCGGATCGGCGTCCTCGTCTCCGGCACCGGCACCAACCTGCAGGCGCTGCTCGATGCCCAGGCGCGGGGCGAACTGGCGCCTGCCCAGATCGCCGTCGTCGTCTCGAACCGGGCGGACGCAGCGGCGCTCCCGCGCGCCGCGCAGGCCGGCGTGCCCGCCGTGTTCGTCGATCACCGCGGGCTCCCGCGCGAGGTCTTCGAGGACCAGCTGCTCGCGGCGCTCGCCGCGCACGGCGTCGTGCCCCCCGCGGCCGGCGCCCCCGAGGCCACCACCGGCGCCCCCGAGGCCACTACCGGCGCCACCGGCGGCGCCGTGATCCTCGCCGGCTTCATGCGCGTGCTCACCGCGCACTTCGTCGATCGGTTCCCGCACCGGATCGTCAACACGCACCCCTCGCTCCTGCCCGCGTTCCCCGGCGCCGACGCCATCCCCCAGGCGCTCGCGCACGGCGCGAAGCTCACCGGCGTCACGATCCACTTCGTCGACGCCACCCTCGACGGCGGGCCCATCATCACGCAGGTCGCCATCCCCGTCGAGGACGGGGACGACGCCGCCGCGCTGCGGGCGCGCATCCAGCGCGAGGAGCACCGCCTGCTCCCTCGCGTCGTCCAGCGCTTGGCGGCCGGGCGCCTGTCGTGCCAAGGTCGGCACGTGACCGGGTTCCGTGCCGAGTAACACGTACGAGCTCATCGTCCTCGGGGACGATCTCGCCGCGCTGGTGTGCGCCACGCTGTGTGCCCGGCGCGGGATGCGGACGCTCGTCCTCGGCGAGGAGCGGCCGGCGCGCTACCAGCTCGGGCCGCACAAGCTGCCCGTCGAGCCGGCGACGTGGCCCGTGGTGCAAAGCTCCGCCGGCGAGCGCGTGCTGCGCGAGCTGCACGCCGAGATGACGATGCGGCGCAAGCTGCGCGAGCCCCGGATCGCGGCGCAGCTCGTCGCGCCGGACCTGCGGATCGACATCGGCGGCGATCGCCTGGGCGGCGAGCTCGAGCGCGAGCTCGGCAAGGAGGCCGGCGCCGCGTGGCTCGCCCGCTGGGAGGGGAGCCGCGAGATCGCGCGCCGCCTCGAGCCGATGCTGACGATCGAGCACGCGTTCCCCGGCGTCGGCTTCTTCGAGCGCCGCGAGCTCGCCAAGCTCGCCGAGCCGCTCGCGCGCGATGCCGAGGCGTGGTGGACCGAGGCCAAGGGCGCGCCCGGCTCGGCGCTGTGGCGGCAGCTCGCCGCGATCGCGCTGCGCCACCCCGACGCGCCGCCCGCCGCGATCGCGCGCGCGATCGACGCGTGGCGCACCGGGCCCGCCGTGCTGCGCGGCGACGGCGACGCGATCCGCGATCTGCTCGTCGAGAAGCTGACCACCGCGGGCGGCGAGCTGCGCGCCGGCCGCGTCGCCGAGCTCGGCGTGTCGTGGGGCAAGATCGCGAGCATCACGCTCGCGGGCGGCGACGAGATCGGCGCCCAGCAGGTGGTCTCGAGCCGGCCGCCCGCCGAGCTCGCCGCGCTGCTCGGCAAGAAGGCGCCCAAGCGGCTGCACGAGCTGGCCCAGAGCGCCCGGATCGTCGGCTACCGCTACTCGCTCAACATCGTCCTCGACGAGGCCGGCCTGCCCGAGCACATGGCGCCGACCGTCGCGGTGATCGCCGATCCGGACGCCGAGCCCGTCGGCGAGGCGGCGTTCTCGATCCACGTCGGCGAGACCGACGAGAGCGGCCGCGTGATCGTCACCATCGCCGCGGTGCTCGCCGCCGACAAGGAGCAGGCCGACGCGCAGGCCGGCACCCCGCCCGATCTCGAGCGGCTCGCGAAGCGGTGCGGCCCGCTGCGCGAGAGCCTGTGGCGGCGGCTCGGCGACGTCATGCCGTTCTTCGAGCGCCACCTCGTGCTCGCGCACTCGCCGTTCGAGGCGACGCCGCCGCAGGTGCCCGGCGGGCGCGGCAGCTACGACGTGCCGCGCGGCCTACCGCTGCCGATGGCGCCCATCTGGCAGGGCGTGGTGCCGCAGACCGCCGATCTCGCCGCCCTCCCCTACATGACCGGGCTCAAGAACCTGACGCTCACCGGCGAGCAGGTGCTGCCGTCGCTCGGCATCGAGGGCGCGCTCGCCGCCGGCTGGAGCGCTGCGAAGATCGCGTGCGCCGTCGCCGGCAAGAAGAAGGATTACCTCCGCGACGAGGTCGTGGGCGCCCCGACCTGAGCGCGATCCGCGATCCGGACCAAGGTTGATTTGAGATAGCGCTCGGAGCGCCGAAGTCGCTCACCTGGCTTGCCCCCACCATCGCCCCCTGCTCGCCTGTAAGAGCAAGCATCGGCCATCTTGTTACGCCACGCCGCGACGCCGCGGGCACGGTGCTCGCGGCTCACGGGGCGCAAATTGTCGACGGCCTCAAGGTCAGCTTGCCAACGGAACGCGCGCGAACCGCCGCAGCCAATAAGTGCCGGCAGGGAACGGAATCGGTGCGCCGGCAATCCAGCACGCGCGAGCCTCGCGATAGGCAATCACGAACTCGCGGTTGCGACGGAGCGCCTCGATGCGCGCCCACTGGTTGCGCGCCGCGACCCGCGGACGCAGGTTGCGCCGAGGCTCCTGGCTCGTGGGGCCGTCGCTCCACGCTTGACGCAGGATCGTCCGCCGGCCCATGACGCGCGCACCGGTCCGCAGGCGCTCGGCGGCCGCGGCAGCTTCTGTCGCTGCGACGCGCTCGCGCAGCTCGGCCAGGAGTTGCGACGCGTCGCCGAGCTCGCTGGGCAGCGCGAGCTTCAGCGTCACCGCCGCGGGCATCGGACCGTCGGGGCGAAAGAAGTGCCGCGGCCGGGTCGCGTGCAGCGTGTCCCCGCCGAGCAGTGCCGCCAGTCCGTTCACGCCAGGCCAGTGATGAACCTTATCGACGAGTCGATCTTTGACCGGGTTGGTCGCGACGTACACCAGCTTGTGCATCACGTCCGCCACATCGACGAGGTGCACCACGCTGACCTGCTCGCTGGCCCAGAAGTTCTCCCACCGCCCGCGCCACGCGTTCTGGCTCTTGGCCACGAACTTGTGGAAGTGCTCGGTGAACGCGGGGACCGTGCCGTCGCGGTCGTAGATCACGGTGTGGTGGTGGTTGGACATCGCGCAGGTCAGGAGGACGTCGATGCGGTAGCGCTGCGCGGCCTCGGCGAGGCAGTAGAGGAAGGTGTTGTTGGTCTCCTCGTCGGGGCGCAACAAGAACTGGCGCTGCGTGCAGCGGCGCGTGACCATGTAGAACCGACCGGGAATGACCTCGCGGGGCAGGCTCATGGCATCGGCTCCGCCGGCAACCGCAGGATTGCGCTCGTCATGCGCGCTCGTAGTGCAGAAAGTTGGCCACCGGCAACACGGCGAAATCTCGTCGCCAAAAGCGTGTTTCGTCCGGATTACGGCCGGACAATGTCCGTACACCGGACAAGCCGGACAGATCAAATCCGGAATGGCCAGTGGGTGAGTCCGCGAATCAACCCCGGACTGGGGGGCGGGCGGGCGGGCGGATGCACGGGGCGCGGCCGAATCAACCCCGGACTGGGGGTGCGGGGCGAAGAAGCGGGCGCGGCCGGGAGGCGCGGCCGAATCAACCCCGGACTGGGCGCGGGGGGCGCGGCCGAATCAACCCCGAACTGGGCGCGGGGCGCAGGGGCGCAGAGGGCGCCCCCGACGCTGCCGCTGTTTGCCCGCCACGCCCGCCCGCCGTGGCGCAACCTCGGAGCATGAGCTGGATCCGGATCGCGCTCGCGCTGCTGCTGCTCCTCCTCGGCGCGGGCCGCGCGCGCGCCGAGGAGCCGACCAAGCTGCGGCTCGGCACGCTCGCGGTCGACGGCAGCCGCTACATGAAAGACGTCCTCGCGCTGAGCCAGGAGATCGAGAAGCGCACGCACGGCGCCGTCCAGCTCGACTGGGTGTCCGACGGTCGGCTCGGCGACGAGCGCGCCATGGTCGAGCTCATCACATCCGGAAAGCTCGACGGCGGCGGCTTCTCGGAGACCGGCCTGACGCTGCTGGTCCCGGACATGCTCGTGTGGCGCTACCCGGGCTTGTTCCGCGCCTACGACGAGATCGATCGCGCCACCGCCGCGCTCACACCGACTGTGCGCGAGCGCTTCGCCCAGCGAGACCTCGTCTTCGTCATGTGGGCCGACCTCGGGTTCTCGCAGGTGTTCTCCACCGAGAGCTCCACAGGCCTGCTCGATCTGCTCGCGCGCGCGGCCCCCTGGAACGCGATGCCGCTCGATCAAAAGCTGATCGGAGAGATCACGAGCGGGCGCGCCCGCGCGTGGGCCGTCCCGCCGCTCTACATGCTCGTGATCGGCCAGACGCGCGCGCGATACATGTCGGCGCTGCGCTACAGCTACGTCATCGGCGGCCTCGTCCTCTCGAAGTCCGCGTGGTCGCGGATGCGCCCGGCGGACCAGGCGACGATGCTCGACGTCTGCCGCCAGTGGGAGCCGCGCCTGCGCGAGAGCTGGCGCCGCGAGACCGAGCGCGGGATCGCCGCGCTCACGAAGTCCGGGACCCGGCTCCTGCCCGTCTCCGACGCCGAGCTCGCGACGTTCACCGAGGTCTCCGCCCGGAGCCGCGCCGAGTACGCCGCTCGCTCCGGGCTATCCGAGCTCCTGGGCAAGATCACCGCCGCGAGCAAGGCGCAATGACAGCCCGCGCCAGGCGACGCTGACCGCCGCGCTCACCGCCGCGAGCAAGGCGCGATGACCGTCCGCGCCAGGCGACGCTGACCGCCGCGCTGACCGCCGCGGCGGCGACATGTCGCGGCCCACCGGGCGCTAGCCCGAGCGCACCGCGATGCCGCGCGCCAGCGCGGATCACGGCGGAAACAAGAACGACAGCGCGCCCGGCAGCCGGCTGCGCCAGTAGTCCTCGCTGTGGCTGTGGCCCTCTCCGACGTCGTACGCGAGATCGACGCCGAGCGTGTAGCCCAACCCGACGAGCGCGTCGCGCAGCAGGATCGTCTTGGCCCTGTCGTCATCGCCGCCGTCGTAGTCGGTCGTGCCGCTGTCGATGTAGATGCGCGGCGCCGGCTCCGGGCGCTTGCCCGCGCGCGCCGCGGCGATGAAGTCGTACGCATCGAACGCCGTCGACATCGCCAGCACGAGGCCGAACGTCCGCGGGCGCGTCCAGGCCCCATGGAGCGCGAGGATCGCGCCGTACGAGGCGCCGCCGAGCCCGCGGTTCGCCGGCCCCGGCGCCGTGCGGTAGCGCGCCTCGACGAACGGCATGACCGTATGCTCGATGAAGTCGAGGTAACCCTCGGCGGTCGGCCCCGGCGCGCGACCAGCGCCGGGGTTCAGCTCGGCGGTCCGGGTCGGCTTCTTGCTCTCGATGAGGACGAAGATCGCCGGGGCCATGAGCCCGCGCGTCGCGAGATCATAGGACACCTCGTGCACCTGCCAGCCGCCGTGCCCGTACGAATCGTGCTCGAGGCAGTTCTGGCCGTCCTGCATGTACAGCACCGGGTAACGGCGGCCCGCGGCCGCGGGGTCGGCGTAGCCCGGCGGCACGAGCACCGTCACGTTCCGCGACGCGATCCCTGGGATCGGCGAGACCAGCGCGTACATCGTCAGCTTCCCGTCCCAGCCAGCGAGCGGCGTCGTGCCGGCCAGGACCGGCGCATCCTTCCGCGGGCCCCCGACGGCCGAGCCTCCCGACGTCGCCGGGCGATCGGGGCCGGAGCGGGCTCCGGAGCCAGAGCCAGGATCGCTGCCACTGCAAGCCGCGAGCACCAGGCCTGCCACCCACTTGCGCATGATCTGGAATCCTAGAGGATCGGCGCGCCCAGCCGCTCCGCGACGGCCTCGTCATCGACGACCAGGATCGCCGGCTCGGCCAGAGGCGGCGCCTCCGCCCCGGCCGGCAGGCGCAGGAGCGGCACCGCGCCTCGCGCGCGCGCCTCGAGGTAGAGCGCCGCCGCCTCGGCGCCCGGGCGCGCCGCGAGGATCGCGCCGCCGATCTGCAGCGCGAGGCGGCGGGCCAGCTCGTCGATCGGCTCGCCCGGCGCCACCACCGCCCACGGCGCGAGCAGCGCCGGCGCCCCCGGCGGGCCGAACAGCGCGCCCTCGGCCGGCGGCAGCTCGTCGAGCAAGCGCAGGATCGGCTCCACCAGGCGGACCCGCGAGCGCGCGTACGTCGCGAGCCGCGCCTCGGCCAGCTGGCCGCGCCCGAGCGCCTCGTCCCAGCCGCGCTCGCAGACGCGCGCGACGTCCACCGGCGCGGCCCCCCACTCGCCGCACAGGTGCGCGCCATACAGCAGGAGCAGCGCGCGCCGCGCCGGCAGCGCCAGCTCGAAGCGCGCCGCGATCGCGTCGATCGCCGGGGCCGGCGGCGGCTCGCGCAGCACGCCGGCTACCACCGCGCGCGCCCACGCCACCACCTCGTCGCGCCAGCGCGCCGCGTCGGGCGCCGCGGGCGCCGCCACCGGCGCGCCGACCACCGCCTGCCGCGCTGGCGACGCCGCCGCCCCCGTCGGCACGAAGCCGAGCGGCGCGCTCGAGATCACGCCCGGCGGCCGCGCCTCCGCGACCGCCGCCGCCGTGATCGCCGGCCGCGTGTCCGCCGTGGCCAGCGCCAGCTCGGAGCGCCGCGGCCCCGAGAGCACCGGCGTCGGCGTGACCACCGGCACCGCCGGCAAGAAGTCCGGCTCGCTCAACGTCGACGGCCGCGGCGTCTCCTCGGTGTCGTCCGGCTCGTCCACGTCGTCCCGCGCCGCCGCCGCAGCAGCCGCAGCAGCAGCCGTCACCGTCGGCGCCGGCGCCGGCGGCGGCGCCTCGGCCAGCACCGGCCCGTCGTCGAGCGAGGCCAGCGCGAGCGGCCGCTCCGCCTGCGCGCCCAGCGCCGCGATCGAGCGGCCCACCACGAGGCCCGCCGCCTCGATCCGATCGATCCCCGGCAGCCCCATCACGCGCAGCCGCTTGCGGCCATCGAGATCCACGACGTAGAGCCGGTGGCTCGTCGCCCCGAGGCAGACGAGCAGATCGCTCCGCGGGTGCCCGCTCGCGTGCGCGATCGGCTCAGGCAGATCGTGCGCCTTCGGCTGCCCGCGCGTGACGAGCGGGATGACGTCGACGCGCGCCGGCTCCTGCTGCGTCGTCATCCACACGACGCGCTCGCTGCCGCCGACCGCCGTGATCACCGCCGGCCGCGGCAGGCGCAGCCGCCGCTTCGGCATGCGGGCCTGCGGATCCCACTCCTCGATCGAGCCCGACAGCGCCACCAAGAACTGGCTGCCCGCCGCGCCCGCCGCGAGCGGCACGTTGCGGGCCGGGAACTGGAACGGCGTCAGGTGCGCCTCGCCCGCCGTGAGCACCGCCGCGCCCTGCGCGCCGACCGTGAGCGCGTGCGGCCCGACCGTCGCGAACAGCCGCATCGGCGACTCGAGCCGGATCTCCGCGAGCGAGCGCGGCCCGTACGGATCGAGGAGGTGGACGATGCTGTGCCCCGCGTACCGCGAGAGCACGATCAGCCGCGCCGGCGCGCTCACCCACGACAGCTCGGTCGCCACCGCCGCCGGATCCGTCCCGATCTCGGCGAGGCCCGTGGCGGCCGGCAGCGTCACGACGACGATCCGCGACGACTCGCCGATCGCCGCGAGGCTGCCGTCCGGCGCGATCGCGATCCGCGGCCGCTCGGCCGGAGCGAACCGCGGCGGATCGGGCACCTGCCGCACAGCCACGGCGACGAGCCTATCACCCGGCCTGCGCGGCCCGCCCCCAGCCGCCGACGTTTCGACCGGCCGATGACGGCGCGCGCCTGACCGGTATCGGCGCGTGCACCGCGTCCACCGCGTCCACCGCGCCCGCCGCGCGCACCGCGCCCGCCGTGAGCCTGACCGGTATCGGCGCGTGCACCGCGTGCACCGCGTCCACCGCGTGCACCGCGCCCGCCGCGCGCACCGCCGACGCGCAGGCGATCGCCCAATCGGTGACGGCTCGCCTTCACCGTACCGCCGCAGCTACGGCTGCGCCGCAGCTACCGCAGCGCCGACTGCGCCGCAGCTACGGCTGCGCCGGCTGCGCCGGCTGCGCCGGCTGCGCCGACTGCGGCGCGGGCGCCGCGACGCCATGAAACGTGAGCTCCAGCGACAGCCGCGCCCGCGGCGCGCCGATCTCGTCAGTGAGCCCGCGCGCGAGCCGCACCCCGAGCGCGACGCCCGGCCGCGGCCGCGTCACCAGCCCGAGCCGCGCCTCCGCTGGCGACGGGCCCCGGCCCGCGCCCACGTCGTCGCCGAGCACCGCCGCCGCCTCCGCCGTCAGCTTCACCTGCTCGGCGTCGCACCACAGCGGGCGCACCGGCGGGATCGGCACCGCGACGCCGAGCGCGCCCGTCAACTCGTCGCCAGCCAGCCGGTCGCCGACCGCCACCTCGGCGCCGCGCAGCCGGATGCCCGCCGCCGCCGCGACGGTGATCCCGCGCCAGAGGACCAGCCGCCCCGCGAGCTGCCACGCGAGCGAGTAGCGCGCCTCGCCCGCGAAGTCGCCGTCGTCGCCCGTCGGCAGCGTCAGCTCGCCGCGCACGAACATCGCGCGCCGCGCGCCGCCCGTCACGCGCAGGCGGGCGCCGATCCGGAGATCGCCGAAGACGAACCGATCGAGCGCGCGCGGCTCCGCCGGCCGCAGCCGATCGCCCACCTGGTGCGCCGCCGCGAGCCGCGCGTCGAAGACCACCGCCTCGCCCAGCGCGAGCGCCCCGCCCAGCGCGAGCGTCTCGCGGCGCCGCACCGGCAGCGTCGTGCCGTCGGCCGTCGTGAACGTGAGCGGGCGCTCGAGCCAGCCCGCGCCCACCGTCGCGCCCCAGCCCGCCACCGGCGCGCCGCCGTCGAAGCCCAGCTCCGTGCGCCCCGGCGGCGCCGCGTCGCGATCCACCTCGATCGCCGTCGGCCGCTGCCGCGGCGTGTCCGCGCGCGCCGGCCCGCCGCCGAGCCCGCCGGGCACCGCCGGCACCGCGAGCCCCGCGACCGCCGCCGCCGCCGCGACCGCCGCCCCGCGGGCCATCCTCATCCCATGATCCGCGAGCCGAGCGCGTAGACGCGCGCCGCCGGCATGTGCCGGTAGCGCGTCACCTGCACCCGGAGCTGCGCGATGTGATCGATCACGTCGCGCCGCGACTCGCCCTTCGCCAGGAGCGCCCGCGCGCGCTCGACGATCGCCGCGCGCGCCACCTTCGGGTGGTAGATGAACGTCCGCCCGAACCGGACCTCACCCAGAACGCCGATCAGCCGCACCTCGGCGACGTCGCCGACCTCCACGCCGTGCAGCGCGCGCTGCTCGTCGACGGTGATCTCGGCGCCGCCCAGAAGATCGAGCAGCTCCACGCTCCCGCGCGCCATCGAGCGCACCTCGAACAGGCTCCGGTGCGACGTCACGAGCGCCTTCACCACCGCCGCGCGCGGATCCGCCGCATCCAGCTCGCGGTACGTCTGCACCGCCGGCGGCAGCGCGGTGCCCGGCGCCACGCGCTCGATCACGTACCACTCGACGAACGCGGCGCTCCACGCCTCCCACAGCTCGTCGTCCTGGTGCACGCGGCCGCGGCGCTCCTCGTACTCGCGGCGCGCGACGCCCGCCGCCTCGGGGTCCGCCGTGTGGCGCGCGTACAGCTCCTCGGTCACGCGATCGAGCAGCGCGGCCGTCTCGGCGGTCGCTGTCATATCACACGGACCCTCATATCACGCGGACCCTCACGCCGCCCTGCGCAGGTGCTCGCGGAACCGCGCGAACAGGTAGCTCGCGTCGTGCGGCCCTGGGCTCGCTTCCGGGTGGTACTGCACGCTGAAGATCGGCTGGCCCGCGACGGCGATGCCCTCGTTGCTGTGATCGAACAGGTTCTCGTGCGTGACGTGCACGCCCGAGGGCAACGTCTCCGGATCGATCACGAACCCGTGGTTCTGCGAGGTGATCTCGACCTTGCCCGTCGTCCGATCGAGCACTGGGTGGTTCCCGCCGTGGTGCCCGAACGGGAGCTTGCGGGTCCGCGCGCCCAGCGCCAGGCCCAGGATCTGGTGCCCCAGGCAGATGCCAAACACCGGCTTTCCGCTCGCGCACAGCTCGCGCACCGCCGCCACGGCGTACGTCACCGCCGCCGGATCGCCCGGGCCGTTCGAGAGGAAGAAGCCGTGCGCGCCGAGCGCGAGCGCGTCCTTGGCCGGCGTCGTCGCCGGCACCACGGTGACGCGGCACCCCACGTCGCGCAGCTGGCGCAAGATGTTCTGCTTGATCCCGAAGTCGTACGCGACGACGTGGTGCTCGATCGGCAGCGGCGGCACCGCGCGCGCGTCGTCGGCGGCGCGCCATGTCGGCTCCGTCCACTCGTAGCGCTCGCGGCTCGTCACGCGCGGCACGAGATCGAGGCCGTCCATCACCGGCGCGGCGCGCACGCGCTCGAGCACCGCTAAGGGCGCGCCGCCATCGACCTCCG
The DNA here is from genome assembly GCA_035558535.1 of Kofleriaceae bacterium. GTDB lineage: Bacteria > Myxococcota_A > Polyangia > Haliangiales > Haliangiaceae > JABFXX01. The sequence goes on from DATMCI010000281.1 coordinate 19,712, forward strand.
ATGTGATCGCGCCGCGCATCGCGCCCTGATCGCGCAGGACGCGCGTCAGCGCGCGCGTGTCGATGCCGTCGAGGCCCGGCACGCCCCGCGCCGCGAGCCACGCCGGCAGCCCGTCCTCGGCGCGCCAGTTCGCCGATAGCGGCGACAGCTCGCGGATCGCGAAGCCCGCGCACGCCACGCGCGGCGCCTCGACGTCGGCGCGGTTGACGCCGACGTTGCCGATCTGCGTCGCCGTCATGACGACGATCTGCCCGCAGTACGAGGGATCCGAGAGGATCTCCTGGTAGCCCGTGATCGACGTGTTGAACACGACCTCGCCGATCGACTCGGCGCGCGCGCCGAACCCCTCGCCGCGGAAGATCCGGCCGTTCTCGAGCACGAGCGCCGCCGGCCACCGGCCCTGGGGGGCGGTCATGGCGCCAGCTTTCCGTCGAGGTCGTGCATCGCGCGCCCCTCGAACAGCGTGAGCACCGCGCGCCCCACGAGCATCCGGCCCAAAAACGGCGTGTTCTTCGACTTCGAGCGCAGCGCGTCGGCCTCGATCGCGAACGGCCGCCCCGGATCGATGACGCACACGTCGGCGACCGCGCCCGGCGCGAGCGCGCCGCCGGAGAGGCCGAACGCGCGCGCCGGCGCGCTCGTCAGGGCCGCGAAGACGCGCGCCTCGTCGAGCCGTTGCTCGCGCACGAAGCCCAGCAGGATCGGCAGCGCCGTCTCGAGGCCGAGCATGCCGGGCGCCGCGCACTCGAACTCGACGTCCTTCTCGACCGGCGAGTGCGGCGCGTGATCGGTGGCGATGCAGTCGATCGTGCCGTCGGCGAGCCCCTCGAACAGCGCCGCCTGATCGGCGACCGTGCGCAGCGGAGGCATGACCTTCGTGCTCGTGTCGTAGTGGCTGCACGCCTCGTCGGTGAGCGCCAGGTGGTGCGGCGTGACCTCGCACGTCACCGGCAGCCCCCGGCGCTTGGCGTCGCGGACCAGCGCGACCGTGCGCGCCGTCGAGACGTGCGCGACGTGGTAGCGCGCGCCCGTCCACTCGACGATCTCGAGGTCGCGCGCGACCATCGAGCTCTCGGCGCACGCCGGCTGGCCGCGGATCCCGATCCGCGTCGCGACGGCGCCCTCGTTCATCGCGCCGCCCTCGCTCAGATCGAGGTCCTCGGCGTGCTGCACGACCGGCAGATCGAACGTCCGCGCGTACTCGAGCGCGCGCCGCATGAGGCCCGCGTTCATCACCGGCCGGCCGTCGTCGGAGATCGCGACCGCCCCGCCCTCCTTCATGTCCGCGATGTCGGCGAGCAGCTTGCCCTCGAGGCCCTGGGTGATCGCGCCGATCGGCCGCACGCGGACCGCGCCCACCTCGCGCGCGCGCCGCACGATCAGCTCGGTGACCGTGCGCTGATCGTTGACCGGCCGCGTGTTCGGCATGCAGCAGATGGTGGTGAACCCGCCCGCCGCCGCGGCGCGCGTGCCGGTCTCGATGTCCTCTTTGTACTCCTGGCCTGGCTCGCGCAGGTGCACGTGGAGATCGATGAGGCCCGGGACGATCCAGAGATCGCGCACGTCGATGACGCGCTTGCCGGCGAGCCCGCGCCCGATCTCGGCGATCCGCCCGTCGGCGATCCGCACGTCGGTCGCGCGATCGACGGATCGTTGGGTCGGGTCCCCGAGGCCGAGGAACACCCGGCCGCCTCGCAAGACCAGATCCCCGGGATCCATGGCTGCCGGGTGTAGCAGCCCGCCGGCCCGGCGTAAAGGCTACCCCGCGTCGACGAGCGCGGCGATCGGACGCGCGGGCACCGCGGGCATCGCGCGGGCATCGCGCGGCCGCTGCGCGGCCGCTGAGCTCACGGACACATCGACTGGCGGGCCTTCTTCAGCGCGTCGGCGCTCGCCTGGCACGCCTTGCTCATCTGTTCCCGCGCCGCGGCGTTCGTGCGGATCTTCGTCCAGCTCTGCTCCATCTGCGCGAAGCCCTGCTTCAGCGAGTCCACCGCGCTGCGCGGGTACTTGCGGCACGTGCGCATCTTGTCGATCTGCCGGCGGTACTCCGCGCACTCCGGCACCGACGCGATGCTCATGCCGCCGCTCGCGCTCGTGCCGCCGCTCGTGCTCGCGTCGCTGCTCGTCGTGCCGGCGCTCGTCGTGCCGCCGCTCCCGTCCTCGGGCGGCATCGGATCGCCCGACGTCGTGCCCGCCGTCTTCACCTTGTCGGCGCACACCTTGTACTCCTCGAGGATCGCCTTCGCCCGCTCCTCGTCGGCGGGGCTCCCCTTCACGTCCTTGGTCTGGCTGAGCGCCTTGCTGAAGTCGAGCAGCTCCTGCCCGACCCGATCGGTGCATGCCACGTCCGCGCAGGCGCACACCTTGTCCTTGAACCCCTCCAGCTTGGCCAGCATCTCCTTGACGACGACCGCCTCGTCGCCCTCGGCGATCTTGCGCCGGCACGCCTTCATCTCGTCGTCGATCTCATCGAGCATCTTCTGGTCGTCCTTCGGCAGGCTCTTGGCCTCGTCGCGCACCGTCTTCGACCAGTCCTTCATCTCCTTGTGGACGCTCTCGGTGCACGCGATGTCCTTGCACGCGCACAGCTGATCCTTGTACTTGCGGAGCTGATCCGCGATCGCCCCGGCGCCGCCGCTGATCACCGGCGCCGCCCAGAGGTACCAGCTCCCGCCCGCATCGACGGCGAGGAGCTTCGCCTCGCCGTCGGAGGGCGCCTTGCCGTCGGGCGGCGTGACGCGGATCTTGGCCACGAGCTCGTGGAGCTCGACGTCGACCTTGAAGACGCAGCCCTTCGACGCCTTGTCGCCCTTCTTCGTGCCCCTGCCCTGCGCGCGCTTGTCTTTGTCGGCGTCTTTGTCGGCGTCTTTGTCGGCGTCCTTGTCGGCGTCCTTGCCGGTCTTCTCCGCCTCCTTGCCCTTCTCGGGGACGATGGAGACCAGCTCGATCTTCGAGCCCTTCGTCTTCGCGATCAGCTTCTCGTGCTTGCGGCGGACCCGCTTCTCCTGGATCTGCGGATCGTCGTCGGTGTCGTCCGCGTCCTTGTCCCCATCCTTCTCTCCGTCCTTCTCCGCGTCCTTGTCCCCGTCCTTCTCCGGCTTGTCGCCGTCCTGCTTGCCCTTGTCGCGCTCGCTGCAGTCCATCGCCCGGTTGTAGAGCCCCACCGGATCGCTCAGCTTCACGAGCTTCTCGACGTCGCCCTCGTTCACCGCCGCGAGCGTTCGCTTCACGAGATCGTCGCGCGAGCCCACGCCGCTACTGCTGCCGCCTCCGCCGCCGCCCGTCGCGAGGACGACGCCCGCGATCGTGCCCGCGACCGCGACCGCGCCGACGCCCAGGCCGATGATCAGCCCCTTCGACGACCGCGGGCGCGGCGCCGGCATCGGATAGCCCGGCCCCGGCGGCGCCCCGTGCGCCGCGTGCGCCCCGTGCGCCCCGTGCGGCGCGTACGGCGAGCCCTGCGGCGGCTGCCCCTGCGGCGCGTACGGTGCCCCCTGCGGCGCGTGCCCCTGCGGCGCGTACGGTGCCCCCTGCGGCGGCTGCCCTTGCGGCGCGAGCTGCTGCGCCGGCACCACCATCCGGCACCGGTCACACCCCCACGCCCCCTGCTCCGGGAGCCAGCGCAGCACCCAGCCGCACCTGGGACACGACGAACCGTTCATCGGCCGACTATCGCACGAGGCCCTTCGATCCCGCGCGGCCGATTCCGGCGGGCTCGCCCCGCGCTCGCCCCGCGCTGAGCCCGGACTAACGCAGAAGCTCCCGGACGCGCGCGAGGAGCCCCTCGCGCGGCACGTCGTACTCCTGCTCCGCGCGCAGATCCTTGATGCGGACCATCCCCGCGTCGCGCTCCCGCGCGCCGACGATCACCGCGAGCGGGACCTTGCCCCGGACCGCGTACTTGAGCTGCTTGCCCAGCTTGTCGTCGCCGCCATAGACCTCGACGCAGAGCCCCGCCGCGCGCAGCTCGGTGGCCAGCTGCGCGTACGCGGCGCCCAGGCCCGGCTCGACGCGCAGCACGCACACCTGCGCCACGGCGCCCGCCGCCGCGTCGATCGCGCCCAGCTCGAGCAGCTGCGAGAACAGCCGCGTCGCGCCGATCGAGATGCCCACGCCCGGCAGCTTCGACTTCGTGTAGTGGCCCGCCAGGTTCTCGTACCGGCCGCCCGAGCAGATGCTGCCGATCCGGCGGTGCTCGTCGAGGAACGTCTCGTAGACCGTGCCCGTGTAGTAGTCGAGCCCGCGCGCGATCGAGAGATCGATCGCGAGCGCCGACTCCGGCACGCCCAGCTCGCGCGTGCCCTCGTAGACCGCTGTCAGCTCGCGCAGCCCCTCGGTGAAGCTCTCCGTCGCCCCCGGCCGCTCGCCGAGCCGCGCCAGCGTCTCGCGCGCGCTCCGCTCCTCGGTCAACGTATCGAGCAGGCTCGCCGCCGCTCCGCGCTCGATCCCCGCGACCTCGACCAGGCGCGCCTCGACCTCGGCGCGCTCCTGCTTGCCCAGCCGGTCCACCTCGTGGAGCACCGCCGCGTGCCGCTCGACCGGGATGCCCGCGCCCTCGAGCAGCCCGCGCAGGAGCTTGCGGTTGTTGATGCGGATCGTGAACTTGCCCAGCGCCAGCTCGGCGAAGATGCCGTGGATGACCGCCGGCAGCTCCGCGTCGTACGCGAGCGGCAGGCTGTCCTTGCCGATCACGTCGATGTCGCACTGGTAGAACTCGCGGAACCGGCCCTTCTGCGGCCGCTCGCCGCGGTACACGCGCTGGATCTGGTAGCGCCGGAACGGGAAGTTCAGCTTCTGCTCGTGCTGCGCCACGTAGCGCGCGAGCGGCACCGTCAGGTCGTAGCGCAGCGCCAGCTCCGGGTTGTCGAGTAGCCCCAGCTCGCGCCAGCGCGCCGGCTCGCCCTGGTGCTGCTCGAGCCGCTGCCGCTCCTTCTCGAGCGTGCCCGTCGACTGCACGAAGAACACCTGCTTCTCCGTCTCGCCGCCCGACTTCGTCAGCAGGACCTCCGTCAGCTCGAACACCGGCGTCTCGATCGGCCAGAAGCCGAAGCGCTCGAACCCACGGCGGATCGTGTCGAGCATGCGCTGGAACGCGAGCTGCTCCGACGGGACGAGCTCGAGCACGCCGGGCGGGGTACGCGGCTGGACAGCCATGGCTACGCTTACCACGCGTCACGCGTCGCGGTGGCGGAGCGCGACCACCGTCATGTCGTCCTCTGGCCGCGGGCCCAGCGCCAGCGACGCCGCGACGAGCGCCGCGACGATCTCGCCCGCGTCTCCGTCGGCCCGCTCGCCGACGATCCGCCGGGCCCCCTCGAGGCCGAACATCTGGCCATCGCCGTCGCGATTCTCGATCAACCCGTCCGTCACGAGCACCAGCAGATCGCCGCCACCGAGCTGCAGCTCGTGCGGCTGCCACTGCACCGCCGGCGCCAGCGCGAGCCACGGCCCGTCCGTCGCGTGGAGCTCGACCTCGCGCGTCGCCGCCCGCCACACCAGGATGTCCTCGTGCGCGCCGCAGTGCACGACCGTGCCGTCGCGGCGGTAGCGGAGCAGGCTGAACGTGACGAACTCGTCGCGCCCCAGGCGCTTCCGGACGTTGTCGTACAGGATCGCGTTGATCCCGGCCAGCGCGCGCTCCGGCGCGATGTCCGGCGCGCTGCGCAGGATCGCCGCCGTCGCGCTCTGGAGCATCAGCGCGACCAGGCCCGCTTCGAGGCCGTGCCCGGAGACGTCCCCGATCGCGATCCAGCAGCCGTCCGCCGCCGGGATCACGTCGTAGTAGTCGCCGCCCACCTCGGCCGCCGGGAGCATGCGCGCCGCCAGCTCGATCCCCGGCGCGAGCGGCGGGCGCGGCAGGATCGAGGTCTGGATGTGCTCGGCCAGCTGGAGCTCGCGCGCCAGCCGCTCGGCGCGGCCCCGGAGCTCCTCGGCCAAGAGCTGCTCGCGGACGTCGACGATCGAGACCATCACGCGCAGCCCGTCCGGCGTCTCGATCGGGTTCAGCGCGACGTCGACCGGGACCTCCGCGCCGTCCTTGCGCCGCGCCGTCCGCCGCGCGCTCGTGCCGCGCGGCACCGCCTGCGCATCGGCCAGCATCCCCACGCGCTCTTCGAGGTGCGCGCCGCGCATGCGATCCGGCACCAGGATCTCGACCGGCTCGCCGAGGAGGAGCCGCCGCGGGTACCCGAACAGCTGCTCCGCCTGGCGGTTGACGAGCAGCATCGTCCCCGCCGCGTCGACCATCAGCATCGCGCTCGGCGCGTGCTCGAGCGCCGTCTCGAGCTTGGCCGACTCCGCCTCGATCCGGCGGCGCGCCTCCTCGACGTGCTCGACGCTCGACTTGACGAACAGGACCAGCGCCGTCGACACCCAGATCGTGACGAGCGAGATGAGCTTGTTGACCCCGACGATGTCGCTCGCGTCTACGCTCCCTCCCGGGCTCCCTCCCGGGCTCCCTCCCGCGCCGCCCCCCGTGCCGCCGATGAAGATCTCGACGAACGCGAGCACGCTGCACCCGACGCCCGCCCCGACGATCAGGCGGCTCCCCCGCATCAGCGACGCGTAGAAGATGACGACCGCGTAGAGCGCGCTCGCCGTGACCTCGGGCGGCGTGAGCACGTCGAGCACGAAGACTCCCGCCATGAGGACCAGCGCGAACGCGATCAGGATCAACGTGGACCTGAGGGACCCGCGCTCCCCGCGCTCTCCGCGCTCCCCGCGCTCCCCGCGCTCCCCGCGCTCCATATCAGACCTTCGCGAGCTGGCGCCGGAGCACCTCGAGCTCGGCCCGCGCGGACTCGAGCTCGCGCTCGGCCTCGATGCGGCGCGACCGCTCGAGGTCGAACGCCACCGCGCCCTTGAGGCTCAGCGCCTGCGGCAAAATTTTGATGAGGTGGACCACCGTGATCATGGAAACGATCGCCGTCGCCAGGCGCACCAGCGCGTTCACGCGGTAGGCTGGCGCCCAGAACATGATCGCGTCGACGAGATGCGAGGTACCGCATAGCACGATGAACGCACCGAACAGCCAGAACACCGGCAAGAACGGGATGTCGCGCCGCCGCTGGATGAACAGGACCAGGATGGTCGGAATGATGAAATAAGCGAGCCAGATCGTGATATCGCTAGCCACGTACAGCCAGCCGTGCAGCTCGGTCCAGCGGCCGCAGTGCCACCGCGGTGGAAAGCCGGACGTGGAGAACAGCCCCCCGAAGAACTCGCTGACCTGATCCATCCGGCCCTCCTGAATCAATAGTCCCTAACTCACGAGGGGCTTGAGCTGCAATCAGCCGTCACCTAACTTGAGGTCACAAACGGCGCTCCCGCATGGAAATTCCCACATCCTTCGAGCTCACATTCCGCCCCGACCTGGAGCTCGTGACCGACGTGCGGACGTTCGTCGAGCAGCTCTACCAGCGCGTCCTCCACGACAAGGACCTGAGCGGGCGACTCGCGATCGCCACTCACGAGCTGCTCGAGAATGCCGTGAAGTATTCGCTCGACGGTGAAACAAGTCTCAGGATCGATGTCGCCCCGACCGCCGGCGCGCCCGCGATCGCCGTGCGGACGCGCAACCGCGCGGAGGCCCGGCACGTGACCACGCTCCGCGGGTACCTCGACGAGATGCGCGCGTCCGACGATCCGACCGCTTACTACCTGACCCGCATGCGCCGCGCCGCGGGCGGCACCCATGTTTCGCAGCTCGGGCTCGCCCGCATCCGCTGCGAGGCCGAGATGCAGCTATCCTGCAGCGTCGAGGGTGACACCGTGACCGTCCAGGCCGAGACCCTCGTCAGCTGATCGATCTTCCATGACGCCTGCTTTCGATATCCCCGACGTGGTCCAGCAGGGCTTCGCGTTCCGCGCCGCGCTCGTGCCCGGCGGCCTCCTGGTCCGCCTCACCGGCTCGGCCGACGCGCGCGCGACCGCCGAGCTCCACGCGTACGTGAGGCACCTGCACGGCGAGGCGCGGCGGCTCGACGTCTCCGAGGTCGTGGTCGATCTGCGCAGCTGCACGTTCATGAACTCGTCGTGCTTCAAGGCGATCCTCAGCTGGCTGTCGGCGATCTCCGAGCTGGCGCCCGGGGCGCAGTACCGCCTGCGGTTCACCTGGGACGCGAGCTCGTACTGGCAGCGGCGCGGCCTCGCCGCGCTCAAGGCCTACGCCGTCGATCTGGTCCTGCTGTGACGCTGTTTCAGCGGTCATCGCCCGCGCCGTCGGGCACGCTCGTGCTCGCGCACCCCGAGCGCAAGGCGCAGCGCGCGCTGCAGCGCCTCGTCGGGCCCGCGCGGTGGCCCGTCCAGATCGTGGCCGATCTCGACGCGCTCGCCGCCGCCGTCGACGCGAACGCGATCGTCGTCGTCGATGCGGACCTGGCGCGGACGCGGCCCGCGATCTGCGCTGGGCCCGCGCGCGCGTGGATCGCGGTGCCCGGCGAGGGCAGCGCGCCCGCCGCGCCCGGCACCGTCGAGGCGCTGCTCGACGCCGGCTGGACGCACGTGGCCGTGCACCCGATGCCGCTCCTCGCCGAGGAGCTGCTCACGACGCTGCACAAGCTCATCCACGGCGACGTGTTCGGGCTCGAGAAGTACCTGACGTGGGCCGCCGACGTGCACAGCTACGCGCTCGACGACGCCGGCGATCGCCCCGCGGTCGTCGCCGCGCTCTCGGCGGACATCATGGCGGCCGGGCTCCCCGAGCGCTCCGGCTCGCTGGCCGGCGTGATCGCCGACGAGCTGCTCACGAACGCGCTCTACACCGCCCCCGTCGACGCCGACGGCCAGCGATTCCGTGCCCGCGAGGCGCGCGATCAGCCGCGCGCGCTCGCCGGCCGCGACCGCGTGACCATGCGGTGGGGCACCGACGCGCGCTACCTCGCCCTCGAGGTCCGCGATCGCTGGGGCTCGCTCGATCCGTCCGCGATCCCGCGCCGGCTCGCCGGCGGCGCCGGCAAGACGCCGGAGGGGAGCGACGGCGGCATGGGCATGCTGCTCGTCTACTCGTGCTGCACGCAGCTCGTGCTCGGCACCGCGCCATCGGCCCTCACCGAGGTCATCGCGCTGCTCGATCTCCGCTTCGGCCCCAGCCAGCTCGGCAGCGCGACCTCGTTCCACGCCTTCCGCGGCGCCCCGCCCGCCTGATCCGCTACGCTCACGCGATGTTTGGCTGCCGCCACGCCCCGCTCGCGCTGCCGCCCGAAATCGAGCGCGCGCTCGCCGCCGCCTACGCCGAGCCGCACCGCGCGTACCATTCGGCCGCGCACATCGCCGAGGTGCTGCGCTGGTACGATCACGTCGCCGACACCGCCGGCTGGCGCGACCCCGTCGCCGTCTACCTCGCCGTCCTGTTCCACGACGCCGTCTACGACCCATCCGCGACCGACAACGAGGCGCGCTCCGCCGAGCTCGCCCGCCAGCTCGGCGGCGCCGCCGGGCTCGCCCCCGCCGTCCTCGATCGCTCGGCCGAGCTGATCCTCCTCACAGCGCGCCACGGCGCGCTCGATCCCGCCGCCGTGGCCGCCGATCCCGACGCGGCGCACTTCCTCGACTGCGACACCGCGATCCTCGGCGCGCCGCCCGCCGAGTTCGACGCCTACGATGCCGCGATCGCCGCCGAGTACGCGCGCATCCCTGCCGCCGCGTTCCGCGCCGGCCGCGGCGCCTTCCTCGCCCGCCTGCTCGCGCGCCCGCGCATCTTCCTGAGCGAGCTGTTCCACGCCCGCCTCGACGCGGCCGCCCGCGAAAACCTCACCCGCACCCTCGCCCGCTACCGCCCCTGATCCAGCGCATGCGCGCCTAGCTCGCGGAGGAACCTGGCGAAGCCGGGATTATTCTCGGCGCCCTCCAGATCGCGCGGACGACGATACCTTGCAGAGATCTGGCGATAACGTCCCGGGTCCTTACCAGCCTTGGTAGACAACGGCTGTTGATTCTGCTTGCGCAGCTTGTGATTCACGCTCTCCAGGCAACCAGTGACCTTCACCAAGGATACCTTGTCACTGCGATCGAACACGACCGGCAGCAGCCAGCATTCAATCTCATCGAATCCGATCGCGAACAACAAGCGGTCCTGGATGCTTACCAGGTCATGGGGGGCAATGTACGAACATAGCTTTCCAATGATTAAGTCAATAAATTGCTCGTCTATTGGACGACGAGCGTCCAGCCACCAGGCGGCGGCTTCAATCCCGCGGCGCCGGTCGTGTCCAGCGGCGGCTGCTCGAACACCACCAGCGGCTCGGGCTCCCGCCCATCGTGGAACGCCAGGATGATGCTCTGCAACACGATCTGATCCGTGATGCCCTCCCCAACGATCGCGAAGTCTCCCATGGTCAGAAATTCTGGGGGATGCCGCCCAGAAGCCCACGGGTGAACGCTTCTGAGAGCCGGATCGGCAGCTCGTCCCTCACCGGTTGGGGAGGCAGGATCCGGCGCGCGGTTGTATGTCCATCGCGGTTTCGCGAGACCACGAACAGCCGCTGGTTATCGTCGTGCAGGTCGAGGCCATCGAGCAGCGACGGGTTGTGCGTGGTGAACAGGATCTGCTTCCCGCGCTCGATCGCGAGCGTCGCCAGCCTACGCATCAACTCGCTGCACAATTTCGGGTTCAGAGCCGTATCCATGTTCTCAATGGCAAAGCGTTGCGGCGTGGATTTGCTCAGCACGAGCGCCAAGAAGAACAGCAAGTAGAGAAATCCTTCGTTGGCGCTGCGTTGATCAAACGCAGGTATCGCGTCTGAGACGAAACGATCACGAAGCTGCACCGACTGCTCTGGAGCCGAGTTATCCGGGTCGATCTCGACGCTGGCAAGCCAGTCCAGCAGGCTCATGTTCTGCAGCAGCGCCTCCCAGCTATCCACTTCGTCCTTGGATAACACGCGCAGTAACTTCAGGAGCCCCTCTCCTCGCACACCCAGCGGGAGAATTTGCCCCTCCCTCTCGAAGGTCCGCAAGGCGCTATTTTCCGGAGAGTAGATGACGAATCCTTCGAGCAATGCATGATTATACTGTGTGTAGAAGGTCGACATCAAAATCTTGATTAGCGTCTCGGGTGGCCAACCCAGCTTTTCGGCGGTGGCCGGTATCGGTATACTGAAGAGCTGCCGCATTCCGTGAACAGACTCCGGAATCTTTTTCAGAAAGTCCTCAAACGACTCTTGCGGCGACAAATGAGTCGGGAATTCCGGCGACACAGTGCGTTGTTCCGAGCGCCACCTAGGGTAAGGAGAATTGCTTAGGCTCTTGATCTCAAAGCCCGTCTGAACCCCCTCTCCATCTTCTATATCGATCGAGATCGGCACATCCGGATTCTCAACAAATGCCGATCGCATGAACTGCGGATCGGTTACTCGAATTCCTCGACTCGCCAGAAATTCATTGTCCAGCTTATCGGACGCTGCTGCCGCCAAGAATGCGAATGCCTCGAGGATGTTGCTTTTGCCCGAGCCATTTTCCCCGATGAAGACATTGATCAAGCCCAAGTCTAGCGACAGATCGACGATAGACTTGAAGTTCTTGATGTGAACTTTCTTGAGGGTCACACAAGTTCCTTGGCCGTCGCGCCGTGCGGCCGTGACATCATCCCCCGATCGTCTGCGCGCGGGCGATGGACATCTCCTTCGATGAGGGGCACCCGCAATGAATACCACCATTTGCCACCGGCCGCATCTTTTGCGCGTGCATGCCGTCGTGGACTTTTCGTGCCCGCCTTCTTGGTCCGGGCCAGTCCGGCCCCTGCCAAGCGTCGACTGTCGTTCCTGGCTACGATGCGTCGAGAGATCAACGCGCGGCCTGTGGGCGGGTTCCACGCCGGCTGTGCCGCCAGCGTCCGAATTGACATCGAGATGATGGCGGCCAACCTGCGTCGGCGCCATCCGGGTGCCACACCCGACGAGATCGAGCGGCTCCTCGAGGCATGGCTGGCCGAGCGCCCCGGGGCCGAGCTCGGCGATGGCGTCGGTGTGCTGTGCCCTTGACGCGCTTCCGATGAGCATGCCCAGCTCGCCCGGCAGCTCGCCAGCGCGGCCGGCTCGCCCCGCCATCACCGTGCGCCGTGGTCACATCGCTCGATGGAAGCGTCAGATATATCATTTAGACAGCATTCAGAATCTGCTAGCGCTCTCACGACATCAAGAATAGGCACAGGATAATCAAGGAGTCTTATCGATAAACGCACAGACGGAGATGAGTCCCGGCGCTATGTTGCGTGCGGAGGTGGCGGATTGAGAGATGCACGCAAGCGACCCGGAGGTGTAGGCTCCAGCTCTGGAGTGAGCGCTCGCAGCGGCCCTGATCTCGTGCCGGGCAAGCGCACGCTCACACAGCAGCTCCCTCCCCGCCCGCGCACCAGGCACGACGAGAGTCGCGCCGCTGGCTCCGGCGGCGCGATGCCCGATCCCCTGAGCAGTCCAGCTGCTGTTTCGAGCCAAGGCAGCGCGGCGCAACACTCCGTCGTCGGCGACGTCGACACCCAGTGCGTTGGCGAAGCCTTCGCGCAACGCCTCACTGACGACGAGCTCGAGCAGATGATCGAGCACCTCATCCAGTGGCGCGATCGCCTCGACTTCTCCCCGCTCGCCCGTGAGGCCGTGATCAGCAACCTCGACGTGCTGGCAGCCGAATCGGTCCGGCGAGGCCGGCCGAGCGCCGCGCTCGACCGCAGCGCCGTGCAGACGCTGATCCGCGACGCCACCACCGACGCGAAGGCCCTCGCCGGGATCCTCCAGCAGCTCGTCGCGAACCGCGATGGCCTCCGCAACCATCCGCTCACCGAGCGGTTCCTCGAGCAGGCGATCGATCACCTCGCCTGGGTGGCCGACGCCACGAGCGCGGCCACCAGCTACGTGGACTTGGCAACGAGCACCGGGGGACAGACTGGCGTCGCGGTGCTGAGCATGGCCGTCACCCGCGCCAGCGCCGCGCAGGTGGGGCTCGCGATCCTGCGGCCCTGGTGCGCGTTCCTCCAGCTACACGACCGAGTCGCGATGGTGCCGCTGCTGCAGCTCGAGCACCGCTATCGCGTGCTCGATCGGGAGCAGCGCGGCATGCAAGCCGTGCTCGCACAGCTCGCCGGGTTCGATCCCGACTACGTGGCGCTCACGAGCGCGGCCGTGCCCGACCGCGTGGCGGCGCTGGCGGCGGCCTTCGACGAGATGCTCGCGGAGATCGAGCGCGCCGAGGAGATCCATCGCCGGGTGATGCAGCTCCAGCTCGCCGCCGAGCTGATGACGTTCGCAGCCGGGCTGCGCGGCATGTTCACGATGTCCGGGCCGCCCTCGGCGATGTCGTTCCCGATGCCGGCGGTCGCAGGGATGGGCAGTACTGTGACCCTGAGCCAGGTCGTGGTCTCGGCCGAGTGGATCGCGGCGATCCGGCATCTGGTCGAGATCGGCGCCATCTCGGCAGTCAGCGCCGCCGAGGCGCTCCGCCTCCGCGGCTTCACGTCCGCGATGGCGCAGGCGACCGACCTGCCGCAGTCGGTCAAGGATCTGCTCGGCGAGGGCCCGACCACCGACGCAATGAAGGTGACCAACGCCGCCGGTGCCGGCGCCGCCCGCGCGCCGCGTCATCACATCCTGCCGCAAGAGGAGCGCGCGTTCTTCGAGGAGCGCGGGTTCACCGGCGATCTCGACATCGACCACTTCACCGTCGAGCTCGAGGCCGCGCACCACCAGGCGCAGCACGGCGGCGGCAACTGGCGGATGGGGCGCACCTGGCCCGGTGAGTGGAACCGGCTCGTGATGGAGAGGCTGAGAAGAGATGAGCAGAAGTTGAGACGCCGGTTGACCGCCGCTGAGATCATGCGAGAGGTTGAGGCATTGATGGTACTTCGCGATATTCCCCTGCGGTTCTTGCCCTATCGAGGTCAATGACATGTTTCAAAAGACCTGGTCTGGAGACTGGCATGCTCGTTTGCTCGAGCGTGCGCAGCGACTCGGGTACGATACGGTCACGCAGTACGTGGCCGATCGCGTAGGCGTCTACTTGGTCGAGCTTGCCAAGGAGCTCGGGAGCGACGATGTCGCGGGCATACAGGTCAAGTACATGCTCCTCGAAGAAGCGATCCGCACCAACACGGTTCCTCGTCTCCTTCGGGACCTGCTCGTCCGCGAGCTACGCCACGGCATCCCAGAAGGCTGGCAGTACCCTCCCGATGACGCGTCTCGCTCCAGGGTCGCCAGGACGATCGGGCGCTGGGAGATCGATCTCAAGGACCATCTCGACGAAGACGCGACGTTAGTCGCAAGCCAGGACCTCATGGAGGCGGAGCTGCCGGTCGGCTGGCTCCCCGACGGTCCCGACGACCCGATCATCGTCGCGTTCGTCGATCGCTGCCGCGGGCGCATGCCATCGTGACCTCTTGGCAGCTCGCTTCGAGCGAGCCGGTCCCGGATCAGTACGAGACCTGCGCCGCGAGGACGACCTCGTTCACGGACGGCTTCACCGAGGTGTTCTGCGACTGGAACCTCGTATAGTTGCCCTGAAACTTCATCTCGTGGCCCTTCAAGTAGTAATTGAGGCCCACGTCGTACTGCGTCGTCGCGTCGCCGCTGGTGTCGCGGTTCGGATCGAGCCGGCCGACCCGGACCGCCGGCTGCAGGTCGCCGTGCAGCGCTGGATTCTTGATCGTGTAACCACCGAGCACGTAGAACGACTGCCCGGTGACAAACTGGCCCGCCATCGCCGCGATGTCCCGCGCATAGATGTACTCGGCCTGCACGAGGATCGTGCCGTTGTCGTAGCGCAGGTCGCCCTCCCACCGATCCTTGGTGCCGACGCGGTTGCGGAGCCCGATCGAGTCGTAGGTCGTTCCGGCGATCGTCAGGCCCTTGATCGGGTACGCCTCGAGCCGGAGCGCGAAGTCCTTCTGGTTGTTGTTGTCGAGGTTGTTCGAGAGCTGCCCGTTGAAGAGGCCCAGTGAATAGCCCCACTTCTCCTTGATCTTCTCGACGCGGATGCCGAGATCGCGGATATCACCGAACCGGACCGACCCGAGCGCGCGCTCGGGAAAGACCAGCTTGCCGGAGGAGTTGTAGCCCTCCCAGCTCACCGGGATCTTGAACTGTCCGATCGACACATCCGCCCACTGGGTGAGGTAGGTGATGTAGAAGTCCTGGAGCACGGAGACCCGGCTGGTCGGCTGCGCGATGGTGACGGGCATGCCGTTGCCGTCGGTGATCGTGGTGTTCGCGAACTCGCGCACCTTCGCCGGATCGAACATCATCCGGTACGCGACCCGCTTCGGCAGGATCTCGCCCTTGGCGGCGAGCTCGGCGCGCCGGATCCGGAACGTGGTGCAGGAATCCGCGGAGCCGCACGGCGTCGCGGTCGCCCGCGCGGCTTGATCCAGGAGCGCCCAGCCCTGGAGCAGGACCCCGGGCTGGAAGAAGCCTTCGCTGCCCGCCGGGAGCCGCTTGGGATCCTTCGGGGCCGGCTCCGCCGCGGCAGGTTGGGTCGGTGGCGTCGGCGTCGGAGTCGGCGTGGCCGTCGGCGGGGTCGGCGTGTCCGGCTGCGCGGGCACCGGCGCCGGTTCGGTCGGCGGCGGTGGCGTCGGCGCGTCGGGCGCCGGCGGTGGCGCCGGCTGCGCGAGGGCTGTGCTACCGAACATCGCCAAGATAGAGAGCGCCAGGAGCTTCATCCGCGCCATCGTACTCAGGTCGATATCGATTCTCGAGGGACGCAACCCATTTCTACACGAGGGGCAACCGCCCCACCGCCGTCATACCGATGACACAGAGCCGGGGCGAGCGCGCCGCCCCGGCGCCCTCACTTGAGCCGCTCGGCGGCCGCGCGGATCTCGGCCTCCGTCGGCATGCGGGCGCTGCCGCGGGGATCGCGCGAGTTCTGGAACTCGATCGCCCAGCCCGGATACTCGGCGGGCAGCGCGCTGGCGTCATCGAGCGTCTTCACGTGCTCGGGCACAAGGCGCAGCTCGGCCGCCGCGATGTTGTCGACGAGCTGCTCCTTCGTCTTGGCGCCGATGATGATGCTCGTGACGAACGGCTTCGTGAGCTGCCACGCGAGCGCGACGCGCGCGACCGAGGCGCCGGTCGCCTCCGCGACGCCGCGGAGCGCCCCGAGCACGCGCGGCAGCCGCGCCATGTCGACGGGCGGGAAGTCGAACGCCGCGCGGCGCGCGTCGGCAGGCCCCTTCTTGTCGGGATCGAACTTGCCCGAGAGGAGGCCGCCGGCGAGCGGGCTCCACGGCAGGATCGCCACCTGCTCGGCCCGGCACATCGGCGCGATCTCGCGCTCGATGTCGCGGCCCGCGATCGAGTAATAGACCTGCGCGCTCTGGAACCGCGCGAGGCCGTTCTGCGCGGCGAACGTCAGCGCCTTCGACGCGACCCAGGCCGGCAGGTTCGAGAACCCGACGTAGCGCGCCTTGCCCGCGCGCACGACGTCGTCGAGCGCGCGGACCGTCTCCTCGATCGGCGTGACCGGATCGAAGCCGTGGATCTGGTAGAGGTCGACGTGATCGAGCCCCAGGCGCGAGAGGCTGCCGTCGATGGCGGCCAGGATGTGGGCGCGCGACAGGCCGACCTGGTTGACGCCGGGGCCGACGCGCCCGCGCACCTTCGTCGCCACGACGACCTGCTCGCGCGGGCGGCCCAGCGACTTGAGCGCCGCGCCGAGGAGGCGCTCGCTCTCGCCATCGGAGTAGATGTCCGCCGTGTCGATGAAGTTGATACCGCTGTCGAGCGCGGTGCCGACCAGCTCCTCGGCCTGCTTGGCGCCGAGCGTGCCGATCGCGGTCCACATGCCGCCGCCGCCGAACGTCATCGTGCCAAGGCACATCTCCGAGACGAAGAAACCGGTTTGACCCAGGAGGTTGTAGCGCATGCCCCGGACGATACGACGGCGGCGGACGCGTGGACGAGCGCACAGGTCCTCTGTTGGAAGCTGATATAACGCGGCCCATGCAGCGCACGAATCGCAGGTTGCTCCCGGGGCTGGCCGCGGCCACCGCAACCTTCGCGGCCCTCGCGGCCCTCGCGGCCCTCGCGGTCGGGTGCGGCTCCGGCCCCGGCGGGGGCGACGACGGCGACGACGCGCCCGATCCGGACGCCGGGATGCCGTGCGAGTCGGTGTGCTTCCGCTGGGTGCCCGACGATCCGCCCCCGCCGCCGCCGGGCCCGGGCGAGCCAGCCAAGTACGTGTACGACGAGTGCAACCCCTACGGCCTTCTGCCCGGCGTGTGCCCCGCGGGCTTCGCCTGCGGCGGCAGCGAGACGTTCCAGTCCGCGACGTACTCGGTCATGACGCCGGTGTGCTCGCCGACCCGCGCCGCGCCGCACGTGCTCAACATCGATCTCGCGCCCGCGCCGGTCCCGCCGGGCGCGCTCGCCGTGTCGCTGGCGCTGACGCTGAACGGCGGCGCCTGGCCCGACGGCAGCGCCGCGCTCGAGCGCGCCGGCACGTTCCGCGCGACGAGCCAGCGGGATCCGCTGCTGACCTGGACGTTCGACATCCCGTCGAAGGGCCAGGCGCTCGCGATCGCGCTGCCGCCCGACACTTACGACGTGCAGGTCTCGATCGACGACTACCAGGGCCTGCACTACCCCGGGCAGACGCGGCGCGGCGTGCTCGAGGTGACCGCCGCTGGCCAGCACGCCCTCCCGTTCGATGCGACGCTCGCGCAGGCCGTGGTCCGCCTCGACGGCGCCGCGGTGGGCACGGTGGCCACCAGCCACGCGCTCACGCTCCAGCTCACTCGCGTCGAGGGCGGCTCCGTGTACCGCACATTCACGGAAGGACAGAGCGCGGCGGCAGCGCTCGTCCTGCGGCCCGGCACCTACCGGCGGACGCTCACCTCCCAATCGCCGGACGACTCGATCTTCCCGGCGGGGACCGTGACGCTCACCGGCGACGTCGCCCTGCCCGTCGGCCCGGCCCAGCTCGCGATCGACGCGGCGACGATCCTCACCAGCGGCAGCGTGAGCGTCGACGGCGCCGATCTCCCGGCGTCGACCTCGAGTGGCCGGGTGACCTTCCAGAGCGGAGCGTCCGCCGCGAGCGCGCAGGTCAGCTCGACGCGGCCGGCGAGCTTCCGCAAACGGCTGTTCGCCGGGACGTACGACGTCGTCTACGACACGACCTCCGCATCGCTGACCGGGATCCCCCGCGGCGCCGTGCAGGTGCGGAGCGGCTGGGCCGCCGCGGCGAGCCTCGCGATCGCCGCCACCACGATCAGCGTCAGTGGGAGCGTGACGCTCAACGGCGCGGCCCTGCCCGCCGGCACGGGCGGCGCCGTCCGGTACGGCTCGACCAGTATCCCGCTGGGCAGCGCGGCCGGCGGCGGCTACACGGGCCGGATCTTCACGGGCACGTACGACGTCACGATCCAGGGCACCGGCACGCAGCTGCCGAGCTTCGCCGTGCCGGTGCGCGCGCAGTGGCTGGCGACCACCGCCGCGCAGACCTGGCAGGTCAACGCGCACGCGCTGACCGTCACGATGACGCACAACGGTCAGACCCCGCCCGCCGCCGCCAACGGCTTCGAGCGCGGCACGCTGACCCTCGAGGGCGTGCTCCTGGGGCAATCGATGCAGACGTCGCTCGCGCCGCCAGCGAGCGGCGCGCTCACGGTCAGCACGATCGTGCCCGACGGCACCTGGACGATCCAGTACGGGCACGCGCTGAGCTCGTACACGGGCACGCCGCTCGGCTACTTCCCGATCGGGCAGGCGCAGGTGTCCGGCAGCGCGCAGTCGGTGACGCGCGATCTCCGCTCCGTGTGGGTCTCGGGCGCGGTGACGCTCCGCGGCGCGGCGCTGCCCGGCGTCGGCGATCCGGCCGATCGCGGCAGCCTCAGCTTCGCCGGCTCGTTCTACGGCTCCGGCGGCAACGGCTGGCTGCCCGCGTTCGCCGCGACGGGGCCGGCCCAGTACGGCACATGGTTCGGGCCCGGCGTCTACGACGTCTACTACTACTGCTCGACCGCGGGCTGCCGCAGCCGGGGACTGCCCAGCTGGGTCGTGGTGTATCGCGCGCTGCGCGTGAACTGATCCGCTCGCTGTTACACCGATGCGCCGGGCGGCCCCACGCTCGGCGGCGCGGGCGGCGGCGGTGCCATCGGCGCGGGCGTGGGCGGCGGCGGTGCCATCGGCATCGGCGCAGGCGGCGGCGGTGCCATCGGCGCGGGCGGCGCCGCCGCGGGCTTTCGTCCCCCGCCGAAGCGGAGCGACACCTCCAGCGACAGATAGTTTTGCGAGAAGCTCTCGCGGGACTCGATCCCGCCCGTCGTCCGCCGATACTCGACGCTGGTACCGATGATCGCGTTGTACGTCGCCGCCAGGCGGAGGCGGCCGAGATCGATCCCGACCGAGGGCGCCACGCCGAAGTAGCGCCCGGTCGTGGTGGAGATCCCGCTGATGCCATCCGGGTCACTCACGATCGTGTGCGAGCCGATCGAGTACACGCCGGCGCCGATGCCGGCGAACGGGCGCACGGGCCATATGCCGAGCAGGTACTCGGCTTTGAGCAGACCGGCCGCCGCCATCCCGAACGGCAGCTCCTCGCCTCCGACGTCGCCGCCGAACATCATCGCGATCTCGACGCGGCCGCCGATCGCGATGTTGTCGTGCGCGTTCACCTTGATCTCGGTGACGAAGCCGACGCCGTTGCGATCGCTGACCGCGGCCGTGGCTCCGGTCATGCCGGTGTCGACGCGGATCTGCTCGTAGTGCTCGGCCTCGGCCCGCGCCTCCCCGCCGGTGACGAGCCCGGGTGCCGCGAGCAGGAGTGCTGCGAGCCAGCGCCGCATCAGAACCGGTCGTAGCCGAGCGAGAGCGCGACGTGGTTGACCATGCCGTAGCCGTCACTCGCGAAGTAGGCGCGATAATCGAACGCGATATTGAGCCTGCGCGCCTTGCCCACAGAGTTGGTCTTCAGCGGGTAGTAGCCGACGCGCGCCTCCACGAGCGCGCCGCTGGGGTTATTGAGCACGCCATAGCCCGCGCCGGCGCCGACGAACAGCCGCATCGGCAGCATGTACTCACCGACGAGCGCCGCCGCGAAGTTGCCGGTGAGGCCCGAGGCGCCGTTGCCTTCCTTGCCGCTACCGAACGAGAGGTGCGAGTGCAGGTAGACGGCGATCGGCTCGTTGATGCGCCAGCCGATGCGCCAGTCCAGGCCGAACAGCGTGGCCGAGATGTCCCGGTCACCGCCGAACTCTTGCCCCGCCGAGAGCGAGAAGCCGTTGCGGAGGCCGCTCGTGCTCGCAGCCGGAGCCGGTGCGGGCGCCGGAGCCGGCGTCGGCGCGGGAGCCGGTGCAGCCCCCGTGGCATTCGGATCAGTCGCCGCGGGCTCGGCCGGAGCGGGAGCATCGGGCGCGGCTTGCGCGAAGGCGGCCGAAGAAGACGCAAGACAGAGCAAGACCACGGAAGAGCAACGCGGCAACATGAAGCCTCCTTGAGGAGAGTGACCCCTGACTCTCCGGCCCGCCCCCTTGTGCAAGTCGGGCGCCCAGAGATCGACGCCCAGAACCCAGCGATTCCATGAAACCATGGTCAACCGTGGTTCTCATCATCCTGAGAAGGATTTCACTTCATTGGTGAATACGAGGGGATTCACCTCATCGTTGAATACGAGCTGGTCAGGCGTACATCCACCGACCTACGGACCGGTGCGCGCTCGAGCTGCCTTGCGGCACTGATGAGTCTCGGAGAAGCCGACCGCCGAACTGATCCACCAGGGCGAAACCACGAGGAACGTGCCGATCAGCGCGGGCCCCCACGGCCGATAGCAGGATCCGCCCGCGCACTCGTCGTTGATCTCTTCGACCGCCGCGTAGGTCGTGGCGAACACCAGCCCGCCGAGCAGCGCGCCGATCGCGAGATCCGTGACGGGCAGCGCGCGCGACGAGGTGCAGGCGAGCGGCGCCTGCTGCCTCAGCATCGCGTCGCTGGGCTCCTTGACGAACGCGAACGAGCACGCCGGCAACAGCGCGCACACGAGGATCAAGCGAGCGCTCACGCGACGATAGTAGCTGCCGCTGCCGGCCACCGTCCACGAAAGAACGTGCCCCGGAGACTCCAGATGATTGCGTGAGATCGATAGTTGGTGGGCGTATCCTCCCCGCCCTCACCAGGAGGCTTGATTGAACCGACTCGTCTGCCGGCCCGCGGCGCTCGCGGCGCTCACGCTCCTCACGCTCGCCGCGGCGGTCATCCCCTCCATCCCCTCCCCCGCGCTCGCGCAGCCGCCGCTGTCGGCGATCGCCGAGCGCACGAAGGGCTCGCGGAAGATCGACGGCTTCTACCCCATGTACTGGGACGACAGCGACGGGCGGCTGCTCGTCGAGATCCCGCGGCTCGACACCGAGGTCCTGTACGCGACCAGCATGGCGACGGGGCTCGGCTCGAACGACATCGGCATCGATCGCGGGCAGCCGACGGGCTCCCGCATCGTCAAGTTCGAGCGCGTCGGGCCGCGCATCCTGATGGTGCAGCCGAACTACCAGTTTCGCGCCGTCACGCAGAGCCCCGCGGAGGCGCAGACCGTGCGCGACGCGTTCGCCCGCTCCGTGCTCTGGAGCTTCTCCATCGTCGCCGCGAGCGGCGGGCGCTACCTCGTCGACTGGACCGACTTCCTCGTGCGCGACAGCGAGGGGCTCGCCGGGCGCCTCCAGCCCGGCACCTACCAGCTGGACGCGAGCCGCAGCAGCGTCCATGTCCCCGCGCTCCAGGGCTTCCCGAAGAACACCGAGCTGGAGGCGGAGCTGACGTTCGTGCGCGAGCCGGCGGGCAGCGGCGCGCCGGGCCGCGGCGGCGCGGCGGCGGGCGGCGGCGGGCGCCACTTCGAGGGCGTCGGCAGCGTCGCCGCGACCGCCGAGGCCGCCAGCATGCGCGTGCACCACTCGATCGTCGAGCTGCCGGGGCCGGGCTATCAGCCGCGCGAGCACGATCCGCGCTCCGGGTACTTCGATCATTCATGGGAGAACTACGCCGCCCTGCCGGGCCAGCCCAAGACCCTCCGGTTCGTGAACCGGCACCGCCTGCAGAAGAAGGACCCGTCCGCGGCGATGAGCGATCCGGTGAAGCCGATTGTCTATTACGTCGATCCGGGCGCGCCGGAGCCGATCCGGTCCGCGCTCCTCGACGGCGCGCGCTGGTGGAGCCAGGCCTTCGAGGCGGCCGGGTACCGCGACGCGTTCCGCGTCGAGCTCCTGCCCAAGGGGGCCAGCCCCAACGACATTCGCTACAACGTCATCAACTGGGTGCACCGGTCCACGCGCGGCTGGAGCTACGGCGCGACCGTCACCGATCCGCGGACCGGCGAGATCATCAAAGGCAACGTCACGCTCGGATCACTGCGCATCCGGCAGGACTACATGATCGCGGAGGGCCTCTTGAGCCCGTACAAGGACGGCACCGAGACGCCGCCCGAGCTCCTGGCGTGGGGCCTCGCGCGCATCCGCCAGCTGTCGGCCCACGAGGTCGGCCACACGCTCGGGCTCGATCACAACTATTACGACAGCAAGGCGGGCCGGATCTCCGTGATGGATTACCCGCACCCGCTCGTCACGCTGAAGCCAGACGGCTCACTGGATTACTCGCAGGTCTACGATACTCGTATCGGTGAGTGGGACAAGATCGCCATTCGCTGGGGGTACAGCGAGCTCCCCAAGGGAGGCGAGAAGGCCGCGCTCGACGCCATCCTCGAGGAAGGCCAGAAGCGAGACCTCGTCTTCCTCACGAACCAGGACCTCGGCGCGCACGCCAGCGCGAACCAGTGGTCCAACGGCACCAACGCCGCCGCGGAGCTCGATCGCATGATGAAGGTCCGAGCGGCCGCGCTGGCGCGCTTCGGAGAGCGCGCGATCAAGCAGGGCCAGCCGCTCGCGACGCTTGAGGAGGTGCTCGTCCCGCTCTACCTCCATCACCGCTACCAGGTCGAGGCGGCGTCCGCCGTCGTCGGCGGGCTCTATTACACATACGCGCTGCGGAGCGGGGCCCCGGGCGGGGCTCCGGCCGGGGCCACGGCCGGGCCCCCGGGCGGGACCGCGCCGCCGGTCCGCTTCGTGCCGGCGGCCGAGCAGCTGCGCGCGCTCGACGCGGTGCTCGCGACGCTCCAGCCCGCCGTGCTCGCGCTGCCGCGGCCGCTCCTCCAGATCATCCCGCCGCGGCCCAGCGGGTTCCGGCCGACGCGCGAGCTGTTCCCCCGTTACACGGGCCAGATGTTCGACGCCATCGCGCCCGCGGTCGCCGCCGCCGACCTGACGCTCGGCTCCCTGCTGAGCGGCGCGCGCGCCGCGCGGCTCGTCGAGCAGCAGGCCCTCGACGCGGCGATGCCGGGCCTGCACGGCGTGATCGATCGCGTGCTCGCCAGGGCGTTCGCCCCCGCGCCGGCCGACCCGTACCACGCCGAGATCCAGCGCGCCGTCCAGCGCGTCGCCATCGAGCGCCTCATGGCCCTCGCGACGACCGCCGAGATGCCGCAGGTGCGCGCCATCGCGACCGCGAAGCTCAAGGCGCGCGCGGCGCTCCTGCCGGCGGCCGGTACGGCGCCAGCGGCCGCGCACGCCGCGCTGCTCGCGGCCGACATCAAGCGGCTCCTCGATCGCCCCGCCCCGCCGGACCCGCGCGCCGAGCTCCTGGCGGCGCCGCTCGCCGCGCCGCCGGGCGCGCCGATCGGTACGCCGTCCGGTACGCCGCCCGGCGAGCCGGCGCCGGAGTGGCTGCGCCGCGTCGAGCCGCGCTGCTCGCGCGACGCCCCCTGAGCCCCGACTGTGCAATTCCCGTCCAATCGACTGTGCAGTCGATTGCGCAATCCCCTTTAGCGGGGTGTGCAATCCCCGTCTGCCGTCGGCTGTCCCAGAATTTCACATACTTCGAATACGCCACGCGTGGTGAGCGGACACCCCGGTCCCTGGAGCCTGCACACCCGCCTACAACAACACACGATTATGCAGTTCCAGCAGCTTGCGATTGGCCTGCCGAGTGCTCTGCGCGCTCTCAACAACTTTGTCGCCACAGAAAGCGAGCAGCATGAATACGTCTCGTCGCGCGCCCTCCTTCCCCGGTGCCCTGCTGCTGTTGCCATGGCTGCTCTTGCCGCTTGGGCCGCTCGGATGCGACGACGGCGTGGACGAGGGGCTCCTCGGGGACACCTCGTTCCGGCTCACGCAGGACTGCATCGAAGGCACCTGCGAGCCGAAGTGCGAGGAGACCTGGTGCGAGATGTGCGATCACGGCCAGCACCCGAGCGACGGCGGCTGCTGGATCACCGGCATCGGCTTCCTCGTGGACTCCGGCGGTAAAGACAACTTCGGCGGCAACGGCATGCCGATGAAGCAGGGCTATATCCGCGGCCAGTGGGAGCACCAGGACCACGCGACCGGCGACAAGCTCCACGGCGACGTCGGCTACCTCGTCTGCCGTCACGTCGACGAGCCAGGCCCCGGCCAGCCCAGCGGCCCGGACAAGAGCTTCAACATCAACCAGGCCTACTACGGCGGCCCGGGACGCTGGTACGAGCCGGGCAAGGGCTGGACGGACGGCTTCTGGTTCGACGTGATGGCCGAGGATCACGGCGAGCCGGGCAAGGCGGACGAGTACTACTTCAGCGTCCGCAAGATGGACGCGGGCGGCGCCGTCGGGCCGATCATCTATCAGGCCGGCGGCGTCCTCGGCGGCGGTAACTTCCAGATCCATCCGCCCAATGACGGCCACCCGTTCACCATGGGGACGCTGCCGCAGTGGGTCCCGCTGCAGCCGTAGTCGCGCGGCGCGGCCGGGCTACTGGAGCTGCCAGATGCCGCGGCCGAAGGTGGCGATGCGCATCAGCGACGAGTCCGGCGCAATATAGAAGTCGGCCACCTCCACGAGCGGCAGGCCGCTGCCGAAGCGCGTCCAGTTGAGGCCGCCGTCGGACGACTCGTAGATGCCGTGGTGCGTGCCGGCGAACAGGTGCGCGGGATCCGTCGGATCGTTCCTGATCGCGTTGACCGGGACGCCGAACGGGAAGCCCCCGCCGTCGAGGGCGGCGAACGTGAGGCCGCCGTCGGTGGACCGCCACAGGTGGTTCCTCGTCGAATCCGCCGCCACCGACGCCACGTACACGATGTTGGCGTTCGTGGAGTCGTACCAGAGGTAGCTCAAGGACAGGCCGTTGTTGGGCGGCAGCACCAGCCGCCACGTCGCGCCCGCGTTCGTGGACGTGAAGATACGGCCGCCGCTCGTGACCACGCCGATGCGGTTTGCATCGGTCGCGGCGACCCCGAAGTTGCGGATCGAGAGCGTCGCCGCGCCGTCGGTGGGCGCGGTGCCGACCGCGGACCACGTGCCGGCGTAGTTGGTCGACCGGTACACCTTGGTGTTCGAGAACGTGTAGACGGTGTTGCCGCTCGCGTCGCCGGCCCACGGGACGATCTTCGTATTGAACGGCGCCGTCGACGAGTTGTTGCACTCGGTGATGCCGCTGCAGGCCGAGGTCCACGTGGTGCCGCCATCGGTGCTCTTCTGGATCCGGGCGTAATACAGCGATCCGAGCATGGTATTGGCGTTGAGCGGGTGAATGTCGGCGCCGAAGCCGTCGCCGCCGATGTACTGGTTGAACGTCCCGGTGGCGCCCACGCGCACGCGCGTGCCGTTGTCCTGGAGGCCGCCGATCACGGCGTTGGGGTTGGCCAGGGACGAGCCGACCGAGTAGAAGAGGTGCGTCACGAGGCCGTTGTTCAGGTGCGAGAACGTCGGCGACGCGGCGGTCGAGTTGGTCGACTTGAATGTGCCGCCGTCGGAGCCGATGTACAGCGCGCCAGCCGCGTCGAAGGCCGCGGCGTGCATGTCGGCGTGGACGTACGGCGCGGAGAGCCAGTCGCTCATCTTGTAGAACGTGGAGCCGCCGTCGCTCGTGCGGGCGAGGGTCAGCGCGCCGCCGAAGAACGCGACGCTCGGGTTCGTCGGGTGGACGATGACGACCTGGTTGTACCAGCCCTGCCCGTTGAGCAGCGCGCTCACGCCCGTGGTCTTGGCGTTCGTGTACTTCTTCGCGGTCACCGCGAGCGCGGTCCACGTCTGGCCGCCGTTCGTCGACTTGAACATGTCGGCGAGGTCAGAGGCGGACGACGAGAGCGGGATCGCGGCGTAGGCGTAGAGCGTGCCGCGCGCCGACGGCGCGGAGGCCAGCGCGGCGCGGCCGATGCCCGACGTCTTGGTGAAGCCGGTCGCGCGCGTCCACGAGGCGCCGTTGTCCGCCGAGTACCAGGCCTGACCGTCGGTGGTGCCGGAGGTGGCGGCGGGCGCCGCCTCGAGCGTGAGCGCGAAGCCCGAGCCGCCGGTCCACGCGATCGTCCAGATGGCCGGGTTGCCCGCCTGGCCGGTGGCGAGGCTCACCTGCGAGAACGAGGCGCCCGCGTTGGTCGAGCGGTACAGGCCGGCGTCGGTGGCGGCGAGGACGATGCTGGAGTTGCCGGGCGCAACCGTGACCTGCCGGATCTGCGTCGAGGCGCCGAGGTAGACGGGCGACGACCAGGTCGCGCCGCCGTCGGTCGACTTGACGAGGCCGATGCCCGTGCCGTCGAACGCGTCGCCGAGGCCGAGGTAGAGCGTTTGGGGGTTGTTCGGATCCATCTCCAGCCAGCCGCACGACAGCGAGCCGAGCGACTCGGTCAGGGCCGTCCAGGTGGTGCCGCCGTCGGTCGTCTTCCACACGCCGGCGGCGGCGAACGCGACGTACAGGGTCGACGCGCTGGTCGGGTGCGGGACGATGGTGGCGACGCGCCCCGCGTCCACGCCGGGGATCGTATAAGAGCCGTTCTTCTCGACGGTGGCGGTGGTCGGGCCGATGTTGACCCAGGTGGTGCCGGAGACCCGCGCCGGGTCCTGCCCCGCGGGCCGGAGCTTCGTGACGATCGTGCCGTCCGCGGCCGAGGTGCGCGTGACGAGCGGGATCTTGCTCCCGTAGCGCGCGCGCTCCTGCGCCGCGACGCCGTTCAGGAACTGCATGTACTTCCGTGAGAACGCGTGCCCCTTCTGGGACGGTGCGTACGGCGCGTCGTCGTTGTACCAGGCCCAGCGCGCCTTCCAGCGCTCGGTGGCGCTGTCCGTCTCGCTCTCCGTCAGCTCGGTCGAGTCGCCCGCGACCTCCTGGCTCCGATCGATGTCCTGTGGCGTGGGGACCTTCTCCTGACCGCATGCCGAGAGCGAGGTGATCGCGAGTGCCGCGATCCACGGAATGTGCTGCTTCATGTAAAGTCGATGCCTCCCAGCGCGACACTCGCGGAGGCTGGGAGAGGTGTCTATAGACAATTTTCGGACGCCCCCCGACGGATGAGCCGGGCGCTCTGGCTCATCATTGCTCACATCCCTGTGGGATGAGACAGAGTGCGCGACTCGGTATCGCGTATGCCTATCGAGGGATGAGGCGGGCGCTCAGGCGCCGGCGGGCGCCGGCTCGTCGCGGCGCACGACCTTCGCGCCGAGCCGCTCGACGAGCATCCCCTGCGCGGCCGCCACGTCGCCAGACGCCCTGCCCTCGAACGTGACCATCACGCGGAAGTCTTGCTCCGAGAACCGCGGGTACGAGCCGATCTTCACGGCCGGGTACGCCGCCACGACCGCGTCGAGGTCGCGGGCGATCTGGCCCTCGTCGGCGTCGACGTAGACGCGCGCGACGGTCATCGGCTCGGTGCGGAACCGATCGCGGATGTCGACGAACTTGCGGCGGAACAGCGCCGGCACGCCGGGCAGGATGTACACGTTCCGGTACGCGACGACCGGCCAGACCTGGTCTTTGCCGTACACGAGCTCGGCGCCCGCGGGCACGTCGGCGAGCCGCAGGTTCGGCTCGGCGAGCTTCTCGCCCCAGTACGCGCGCACCCGCTGCTCGAGCTCCGGCCGCCGCACGACGGTCGTGCCGAACCCGCGCGCGATGCCGGCCATCGTCAGGTCGTCGTGCGTCGGCCCGACGCCGCCCGACGTGAACACGTGATCGAAGCGCGCCGCGAAGTCGATCACCGTCGCGGCGATGTCATCGAGCTCGTCGGGGATGAACGTCACGCGCCGCAGCTCCACGCCGAGGGCGCGCAGCTCGCCGATCAGGAACGCCGCGTTCTCCTCGGCGAACTTGCCGGAGAGGATCTCGTCCCCGATGATCACGATGCCGGCCGTCGCCACGCCGCCAGCATACCTCGCCGCAGCCGCCGCACTGGCCGCCGCACCGCTCCTACGGGGCGCCGCGCGTTGGGACGGGCGGGTCAGCGGCGCAGCGTGCGCACGACGGCGACGGCGGCGGCGAGCAGGCCGGAGGCGGCGACGAGGCCGATCCAGAGGTATGGCGGGCCGTCGCCGTCGGCCGGATCGGGCGGGACCGTCGCCGAGAACGAGGGCGAGGACGGTGGCGAGGACGGCGGCGAGGACGGCGGCGAGGACGGGGCCGGGCTCGCGCCCGCGGCGGCCGGCAGGAGCGGGGCGCCGGCCGGAGCGCCGGCCGGGACCATGGCCGGCTTCGCCGCGGGCGGCGGAGGAGGCGGCGGCGGAGCGGCCGCGGCGTCGTTCCATGCCGTGGTCTCGATCGTCGTGCCGTCGATCCGGATCGCCGTGACCTCGACGCGGCGGCCGGTCACCGCGACGCGCAGGAAGTGGAACGCGCGCTCGAACCGCTGCACGGCCGCGACGTCGAGCGGATCGGGCCGCGGGTGCTTGGGATAGAGCGCCGCGCCGCCGCCGCCGGACACGAAGTAGCGCACGCCGTTGTGCTCGGCGCGCTCGTACACGTGATCGTGGCCGGACAGGACCGCGGACACGCCGTACTTCTCGAACAGCGGCGCCCACCGCCCGCGGAGATCCTTCGCGCCGCCGTGCAAGGAGATCGAGAACGGCGGGTGGTGCATCACGACGAAGATGTGGCGCACGCCCGGATCCTGGCGCGCCGCGATCAGCTCGCGCTCGAGCCAGGCGGTCTGGTCGGTCAGCGCGAAGCTGTAGATGTTCGAGTCGAGCACGAGGACGCGCGACGTCGCGTACGAGAACGCGTAGTAGCGCTCGGTCTCGGCGCCGCTGTCGGGCACCGCGAAGTACGAGCGGTACGAGTCGGCGGTGCGGCCGCGGCCCTGGCGATCGTGGTTGCCGACCGCGGGGTAGTAGACGAGATCGCGCAGGAGCGGCCCCTCGACGTCGAAGAACTGCTGCCACTGGTCCTGGCGCGAGCCATCATCGACGATGTCGCCGGTGCCGAGCACGAAGTCCGGCGCCTCGCGGGCGATCCGCTCGACGAGCCGCCGGTGCTGCTCGACGCCGTAGCGGCTGTCGCCGACCACCGCGAACGTGATCGGCACGTCCTTGCCGAGCGGCGGCGCCGTCGCGAGCTGGCCCTCCCAGGCGGCGTCATCGACGATCACGCGGTAGCGGTAGCGGCTCCCCGGCAGGAGGCCCTCGAGCCGCGCCTCCGCGATGCGCGCCGCGGCGATCTCCTGCTCGCGCCGCCCGCCGGGCCCCTCGACGATCACGCGCGCCGGCCGCGCCTGCTCGAGCTGCCACATCACGGTCACGGCGGTCGGCGCCAGGTCCTGGAGGTAGGGCCCCTTCAGCATGCGGGGCCGCGCCTCGGCGAGGCCACCGAGGCCGGCCACCCCGGCGGCGACGCACGCGATCACAAACCCCTGCTTCATGCCCGGCCCAAGAGTACGGGCGGCGCACCGGCTCCCGCAACATTCACGGCGGCTCGCCGCGTGGTCGTGCGGGGCGATCACCGGTAACGCAATGAGGCGAGCGCGCCGACCAGGTCGCGCGCCGAGGCGCGCGTGTAGCCGTGCCGCTCGACGAGCGTCGCGAGCGCCGCGTCGGAGCGGGCGCGCGCCTCCGCCGCGAGGCTCCCCTCGTTGCCCGAGAGCAGGAGCACGAGATCGGAGATCCCGCGCGCGATCGTCTTCCTGTGCTTCTCGAAGTACGCGTCGCGCAGCTTGCGCAGGAGGTCCGAGAAGATCTCCGACAGGATCGGCTTCTGGCCGCGGTGATCGAGCGACCACGCGCCGATCTTGGCGATCAGGCTCTGGCGGAAGTCCTCCGGGCGGCCGGCGATCTCGAGCGTCCGCTCGACCTCCTGCAGCATGTTCTCGTCGGGCTCGAGGAGCCGGCCGGTCGACGCCTCGCGCACCTTCTCCTTCTTGAGCGTGTGCATGACGTGCGTGACGTAGCGCTCGAACACGCGCCCGTACTCCGACTCCTCGACGAGCCCGACCGACGCGCGCACCTCATCGTCGATCCGGTCGAACAGCCGGCCGCGCGCCACCTCGACGAGCTTCTTGTGATCGTGATAGCCGCCGGGCTGCACGTCCTGGCGCAGGAACTCGTACAGGCTCACCTGCTTGCACAGCTCGCTGATCTCGTCGAGGACGACCAGCGGCGAGACGTACTCGTAGCGGGTCGAGCCGGCGGCGGCGAGCAAGACCGTTTGCATCTCGCGCGGCGACGCGCCGACGCGGCCCTCGTAGATCGGGTACGTGTCCGACTCGTGCCACAGATCCTTGACGTGGGCCGCGAGCTCGCGCGCGCGATCCGGCGGCAGATCGAGCGCCACGCGGCCGGTCGAGTAGAGCTCGGCCTTGTCGAGCGGCGACAGCTTGCCCATCACCTCGGAGAGCGTCGACGGGAACCGCTCGACCTGCGGCTTGCGCATGCGCGACAGCACCGCCCACAGCGCCGCGACGTACGCGGTGTGCGGCGCCACGTGGCGGCTGCCGGCCGCCTCGCGCAGCCGCTCGCGGTAGAGGCCCTCCTCGTGCTGCACGTCGAGGATGAACGGCACACGCACCAGCTCGATGCGGCCCTTGAAGCTCTGGAAGTCCGGGATCTCGCGGAACGCCGAGAGGTGGATATCGTTGCAGCTGCCGACGAACGTCAGATCGAGGAACAGGGTCGAGCTGGCGAGCGAGAGCGCCGCGCGCTCGACGGTGGTGAGCAAGTACTTGTAGTGCTCGAGCGGGCGCTTGAGGAGGTCGTCGAACTCGATGACGCCGCGGTTCGCGCCCACGACCTCGCCGCCGTACTCGTGGAGCGACACGGATTGCAGGGACGGCGGCAGCGCCGCCAGGGTCCGGTCCGCCGTCACCTGGCGCTCGGTGGCGTCGACCGACAGCTGCGGCTCGACGGTGACCCAGCCGGTGCGGTAGCGGTGCGAGATCTCGAACCGCTCGACGCGCACGTGGCGGAGCACCTGGAGGTAGTCGCCGTGGTAGCTCGCCAGGAGCGCGTCGTAGATCGCGCGGTTCTTGGGCGACAGCGAGCCCTGCCGCAGGTAGTCGCTGACGTTGAACGAGGTGTCGCCCGTGCCGCCGGCGGCGGCGCCGCCGCCCCCGCTGCCCCCGGTGGGCCCGGCCAGCACGCGATCGATGAGCCGCTGCCGCTCGTCGGACGGCACGAGCAAGAGCGGGTGATCGCGCAGCTCGTCGCCGAGCCGGGCGTCGACCACGTCGTCGGGCAAATACGCGTACGTCTCGGCGCTCTCGATCGCCTCCTCGACGCGGTCGCCGCCGAAGCCGATGCCGGCGCGCGTGTGCTTCACCGACGGGAAGATCCACGAGAACCGGTACAGCGCGCCCTCATCGAGCGTCGAGTAGTGCTCGAGCGCGCGGCCGAGGCACCGGATGAGCGTCGACTTCGCCGAGCCGTTCGGGCCGTGCAGGAGGATCAGCTTGTTGGGCCGGCCGTCCTGCACGAACGAGCGCAGCACGCGGTAGACGGCGTTCTGGACGTGCTCCTGGCCGAACAGCCGATCCTCGCCGCCGTCCCACGGCGCGTCGAACAGCTTCCAGTGGCGGACCTCGCCCCACGGGTACTTGACCATTGCGCTGCCGTAGTGCTCGAAGCAGTCGACGATGTACTGCGTGGACGAGCGGAGCTGGCGCCGCGGCTCGCTGACGACGAGGCTCAGGTACTCCGCGAAGGCCAGCACCCGGCGGTTGCGCGTGAAGTCGTCGCGCACGGCCTCGCCGAGGCCCACGAGCATTTCCTTCACCAGCGAGGGGATGTCCGCCATCGCGTACGAACGTACCCGCGGTCCTTCGCGGGGGCTACTTGGCGGCGAGCTGGATCGCGATCGGTTCCTTGCGCGCGAGGCACTGATCCTTGTCGCACACCGCGAACTTGAACGTCCCCTTGACGGTGTGCGAGCCGCTCTTGGTCGGCGTGAGCTTCACGGCGAACGCGAGCTGCTTCTCCTCGAATTTCTCGGCGTCGCCCTGCGACTTCGACTGGCCGCCGGCCTTGAGCTCGGCCTT
>DATMCI010000282.1:0-43314 GCA_035558535.1 Kofleriaceae bacterium
CGCCGAGCGGAACGAGCTCCTTGGTTTCGAGGACGCGCAGCAGCTTGGCTTGCACCTGGGCATCGAGCTCAGCGATCTCGTCGAGGAACAGCGTGCCGCCGTCGGCCTCCTGCACGTAGCCGGTCGCGTCGGCGGCGGCGCCCGAGTAGGCGCCGCGCTTGGCGCCGAACAGGAGGCGCTCGGCGATCGCGTGCGGGATCGCCGCGCAGTTGACCGCCACGAGCGGCCGGGCGGCGCGCGGGCCGGCGAGGTGGAACGCCCGCGCGATGCCCTCCTTGCCGGTGCCGCTCTCGCCGCGGATGTGCAGGATCGTCCCGCTGCGCGCGGCGCGCGCGGCCTCCTCGAGCAGCGCCTGCATCGCCGGTCCGCGCACGAAGCCATCGATGACGCGCACCCCCGCGCGCTCGAACGGCCGCACGTCGGCGCACGGCACGAGCAGCGAGTCGCCGATGCGGATCACCCGCTGCGCGTGCGTCGGCGTGCGCGGGGCGGCGGGCTGGCCGTCGACGGACGTGCCGTTCTGGCTGCCGAGGTCGGTGACCATGCAGCGGCCGCCCTCGAACGCGAGCTGCGCGTGGCGGCGCGACGCGCGCCCGTCGTCGAGCTTGCCGGTCGCGCCCTCGCCGCGCCCCACCTCGACGGGGCCCGCCGCGAGCGAGATGGCCCGCGCCTGGGGCGCGCCGCCCGAGAAGACGACGATCGCGCCGGGGACCGGGCGGTCGTCGCCGTGGTCTTCGGGGCGGCCGGCGACGCTGGGAGGGAGGGTCGGTAGATCCACGCGGGAGCGCGAATAATACATGTGGCCGTGGAGTCGCCCGCGCGCACCGGCGAGGGCGCTGCCAACCAGCGCCCGATGGCCAGCGAGCGACACGCTGGCCATCGGGCGTCCACCTTCGCGCTCGATTCGAGCGCGCCACGGGACGCAGCAAAAGCAAGCGCGATGCCCAAGCGGCGGCCGCCGCCGCGCTCGATGGATCACGGCGTTGCCCGCGCAGCGAGGCGTGGCTCGGGCGACACGGCGGACGTGTGCCGCGCGCCGGTGGGTCGCCGCCGCGGGGCGCTGGCGCCGCCGTCGTCCTCGGTGATCGTCATGTCATGCAGCGATCTGCGGCAGCCGGCACCCGAGGCGGCACGTGTGCCGGGTGATCTGGCACTTGTGTCAGCCGGAGGACGTGACGTGCGGTGTCACGGCCGGCGCGCCATCCGTGGAGCGGCAGCGCGATCCATACGGGTTCTTTTCGGCGGCGGTGGCACTTGCCCGAATGGAGAGGTCGCGGTGCTCCTTCGAGGTAGCTCGACGGGGCGTGGTGGCGCACGCGTTGCAAACCTCCTCCTCAAGGAGGAGCCCGATGCTGATGCTCGACAGGCCGAATGACACCGATAGTTTGACTGCCAATCTCTCCGGCGAGCCCGGGGACCCGGACCCCAATCGCTGCACGGATCCCCTCAACTGCACCGGAGGAATCCTTCCGTTGACCCCGACGCCCACCGCGACGTCCACCGCGACGTCCACCGCGATGTCCACCGCGACCGAGCCGGTGCCGGCGCGCGGGCCCGCGGCCCGCGGGCTCGCGCGGTCGCAGCGAAATCGTGCCAGGCGGCGCCGGGCCGGGCGCTAGCTGGCGAGCGAGCCGAAGGGGGGCTACGGGGCCGGCGCGCGCAGCTGCGCGAGCGCGGCCCGCACCTCCGCTGCTCTGCGGAGCCGTGGGTTGCGCTCGAGCGCCGCGCTCGCGTGGGCGAGGCCGGCCTCGATGACGGCGGCAGACGGCTGCGCCGTGGCGAGCTGCAAGCAGGCGTCGGCCGCCACGGCCCTGGCGTCCGCGTACTGCTCGTCGAGCGCGATCGCCTGCTCGGCGAGCGTACGCGCCTCGAGGAGGAGCGGCACGGCGGGCCCGCCGCTGGCGCGCGCGCGCCACGCAGCCTCGACGAGGACGAGGCGCGCGGCGTCGACGTAACAGTCGGCGCAGTCGCGCTTGCGCTGGCGCGCCGCCTGGAACGCGGCGTGTCCGTCCGCGAGCACGCTCGTCGGATCGGCGCCCGCGCGCAAGAGCGCCGCCGCCTCCACGCGGGCTGCGACGAGGCGGAGGTGCTGGTTCGTCACGAACCTGGGGTGGATGTCCTCGTCGCGATCGAGGTAGCCGCGCGCGCGCTGGAGCGCCGCGGTCGGCTCGCCGCCGGTCTCGACGAGGTAGTGGGCGAGCGTGAGCTCCGCCCGCGCCAGGTGCTCGAGCGCCAGGAAGTACTTGCTGTTGAGGGCCAGGCATTGCTCGCCCGCGCGCTGGGCGCTGGCGATGGCGAGGCGCGGATCGTCCCCGACCGCCAGATCGTACTCCGCGGCGGTCGCGTGGAGCTCGATCTGGTTCCCCCAGGCCGGGACGTACTGCGGATCGAGCTCGGTCACGCGCTCGTAGCTCGCGAGCGCCGCCCGGTACGCGGGCCGCGGATCTCTGCCGGCCTGCTCGAGGTTGGTGGCGAGCCAGCGATGGGCCATGCCGAGGTAGTTGTAGGCCTGCGGGTGGTTGGGCTGGATCGCCAGGGCCACGCCGAGCGCGTCGATCGCGCGTTGGAGCCACGGCGCCGCCGCGCCTCGCGAGAGCGCGTCGATGCCGCGATAGACGTAGGCGTGACCGCGCGCGGTCCAGGCGTGCGCGTCTCGTGGATCGAGCTTGACCGCGGTCTCCGCCGCCTGCGTGATGTCCTCGAGCAGCGGGACCTTCTCGCGCTCCGTGTACAGCGTCGGTGATCGGTACCGGCGCAGGAGCACGTACGTCTTGGTCCGGTAGGCCCCAGCGCCGTCGGGGTCGGCGCGCAGCGCGCGCTCGAGGAGATCGAGCGCGCGGTCGAGCGGCTCTTTGGTAGATCGGCCCTGGGTGAAGTCGAGCTCTGCGAGCTGGAGCCACGCGCGCGCGGCCGCCTCGTAGAGCGAGGCGTCGCTGCGCGCGATCTCGCTCGCCTCGGCATAGAGCGTCGTGGCGCGCGCGATCTCGCCGCGCGCGGCCTCGTAGTCGCCGCTGTCGGTCTTCGCGAGCGCGGCGCCATAGGCGGCGTCAGCGGCGAGCTTGCGCGCCTCGGCCAGCCCCGGCGTGGCGGCCGCGAGCGCGAGCTTCCCGGCAGCGGCGTAGTCGCGGTGATAGAGCGCGACCCGCGCGTCGATCAGCGCGGCTTCGTCGCGCGAGGCGCGGCCCTCCTGGATCTCGGTCAGTGCCGGCCTCAGGTACTGGTCCGCGAGCTGCTCCTGCCGCTGCGCGAGCCAGGTCTTGTCGCCCGAGCGGCGCGCCTCCTCGAGCGCGCGGTGGTACAGCTCGCCGAGCGCGCGGCCGAGCGCCGCGGAGAGCTCGGGCGATCGCCGCCCGGCAGCCTTCGCGCGCGAAAGCTCGTCGACGGCCTTCTGCCACTCGTGGAGCGCGAGGTGGCCGCGGCCGAGCGCGTCGTGGACGACGGCGTCGCCGAAGGCGCCGAGGTCGTGGTGGGTGGCGGCGATCCGGGCCATGCGCTCGCGCACGCGCGCGCGGTCGGGGTGCGTGTCGTGCAGCGGCCACAGGTAGGCCAGCTGCAGCGTCGTCTCGATCTCCTTGGCGTCCTGGGCGAGCCGCTCGGCCAGGCGCGCGCCCTCGGCGGCGCGCGCGCGCTCGGCGTTGGAGCGGATCCAGGCCCGCACGCCGAACACGCCCAGGGCGACGATGATCGCGAGCGACCAGGCGCCGAGGAGCACGAGCGCGCGGTGGCGCCGCGCGCGCTGCCGCAGGCGCTGCCAGAGCGAGAGGCGGCGCCCGAGGATCGGCTCGCCGTCGAGGTAGCGGCCGAGATCGTCGGCGAGCGCGCGCGCCGACGGGTAGCGCTGCGCCGGATCCTTGGCCAGGCACTGCAGCACGATCGTCTCGAGATCGACGGGCAAGCTCCGCACCACGCCGCGCGGCGCGGGCGGATCGTCGTGGATCACCTGCCGCAGGGTCTCGGCGAGCGACGTGGTCGAAAACGGCGCGCGCCCGGTCAAGAGCTCGTAGAGCGTGGCGCCGAGGCTGTAGACGTCGGAGCGGCGATCGACGGCGCGGACGTCGCCGCGCGCCTGCTCGGGCGACATATAGGCCGGCGTGCCGAGCAGCGCGCCCGTCTCGGTGAGCCCGGCCTCGACGGTGGTCTCGCGCGCGAGGCCGAAGTCCATGACGACGGGGTGGACGCGCCCGTCCGCCGTGCGCTCGACCAGGATGTTGGCGGGCTTGATGTCGCGGTGCACGATGCCGAGCCGGTGCGCCTCCTGGATCGCCAGCGCCACGTCGCGCATCGCGGCGATCTGCTCGTCGAGCGACATCCGCGCGGCCGCCTGGTGCAGCGGCTCACCCGCGACGAGCTGGAGCGCGATGTACGGGCGGCCCTCGACCTCGCCGACCTCGTAGACGCGGCAGACGTTCGGGTGATCGATGCGGGCCTGCGCGCGCGCTTCGCGCAGGAAGCGCAGCGTCAGGTTCGGATCGGCGCCCTGAATGAGCTTGATGGCGAGGGTGCGGCCGAGGCGGCGATCGCGCGCCTTGTAGACCGCGCCCATGCCGCCCTTGCCGAGCAGCTCGAGCAGCTCGTAGCGATCCCACGCGGCGGTCGGCGGGCTTGTGCCGGATGGCACACTGCTGCCGTGGTTCTCCTCCAGCGGTAGGGTGGCGGCATCCTCGACCTCGCGCTCCAACGCCATGCCGGCGAATGTAACAGGGTGATGCTGGCCGGAGTGTGGCGGTATGCTCCCGGCCATGCGGAGCACGCCGCTCGCCGCACGGTTTGCCGCTGCGCCCGCCTGGCTCGTCGCGGGCGCAGCGCTCGTCGCGGGCGCAGCGCTCGTCGCGGGCGCCGGCTGCTACGCGCCGCGGATCGAGCCCGGCAGCGCGTGCACGACGGTGTGCCCCGGCGGCCTCGTGTGCATCGCGGGCACGTGCGTGGCCGAGGACGACGGCGACGGCCCCGATCTGACGCGCTCGCTCGTCGCGCACTGGCGCTTCGACGATGATCCCGAGGACGGCGTGTTCGACAGCTCGGGCCGAGGCCACCACGCGACGTGCCAGGAGTGCCCCGAGCTCGTCATCGGCCGGATGGGCGGCGGCTACGAGTTCGACGCCATCTTCGAGGAGATCATCGTCGTCCCCGATCACCCCGACTTCCGCGGGCCGTACACGATCGCGGCGTGGATCTACGCCGAGTCGGCCGGCGAGGGAGAGCAGATGGCGATCCTGTCCAAGCCGTTCGGCAGTGGCACCGGCAACTCGTGGCAGCTCGAGCTGCTCGGCGACGGCGCCGTCTCGCTCTCGGGCGGCGATCCGCACTCGCTCTCGAGCGGAGGTCCCCTGCCGGCCCGCGAGTGGCACCACGTCGCCGGCCGCTTCGATGGCGTCGAGAAGGAGCTGTTCATCGACGGGAAGGAGGTCAAGGAGGTCGACGCCACCGTCGAGTACGACGGCCACGCGATCTACCTCGGCGGCGATCAGAACGGCGGCGCCGAGGTGCTGCACTGGGACGGCGTGATCGACGACGTGCGGATCTACAGCCGCGCGCTCGAGGACGCGGAGATCGAAGCGCTCGCGCAGTAGCGCGGCGGCGCGCGGGCGCCTAGGTCGGGCGGCGCGGGCGGCGCGCCTGGCCGTACTCGGCGAACCGGTGGCGCACGCGGGCGAGCTCGTCGCGATCGAGGACGTGCGGCGTGCCGAGGTGCGCGGCGTGCCAGTACTGGGAGGCGAGCGTCTCGACCTCGGCGGCGAGCCGCAGCGCGGCCGGCAAGCTCGGGCCGAGCGC
Source organism: Kofleriaceae bacterium (assembly GCA_035558535.1). Classification (GTDB taxonomy): domain Bacteria; phylum Myxococcota_A; class Polyangia; order Haliangiales; family Haliangiaceae; genus JABFXX01. The sequence goes on from DATMCI010000282.1 coordinate 5,773, forward strand.
GACCATGCCGTGGTTCGCCATGAGGCAGGCGTGGCCGGTGCCGAGCGCGCGCACGACGGAGGTCGCGAGCTCCGGCGAGCCGAACGTCGCGTACTCGGCGCACGGGATCTCGTCGCTGCCCGAGAGCACCACCATGTAGTGGATCGCCGGGATCGGGCGGCGCAGGCACGCGACCGTCGTGCAGAACAAGGAGTGCGTGTGGACGATCGCGTGGGCGTCGGCGCGGGCGGCGTAGATGTCGCGGTGGAGCTGCCACTCGGTCGACGGCGCGCGCTGCCCGGGGCGCACGGCGCCGTCCATGCGGACCTCGACGGCGTCCTGCGGCGCGAGCTCTGCGTACGGCATCCCCGACGGGGTCACGAGGAAGCCGTGCGGCGTGCGCGCGCTGACGTTGCCGGACATGCCCGGCGTCAGGCCGAGCTCGCTCATCCGGCGCGCGGTCTGCACGAGCTCGCCGCGCAGGTGCAGCGTCACGGGGCGTGCCCCGGGAACAGCGCGGCGAGCCCGCCCGCCGTGGCGGCGCACACGCCGCGCTCGGTGATGAGGCCGGTCATGAGCCGCCGCGGCGTGACGTCGAACGCAGGGTTTGCGACCGCGGTCTGGGCCGGCACGAGCTCGATCGCGACGGGGCGGCTTCCGCCCGGCGGGCGGCCCGTGACGCGGCGGACCTCGTCGCCGCTCCGCTCCTCGATCGGGACCTCGGCGCCGTCGGCGATCGACCAGTCGATGCTCGTCGACGGCACGGCCGCGTAGAACGGCACGCCGTTGTCGTGCGCCGCGAGCGCCTTCAGGTACGTCCCGATCTTGTTGCAGACGTCGCCCTCGCGCGTCGTGCGATCGGTGCCGACGATGCACAGATCGACCTGCCCGTGCTGCATCAGGTGGCCGCCCGCGTTGTCGGCGATGAGCGTGTGCGGGACGCCGTGCTGCGAGAGCTCCCACGCCGTGAGCAGCCCCTGGTTGCGCGGCCGCGTCTCGTCGACCCAGACCTCGATGGGGACGCCCGCCTCGTGCGCGCGGTAGATCGGCGCGGTCGCGGTCCCCCAGTCGACGGCGGCGAGCCAGCCGGCGTTGCAGTGCGTGAGCACCCGCACCGGGCGGCTACCCGCGCGCGCGGCCGCGGCCTCGATGAGCGAGAGGCCGTGGCGGCCGATCGCCTCGCAGCGCGCCACCTCGTCGTCGCAGATCTTCGCCGCCAAGGACAGCGCCGCGTCGCCGCGGTCGCCCGGCGCGAGCGGCTCGAGCGCGGCGCACATCACGTCGAGCGCCCACCGGAGGTTCACGGCCGTCGGGCGCGTCGCCGCGAGCTGGGCGCGCGCCTCGGCCAGCGCCGCGGGCCGCGCGTCGGCGCGGACGGCGAACGCGATGCCGTACGCCGCCATCGCGCCGATCATCGGCGCGCCGCGGATCCACATGTCGCGGATCGCGCGCGCGGCGTCGTCGAGGGTGGCGAGCGTGAGCCACGCGATCGAGTGCGGCAGCGCCGCCTGATCGAGGACGACCACCGCGCGGCCGTCGGCCGACGGCTCGATCGCGCGGCGCCAGACGCCCTCGACCCTCACGGCTCCGCTCGCGCCGCCGCGGTCGCTGCGCTCGCTGCGCCGGCCGCGCCGGCCGCGCCTGCTGCGTCGCCTTGGCGCCAGCGCTGGCTCAGGTCGACTTCGGCCCGGTACTCGTCGAGCATCTGCGCGCGTCGGTCCGCGTCCCAGCCCAAGATCTCGCCGAGCACGTCGGCGACGCGCTCGCACACGCCGAGGCCCTGATCGCGCGCCACGAGCAGGAGCGGGACGCGCCGCGCGAGCACGTCCTCGACGGTCCGCGCGAGGTCGTGCCGCGCCGCGAACTCGATCTCGGCCCACACGTACGGCAGCTCGCGATCGAGCCGCTCGCCGAGCGCGCGATCGGCGGCGATCTGCGCTGCGAGCATCGGCGCGCGCGCGCCGTAGACGCCGCACAGGTGCGTGGCCGTGTCGGCGTCGAGGCCGTGCTCCTCCATGAGGCGGCGGCCGACCGCCGCGACGCCCTCGAGGTCTGGCTGCGCGAGGCCCTCGGCGCCCGGCAGCGGCCGATCCTTCGTGGTCGCGCGCTGGACGGCGACCGCCTCGCCCAGCTCCTCGAGCAGCCCGAGCGCGCGCGTCACCGTCTCGCGCGCCATGCGGCGGTACGTCGTCAGCTTGCCGCCCGCGATGATGACGAGGCCGTCGCTCCGCGTGAAGATCTCGTGCTCGCGCGAGATCTCCGACTCGTCGACGTTCGGCGGCGCGGCGATCAGCGGGCGCAGCCCGGCCCACGTCGAGATCACGTCGTCGGGCGTGAGGTTCGCGCCGGGGAAGTAGCCGTTCCCGCTGTTGCACAGGTACTGCACGTCGGCGGCGTCGGCGGCGACCACGTCGGCGCTGCCGGTGAAGTCGGTGTCGGTGGTGCCGAGCACGGTGCGCTCGCGCCACGGGATCGCGAACATCACGCGCTGATCGACCGGCGAGATCAGCGTGATCGCGCGCGCGAGCGGGAGGCGCTCGCGCGGCACCACGATGTGCGAGCCCTTCGTGCGGCGCAGGAGCGGCCGATCCATCGGGATCTCGAACCGGCGGATCATCTCGTCGGTCCACGCGCCCGCGGCGAGGATCGCGACCTTGCACGTGGCCGTCCACGCCTCGCCGGAGAACCGGTCCCGCACGTGCACGCCGGTGATCCGCCCGCTGGCGCCGCGCTCGAAGCCCGTGACCTCGGTGTACGTGTGGCAGTCCGCGCCGAGCGCGCGCGCGTCGATCGCGTTCTCGAGCACGAGGCGCGCGTCGTCGGTGGCGCAGTCGTAGTACTCGAGCGCGCCGCGCAGGCCCTCGGGGCGGAGCTGCGGCTCGATCGCGAGCGCCGCCCGCGCGCCGCGGAGCGTGCGGTGCAGCTTCGGCGCGCGGAACAGCGCGAGCGTGTCGTAGATCCACAGGCCGAAGTTCATGAGCTCGAGGCCCGGCTTCGCGCCGCGGTAGATCGGGATGATGAACGGCAGCGGCCGCACGAGGTGCGGCGCGACGCGCGTCTGGATGCGGCGCTCCGACACCGACTCGAACACGAGGCCGATCTCGCCGTGCTCGAGGTAGCGCAGCCCGCCGTGCACGAGCTTGCTCGACTTCGACGACGTCCCCGCCGCGAAGTCGGCCTTCTCGAAGAGGGCGGTGCGGAGACCCCGCAGGGCGGCGTCGCGCGCGATGCCCGCGCCGACGATCCCGCCGCCGATCACGACGACATCGTACAGAGGCCCGCTCACGACGGAAACGATGGCGGGCCGGGCGCGCCGCGTCAAGGCCGGGCGCGCCGGAGGCGGGCGGCCGGGACGTCGCGGTGCGCGAGCGCGCCCAGGAGCTTGGCCAGGCCCTCGACGGTCGCCTTCTCCTCGATGGAGATCGTCGGAGGCGCGGCCAGCTTGTCGGCCGGCGCGTCCTTGATCGCGCGGAGCGCGTCGTCGGCGGGCTCGCCGAGGGTGAGCGCGAGCGAGGCGGGCACGCCCGCGACGGCCGGGGCGCCGGGCGCGACCGGCGACAGCGCCACCGGCACCACGCCCGGCAGGCTCCAGCCCTCGGGCCCGCCGGAGGCCGCCGCGGCGAGCACCAGCTCGTGCGCGCCCGCTGCCGCGACGACCTCGATCAGCCGCCGCGCCGCCATCGCCTTCGGCGCGATCATCGCGATCCGCGCCCGCGGCTCCGGCGACAGCTTGTCGAGCGCCGCGGCGAGCGCCTTCGGCGCCACCTTCGCGCCGGGGTAGGGCGTCTCGCCTGCAAAGACGGTGACGCCCGCCGGCCCGAGCCGCGCGTGGGGCAGCGCGCCGACCGTGATCTCCGTCGTCGAGACGGTGACGTGGACCGCGCCCGCGTCCGGCACGATCGCCGGCGCGCTCGGCAGCACGAACGCGCCGCCCGTCAGGGACAGCGGCGGCAGCGGCAGCTCGAGCGTGGCGAGGAGCGGGGCGAGCCGCGGGTGCGCGGCGGCGGCGCGCGCGATCCGATCGAGCGCGAAGTACGGCGCCGACATGTACCGGCCGTCCGGCTTCGCGCTGACCTCCGCGCCGCACGCCTCGCCCAGCTCGCGCCACGGCTTGGGCGCGTGCTTGCCGCGCGCCGCGTCGAGCGTGCCGAGGAAGACCATCTTCGCGTCCGGCTTGCAGAACGCGCGGCAGGCCTCCATCGCCGCCTCGATCTCCGCCGCCTTCGGGCCGCCGTCGGTGGCGAGCACGCCCCAGCGCAGGAGCGGCGTCCAGTCGCCGCACGGCCGGCAGCCGTCGATGATCGCCTGGACGCGGCGCGCCGGCTTCACCTGCGGCGCGCCGGCGAGCGCCGCCTCGCAGCGCGCCGCCCAGTCGGCGGCCGGCGCGGGAGCTGCGGCCTGCGTCGCCGGCGCGGAGCCAGCGCCGGAGCCGGCGCCGGAGCCGGCCGGCGGGGCGGCGCCCGGGGGCGCCTCCTTGCCCTTGCCCTTGCACGCGGCGAGCGCGGCGGCGAGCGCGGCGAGCGCGGCGAGCGCGGCGAGTCGCCCGGCGCGGGGCATAGGCGGCATGGGCGCATGGCTCCCCTCGCGCGGTCCTCGCCTCATCGCTTCAGCGGCCCAGGTCATGATTCTCGCGCGGTCCTCGCCTCACGGCTTCAGCGGCCCGGCTCGGGTCAGCCGCGGTCGACCTCGAGGTTGTACTTCTTCACGAGGCGGTGGATGTAATTGCGATCGATGCCCGCCTCGGCGGCCGCGCGCGAGATGTTGCCCTTGTGCCGCGCGAGCAGCGCCTTCAGGTAGTCGCGCTCGAAGCTCTCGACGAGCGCAGCCTTCGCCTCCTTGAACGGCAGCTCCAGGACGTCCGCGCCCGGCGCGCGGCGCTCCGGCTCGCTCTCGCCCGTGCTCGCGGGCGCTGTGCTGCGCGGCCCCGACGGCGTCAGATCTGCGAGCGCGGCCGCGCCGAGCGACAGCGCGCGCTCGACGACGTTGCGCAGCTCGCGCACGTTGCCCGGCCAGTCGTGGGCGACCAGCTGCTCGAGCAGGACCGGCGACTGCACCCAGCCGCCGCGGCCCATTTTCTCGGCGAACCACGCGGCGAGGGCCGGGATGTCGTCCTTGCGCTCGCGCAGCGGCGGCACGTGCGTCGCCACCACCGCGAGCCGGTAGTAGAGATCTTCGCGGAACTGGCCTGCGCGCACCATCGCGCGCAGGTCGCGGTGCGTGGCCGCGAGGACGCGGATGTCGACGTCCACCGAGTGCGTCTCGCCGACGCGGCGCACCTGCCGGCGATCGAGCACGCGCAGGAGCTGCGGCTGCAGATCGAGCGCGAGCTCGCCGATCTCGTCGAGGAACAGCGTGCCGCGGTTCGCCGCCTCGATCAGGCCCTGCTTGTCCGCGCCCGCGCCGGTGAACGAGCCCTTGGCGTGCCCGAACAGCTCCGACGCGATCAGCTCGTGCGGGATCGAGCCGCAGTCCACGACCACGAACGGGCCGCGGTTGCGCCGGCTCATCTGGTGGACCGCCTCGGCGATCGCCTCCTTGCCCGTGCCCGTCTCGCCCTGGAGCAGGATCGTGGCGTCCGTTGGCGCCGCCTTCGCGAGCAGCGCGAACAGCCGCTGCATCGGCGCCGAGGTGCCGAGCACGTCGCCGAACCGGTCGCCGTGCCACGTCGGGAGCTCCACGCTCGTGTCCACCGGCTCGACGTCGAGCTCGCTGTGCTTGCCCAGGCGCAGCCGCGCCGGCCCGGTGAGCACGACCTGGCCGACCCGCGCGCCGCCGTGCTTCGTGCCGTTCGTCGTGTCGAGGTCGCGGACCTCGATGCCGTCGCGGCGGACCCGGATCTCGAGGTGGTAGCGCGAGACCGTGGCGTCGGTGAGCACGAGGTCGTTGTCGGCGTGGGTGCCGACCATCGTGGTGCCCTCGTCGAGCACGTGCTCCTTGTCCTTGTCGGGTCCGGACACGACCCGGAGGCGGAACCTGCGCTCGACGAGCAGCCCGCTGGTGTCGTCGGTGAGGAGCTGCGTGTGGATGCTCACCTGGAGACTTTGTACCGCGGCGGCGCACCGAGCGGAAAGCGAACACGGCCACAAGCACGGCCAGGCCGACGGGCGGGCGGCTGTGCTTGGCCGCCGCCGTGCCGCCGGTCGCGATCCGGCGCGGCCCGCGCGCCCGCGCGGGCGCCTGCGCGCGGGCCACGTCGATCGCGCCGCGCGGCCCGCATCGGCCGCACGGATGACCCGCACGGACGACCCGCGCGGGCGGCGGTGCCGCCGCTACGGCGCCGCGACCGTCGTGTTCGCCCGCACGTTCACGACGACCACCTTCGTCGTCGCGCCGTCGGAGATCGTGACGCGCCGCGGGCCCGGCTCGAACGCCGCCCGGCGCACGCCGCCGCCCGGCAGCATGACCATGCGCTGCGGCCCCGCGTCGATGTAGCCGAGCTCGAGGTTCACCTCGGTGCCCCGCGAGCCGACGCGGATCGTCTTCGTGATGCGCGGCCCCTGGGTCAGCGTCACCTCGATCGCGTAGTGGCCCGGCGCGATCACGCACTCCGCCGGCAGCGCCAGGTCCTGGCAGTGCGGCGCATTCGCCACCGCGAGCTTGCCCTCGGCCGCCGCGGTGACGCGCAGGGGCGCGCCCTCGACCAGCTTGCCGCCGCGCACGACGTCGTCGGCGCCGCGCGTCGGCGTGAACGCCTCGATGAGGAGCGGCACGCGGCGCGGCATCGTCAGCATGAAGCGCACCGGCTTGCCGTCCTCGACGAGCACCTCGGCCGGCGTGGTCAGCCCCGGCATCAGCTGGCCGTTCTGCACCACCTGCGCGCCCGGCGGCGTCGACACGAGCCGCACGCGCGCCAGCTCTTGCGAGGCCGCGAGCGGCTGGATCAGCCGGAGCTCCTTGCCGCCGCGCGGCACGTCGATCCGTACCGGCGCGTCCTGGTAGCCCGCCTTCGTGAACACGAGCTGCGCGGGGCGGCCCGGCGGCAGCGTCGTGAGCGTGAGCGGCGTCGTGCCCGCGGGCTTGCCATCGACCGTGACCTGCGCGCCCGGCGGCGTGCTCTCGAGGACGACCGTCGGCGCGAGCGCCACCAGCTCGAGCGTGAGCACGGCGGCCTCGGCGTCGTCCGCGCGCGGCTGCACGACCGCCTGCTTCGGCTCGTACCCCTCGAGCCGCGCGACGATCGGGTACGCGCGGCCGCGCTCGAGGTCGCGCACGACGAGCGCGCCGCCCGCCGTGGTGCCGGCGCTCTTGCCGTCGACGTCGATCGCCGCGCCCGGCGGGATCGTCTGGATCGTGACCTGTGCTCGCGCGCCGAACAGCCGCGGCCACGCCATCACGCCCACGAGGCCGACCGTGACCGCGATCGCCGCGAGGAGCACGCCGATCAGCGCGCGCGGCGGCGCTGGCGCCATCGGGTAGGTCGGCGCCCGCGGGGGCGCGGCCGCTGCTGGCGAGGTCTTCGCGCGCGGCTCCGCCGGGGGGGGCGCGCCCGCCGGCTGCGGGTCCGGCTGCGGGTCCGCTGGCAGCTCCGCGGCGTCGGCCTCTCCGGTGAAGAACCCGAAGCTCTCGAGCTGGAGCTTGGGCGCCTCGAGGTTGAACGTGCAGACCGCCTCCGTCGCGACGCCCGGGATCACGTTGAAGTAGACCTCGGTCGACGAGCTCGTGATGAGGTAGAGCCCCAGGCCCGCGCCGCCCGCCTTGCGATCGATCTGCTGCTCGCTGTGCAGGCACTTGTGCAGGTAGCGCAGCACCGTGGCGCGCTCGAGCCGGCCGAACGCGTCGCGCACGCCGACGACGAACTGCGTGCCGTCGCACGCGTACTGGACGACCGCCTTCTGCTCGACGCGAAGCGAGATCCGGGTCTGCGTCGAGATCTCGGCGAAGATCGGCTTACCGTGCTCGTCGACCGGCGCGTCGTACAGCGCGTTCATCAACATCTCGTCGAGCACCTGCTCGATCGCCTCGCGGTACTTGCGTCGCACGCCCATGTGCTCGGCGAACTGCGACAGCTGCGTGATGCACAAGAGCTTCTCTTGGTAGTCGCCGACGAGGGCGCTGTGGACCTGGGTGCCCCACGGCACGAGCTTCTCGAGCCCGAACAGGTCGCCCGCGAGCACGCGCGTGGCCATCGCCGACAGCGTGTGCGTGTCCAGGTCCTCCGCCGCCATCATGCCGGCGACCCGCTCCGACGCCTGCATGATCTCGACGACCGCGGCGAGGTCCGACCGCGGCAGGATCACGATGACCTTGGCGTCGCCCGCGAGCCGCTCGACGAGGCGCATCGCCGCGCCGGCCAGCTCGCCGCTCTGGTGGATCACGACGAGCGCCGCCGCGAGGTCCTCGCCCGCGAGGTCGTCGGGCGATCCGTACGTGTCCACCGCCCCGCCCGTCGCCTTGAGCGCGACCGCGAGCCGCTTCGCGAAAGCTTTTTCCGGCGAGACCGCAATGATACGGCGAGCGAGCACCCGGCGAAATCGTACCGAAACTCGGACGCCCGCCATAGCGCGCGGCCGGGAACTCTCGCTCCCCTCGCCCCCCGCCTCCGTCCGGCGGGCGGCTACGCCGGGGAGTCGAGCCCAGGGCCGTCTGCTCGTCGAGCGCTGACGCGGAGCCCCCGCAGCGGCGTGGTAGGTTGTCGACGCCGATGCTGCCGCTCACCGAGCTCGAGGTGACCCGATACCGCGGCCTGCGGGACCTCTCCCTCCGGGGCCTGGGCCGGGTGAACCTCCTTGTCGGACGGAACAACTCGGGAAAGACCAGCGTCCTCGAGGCGATCTCGCTCGCGGCCAATCCGCTCGACCCCATGACGTGGAGGCGCGTCGCGATCGGTCGCGAGCCTTCGGTGCTTGGGCCCCGCCGCTCGTACGTGGAGCGCCTGCGCTGGTTGTTCCCGCAGCACGCGAGCGAGGGCCCGGACACGAGCTCCGACGGCAACATCAAGCTCGCGAGCGCCGGGCGAAGCCCGGTCCGAGTCGTGGAGGCACGATATCAACCCCTCCGCGGCGCGATCGATGCTCTACCTCCGCGCCCGGGAACTCGTGACGAGGGTGTCACCGATGGTGAGCCTGACTTCTCGAGCGAACGTAGAGGCACGCAGATCGATGTCGAGGTTGTCCTCGATCCTGGGTCTCGAGCTGAAGAATCGAGTCGCCGAGCTCGGGAGACCTTCACGTGGTGGGAATGGGCGAATTACGTCGTCACGCAGCCGAGCCCTGAGGGCCTGATTACACAGGTCATCACGCCGTACGATCATTGGTTCCGCGGGCTGCCGACCCAGATGTACTCGGACATGAGGGCGGAGGGCGCGGGCGATGACGTGATCCGGCTGCTCTCACGCGTCGATCCGCGGATCGTCGGGCTCGAGGTCCTGGCCACACGTTCTGGAGCGGCACCCCACGCTGCTCCTGGTGCCGAGTTGTTCCTTCGCGATCGGAGTGCTGGCTTGCTGCCGGTCGGCGCGTTCGGCGATGGCATGCGCCGCATCTTGCTGATGGCGCTCGGAGTGACGCGTGCGCGCGGCGGAGTGCTCCTGATCGACGAGATCGAGACCGCGATTCACGTCTCAGTGCTGGGTCATGTCTTTCGCTGGATCGTCGAGGCGTGTGCTGCCAACGACGTGCAGCTCTTCGTGACGACGCACAGCCTGGAGGCGATCGACGCGATCCTGGCAGCCGACACGACGCCGGAGGAAGACATCGTCGGATACCGGCTGGATCCGACCGAGACAACAGTCAGTGCCCACAGGTACGGCGAAGACCTCTTGAAGCGGCTCCGCTTCGAGCGTGGGGCTGATGTTCGATGACGGTGCGCGCCTATATCGCCGTCGAAGGTCCTCATGATGTTGCGTTCGTCGCGGAGCTGCTGAGGCCGCTGGGGCTCTCTCGCGTGAAGGTGAAGGATGCGCTCGACCCGTACTGGGAGCGGCTCGTGCCCAAGTCCTTCCCGCACAACAATGACTTGCTCGCGCGCGTTCCCGTACCGCTGTTTCTTCAAGGAGCCGACCGGTCGGTTGCCGTGCACGGGGTCAGTGGGGTGAACGAGTTGGTCCGGCGGACCGAAGAGAGCTTGGCCGTCGTGAATGGCGAGCGCCCGGCCGTGGCGGCGATCCTCGATGCCGACAGCAAGGAATCTGCCGCCGATCGCTTCGCGGCCCTCGCGAAGGACCTGCGAAAGCTCGGCCTCTCGATCCCCGACCAGCCAGGCGTGATCTCGGCCGAGATACCGCGCTGTGGCGTGTTCGTCCTTCCAGACAACGCATCACCTGGCACGCTCGAGGTGTTGCTGGAGGAGTGCGCGCGAGAGCGCTACCCGCAGCTCGCGGAGCTGGCGACGAGCTATATCGATCGCGTCGATGTGACGAAGCTGACCGGTGATGATCTGAAGGACTTCCGGAAACCTGCTGGACGCCAGAAGGCGATCGTGTCGAGTATCGCGAGCGTGCTGCGGCCCGCGAAGGCGTTGCAGGTCTCGCTCCAGGACAACGAGTGGCTGCGAGGGCCGGCCCTGGATCTGCCCCGCGTCACGGCGGTGCGCCACTTCCTCGCGGACCTCCTGGCGCTCCCTGGCTAGATACCGCGTGCAGCGGCTCGCCCAGGGCGCCGCCACCGCCGGTGTATCCTCGTGCGATGACCGAGCTCGACGCCATCCGTGAGGCCGTCGTCCGCGAGCACATGGAGTCGGAGAACCGCCACGACTTCGACACGACGATCGGGACGTTCGATCACCCGCGCTACGAGCTCATGGGGACCGGCGAGGTCTTCGACGGCGAGGTCGAGGTCCGGCGCTACTTCGCCGACACGCGCGCCGCGTTCCCCGATCAGCGCAACCGCGTCGTCGGCCTCTACCCGTCGCGCGATGCCGTGATCGCCGAGTTCATCCTCGAGGGCACGCACACGGGTCCGCTGCGTGGCCTGCCGCCGACCGGCCGCGCGTTCACCTGCCCGATGCTCGCCGTGTTCGCGTTTGCGCCCGGCGGGCGCCGCATCGTCTGCGAGCGCGTCTACTTCGACGCCGCCACGATCCTCCGCCAGCTCGGCCTCGCGACCGATCCGCGCTCGCTGCGCGGCCGGCTCGAGACGGCGCTCCTGCACCCGCTCACCGTGGGCGGCGCGCTCCTGCGCGGCCTGCGCCGCTGACGAGCGCAGCCACTTCGGCTGAACATCGGATCGGGCGCTGCTGGCCGACCGCTGGCCGGCCCTGTACATTGACCGCGGGGATGGTGCAACGAGCGAAGCGCCAGCCGTCCAAGCAGCGGCTCACCGACGAGGGCCGGCCGCGCGTCGCACGGCCACGCGCTGCTCAGCAAGCGAGCGACGAGCAGCTCTTCGAGCGCGTCGCGCAGATCCTCGAGCAGGCGAGAGGGCAGATCGCTCGCACCATCAACACAGCGATGGTCCAGGCGTACTGGCTGGTCGGCCGCGAGATCGTCGAGGTCGAGCAGGCTGGCGAGCAGCGGGCAGGGTATGGCGACGAGCTCATCCAGAGGTTGGCAGCCCGGCTCACGGGTATCTACGGACAGGGTTTCAGCGCGCCGAATCTGCGGCGGATGCGGCAGTTTTATCTTGTGTTTCCGAAGGGATCTGCGCTTCCGGAGATTCGCTCGGCACTGCCGAGCAAATCGGGCGAGGGAGAAATTCGCTCGGCGCTGCCGAGCAATTCTGCCGCTGCGGTGTTCCCGTCGGGGCTCGGCTGGACCCACTACGTCATCTTGATGCGGGTGGCGAACCCGGCCGCGCGGGCGTTTTACGAGATCGAGGCGGTGCGCGAGGCGTGGTCGACGCGTGAGCTCGAGCGGCAGATCGGAGCGCTGCTCTTCGATCGCCTCGCGAAGCATCGCGATCCCGAGGCAGTGCTCGCGCTGGCCCACAACGGACAGGAGGTCGCGACGCCGGCCGACGTGATCAAGGATCCGTTCGTCCTCGAGTTCCTCGATCTCGGCGAGCGAGCGGACTTCCACGAGCGCGACGTCGAGCAGGCGGTCATCGATCGCCTCGAGGCGTTCCTGCTCGAGATGGGCAAGGGCTTCTGCTTCGTCGCCCGGCAGAAGCGGCTCACCATCGACGGCGATCACTTCTACGTGGATCTGGTCTTCTACAACCGGCTGCTGCAGTGCTTCGTCCTCGTCGATCTCAAGCTCGGCAAGCTCACACACCAGGATCTCGGCCAGATGATGATGTACGTGAACTACTTCGACCGAACGCAGCGCGCACCGCACGAGGCCAAGACCGTCGGGATCGTGCTGTGCTCCGAGAAGAACGACGCGATGGTGAAGATCACGCTACCCGAGGACAACGATCAGATCGTCGCGGCGACCTATCAGATGTACCTGCCCACCGAAGCAGAGCTCCGCGCCGAGGTGACGCGCGAGCGCGAGGAGGCCGAGCGCATGCTCCGGCTCGCCACGCCGCCGCCCGGGTCTGGCGAAGGCGGCGACGCATAACGGGGCGGCGCCTGTGGCACGAGGCCGAGCAACCGGACAAGGTCGAGGAGCTGGTCACCAAGGAGCACCAGCGCCGGCAGCGCAAGAAGGCCAAAGGCCGCCGGGGCGGAGGGCGATGGCGACGACGACGAGGCGCAGCGCGAGCCCGACCTCGACGACGAGGATGGAGACGATGGGGACGAGGAGCTGACTGCATGAGCGTGGTCCCACGCTCCCCGGGATCGGTTCAGCTCTGCCGAGCCCATCGGCGAGGATGGTTGAGAAAATCTTGATCAGCCGGTCTACGCAGCGAGGGTGGGCGGTTGCCGCTTTGGCACGAAGTACTGCTGCAACGGCCGTACTTTGCACATAATCAGAAAGTAGGAGCTGGCCTCACTTTTCAGAATGGAGCAAACTACGGCCGCGAAGGCCGTATAGCGAGGCATTTCAGCAACCATGCGCTCTGCCGATTTCTTCGCAGTTCATCCGGTGTTCACGCGCCAGGAGTTCCACGCTGCGCGGCAGGATGTTCGGAGCCGCAGCCGCCGCACTACTGACAGCATCCTGATGCGCGCCGTTGGTTCGGGCCGACTCCTTCACGTCCGGCGCGGCATCTACGCGGTCGTCCCGCGTAGAACCACGGCAGCGGAGCTTCGCGTGGACCCGTTCCTCGTTGCCAGCAAGCTCGCACCGGATGCAACCGTCGCCTATCACGCCGCCCTGCAGTTCTGGGGCAAGGCGTACTCGATCTGGCATCGCTACGCCGTGCTGTCGTGCTCGAGCATTCGACCGCTCGAGCTCCAGGGGAACGAGATCTTCGGCGTTCGACCGCCGCTGCGCGTGCGCGCACGTCGCGACATGGGCGGCGAGATTGTCGCCGAGTCGTACGCATGAGTTCGCGTACGTGGTGTGGGGCAGCCGCCGAGGATCTTGCCTACGTCGAACGCCCACGCCAGCGGCGGAACTCGCTCAGGCGGAGCCGGAAGCGCGCCAGGACGCCTTCGTGCAGGCTACGAAGCTCGGTGACGGCCATGGCGATCATCTGTTCGAGATCTTCGGGCGTGATGATCGGCGTCGCGAGCTTGCGAACAACGGCCTCTTCGATCGGGAGATCGTCTCGGACGACCGTGTTCACGATCGCGATCAGCTGTTCGCGGTTGCGGAGCCGGAGCGGATCCGGCTGGGGGAGCGCGTCGCGTACGACGGTGTAGCGCTGGCAGGATCGCTCGTACGCCCAGAGGAAGACGTCGCGAGCGAGCTCGAGCCGATTCAGCTCGTAGACGGCGAGCAGACCTTCGACATAGTCGCGGTCGGGGACATCGACGAACGACAGCGGGACCAGGTTCTGCTTGATGAAGGGGATATTGGCTGCGAGGCGCGACACGCGCTTGTTCACGTCTTCAAAGGGCTGCAGGTAGGGGAGCTGAACCATGACGAAGAAGGCCTGCTCGAAGGGATCGCGGATCGCGGCGGCCGTCGTGAGCAGCAGATCGAAGAGCTCCTCGAGCCGCTGCGGGATCGCGAGCGGCTGATAGACCGTTCCGGAGATCGAGACTTCGATCCGGCGCACACGTCCAGCCGCGGATGCGGGCAGCAAGTTGTCGGCGAGGAGCGCGTGCAGGTTGCAGATCGTGTAGCGGTTGAAGCCGACGTCATCGACGTTGTCGACGAGCATCTCGATGGCGGCCTTGTGGTTGAGGATCATCTGCGCCTCGCGTTGATCCTTTCCCGCCGCCTGTTGCCCAAGTTCGATCAGGTTCTGCGTATCGAGGCGCGTGTACGTGTTGCCTTCGAGGCGGCTCGACGCCCACGACAGATCCACGAGCAACCGGCTCAGGATCTGGCGGGCGTAGGTCCCTGCCGGGCGATCAGCCCCCGGCGTTCGCCCCAACGAATGAAGCCGCGCTCGCATGGCCGGATCGAGGTACGCATCGATGTTCGGGCGGTAGCGCTCGAGGAATCGAGGCGCGTAGCCGACCGGCGTTCGTGCGCTCAGCGGCCGGCGAATCGCCGTCTGTACGAGCTTCCCGTCCTCCGAGAGCGCGACCTGATCGGGCGCGACGGGGACCTGGTCCGGAACGTGATAGCGACGGCCTCTGCGGAGCCCCGTCGCGCGGAGCCGTCCATCTCGAACGAGCTCGGCGAGCCGTCGCTGCAGAGTGCGGCGCGGGAGCTTCGTCCTGGCTTCGAGTTGATCGACGCTGGCTCCTTCGGGGCTTTGTCCGATAGCCTCGATCAGTCGCTCCACGGTGGAGGTTTCAGGCGCATCGCGCACCCACCGATGGTGGCGCAATTGCGCCACAATTGCGCCACCCAAAAGCGATTTAAAAACAGTTGATTGCGACGATCTTGGCGCAATTGTGGCGCAATTGTGGCGCAATTGCGCCGCAGCGGCGTCCGTCGAAGCCTTTTGAAAACAAATGGTTGCGAAGGAGGTTGGCGCAATTGGGCGCAATTTGGCGCAATTGGGCGCAATTGCGCCAATCCGAGGGGGCGCCCCATGCCGATGATGCCAGCGGCGCCGAATCGCTCGCGCGTCTAGGCGCGACGCGGGCGCGTACGCGCGGTACGCGAGGAGAGGCGTAGCCGGAGCTGAATGCATGAGATTTTGCAGGTTTGGCTCGCGGCACGGGCGTTGCTTATTGGCGGCAGCCTGGGCGGGACCCCTCGCACGCTTCGAGGGGAGACTTGGTGAAGAAGAACCTGCTGATCTTGGAAACGGAGCGCTCCTGGAGCCGCGTGCTCTGCGGTGTCGACGCGACGGTGCCGGCCGCTCGCGCGCGGGGCTCAGATGACCGTGCCGTCGTTGCGGCTGATCCAGCGAGTCGGCTGGAACGCCGGGATCGGCAGCGGCGTCAGGAGCGGGCTGCCGTCGCGCCAGAACGAGCGGAACGGGAGCTTCTCGCCGGTCCGGTAGAAGTGCAGCAGGTAGGCGGAGTCGCAGGCGGCGAAGTCGGAGATCCACTGATCCAGCTCGCGGAACCCGGCCTCGTGCAGGAGCTGGAGGCTGTAGCGGCACGCCTCGCGCTCGTACTCGGCCAGCGCGGCGAGCGACTCCTCGGTCCACCCGCCCGGCGGGGCGAGCCCGATCGCCCGCGCGGTCGCCGAGACGTTCCACTGCACGGTGTGGCCGAACAGGTGGATGAGGATGAACACGGCGTCCTCGAGATCGACGTCGTGATCGATCTGGATCTGCTCGCCGTCGAGGTCGCCGGTGAACGGGTTCGGCACGTCGCTGATCACGACCGGGATGCCCCAGCGCAGCTCGATCATGTGCTCGACGGTGTTGAACACCGCGCGCAGCCGGTCCCCGTCGATCATGGCTGCTTCGCGTCGACCACGTTCTGCACGCGCGCCTGCGCCATCTCGTGCAACGTGCGCATGACCGAGTAGGCGGCGACCTCGGCGAGCAGGCGCGTGATCTTCGCGTGCTGCTCGTCGTCGAGCGAGCCCTCGACCGCCTTCATCGCGGCGACCAGGTTCTGCTCCTGCGTCGCGAGCTCCTGGGCATCGACCACGCCGTCGGCGAGCGACTGCGTGAAGTGCTCGAGCTGACCGACATGGGCGTCGAGATCGGGGGTGGTGTCGTCGTTGATCCAGCTTGCGCGCGCCATCTTCATTGTCTCCTTGGTTGATCCAGCCCGGCTCGGGTCAGCGTTGCTCCAGGATCTGCTTGATCGCGGTCAGCCGCTCCTGCAGCTTCTCGCGGCCGCCGTGCTTGTCGAGCTTCTCGCGCTTGGGCGGCGGCAGGAACTCGACGTCCGTGCACTCGATGATCGCCGCCAGCTCCTGCGCTTCGCGCTCGAGCGTCTGCGTCGAGGGCATGAAGCCGGCGAGCGCCTGCGCGAGCGCGTCCTTCGTGATCGTGCGCGAGCCGGCGAGGAGCGACGTGCGGTAGGCGCGGCCGATGATGCCCTCGATGTCGGCGCCCGAGAGGTTGCCCTTGTGCGGGATCTCGGCCGGGAGGTCAGTGTCGGCGACGGAGGTGCCCGTCTTCTTCGCGAGCACGACCAGCATCGTGCGCAGCTCGGCGTCGTCGGTCGGGTAGAACAGCGGGATGTGCACCTCGGCGCGGCCCTGGCGCTTGAGATCCACCGGCAGGTTGTCGGGGCGCGCCGTGAGCAGCATCCACAGGATGCGGCCGCGGTAGGCGGTGTCGCCCATCTGCGACGCGATCATGCCGAAGATGCGCGCGCCGACGCCCGAGTCGCCGCCCTGGTCGCGGTCGCCGAGCATCGCGTCGGCCTCGTCGATGATGACGACGACCGGGCCCATCGAGCGCAGGACGCCGAGCACGCGCTCGAGGTTGCCCTCCGTCTCGCCGACGTACTTGCTGCGGAAGTTCTTGAGCACGACCGCCGGGATGCCGATCGAGCCGGCGACGCACGTCGCGAGGAAGCTCTTGCCGGTGCCGACGGGGCCGCAGAACAAATAGCCCATCGGCACGGTGTCGAGCTCGCCGCGCTTGATGAGCTCGGCGTCGTCGAGCAGCCGCTGCTTCGCGGCCTCGTGGCCGACCACGGTGTCGAGGCCCCACTTGGGCTCGACGAACTCGAGCATGCCCTGCGCCTGGCGCTCGATCAGCCGCTTCTTGAGCTCGCGGAAGTAGGCGCGATCGAGGCGGCGGTTGCCCTCGATCGCCGAGCGCACGAGGACCTCGAGGTCAGTGAGCCCGATGCCGGCCGTCAGCTTGCCGAGCTCTGCGACCGAGTAGTCGGAGAAGCTCGCGGGTTCGCGGCCGCTCGCCTTGACCTGCGCTTCCATGAATGCGGTGCGCTCGGCCACGTCCGGCAGCGGCACCTCGATCGCCGCGACGTGCGGGTTGCTCGCGAGCCGCTCGGCGATGCTCGACAGCCGCGGATCGATAAGCACGAACGCGAGGTTCAGCCGCTTGATGTACGGGCTACTCGCCCAGTTGAGCAGCGTCACGAGGTGCGTCTGCTCGTTGAGGCCCAGGCGGTCGCCCGACGGCGCCACGTAGCCGGCGTGATCGATCAGGATCGCCGCGCGCAGCCGATCGTCGCCGTCGGCCATCACGTTCTTCTGGATCAGGAGGTCGAGCGCGGCGAGCGCCTTCGTCGGATCGCGGGGCAGGGCGCGCAGGTCGCCGATCCACTTCGCCGCGGTCGTCACCATCTCCTGCAGCCGCTTGCCGTTCGAGCCAGCGGCGCAGCGCAGCCCGCGCGCGAGGTCGTAGTGGATGACGAGGTCCCAGCGGCCGAACAGCTGCTCGGCCAGGAAGTCCGCGAGGCCGATCCATCGATCGGCTCCCGCGCGGACCACGTCGAACGTGTTGCCGTGGACGACGAACATCGACGTCGTCCCCGAGAAGTAGAGCTCCGCGAGCTTGCCCGCCCACTTCGGGAAGTGCGGCGGGAGCTGCGTCGCCTTGGTGACGCCGTCGGTGCCGGCGAGGGTCTTCTGCTCGGTGTCGGTCATGTCGCCTCGGGGATCACGAGCCCGGCGGACGGCGGCTGGCGCCACCCTCCACGGCCATGCGCTGGGGGGACAGATCGGTCTCGAGGATCGACGGCGTCGTGTCGGCGTCGGCCACGCCGGTGATCGACTGCAGCTCGCGGATCGTCTGCTCGGTCTGCGAGATGCCCTCGGAGATCGCGTCGATCCGGCTCGACATCTCGTCGGGATCGGTGTGGCCGACGGCCATCTCGGTGACGGCGTGGATCTTGTTCTCGAGCCGATCGAGCTCGGCCGCGACGAACTCTGCGTTGTGCCGCGCCTTCTCGACGTTCTCCTTGCGGAGCTCGGCCGTCGAGATGCTGTCGTCGATCGAGCGGATGATGCGGTCGTCGGCCTGGTTCGCCTCGCCGACCGAGTCCGCGCGCCGCTTGCGCCGCACCTTGAGCTCGCCGAGCGTCTTGTCGATGCCGGCCTCGTCGGCGGCTTGCAGGAAGCGCGCGATCGCCTGCTCGGACAGGAGCAGCCGCAAGAACACCCACAGCAGGCGATCGAGCGCCGGCTGGCGCAGCTCCGACGAGGCGCCGCTCGCGTCGCGCGTGTCGCCGCGGACGGCGTTCGCGATGCGCGACATCTCCACGCAGCGCGCGCGCAGCCGCAAAAACCGCGCGCGGCGGTCCTCCTGCAGCGACTTCAGCACCTCGAGCACCCGATCGCGCGCGCTGCCCTGCTGCGCGGGGTTGGCGCCGGTGCGCGCCGCGCCGACCTGCGCGCCGGTCAGGCCGCGCTCCTCGGCGTTGGCCTTCGCGTCGATCGCCGACTGGAACCGGGGCAGCGTGGTCAGCCCGGCGAGGTACGTGATCTCGGCGGCGGCGACCAGCGGCAGCGCGATGTCGGCGTGGCCCGAGATCGCGGCGGCGGCGGCGGCGCCTCCGAACAGGAGCAGGTTCCACCGGAACGTGAACGCCTCCTTGATGTAGCGGAATATCCCTGCTTTCTTCGGCGGCACGTCAGTCTCCTGCCCGGTTCGACGACTCGAGGCGATCGATCATCTCGCGGATCCCGAGCACCGTCTCCAGGAACTTCGACTCGCGCTGCATCTCGATCGACGGCCGGTCGGGCGGCGGCACGCGCAGCTCCTTGAGGACGGTGCCCGGCGAGTTCGAGAAGATCAGAATATGATCGCCGAGAAAAACGGCCTCCTCGATCGAGTGCGTGATGAAGAAGATCGTCGGCGATTGCTCGCGCCACAGCGCGACCAGGTTGTCCTGCATCCGCGAGCGCGTCGGCGGATCGAGCGCGCCGAACGGCTCGTCCATCAAGATGATGCGCGGCTCGAGGATCAGCGTGCGCGCGATCGCGACGCGCTGGCGCATGCCGCCGGAGAGCTCGTGCGGGAACTTGCCGGCGTCGCGCTTGACCGACAGGCCGACCTTGCCGATCCACACGCGCGCGCGGTCGTACGCCTCGGCCTTGGAGACGCCGCGGCAGATGAGGCCGAACGCGACGTTCTTCAGCACCGTCAGGTGATCGAACGAGGTGTAGTCCTGGAACACCATGCCGCGGTCCGGGCCCGGGCCGAGCACGGGCTTGCCGTCGACGAGCACGGTGCCGGACGACTGCGGGAACTGCGGCACGAGGCCGGCGATCAGGCGGATCACCGTCGACTTGCCGCAGCCCGACGGCCCGAGGATCGAGACGAACTCGCCGCGGCCCGGGTAGTCGGGGATCTGGAACGTGACGTCCTTGATCGCAGTGAACGCGCCGCGACCGTCACCGTACGTCTTCGTGACCTTGTGGAACGCGACGACCGGCGGCTTCTCGAGCGGCTTGCCGGAGTCGCCGGCCTTGTCGCCGGCCTTCTCGCCGCCGGTGACGCGCGGGCCGGCCGCGGGGGCGTCGACTGGAGCCTTCGCCGCGGGCGCCTCGGCCGGAGCCTTCGCCGCGGGCGCGACGGCCGGAGCCTTCGCCGCGGGCGCCTCGGCCGCCGCGGGCCGGGGCACCTCGACGGTGCGCGGCGCGGGCGCCGGCGGCGCGCCCGGGGTCGCGTGCGGCTCGGCGGCGTCGCCGCGCTCGGCGAGCGCCTTCTCCTCGGCCTCGAACGCGGCGAGCGCCTCGGCCTCGGCCGCCGGATCGCGCGCGGGCGGCGTGGGCGCGACCGGGGCGCCGCCGGCCGGGCCGGTGCCGGTGCCGGGCGGGATCGGGTGCTTCGGCTCGCCTTCGCTCATAGATCCTTCCGCCACGCGAACATCCCGCGCTGGAGCGTGCGCAGGACGAGATCGATGCTGAACGCGAGCAGCGCGATCAGGACGAGCAGGAGGTACACGTGCTCGGTCGGGCCCAGGCGCTGGCTCATGTTGATCATCTGGCCGAGGCCGTGGCGCGTGTTGTACTCCTCGGCGAGCATCACGTAGCCGAGCGCGAGGCCGAACTGGAACCGCAGGCTCGTGATGATGTCCGGCAGCGCAAGCGGGACCAGCACCTTGCGGATGATCTGGAACCGCGACGCGCCGAGCGTCTGCGCCGTCTCCACGAAGCGCTCGGGCACGCTCATCATCGCTTTCACGGTGTCGGAGAAGACGAACCCGACGATCGCGAGGAACAGGAACATCGTCTTCTGCCGCTGCTCGGAGAACAGGAGCAACGTCAGCGGGAACAGCGCGCCCATCGGGACCGAGCGGAGGAAGATGACGAGCGGGTTCAGGAGCGCGCCGATGCCGCGGTTCGCGCTCGCGATCACGCCGGCGCTGACGCCGACGATCGCCGCGAGCCCGACGCCGAGGAAGACGCGCTCGAGCGTGTCGATGATGGCGTCGACCAGATCGCGCTGGCGCAGGGGGCCGAATTCGCCGACGACCTCCCCGGGGCTCGGCAGCCGCGACGGCGAGATGATGCGGTACTCCGGGTCGCCGTGCGTGACGAGCCACCAGAGGACGAGGAGGGCGCCGACCATCGTGAGGCCCAGCGCCGCGCGGAGGTGGGCCGGCGGCTCGGCGCGCAGCGCGCGCCACCAGGGCGGCGCCTCGGGGAGCGTGGGTGCGGCGGGCTTGGCTGCCGCGGCTGGCTTGGCCGGCTGCGCGGGCTTGGCGGCCTTGGCGTCGGCCGCGGGCTTGGCGGCCTTGGCGTCAGCGGCGGGCTTGGCAGCCTTGGCGTCGGCGACAGCCTTGGCCTTGGCCTCGGCCGCGGCAAGGTCGTCCTTGGCGAACACCGGCTTGGCGTCGGCGGCGGCCTTGGCGTCAGCGGCGGCAACCTTGGCGTCAGCGGCAGCCTTGGCCTCGGCGGCAGCCTTGGCCTCAGCGGCAGCCTTGGCCTCGGCCGCGGCCAGGTCGGCCTTGGCGGACTCGGCCTCCTTGGCCGGCTCGGCCGCCTGCGCCGGCTCGGGAGGCTTCGTCCCTTCGCCGCCTTCGCCGTCGGAGCTCACTGCGCCTCCGCGGGCACCACCTTCACTTCGACGCGCCGGTTCTTGGCGTGGTTGTTCGGATCGGCCGGATCAGCCGGCTTCTCCCAGCCGTAGCCCGCGCTCGAGAACTGGTTCGGGTTCATCTTGAACTTGTTGACCAATGCCTCCTTCACCGCGTTGGCGCGCCGCTGCGACAGATCCTTCACGAGCGCCTCGTCGGCGACGCCCTTCATCGAGCCGTCGGTGTGGCCCTCGATCACGATGCGCGCGGCGCCGAACGTGCCCGCGAGCTTGGCGATCTGCTCGACGGTGAACTCGACGTTGCCGTCGTAGAGGACCACGCCGCCGCTCGGGCCAGTGACCTTGCTGAACAGGTCGTGCGAGTTCGGCGGGAACTTGATGACGACCGTCTTCTGGAGGATCTCGTTCTTCTCGACGTTGAGCGACTCGGCGCTCGCCGGCGTGAACTTGAAGTCGTACGTGCTCTGCTGGTTGGCGTACTTCGGCTCGCTGCCGAGCTTCTTGATGATCGAGAAGTCGACGATCCGGTCCCACTCGACGCGGGCGTCGATCGCCTGGGAGTCCTTGTAGTGCTCCTGGTAGAGCAGGTGCGCGGTGTTGTACGTGCGCTCGAAGTTCGTTGGGTTACTGGCGACGAGGAAGAACTCGCGGTTCTCGGCATAGTTCGTCCAGTGGGCGTCGGGGAGCATCTTCTCGGCGTCGCCCGCGTCGATCTTGTAGAGCTTGGCCATGAGGCCGGCGACCGTCTTCTTGTTCTGATCGGTCGCGAGCTCCTCGGTCGCGTCGAAGATCCCGCGCACGAGGCCCTCGATGATGTCCGGGTTCTCCTGGCCGAAGTCGGCGCGCGCGAACCACACGTCGGCGATCAGCTTGTTGGCCTCGAGCGTGCTGACGAGCATCTTGTTGCCGGAGCCCTCCTTCGTCAGCGTGTAGATGTCGGGTGCCCACGACACCGCGGCCGCGATGTCCTTCTCGTTGCGGAACGCGGTCGCGGCCTGGAACGGCGACTTCGCGTAGCGGAGCTTCACGTCCTTGAGCCCCACGCCGCCGTTCAAGAGCATGTTCATGAGGAAGTAGTGCGAGGGCGAGTTCTGCGCGAGCACGATCGTCTTGCCCTTCAGCGCGCCGACGTTCTTGATCGAGTCGCGCGCGACGATGCCGTCGCCGCCGTTCGACCAGTCGATCTGCTGGTAGACGCGCGGCATCGTGCGCGACTCCTTCTTGAGGCCCGACGCGATGAGCAGCGGCAGCATGTCGACCGTCGCCCACCCGATGTGGATCTTGCCGGCCGCGAACGCGTTGCGCATGGTCTCGAGGTCGTCGATCAGCTGGAGCTCGACCTCGAACTCGCCGCCCTTGGCGTCCTTCCACTTCTTCTTCGGCTCGTGGCCCTGGTTCGCCCACACGATCGGCGCCCAGCCGGCCCAGGTGTTGACGGCGAACCGCACGACGCGCGGGGTGCCGAGCGGCTTGTAGGCTCCCGAGCCCTTCACCTCGGGCAGGCGCTGCGCCGACTCGAACTCGTACTTCGACTCGGTCAGCGGCGCCGCGTTCGGATCCGGGTTCTCGGCGGTCGTCGGCTTCGCCGCGCTGCCCGCGGGCTTGCGCGGATCGACGAACTGCGACCCGCCGCTGCCGCCGCCGCCGTCGTCCTTCTTCTTCGCGGAGAAGCGATAGAACGCGAACCCGACGAGGCCGAGCACGATGGCGGCGATGGCGATGAAGAATGCGGGCTTGGGCTTTCCGGCTCCGTTGGACATGACACTCCCATTCAGCTGGTCGAAGCAGTTATCGGCGTGACGCTAGCGGTGACGAGCAGCGCGCAGGACTCGCTACTCGGTGACCTTCTGCGGCTCGGCCGAGCGCGTCTCCTCGGCGGGCCCGAGGTCCTTCGCCGCGGCCGCGACCGGCGTCGTCTCCGGCGCGCGCATCCCGAGCTCGACCTCGAGGTCCTTGAGCGCGTCGTCGGCCATCGACTGCTCCATCCGCTCTTCGGCCTTGATCGCGTCGATGCCCTCGGTGGACAGGTCGCTCGCGACGCGGGCCTTGCCGCGGTTGGCGTCGATCTTGCGCTGGATGACGTCTTCGAGCTGACCGAAGTCGGTGGTGACGTCGACGTTGAAGCTCTGCGTGAGCTTGGCGACCTCGGCCTCCGCCTCGCTCATCTTGAGCTCGGCGTCGTACTTGTGGATCTTGTCCTTGACCTCGACCAGCTTCTTGTTCGCGTGCTGGATCTTCTTGAGGTTGTTCTGGTACGCGCCCTCGTGCATCGCGAGCTGCTGCTTGTTCTCGTCGAGGGTGGTCTTGGCCTTCGTGAGCTGCAGCGCGAACTTGCCCGCGGTCTCGCGGTCGCCCGCCTTGAGGTACGCCTTGGCCTGGGCCTGGAGCTTGGCCACCTGGGCCTCGCCGTCCTTGACCTGCCGCGAGACGCGCTCGACGAGGCCGCGGTACTGCTCGAGGCCGACGCGGCCCTCTTTGAGCTGCTCGACGGCCATGTCGTACTCGTATTGCATCTGGGCGATCGGATCCGCCTCCCAGAAGAGGTTGGCGAGCTTGTTGAGCTGAGCCCTGATCGCACCGAAGAACTTACCTAGAATCATCGCGTGCCTCCGCCCCAGGTTCCCGATCTCTCTGGGGGTGCTGAACGTACGGTCCCCGCCGCCCCCGCTCAAGCGGGGTCGGCAAGATCCTCACGCCGCCGTGTGGGTGGCGGAGGTTACGAGCCCAGTCGTGGCACCGGCCGTGACCGGTGGTCCTGGCCGCACGTCTCGGGCGGAGCTGCAGGTCAATGATATGGTTGACCATATGAAACAGATCTTGGTGCAGCTCGACGATCGCACCGCCCAGCAGCTCGAGGCCGCGGTACCTGCACGGAGTCGCAGGCGGTCGGAGTTCATCCGGCAGGCGATCGCCAAGGCCCTGCTCGAGCTCGCGGAGCACCGTACCCGCGCGGCCTATGCGCGTGTTCCCGACGACGAGGCGATCTTCAACGCGGCGCAGTGGGCCGATGCGACCGAGGCGCTTCGTCGTCCCAAGGGGAAGGGGCGCCAGCGACCGTGAGGCAGTACGAGATCTGGTGGGCGGAGCTACCAGAACCGATCGGGACCCGCCCCGTGTTGCTCTTGTCTCGCAACG
The DNA here is from genome assembly GCA_035558535.1 of Kofleriaceae bacterium. Taxonomy (GTDB): domain Bacteria; phylum Myxococcota_A; class Polyangia; order Haliangiales; family Haliangiaceae; genus JABFXX01. Next base: position 30,138 of record DATMCI010000282.1, read on the forward strand.
GCGCGTACCAGTACCTGAGCCGCGTCCTCGCCGTCGAGGTGACGACGAAGATTCGCGCGATTCCGCAAGAGCTGGTCCTCGGGCGGCGCGACGGGATGCCGCAGCGCTGCGTCGCGAACTTCGACAACCTGCTCGCGGTCCCAGTCTCGACGCTGGTCGAGCAAATCGGTGGCCTCTCCGCCGGTCGGATCATCGAGGTCAAGCACGCGCTGGGGCATGCGGTCGGCTGGATCGAGCTGACGAGCCTGGCGTAGTGACCCGGCCGCGTTCGTTCCGTGGGGCGCTCGCCGCCGCCGGGTCATGGCGCAAAGAACGGATGCCACAACGCGGCGGGACCGAAGCTGGACCCCGCTGCCGCTCCACAGACGAGCCGCCGGGCTGGCTGGCGACTCACCGGGAAGCTTCGAGCAACGCGCGCTCGAGCAGATCAGTCACCTCGAGGCGGGCCGCCCAGTCGCGCAGGAAGTCGAGATCGATGCCGCGCTGAACGCGCAGCACGCCGACGACGTCGTTCCATTGCCGCTCCGAGACCCCGCCGCCATCCCGGAACCACGTGAGCTTGTGCAGAATCACGTCCTCGGCGGTTGCGATCGAGAACTGCCGGGCACCCGGCATGTCATCCAGGGCCTTGAGCAGATGACGCGACATCGCTGACGCGTCGAACTCGGTGGCGGCGATATAGACGTCGACCTTGACCATTGTCGCGAGGTGGACGACATTGAACATCGCGCGACGGCGGATCGCATCCGCCATCGCATCGGGATCGGCGTAGAAAACACCAGCGAGTCGGTCTGCCAGCTGGGCGACGTGGAGCGGTCGCAGCGCCGCCACGACGTCCACGTCAGCGGTCGCGCGGGCGAAGCCGTGGAGCGAGCTGATTACCGAGCCAGCTAGGTAGTAGGGGACGCCGATCGCATCGAGCGCATCGGCTACGGGGGTCACCGCGAAAACGAAGTCGGGGGGCATCATGAGGTGAGGAGCCCGCACTCGATGAGCCAGCGCTCGAATCGCCGGGCGAGATCGGCGCCGTAGTGGACCTCTACGAACTTCACCCGCCGGGCCCACGCGCTCAGCTCCGGATAGGCGCGCTCGATGGCTCTATGCGCCAGCTCCAGCGTTCCCACGCTCAGGCTGCGAGCCAGCTTGCAACGCTGCTGTGGCGTTGCTCTCTGAAACAGCTCGATCTGGACGCGGTCGGCCGAGGTCACGATCTCAACCTAGCACCGTCCTGTGACGCTCGATATGTCCAGCTGCTCGTTGCCGATCGCCAGCATGGACACCGTACCAGTCCTGCCACGGTGACGCCTCGGAATATGAGCCCGTCACCATGAGACGGATCCACGTGCAACTCAACGAGCTCACTGCCGAGCGGCTCGATGCCGCGGTGTCGGCGCAGTTCCACATCGGCCCGAGCTCATTTCGGCAGCTGACTGCCGGGGGCCTGTGAGTCGAAGCGCTTCGCTGATCTCGGCGCCGCCAATCGTGGATCGGCACGAGCGCGGCGCTCCCGGTGTCCAAACGGGCTACTCCCGGCGGGTCTCTCTGGTATCCGTAACCTATCGAAACCAGTCATGACGCACTGCGCCCTCATTATATAGGCTGAGGGCCGCCCCCCCCATCGCGGGCGGCGCGCGGGGGCGGCGTTATCGTGGCGCATGGCCGAGCGGGTCGTGCACCACGGCGACGGCGTCGCGTTCCTCGCGCGCGGGCCGCTGCCGGCCGATCACGCGATCGTCACGTCGCTGCCCGATCACAGCGAGCTGCCGGCGCTCGGCGTCGATGGCTGGCGGCGCTGGTTCGTCGACACCGTCGCGCTCGCGTGCCGCGCCGTCGCCGACGAGGCGGTCGCGATCTTCTACCAGACGGACGTCAAGCACGACGGCCGCTGGATCGACAAGGGGCACCTCGTCCTGCTCGGCGCCGATGCGGCCGGCAGCCACGCGCTGTTCCACAAGATCGTCTGCCGCGTCCCGCCCGGCACGACGACGTTCGGCCGCCCGGCGTACGCGCACCTCCTGTGCGTGAGCCGCGCGCGCCGGCTCGCCCCCGGCGCGGCGACGCCCGACGTCCTGCCCGAGCTCGGCGCCATGTCGTGGTCGCGCGCGATGGGCGCGGCGGCGTGCGAGGCGGCGGTCCGCTTCCTGGCCTCGATCGGCGCGCGCGTCGTCGTCGATCCGTTCTGCGGCCAGGGCAGCATCCTCGCCGCCGCGAACGCGCACGGCCTGGATGCCGTCGGCGTCGAGCTGTCGCGCCGCCGCGCCGCGCGCGCGCGCCAGGCATAGCCGGCGAGGACGCGGCGTCAGTCGTGCAGCTCGATCGCCTTGGTCGCGAACCGCAGGAAGTCGCGCTCGGTGACGATGCCGACGACGACGTCCTGCTCGTCGACCACCGGCAGGCACCCGAACCGGTGCTCGACCAGCGTCTTCCCCGCGGTCGAGGCGAGCGTGTCCGGCGTGACGGTGCAGACCTCGCGCGTCATCAGCTGGCGGACGCGGACGTTCTCCTGGAGCGCGCGCCGCCGCTCTTCGGAGAGATCCGTCAGCGAGCTCAGCTGGGCGCGCAGCAGATCGCGGTGGCTCACGATCCCGAGCAGCCGCCCGTCCTCGTCGATGACGGGGAGGTGGCGGATGTGCCTGAACTGCATGATGTCCTCGGCGAGCGGCAGCGTCTGCTCGGCGAACAGCGACACCACGGGCGAGGTCATGAGGTGCTTGACGAGGACGGGCATGATCTGCGGGACTGCAAGCCGCGTGCTGCTCGCAGCGCGGGTCGGCGCGGCAGTGATCGCGCAGGCGTTGCGCTGCGCGCTCACCGGGGCGCATCGGCTGCGCGCCAGCTCGCGACGATCCGGGCGAGCATCGCGAGGCGACGGCCGGCGCGGCCAGCGAGCGGCAGCACCGGCAGCGGGGCGTCCAGCGAGGCGGCGTAGACCTCGAGGCCGCCGAGCCGCTCGTGCGTGATCCGCTGGGCGACGACGCGCAGATCGATCTGCGCGGGGAGAGCGCCGCCGGCCGACACGAACAGAGACGGGCTGTGATCGCCCCACGCGGCGACGACGTCGGACGGGCGCAGAAAGCCGGCGAACGCCGCCACGAGGTCTCTGTGCGAGCCGCCGCCGCGGAGCGCCTCCTCGGTGAGCCCGGCGTGGAACGTGGTGCTCGGCGAGAGCGGCTGGACGGGCGCGGCGATCCGCTCGAACAGCTCGCCCGTCTGTGGCCGCAGCGCGACCCAGTGCACGAGCTCGTCGCGCGTCCGGGGCGCGGCGCGCTCGGCCGGGGTGGCGCCGTCGGCATAGGGCCACGCGTTCGCCTCGCCGGCGACGAGGACCAGATCTTCGAAGCGCGTCGTGAGCGCGTCGGGGACGAGCCAGCGGCGCGGGCGCGGCCGGCTGCGAGCGCGCACGGCGCGGCGCGGGGCCGCGGCCTGGCAGGCGAGCTGCGCGTCCACCATGGCGCGCAGCGGCTCGAGGAGGGCGCGGAAGCGCGCGGGCTCGCCCTCGAGCGCGCCGAGCACGTACATGAGCGCCTCGATCGTCGAGCAGTACTCGGCGGCCGGCTCCTTGCGGATGCGGTACTGCGACGGCTCGGGCGCGGCGAACGCGTAGCGCGGCAGCGCCCGCAGGATCGGGTTGTCGCGCACGACGTTCTTGGCCTGCGACCAGGTGCCGTCGACGACGACGAGCGTCACCGGGCCGGGCGGCGGCTCGCGCAGGACGTCGCGCGCGCCGGGGCCGGGGTAGAGCAGGATCGGCGGGTGCGCCGGATCGGCGAGCGCGGCGGCGAGCGCCGGGTGCTCGCCCCAGCGGACGCCGACGTGGAGCGCCGCCGACGGCAGGCAGAGGCTGGCCATGCGCGCGGTGCCGATGGGCATGTCACGCTCGCGCGGATGCTGGAGAATGACGACGCGCGTCCGGGTCGGCAGGTGCGGCAGCGCGGCGCAGTAGCAGACGCGCTCCGGCCGGCGGCAGCGCGCGCAGACGGCGCGCGGCACGTGCGAGGTCCCCGGTTCCACGGGGGGCGTTGTACCGCGAATGGGCGAGGTGGCGAGCTGTGGCGCGAGCCGCGGCGCGAACAGCGGCGCCGCCTCGCGCGTTGTGCCCGCGTGCGCCCGTGGTCCTCGGTCGTGCTGGTAGCCGTGCTCCGGGCCGGGGTTCTGGCCGCGCTGCTCGGCTGCCGGTCCGGCGCGCCGGGCGCGCCGGGCGCCGCGCCGGGGCTGCACCTGGTGACCTCGCCGCCGTCGGGCGCGATCGTCGCGGTCGCGATCACCGAGGCGGCCGACGCGGCGATCACCGTGGACGCGGGCGGCGGGTGGCGGCTGTGGCCGGCGCTCGACGGCACGCGGCCGCCGGTGGTGCTGCACGGGAGCGCGCCGCGCCGGTTCGTGCTCGGGCGCGACGGCGACGGGCGCGCCGCGCGCGGGCTCGTCGCGGGCGTGCTCGACGAGGCCGGCGCCATCGAGCTCGTCCGCGCGACGCGCGACGGTGTCGTCACCGGGCGGGCGCGGCTGCCGGCGGATCCGGGCTTCGACGATCTGGTCGCGTTCCACGGCGGCATCCTGGCGCTCGGCCGCGATCAGGTCGTCACGTGGTTCGACGCGGGCGGCGCGGCTCGCGCCCGCCTCGCGCCGCTCCCCGGCGAGCACCTCGTCGAGCTGACGGCCCGCCGCGGCCGCGCGCTCGCCGGGATCGGCGGGAGCGATCGCGCGGCGCGGGCGGTGCGGCTGCTCGCGCTCGAGCGCGGCGCGCTGCGGTGGGGCGCGTACACGCACCTGACAGATCCGCTGCGCGGCCTGGCGCTGTCGCCGGATCACCGGCGGATCGCCGGGATCCGCGCGGGCGCGGGCGCCGGCGTCGGCCAGGTCATCGAGCTCGGGGGCCCGAAGATCCTCGAGGACGATCTGCGCGCCGGCGCGCACGACGAGCCCGCGGCGGTCGGCTTTCCGACGAGCGGGCCCGCCGCGATCGCCGGCAGGGGCGCGGTGCGGCGCGCGCCCGGCGACGTCGCCGAGCTGGCGCTGGCCGCGACCTCGCTCGCTGCGTTCGGCGACGGGCTCGTCGTCATGGGACGCGGCGCGGATCTCGCGCTCGTCGGCCGCGCGCGCACGCGCTACCTCGGCTACCGCGAGGTCGGCACGGGCTCGCTGGCGCCGGCGGGCGCCCACTTCGCGATGGAGATCGGCGATCAGCTCCTGTGGCTCGATCGCGGGCTCGGCGCGGTGCGCGCGACGGACGGATCCGACGGCTACCTCCGCCTCGCGCTCGACGAGCGGCTGTTCGTGGAGGTGAGGCGCGGGGGGCGCGTCGAGGCGACCGAGGGCGAGCTGGCGGGCCTGGACCTGGACCTGGATCTGGCCGCGGTGGAGGTCACGATCGGCGACGCCGCGGCCGGCACGCTGAACGTGATCGGCGCCTGGCCGCGCGTCGACGACGTGAAGCTCGATCCGCGGAGCCGCGTCCTCGCGATCAGCGCCGAGGGGCAGGCGCACCGGTTCGCCATCGACGCGCGCGGCAACGCGTCGCGGCTCCCGCCGCTCTCGCTCGGAGACGAGCAGTCGGCCGTGTTCCCGGTCGATCCGCGCACAGCGGACGGCGTGGTCGCCGTCGCGATCCGCGCCCGCCTCCGCGACGACGATCGCACGGAGCTCACGCGCACGGAGCTCACGATCGAGGCGCACCGCGGGCGCGGCACGCCGCGGCGCGCCGTCGCGACGGGCCGGGTGCTCGGCGTCGACGACACCGGCGCCGTGTGGATCGCCGACGGCAGCACCGTCGTGGCGCTGCGCGACGGCGCGGAGGTGCACCGCGCCGCGCTCGAGGGGACGGCACCGATCGAGGACGGCGCCCCGAGCCGCGACGGCGCGTTCGCCGTGCTCCGCGCGGCCCACGAGGTGATCGCGCTCGACGCGCGCGGCGCGGTGCGCTGGCGGCGCGAGCTCCTCCAGACGCGGGACGTCGCCGTGAGCGACGACGGCACGACCGTGGCCGTCGCGCTGGCGTCGGGCGTCGTCGCGCTCGACGCGGCCACCGGCGCGCGGCGCGCCTGGGCCTGCGGCTGGCACTTCGGCCTGTACGGCCGGCCCGCGGCGGAGAGCCACGCCGAGTGCCGGCCCGACTAGAACAGGATCTGGCCCTGGACGCCGACCACGAAGCCGAAGCCGTTCACGGAGATGTAGCGGTGGCCGACGAGATCGATCGTGTCGACGTGGATCGGGTTGACCTCGCGCGTGCCGCGGCTCACGACGGAGTTCGTCTCGTTCTCGCACGGGCCGGAGACGCCCGCGCCGCAGGTGGGCAGGTCGACGCCGGCGTCGGCGAACGAGATCACGTGATCCGTCCGCCAGACGAAGTCGAGCGTCGCCGCGAACCGGACGTAGCGGCCGAGCCGCGCGCGGACCGCGGCGCGGCCGGCCAGCTCGAGGTAATTCTCGACGTTGGAGACGCCGGGGTGCGCGCGCGCCTCGAGCTCCATCGTCGTCGGGTCCGCGTCGAGCACGAGCGGCCCGCTCCCGGCTCCGCCCGCGCCCACGCGGCCGGCGTACGCGAACACCTCCCACAGCTCGCTGTACTCGCGGCCCTCGAAGTGGGCGTCGACGCGCGAGCCGAGATCGAGGCTGATCTGGTTGCCGCCCGCTTTGTCCTCGACGGCGTAGACCTCGACGCCGGCCCCGACGCCGCCCCGCTGGCTCGCGGCGGTGTTCGTGGCGCCGAACTGCTCGGCAGCGGGCAGATCCAGGAGCGCGCCGCGCTTGGCCGTGATCGGCGCCTGCCAGTACAGCTCGAACCACCCCTCGGCGCGCCCGAAGCGGCGCGCGACGGACGTCGCCACGCGGACCTCGTAGATGCCGCGGCCGACGCCGGTCGCCGACGACGGATCGTCCGCGTCGAAGCGCATGACGCGCCCGACCGGGATCCGGAGCTCGCCGCCGAGCTTCCACGTCGGCTTGCTGGGGTCATTGTCCTGGTTCATGAGCGCGAGCGTCATGCCCGCGTGGAGCTGATCCACGCCGCTGCGGCTCACGCCGCGGAACACGGCGTCGCCGGTGAGCGGCGTGCCGGGATCGCGCGCGTCGAAGCCCCCCATCGGCAAGAGGCCGTCGGCGATCGTCGTCGAGCTGTCGCGCGTCACGCCCGGGGCGAGCGACAGCTCGCGCTGCTGCGCGATGACGATCGGCAAGGCGACCGAGAGCGACGTGTTGGGCAAGATGCCGAGCTCGGCGCGCGGGACGAGCCGGTGCCGAAACTGCTTGAAATCGAGGTCGTTGACGTCGGGGAGCGGATCGAGCGGATCGACCGGCGCGCCGAGGACCTCGCGCCGGATCCGCGCCGTCTCGACGGAGTAGTCGTAGTCGAGCTCGAGGTGGAGATCGATCGGATCGCCCGGATCGATGGCCGACGCCACGAGCGAGGCGGGGTTGGCGCGCGCGACCGGCGCGCCGCCGAGCCCAGACACGCCGGAGGCTCCGAGCGCTCCGAGCGTCACGCCCAGCCAGCGCAGCGGCCCGATGGCTCCCGTTCGCAGCACCGAGCGGAAACCTACCACGGTCAGGTATCGCGGAGCCCCAGCTCCTTCATCTTCATCTGCAGGCTCTTGCGGCTGATCTTGAGCAGCCGTGCGGCCTGGGTCACGTTGCCCCCGGTCTCCTCGAGGGCCTTGATGATGAGCTCGCGCTCCACGCGCGAGGTCTCGGCGCGGACGATGTCCTTGAGCGAGCCGGACTGCGCGCCGGCCGGCTCGCCGCCGTCGTCGTCGTCGTCGCCGTCGTCCGGGGGCAGCTGCACGATGCCGCTCGCGCCGGAGCGCGAGGCGGCTGAGGCGGCGCCGGTCGCCGCGGGGGCGGCGGGGGCGGCGCCGGTCGCCGCGGGCGCGGCCGGCTCCGCCGGGCCGGTCGTGAGCTGCAGATCGGCCCGCTCGATCCGATCGCCCTTGCAGAACAGGATCGTGCGCTCGAGGACGTTCTCGAGCTCGCGGATGTTGCCGGGCCACGGGTGCCCCTCGAGGGCGGCGAGCGACTCCTCGGAGATCCCGGTGATCTGCTTGCGCAGGCGCTCGTTGAACTTCTTGATGATGTGCGAGACGAGCAGCGGGATGTCGCCGGTCCGCTTGCGCAAGGGCGGGATCTGCAGCGGCACGACGTTGAGCCGGTAGTAGAGGTCCTCGCGGAAGTTGCCGCGCTGGATCTCCTGCTCGAGGTCGCGGTTCGTCGCGGTGATGAGCCGGACGTCGACCTTGATCGTCTTGAGGCCGCCGACGCGCTCGAACTCGCTCTCCTGGATGGCGCGCAGGAGCTTGACCTGCATCTCGACCGGGATCTCGCCGATCTCGTCGAGGAACAGCGTGCCCTCGTGGGCGAGCTCGAACCGGCCGGGCTTGCTCGACGTGGCGCCGGTGAACGCGCCCTTCTCGTAGCCGAACAGCTCGCTCTCCATGAGCGTCTTGGGGATCGCGGCGCAGTTGATCTTGATGAACGGCGCGTTCTTCCGGCTCGACTGCTCGTGCAGCGCCTTGGCGACGAGCTCCTTGCCGGTGCCGCTCTCGCCGGTGATCAGCACCGTCGACGGCGTGTCGGCGACGCGCTCGATGATCGAGAAGATGCCCTTCATCTCCGGGCTCTGGCCGACGAGCCCGTACTTGCCCTTGTCGTCGGTGTCGCTCGCTGGGTAGAGGTTCGTCCGCGGCGCCATCCGGTTGGCGGCCGCCTGGCGGATCGCCTTCTCGACGATCGTGAGGATCGAGTCCTGCTCGAACGGCTTCTCGATGTAGTCGAACGCGCCGGCCTTGATGGCCTCGACGGCCTGCCCGACGGAGCCGTACGCCGTGATCATGATGACGGGCACGTGCGGGTGCGTGCGCGCGACCGTGCGCAGCACCTCCATGCCGTCCGCGCCGGGCATGCGGAGGTCCGTGATCACCACGTCGACCTCGGGGAACCGCTCGATCGCCTCGAGCCCGCTCGCCGCCTGCACCACCTCGTGGCCGTCGCGCCGGAGCATCGCGACCAGCACGCGGCGCAAGTTGTGCTCGTCGTCTGCGACGAGGATCTTCGCCGAACCCATCGGCGGTCAGCCTACCTCAGATCGATCCGGCGCGGGCGGCGCTGTCGTCGGTGGGCCGGCCACGGCCGCCGCGAGGTCATTCATCGAGTCGGCGGGTGGGATCGACTCGACGGTCCGGCCACGCGTGGCGATGGCGCTCACCTCGGCGGGCGCAGCAGGCGCAGCAGGCGCAGCGGGCGCGGTAGGCGCAGCCGGCGCGGTGGGCGCGGTGCCCACGCTGGACCCGGCGGCCGCGGCGTAGCCGGCGGCCGTGAGCCGGCCGGTCTCGGTGATGTCCTCGATCTTGCCGGCGGGCATCGGCTCGGCGGCGGGCAGGAACACCGAGAACGTCGAGCCCTGGCCGATCGTCGAGCGCACCTCGATCGTGCCGCCGTGCTGGTTGATGATCCGGTGCGAGATCGCGAGGCCCAGGCCCGTGCCCTTCTGCTTCGTCGTGTAGAACGGGATGAACAGCTTCTTCAGCTTGTCGCGCGGGATGCCGATCCCCGTGTCGCGGAAGCGGACCTCGGCGAACTGGCCGTAGCCGAGGCGCGAGCGGCGGCGCCGCGTGGTCAGGATCTCGAGCGTCCCGCCGTCGGGCATCGCCTGCATCGCGTTCTGGCCGAGGTTCAAAAACACCTGCATGAGCGACTCGGGATCGCCGGCGATCTGCGGCAGCTGCTCGTCGACGCGCACGCGCAGCTCGACGTTGCGCGCCAGCTCTTGCCGCAGGAGCTGCTCGGTCTTTTTCACGACGGTGTTGAGATCGACCTTGCTCGCGCCCTCGCGGCCGGGCCGCTCCGCGCGCGCGTAATCGAGGAACTTGGTGACGACGTTGTTCAGGCGGTTGGCCTCCTCGACGATGATCTCGAGGAACTCGGCGTGGTCGGCGCCGGGCGCGGCCTTGCCGTCGGAGGTCATCAAGAGCTGCGCGGCGCCCTTGATCGCGCCGAGCGGGTTTCGGATCTCGTGCGCGAGGCCGGCGGCCATCTCGCCGAGCGCGGCGAGGCGGTCGCGCTCCTTCACGCGCTCGTAGACCTGGCTCGACTCGATGACGCGCGCGGCGGCGACCGCGAGCTGGCGGAACGCGTCGATGTCGTCGGCGTCGAACGGGACGTCGGTGCGGTCGTCGCGCACGCAGACCAGGCCCAGGAGCCACGGCCCCTGCTCGGTCTCCGCCGAGCCGTAGATCGGGAAGATGAGGCCGGCGTGCAATTCGTCCATCCGCGTCTTGAGCGCCAGGAGCGAGGTGTGGCGCGACTCGGTCTCGGGCGCCGCGACCAGCTCGGCGAGCTCGCGCGCGATCAGCTCCTTGTCGAGGTGGCCGGCGCGCACGCGATCGAGCAGGCCGCGCTCGGCGCTCGCGTCGAGGCGCTCGGGGGTCGCCTGGCCCGTGGAGCCGGCGCGGTCGAAGCCGGCGCCGTCGGCATCGAGCAGGTAGATCGCCGCGTCGGTCACGCGGCGCGACTCCTCGAGCGCGGCGATGAACCGCTGCACGAGATCGGCGACGTCGACGACGCCGGGCAGCTCGCGGCGCACCGCCTCGATCCGCGCGCGCAGCTCGGTGCGCTGGCGGAGGAGCCAGCGGTTGACGCCGTTCTCGAGCCGGTTCCGCACCGGCTCGAACAGGATGAGGATCACGAACGACGCGACGAGCGCGTTGATCAGGTAGACGCCCTTCTGGGTGCCGATCCAGTAGAACAAAAAGCCGTAGACGGCCCACATGAGGACGACGAGCGTGCCGAGCACGGCCATCTTGCCGAACAGCTCGTTGATGTCGATCAGGCGCTCGCGGAACAACGTCTGCGAGAGGAAGTAGAGGTAGACGATCGAGAGCGCGTTGCCGACGGCGGGCCACAGCGCGCCGAACCCGGGGAGCACTGATGTCAGCGCGAGCGTGATGCCGGCAAAGCCGCCGAGCGCGAGGTAGCGGACGCGCTTGCGCTCCACGCGCTTCGTGGTGGCGCGGTACTGCATGTACATGTCGAGGATGCAGCGGTACAGCCCGCCGAAGACGTAGATGCAGAACGGCACCGCGAACCAGGTCTCCTCGTAGATCTGCCGCGGCCGGATGATCTCGCCGGTGGGGCCGAGCACGGGCGCGCCGGTCGGGCCGACGATCGCCGCGTAGACGAGGCCGGCGTACGCGAGCAGGGTCCACGCGAGCGTCACGCGCGGGCCGCGCTTGGGCCCGCCGATCGAGGGCTGCGCGAGGAAGATCCGAAAGAACCGGACGGCGGTCGGCGGGATCGTCGCCGCGGCCCACAGGGCGAGCCAGCTCATCACCGTGCTGTCGGCGGCCGCGCCGATGTACGTGCACAGGTGCCACGCCGAGACGGTGAACGTGAACGCCGCGAACGACGTGTACACGCGCTCCGAGCGCGAGCGCAGCAGCACCGAGGCGCCGATCGCGAGGATGAGCAGCGCCGCGAGCAGCGCGGACACGGCCTGGGCGTCGTTCACCCGGCGAGTCTACCCAGGATCTGCCCGCGCGGCGCGCGCCGATGCTAGCGTCGCGCCCGATGCAGCACCTCCTCGCCCAGCTCCCCGCGGTGCACGAGCTCGCCGACGCGGCGGCGGCCGCGGCGCCGGCCGGGGCGGCCCCGCGGTGGGCGATCGTCGAGGCGGCGCGCCGCGCGATCGCCGATCGCCGCGCGGCGATCCAGGCTGGCGACGGCAGCGGCGGCGGCGCGGCGAACGGCGGCGCGGCGGGCGCGGCGGGCGCCGCGGGCGCGTCGTCGGCGATCGATCCGGCGGCGGTCGCGGCGCGCGCGGCGGAGCTCGCGCGGCCCCGGCTCCGCCGCGTGATCAACGCGACGGGCGTCGCGCTGCACACGAACCTCGGGCGCGCGCCGCTGCCGGAGGCCGCCCTGCGCGCGATCGCCGACGTCGCGCGCGGCTACTCGAACCTCGAGTACGACGTCGCGCGGGGCGCGCGCGGCTCGCGCCACGATCACCTGCGCGAGCTCCTGCGCGAGCTCGTGGGCGCCGAGGACGCGATCGCCGCCAACAACAACGCGGCGGGCACGCTGCTCGGCCTCGCGGCGCTCGCGGCCGGGCGCGAGGTCGTGGTCTCGCGCGGCGAGCTGATCGAGATCGGCGGCTCGTTCCGCATCCCGGAGATCCTGAAGCTGTCCGGCTGTGTCCTCGTCGAGGTCGGCACCACGAACAAGACGCACGCCCGGGACTACGAGGCCGCGATCGGGCCGGCGACGGGCCTGCTCCTCAAGGTGCACCGCTCGAACTTCGCCGTCGTCGGCTTCACGAGCGAGGTCTCCGTGGAAGAGCTGGTCGCGATCGGGCGCGCCCGCTCCGTGCCGACGATGGTCGATCTCGGCTCGGGCGCGCTGGTCGATCGCGCCACCCAGCGCGCGTGGGGGCTGCCCGACGAGCCGTCGGTCGCCGAGACGGTCGCGGCGGGCCCGGACCTCGTGACGTTCTCCGGCGACAAGCTGCTCGGCGGCCCGCAGGCGGGCCTCCTCGTTGGCCGGCGCGCGGCCGTCGAGGCGGCGCGCACGCACCCGCTGATGCGCGCGGTGCGACCCGACAAGCTCGCGCTGGCGGCGCTCGCCGCGACGCTCGCGCTGTACCGCGACCGCGCGCTCGATCAGGTGCCGGTCCTGCGCGCGCTCGCGGCCACGCCGGAGGCGCTGCGCCCGGTGGCCGATGCGCTGGCGGCCGCGATCGGCGCCGCCTCTGGGCTCGCGGTCGCCGTCGAGCCGTGCCACGCCACCGTCGGCGGCGGCGCGATGCCGACGGCGCAGCTCGCGTCGTGGGCGGTGACGCTCCGCGGCGGTAGCGCCGACGCGATCGATCGCGGGCTGCGCGGCGCCCCGGTGCCGGTGATCGGCCGGATCGAGGACGGCCGGGTGTGGCTCGACGTGCGCACGCTCGACGGGGACGCCGGCGAGCTGGCCCTGGTCGCGGCGGCCGTCCGCGCGCTCGCCGCGACCTGACCGGTTTTTCCGCGGGGCGGTTTACGTTTCCCGGCGCGTGGTCTAGCGTCGCGCCTGATGACCCCCCGGGTGGTCGCCATCGGCGGTGGCAAGGGTGGCGTGGGCAAGAGCCTCGTCGCCGCGAACGTGGCCATCTTCCTGGCCACGCTCGGCAAGCGCGTCGTGCTCGTCGACGCGTCGTTCGGCGCGC